>NZ_JBHUMF010000007.1:0-53626 GCF_042684945.1 Bacillus seohaeanensis | reverse complement strand
ATTAGCTCTTTTAAAATAAAACTTGAATTAACGTTGACGTTTTGCTTTGTTCAGTTTTCAAAGTTCAATGTGTTCATCACTTGTTTTAAGCGACTTTATTATCATATCACCAATAAGTTTCGGTGTCAACAATTTTTTAAAATAAGTTTTTGTTGTTCACTGCCTCATCTCGCGGCGACAAATAATAATATACCACCATATTGAATTACATGCAATAGTTTTTTATTTATTTTTTGTTTGACAGGTTTCCAAATATTATTGTCTTTAAGAACAGTTGAAAACTCAGAGTGGATTGGAACGGAACGGAAAGAACTTGACTCCTGCGAAAAGAAACAGTTCATTGCCCACAAAATTTACGAAAGTAACCTTTTGTTTTTAAATAACTTCTTTAATTTAATTAGTCATCCGTACTAATCTACTAAAAACCCTAAAGAACACCAAAAATAGATTAGTAGTTACTACTCCCTTACTTAGACAACGTTTAATTATTGTAAAAAGAAGCATATTAAGAATAAACGTTTTTTAAAAAAGGAGTTTAGAAAATGGAAAATATCTCTCGTGAACAACTTATCCATAACCTTCAACAATCATTTCAGCCGCTAACTCAGGAATATAATCTAGATCATATAGGAGTATTTGAAGAAGAGGGTCAAGGTAATCAATATTACGTAGGATATACAATCAAAAAAGATGGAAAAGCCTATATGGTTCACCAACCCTATACAAAAAGGGAAAATAACACACTCTCTCCTATGGAAAGTAAATGGACAGTTGAATCAGATAGACCTAATGATGTAGATATAAATGGATATAAAAGATTAGAAGATGCTTTGAAGGAAATTTAGTAACTTAACCCAAAACAAAAGATAATAACAAATTCAAGTATTGCAACTAGATGGGGAAATGATAACTTCTAAATGAACTTTGATCATTTTCCAATAGCGAGCTCCTGCCTTAGTATTAGTCACATCACTTCACTAAGGGCGGGGGCTTTCTTTTTTATTAGGTGAGAAAGTGAAAATGGAATAGGGACTTTCCTTTATTTTTAGGTAGAAGTTCACTCGGAGGGAAGAATGGTTTCATTAAATTTGTACATCACACACATCGTGCTCAGGAAAAGAATAGTATAGTGCAGCAAGGAGATGAGTGTTATGTCCCTAATGAAACTACCAACGATATTGGCCGGACCTATTGTACGGAGAGTTGAACCATCTCAAGCCTTCATTTGGATTGCTTTGAGTAAACCTTTTCGATTGGATGCCAAATTGTATAAGGTGAATCATTACGGTGAAGGAAAAAGTGTGGAATATGAACAGCTAGATACCTTCGCAGAAACACGAACAGTTCAAGCAGGCAATCAGCTATATATATCATTAATTAAAATAACCCCTAAGCAGGAACAATTCCCCCTCAATACTTTAGTCGGCTATAACCTTACATTTGAAGATGAAACAGAGAAACTTGATTTAGGAAGCTTTCATTTACTTTCTTCTCAATACAAAGGATCAATTGTTTATGGTGACCTTGTTTACCCAACTTTTTATATAGCGGACGATGAAAATTCTAATATTTTATACGGCTCCTGTCGTAAGCCTCATGGAGAAGGAAATGATTTACTGCTCCATGCAGATAAATTGTTAGCAAATACATTCGATGATATTACAAAGCGACCGTCCTCCCTTTATTTAATGGGAGACCAAATTTACGCAGACGATGTGGCAGACCCTCTTTCTCCTATGATTTCTCATTTGGGAAACGCATTAACTGGGAATAAAGAAGATTTAGGGTCAATAGAACAACGTCTTAATGAAAGCCCTTTTCAGCAAAGTATAACGAAAATAAACGGACGACAATATATAACAGAAAACTTCTGTCAATTCACCTCTAGAAAAGCTGCTAATCACCTATTAACATTGGGGGATTATGCTTCCATGTATTTGCTTGCGTGGAGTCCTGAATTATGGAGAACTGCTCACAATGAAGGGTTGTTATTACCCTTTGTAGACGCCGTGAAAAAGAAAGAAATTTATTTTACTTTTGAGGATGATGACAAAAAACGAAATACTGAATTTCAAGAGCTACAAGAACGATACCAAAACCACTGGAATAATATCGCACATTTTGAAGAATCGTTATATTCTGCTAGAAGACTACTTGCGAACACTCCTGTCTATATGATGTTTGACGACCACGATATTACCGATGATTGGAATATTACAAGGGAATGGAAAACAAATGTCTGGAATGCTCCATTAGGGAGGCATGTAATTAGTAATGGATTGACCGCTTATTGGCTTTTTCAAGGATGGGGAAATAATCCAAAACAATTTGATGACGACTTTGTAAGAACAATGCAAGAGTATTTTGATTCTTCACTAGTGAACACCGCGGAACACCAAAAATGGATAGAGCAGCTATGGAATTTTGATGCTTGGAGCTTTCTTTCCCCTTCTTCACCTAAAACAATATTTCTTAATACAAGAACACAAAGAGGCTATGAGGATGAATTAAAATCCGTTCAGTTTTTAGGAATAGCAGAGGAATATCGTCCTACACCAAAGCTTATTAACGAACAAGAATGGAATCGACTTTCTTCTTTATTAGAAAATGTAGACCGGGAACATAGGGAACCACTAATCATTGTTTCCCCAACACCACTTTATGGAATTGGACTTATTGAAAATTTTTTACAAAAATACATTCTTCCATTGAAAGCAATTGGAATTCCCGTTCAAAGCATGTTTGATTTAGAGGCATGGAAATATAATGAAAAAGCCTTTAGTGAATTTATCCACCAAGTAGCTAGATGGAATCCTAGTCATTGTTTTATCCTATCTGGAGATGTCCACTCTGCTTCAGCTGTAAAGTCTACTGTCACCTTTTCGGAAGGCAATGAATTAACTCTTCATCAATTTACTAGCAGTCCTATTAAAAATAAAAGCTATACCGGGCTTTGGGGCGGTTTTATGAAATTTCTCATTGGCTTCAACGTTCGAAAAAGAATAAATCGTACAATTTATCGTTATTGCAATAACGATTTCAAGCTGATAAAAGAAGAAGACAAAACTCGTATACCCCAAGATTATGTTTGGAAAGAGGACATTCGATACCTTCACATAAATGACAATTCTATTATTGAAACAGATAACAATTTAGGGTTATTTCAGTATTCAAGAGACGAGGTGCAAAATAGGTTGTTAACAACTAATGAAACCTCGGACTATTCATGGAGAGAAAAGTTATAAAGTCTATTTTCTATATTTATTGGTACAGTAAGGACGATATCTTTACACTTAAACTACTTTCTCTATAAAAAGGCGTCGCTAAAATCCATCATAAAGCGAAAAGTATAAACATTATTACACCTTATCTATAACCATTATTTAAATATTCAAATTAGTTTTAAAATAGGCAGGATAATTTCCCGTTGCTATCGAAATACTCCTAAGAACGTACGTTTGATTAGGAGGAATGAAAATGGACCGAATGAGTTGTTTATCGTACCTGCTGTATCAATGTGATGATGAAGAAGTGAAAGATGTCGCAATCAAACTCCTTAATGGGGACCTATTTCTGAAAGAAGCCAAGCAGATGAAACGAATTTATCCTCATATCATCGCCGCTGAGTCGCTTCAAAAAAGGAAAGATATCGATGACCGTAAAGTTGCCCAATTTGTGGAACAATATATGCTTATGGAGGTGTGAATAAGCCTTATCTCTATAACCCTTACCGTTTTTCTTAACACTGTAGTCACACTCCTTTTGACAATAAGGAGTGTGACTACAAATTTACTATTCTAGCAACATTCTTTTATGCTTAACTCCCCACTTTTAAAGCAACCGCTTTTTCTCCCACTGCTCGTATCAGTTCTGGTGGCATTGGGAATGCTACCGCAGCCGGATCCGAAGCAACAGCTGCAATCGTTTTATCAAGATCACCCGCTGAAATATTATATTTTTCAAAATTACTTGGAAGCCCTACTTTATACTGCAAAATCCGGATTTTCTCTATTACCCTCGCTAAAACAGTTTCTTTATCTCCGCTTGTCTCCACCGCTAGTGCTTGTGCAAGTTGGTTGACCTTTGGTAAATAAAGATTAGGGATATGTTCCATCACAATAGGTAGGAAAACTGCGTTCGCTAAGCCGTGAGGGATGCGGAATAATGCACCATACGCATGGGCGAAGTTATGAACCGGAATTGCATTTAATGCAAAGCTAAACGCTGTAATCCCCATCAAGCTACCCTGTAACATCTCCATCCTTGCTTCCACATTCACCCCATCCTCAACAACAGAAACTAAATTTTGTTCGACAATCCGAATTGCTTGAAGAGCATGCGCATCTGTTATCGATGTTGCTGTGGGGGAAGCTAGTGCTTCAATAGCATGTGTCAAAGCATCAAAGCCCGTAAAGGCAGTAATCGCAGGTGGCAGGGATACCGTTAAGTCCGGGTCTAAAACTGCCATATCACTTGCAAGAAACGGATTAATCAGATTCGTTTTCAGCTGAATTTCTTCATTAAAAATAACGGCGATAGGAGAAACTTCCGAACCTGTTCCCGCAGTTGTTGGAACCGATATATGGGGAATCGGTATATAATTAGCTTCCGGAAATGACTCATACTTAAATCCTCCTGGAATAGCCTCGTTAATGTCAGATAATCCATGATGAAGGGAATACTTAACCCCTTTTACCGTATCTAAAACACTTCCTCCACCAACAGCAAGAACGGCATCTGCCCCTTTTTCTCTCGCATAACGTGTTGCTGCATTCACTGTACTACTTTCCGCATCTTGTGTTATTTCTAAAAACGTCCCGACAAGTTCTGGTCCAACCCCGTGGGGAGTTAAATTAAAAATCCCCGATATTTTGTCCACAATTCCAGCCTTCTCTAATCCTCTATCACTAAAAAGTACAACACGTTTCGCACCTAGCCCTCTAAAAAGATCTGGAATCATCGCTCTACTATTTGAGCCGCTGTATATTCCTGTTCGCAACATAAATTGGGACAAAGTCGTTGTTAACATGAAATCACCTCTTATTAGTTTTTATCTAGGAAATGATAAAACATTTGCATATGGATAGCTTTTCTATCGGAATAATTTATAGATATCTCCAGCGCCTACCCCGTTTTAAGTTCATAAGCCAATCATTCTCAAATGGCAGGAACCACGTTTTTGCATTTGTTATTCAGACTGAGAAAATAAAATCTGATACCAATTTCGCTTTTCAAGTTGTGGGACCATGGATGTATGAACATGCTTAAGCTGTGTGTAGGCATCTAATGAATGCTTGCCCATTTCACGACCAATACCGCTCTGTTTATATCCTCCAAAGGGTGCGTCATTCCTTAACATATGCCAATCATTAATCCAAACAACGCCTGCTTTCAACTTTCTCGTCACGTCGTATGCCTTATTAACATCCTTTGTCCACACTCCTGCTGCCAGTCCATAAATCGTATCATTAGCTTGCTTTATTGCCTCGTTTACATCGGAGTAACGGATAACGGATAATACCGGTCCAAAGATTTCCTCTTGGGCAATTTTCATATCATTCGTGACATTAGTGAAAATCGTAGGCTCTATAAAAGAACCACCTTCACAACCGTCTACTGTTATTTCCTTTCCACCACATGCAATTGTAGCCCCTTCTTTTTTTCCAGACTCAATATAAGAAAGGATTGTATCTCGCTGTTGTTTGGATATAACAGGTCCGATTTCCGTTGTAGCATCCAGCGGGTTGCCAAGTTTTAACCTCTTCGACCACTGAACTAGACCTTTCACGACTTTATCGTAAATAGAATCTGGAACAAAAAGACGTGTTCCTGATTCGCAAAGCTGGCCTGAATGCAAAAACACTCCAAATAAACTACCAGGAATGGCTACCTCTAAATCCGCATCTTCAAGAAAGATACTAGGAGATTTGCCACCAAGTTCTAGTGTCGTATTTTTAATCGTTTCAGATGCTAAGCTCATAATTTTTTTACCTACCTCAGTAGATCCTGTAAAAGCCACCTTGTCTACTTCAGGGTGTGTCGTTAAGTATTCCCCTACTTCTTTCCCTGACCCTGTCACAACATTTATTACTCCAGGAGGAACAACTGTAGAAATAATCTCTGCAAGCTTTAATGTTGATAACGGTGTATAGCTTGCTGGCTTAATAACTACTGTATTTCCCATCGCTAAAGCAGGTGCAATCTTCCATGAGGCGATTAACATTGGCATATTCCATGGAGTAATTGCTGCACAAACACCTATTGGTTCGCGCCAAACGAAGTTATGGGAGGGTCCTGGAAATGGAGGAACTGGAAGTGTTTCGGAAAACGGGTAGTCTAAAACAAATTTCGCCATTTGCTGAAACAAGTCAGCCATTTGCAAAATGTCATTGGATGACACGCGACGAACAGTCCCACCAGAGCTTATTACCTCCAAGTAGACAAGTTCTTCTGCGTGAACGGTTATTTTTTGTGCAATTGCATTTAAAATAACTGCTCTATCTTTCGGCTTCATTTCCCGCCATTCCTCATTTTCAAATGCCTCTCTTGCAGCTTTTACTGCCTTATCGACGTCCTCCTTACTTCCCTTTGCTGCTGTTGCAATCACTTCACCTGTTGCTGGGTTAGTAACGTCAAATGTTTGTCCACTTTCTGCTTGTTTCCATTCCCCATTAATAAATAATGGAAAAGACTTCACATCTACATTTGTTGTCATACCTTATCCCCCTCGTAAAAATATCATTCCTAATGATTGAAAATTCCGAAATAAAAAGGTAGAATGAAACTGCTTACATATAAGTCTATTCTAGTAGCTTCCATATTCATACCGCTGAAAATGTAGGGGAGAGATTTGTCGAATGCTTGATACGAAAATCTATGATTATATCGATTCACTGCAAGCAATCAATAATCCATTAGAAAAGCTTGAAAAAATTTTAAAAGGATGTATTGAATTTTTTCCTTTTAAACGCGCCTCAATCTTTGCTTATTCGCCATTAAATTACTATGGGGAAGGAATCATGCAAATTGATCACGGACGTGTCACCTCAATGAGTTACATAAGAGAAGATGTACGGAAAATACCGCCTATTTACTTTTCCTTGAAAAACAACCAGCCTCATCTCATCAAAGTCGATCCAAATGGTCAAAACTTCCCTCTAAGGTATATACAAAAGTTTCAATTATCCTCCTTGTTGATTGTTCCTATTAGCTATAAAAAATCAGTAATCGGTTCTGTTTTAATAGACCATTATAATGAAAATGAATCACTCGAAAAATATGACTCTACGATGCTCTATCACTATTTTCAAGTAGCAGCAGAAGCGCTTTATCCCGCTTCAAGTCCGCAAAAAATCTTAAGTAGACGGGAACGTGAAGTATTGCAAAGGCTATCCTATGGATACAGTTTAAAAGAAATGGCCGATAAAATGGGGATCAGCGAGTATACAGTAAGAGACTATTTAACTTCTGTAAACCGGAAACTTGGTACGAGACATCGAGCAGAAGCAGTTGGAGTAGCCATGCGGAAGGGGCTGATTCGTTAGCGGGGTCCCTATAAAACTATAAGAGGAACTAGATGAATTATCTAGTTCCTCTTATTTATATAATTCCATAGAAAGTTATTCTAAGACGCTTTATTTATCTGATCATTACTACCATCTCTTCGTTGAATTAACCTTGGTGCTGTTGAAATAAGCAACACTAATACGATTGAACATAGTATGGCTGTGCCTAACATTGTTGCTCCATTTGCAAGGAAAGAAAATAGGACCGGGTTCGTCCCCTTAGGTGCGTACTCAGCAAAGAAGATAAATCCTGCAATAAAATGCCAGAAGTACCTCGCAAGACTTCCTACAAATACTGCAACAACACTCCATACAAGTGCTTTTGTTTTCCGATTATTTCGTAATGAGCCTTGAATAATTCGAAAAAACAACCCTGCAAACCCAATAAATGCAAATGCAAGAAAATACTCCATAATCATTTGAACAGGATGAGCAATCCAAGCATCCCCTAACGCAATCTGCAGCAGCCCCCATACAAATCCAGAAACGATACTTGCTTTTACTCCATGCCTAAAAGCAAGTAGGAAGATTGGTACCATTGAAACCGAAATCGAAATACTTGGCGAAAGATTAATTGAAGGAAGGAGATCGAGAATAACGGCAAATGCCGCCATCAAAGCAGCTTCAATTAATCCCACAAGCCCTATTTTTTTCATAAAAAAATCCCCCTTTTTCCAAAACGAAACCAGAAGGGAGTATTAAACAGAGATAGACTAAAATAGCCTATCCTCCACATTCCTACGCTAGTATTAACTAACAGGTTCAAAGGGTCAGAACAGATTCACACCTGTTCACTCTCAGCTAAAAAGCTCCCCTTGTGGCTCGTTTTATGTAATTGTATACAATAATTATTATACATGACTTGGTTAGTATTAGAAAGTAATTACGAAAAGGTTTTGGAATAACCATACTATACGTTATTAATTCTAAAGAGTAATAGCCTCTCTACTCCCTAAAACTCCTTTGAAGAAAATGGTAATAATAATTTCACACCTCGCTTATTCGAAGGCAACACCTTCAAGTCAGCAATCAAGTGCGTAATGTATCCGGCGACACAGGTAATAAAAATCCCTTCAATCCCTGCTGATAGCTCAAATTGATAAGCAATTACTGCGAAAAAGACAACACCAAGAATAGAATGTGTATAACTTCGATGAGAAATTAACGATGCTATTATTATATAAACGCCAAATAATAACAACCAATTTTCAGCTAGTGATAATCCTCCTGCAAAGACTCCTACACCTGTCATTGTCAACATATGCCTCCTCGTAATAAAAGAAGCAATAATAAGTATTCCTGTCCCGGCACCGATGCCTAACCATTTTTCCGACCCCATCCCTTCTAGAAAACTATAAAGTATCACGAGCAATCCGATGAACTGGGCTAGCTTTTTAATAAATTTGTGAGAAGACGTAATCTTATTGCTTAACTTTCCATTCACATCGAGGTCAGGTACCAATCCTGATACTCCCCCCAATGCAACTAATGATAACGTTGCAGCAGGATCAGTTTGAAAGTTATTGGCAACAACAAATCCTGTTGCTGCACCTAATGCCATATGTACTGTTCCGTTCAATGTTTTTCCACCTAATTCTATTATTTATTTAACACTGTTAATGCTATATTAAAATACTATTTTCCTATTTCCAATATGTAATAGTATTCATTTTTATCACCGGATTAACGATGAGTTCCCGATCACTTTTCTTATTTCTGCATCGTTTCTGTTACACCATGGATTGTGATTAATCATCTATCGATGACAACCTAGATGGTTTTCTCCCCCGTATTTTTAGCTAATAAAGTTAGCAAAAAGCTGATTCATCCATGGAATCAGCTTTTACAAGTCATCATTTTTCTAATGCTCCAGCAACATCATAATCACTAGGATCAATTTCTGTTTGTCTTCCCATAGAAAGTTTGGCAAGCTCCGATCCCAAATAAGGACCGACTGTGAGCCCCGAAGCACCAAGACCATTCGCAATAAGTACACCAGAAATGCCAGGAACTACACCAAAAACAGGAAGAAACCCAGGTGTGAACGGACGGAATCCTACTCTCGCTTCGAGCATCGTGCTATCTGCTAAACCGGGTGCAACTGTCAATGCCTTATCAAAAATCTCATGGAGCCCCCCTGCTGTCACTCGATTGTCGAGACCTACTTCATTCTCATGAGTTGCGCCTACCACAACTCTCCCATCTTCAAATGTGAGAAGGTATTGGTCATTAGGGGGCATAACAACAGGCCACTGACTTGTATCTATACCTTGTATGTGAAGGTGAACGATTTGTGCCTTCTGTGACGATACTAAAAAATGAAGACCCAAAGGCTCTAATAATTCTTTTGACCAAGCTCCTGCTGTCACGATTACTTTGTCAGCTAGTAATGTTTCTTCTCCCGTTGTGATCCCTATTACACGCCTGTCTTTAGACAGAAGCTTTGCATCCCTTTGAAGAAATGTTGCCCCATTACGTTCGGCAGCACGAACCAACGCATTACGTAAGGCTCTCCCGTTCACTCTTGCAGCTCCGCTTACATAAACAGAACCAAATTCTTCTGATAGAGGTGGGAACAACGCCTTTGTTTTTTCCGGAGAGAGACGAGTAACTTCACCGATTTCTGGTGCATCTTCCCGTCGCTTTAGTGCACGTTCTACCATCTTATCTAATTTCTTTTCATCTGTATGTAAACTAATTGCTCCTACTCGTTCGTAGCCTGTTTCTGTTTCGCCATCTGCTTCTAGTTTCGTAATTAGCTCAGAGTAGTATCTCGCTCCTCCTTTTGCCAACCTGTACCACGCTTTGTTACGGCGCTGCGAAAGCCATGGGCAAATAATTCCTGCTGCAGCATCCGTAGCCTGGCCAGGATCATGGCGATCAACCAGTGTAACATTTTCGCCTGCTTTTGCAAGATGATAAGCTGTTGATGCTCCAAGAATTCCTGCGCCAACGACAATATACCTTTTCATAAAAAACACCTTTTTCATTTACGTCTTTCTTGTTATTTTACAAGAAATTGGAGACTTAGTACAAGGCACAACGGAGTCTGTCCCCCTGTCTCTTGATATACTCACTCTTCCAAAAAGGGGCTATATAAGAAGGGGACTGACACCGAAGAGTAATGGACGGTTACTTTGATGAAGACAACAAACCTATTCAACTTAGTATCTGCTAGCTTCCTTGCGGTGCCAGTCCCCACATATAAAGAATTCTCTTTGCAGGGAAAGTAAGTCATTTGCTTTTCAAGTAGAAAAGGGGGCAGGCACCGTCTGCATTTTACAGGGAGCTTCTTTGTTTAGATATTTCTTTTTAGTCTTTGTCTGCCTCGAAATAGAATAACGCACACACCTATCTAAGATTATTCAAGGTGATTATTATTTAAACCAGCCCTTCTCCTTCGATTGAGTTATAGCTTCTATTCTATTTTTCACTTCCAGCTTATCTAATATAGCAGAAATATAATTACGG
Organism: Bacillus seohaeanensis; assembly: GCF_042684945.1. NCBI lineage: Bacteria > Bacillati > Bacillota > Bacilli > Caryophanales > Bacillaceae > Bacillus > Bacillus seohaeanensis. The sequence goes on along the minus strand of NZ_JBHUMF010000007.1, from coordinate 42,590 downwards.
ACTGTACCTGTTTTTATACTGAGTTTATCTGCAATTTCTTTCGTGTTATTCCCCTCGGCTACAAGTCCTAGTACTTCTAGTTCCCGATCTGTAAGGGGATTCCCTTCACCATAGGCATCTTCCATAAGTTCGGGGGCATAAATTCGCTTGCCTGCAATTACACTTCTTATCGAATTTGCAAGATCTTCACTGGGACTGTCTTTTAATAAATATCCATCTACACCAGCTTTTAACGCGCGCTGAAAATAACCGGTTCTGGCAAAGGTCGTCAAAATAATAACTTTGCAATCTTGGTCCTTTAGCTCTTCTGCTGCTTCAAGTCCTGTCTTACCTGGCATTTCAATATCCATAACACAAACATCCGGCTGAAATTTATGAGCAAGAGCTACCGCTTCTTCTCCATTAGATGCCTTACCGACTACTTCCATATCTTCTTCCAGATTAAGAAGTGACCCAAAGGCTCCTAACAGCAGTTGTTGGTCTTCTGCAATAACTATTTTAATCATAATTATTCCTCCTTCCCCGTCTGTTTTACATCATTAGGGACTCGTATAATCAATGTTGTCCCTTTTTCTGTTACGACCTCCAGATTTCCATTTATAAACTCTAGGCGTTCTCTCATTCCCATAAGCCCGTGCCCTTTTTTCTCGTGTTCTTCAGGGATTTTGAACTTGCCATCATCTTGTATTTTCATAATTGTTTCCTTCCACGTTTGTTCAATAGAAAAGAAACAAGTTGAAGCTCCACTATGCTTTACAATATTGGTCACAGCTTCTTTCAAACACATACTTAGAATATTCTCTGTTAATAGAGAAACATTTACTAACTTGAACTCTTTGGTTCCCGTGAAATTAATTTGTGCCGCCTTTAAAATTTTCGTCACAAGAACAATTTCATCTTCCAAGCGAATACCTCGCATCGAAGATACCATCTTTCGCACTTCATTTAATGCCGTTCTTGCTGTTTGTTGCACATCCTTCAATTCATCCCTTGCTTGCTCGGGGTTTTTATTTATTAATTTCCTTGCTAAATCACTCTTTAGACCAATAAGAGATAGCTTTTGTCCAAGCGTATCATGAAGATCACGAGCAATCCTTTGGCGTTCTTCTAGTTTACTAAGCTCTGAAATTCTCTTATTCGCATCTTCTAACTTCTCTTCTAGCTGCCCTCTCTCATTTCGGTTATGAATGTTGAATGGAAGAAGGATAACACTAATCCAAACTATAATGACAAATGGAAACTGCTTTAAGAAAAACGCTTCCTGTAGGACAATCGTAATATTAATGGATATAGAAGTACTTATTAAATGAACAAAGTATAGTATAAGAAAAGTCTTTCTATCTCGTATATTACCTATAAAGTGGGCTAGAAAAAACGCAAAATAAACATAGCTAAAAAGACTTGTAGATGTAATAGAAATGCCTATCAGTATGAAGGTCCATAAGTAAACTGGCCACCCCTTAGAAATAAAGGCAATTTGATAGAAAACAAAAAAGAGGATTGTAAGGAGTATTCCAACTATAATGACAACCATAGAGGAAGACTTGAAAATAAAATAAAACGGAAGGATGTAAAGAATTATCCAAATATATGGAGAGATTCCCGTATTCCTTTGAAATTCCATGTACCTTTTTAACATAAAAAGAACCTCTTTTTCACCTGAAATAGTTAATATAAAGAATGCTTTCATTTTATCGCGCATTAACGGGGGATGGAAGCCCCCACTGATTGACGTTTCACCTTATCAAAATTCTTATTATTATAGTATCATTTTTATTCCCCTCTTACTTACCAGAAACTAAATTAGTTTTAAATTGGCAAGTAGGAGAGGCAAATGCAAATTAAAATTTTGTCTCGGCGGTAACATTCTTTGTTTTAGATAATGATCGAATATGGTTAAACCCTACAAATTTTTTTCCTTTTTCATCCCAAAGGCGGAACTTTAGTGAACGTAAGCTTGTTGCTAATGTGATAGTTGGTACATGTTGCAATGGATCAGTTTGATTATGGGCTTCCTCTAATTTGTAGTTAGGTACTCTTGGGCTTAAATGGTGTACGTGGTGAAAACCGATGTTTCCTGTAAACCATTGAAGGAGTTTTGGCAGCTTATAGAAGGAGCTTCCCTCTACCGCAGCCTTCACATATTCCCAGTCTTTATTTTCCTCAAAGTAAGAATCCTCAAATGTATGTTGCACGTAAAATAACCATACACCAACAGAGCCTGAAATTAGAAAAATTGGACCTTGTACTAAAAGAAATGCTTCCCATCCAATCGTATAACAAAGTAACGTTACCAAACCAGCTATCGATATATTCGTAATATATGTATTAATACGTTCTTTCTTTTTAGCACCTTTCCTATTAAAACGATTCATAATAAGAAACGCGTAGATTGGGCCTAAAACAAGCATTACAAAAGGATTTCGGTATAGTCGATAGGATAATCGCAACCAAAATGATGCCTCCATGTATTCCCGTACTGTCATCATCCATATATCTCCTGTACCACGCTTATCCAAGTTACTACTAGTTGCGTGATGGACAGAATGGCTATACTGCCATTGATTATAAGGGAATAACGTTAATATTCCTGTAATGGTTCCAAGAATTTTATTCGCTTTGCGATTTTTAAAGAAAGAATAATGGCAGCAATCATGGAATATAATGAATATCCTTGTTAAAAGTCCCGCTCCTACAATCGTAAATGCTAATGTAAGCAAATACGAAATCGAAAGGCTTTGGTAAGCAAGAACCCACGATATAATAAAAGGCACAAAAGTAGTGATTAGCTGAATGATACTATCTCGTGTATTAGATTTTTCATAGGGGGAAATTTGCTTTCTCAGTGTATTTTGCTTTTGCTTAGTCATTTATTATCCATATCCTTTCCTCGTATATCTATCTGTTACACTAATTATAAAAAAGAAGAATTAATCCTTGCAGACATACATGTCATGTACAAAACATGATAAATATCATGTTTCCGCAAAGAGTAAGAGCTTATAATCAAATAACTCTATCTACAATAATAAAAGAGTCAATATTGCACAGGTATTTATGCAATATTGACTCTTTTATTATTCTCTTATTTGCGAATTTATATTAAGAATAGGCAATTTTATTTAAACTTTTTCAATTAGAAGTTCACGTTACTAGTTGTTTACTATGAGGCAATTTCATAAGGAAACCTTATAAAAAAGATGATTTTAATGGTCCAGAATATTAAAATATAACGTTGCTTTTAGAAAGAACGTCCTACCGAACCATTAAAACTTTTATTGAATAAACTTTTTTATCCATCAAATACTATACTTAACAATTGATGGGAGGTCTCATATGCGTCCAGAAACTTTTGCTTCACTTATTTTCTTTTCCATTCTTAATATTATTATTACTACCGTTTTTAGTAGCGTTATTATTTCTCAAAATAACACCATAAAATCCATGGCACAGGAAGGTAGCGAGAAATAATATTATTAATTCGAGCAAGAGTGGTGTTAGCTTGCTCGAATTTTTGTATATCCTCACTATCTATCCATTATAAAAACAGGATTATCTCATAATTAAGTTCCATTTTGGTATATATCCTTTTCCCCTCTATGTATCTAAACCACTCTTACTATCTAAACCTTGTTTATTACAAGCCACAATGGAAACACTAGCAAACAGGATTTCATACATAGATCTACGTCACTAATTAGAAGGAGAGAAAAATGAATTCTTCCAACAACTATCGAATGGAAAATGACCCGTTAGGTAACATAATGATTCCTTCATCAGCCTATTACGGTTCTCAAACTCAACGGGCTGTGGAAAATTTTCAAATAAGTGGAATACGACTACCCCGGTCGTTTATTAAAGCCCAAGGGATTATTAAAGCCTCAGCCGCAACTGCGAATATGGAATTAGGTACACTTTCCCCTGAAATGGGAAAGGCTATCATAAAAGCGTCTGAAGAAGTAACGGAAGGAATTTGGGATGAGCATTTTGTTGTTGATGTATACCAAGCAGGAGCCGGTACATCACAAAATATGAATGCCAATGAGGTTATTGCGAATCGTGCTTCAGAAATAATAGGTGGTTCTCAGCGAATCCATCCGAATGATCATGTAAACATGTCACAATCAACAAATGATACATTTCCGTCAGCTCTAAATATTGCCGCTGTAGAAACTATTAGTCAAAGGCTACTTCCCGCCCTATCACAATTACAACAAGAGCTTCAAAAAAAAGCAGATCAGTTTATGCCTGTATTAAAATCAGGACGTACTCATTTACACGACGCCGTTCCGATTCGGTTGGGACAAGAATTTTCAGGTTTTGCTGAAACTATCCATACTGTCTATCAGCAAATGGAAGCGAAACTAGATGCATTGTATGAAATCGGTTTAGGGGGAAATGCAATCGGAACGAAAGTCGATTTACAACCTGACTATACACCAAAAGTCATTCAAGAGGTTTGTAACCGTACAAACTTACCTTTTCGTCAGCCTGGGAATATCTTTGCGTTTATGCAAAATATGAGTGAGCCCATACGCTGTATGCTAACACTAAAAGAACTTGCAATTCACCTAATCAAAATCACTAGTGATTTGCGTCTACTTAGCTCTGGTCCGAGAACAGGGTTAGCGGAAATCACGCTTCCCTCTGTTCAACCTGGTTCGACGATTATGCCTGGGAAGGTAAATCCCGCTATTTTAGAAATGACGCATATGGTCTGCTGCCAAATTATCGGCTATGAAACAGCAATCGCGACTGCCGGGATGGCGAGTCAATTAGAAATTAATGTGATGATGCCAGTAATTGCTCATACATTTCTTCATTCTATTGACTTGCTGACAAATGCGATTCAAACTCTTGTAACAAAGTGTATTAGTGGGATTCAATCAAATGATGAAATATGCAAAAAGTGGATGGAAGAGAGTCTCTCTTTAGTTACCGGTTTAAGTTCAAAAATGGGGTACGACATTGCTTCACAGATCGGGATGAAAGCAGATGAAGAAAATAAAACCTTAAAGCAAGTACTTCTAGAAAAAGGGTTACTAACAGAAGAAATTAATAAAGCCATTGACCCGAGAGGAATGGTTTAACTATTATTGATCATCTCTCCATGTTAAAAACAAGCACTAACCCTTCCACAGATGTTGCTCGTTTGCGGAAGACCGGATTACAAGAAGGCTTGTGACCAACCTGAAGTTAGTTTACTCATTGAATAAGCCTTTATAAGCTTAAGGCAAATGATAAGGGCGTACTTCTAAATTTTCGCGAACAAAAGTGGGCTGCTCTAAGTACCTAGCAATAGAGAGCAGCCATTAATAAATTATTCATTGTACCCCTCGTTAATGGACTGTCTTCCACCTTAAGGATTTGAGAGAACCGAAAAAGAGTAGGTGCCCGTAAAAGCACAATTGGTTCAACTAATAATCAGTGGAGATGAAAAAACCTCCACTGATTAAAGTTTCACTTTATTGCTGCAACTCTTTTCTTTCCGCTTCTGTAAAAGCACGGGAACGAGTGAGAAATCTTTTTCCTTCTACACCTTCTAATGAAAACATTCCGCCTCGTCCTTCTACAACGTCAATGATCAGTTGTGTATGCTTCCAGTAGTCATACTGTTTTTGGTGTATATAGAAAGGACATCCACCAATCTCTCCAAGCAATACATCTTGATCACCAATCAGTAAGTCACCATCTTCGTAGCACATTGGTGAACTGCCATCACAGCAGCCACCTGATTGATGAAACATGATGGGACCATGTTTGTCTTTTAAAAACTCAATCATCGATAATGTCGCTTCTGTCGCTGTGACGCGTTCTACCATTTTACATCTACCTTTCTACTATAATTTTAAAAGAATCCTAATTTTTGAGGACTGTAGCTTACAAGCAAATTCTTTGTCTGCTGATAATGATCAAGCATCATTTTATGGTTCTCACGTCCGACACCAGACATTTTGTAGCCTCCAAATGCTGCGTGTGCAGGATATTGGTGATAACAATTTGTCCAGACACGTCCTGCTTCAATTTCACGTCCGAAGCGATACGCTGTGTTCATATTACGAGACCACACACCAGCACCTAATCCGTATAGCGTATCATTAGCAATTTCAAGCGCTTCTTCTTCTGTTTTAAACGTTGTAACGGATAGAACAGGTCCGAAAATCTCTTCTTGGAAAATACGCATTTTGTTATCTCCCTTGAAGACAGTTGGTTGGACATAGTAACCACCTGCTAACTCACCTTCAAGTGTATTACGTGCTCCTCCAACTAGGCATTCTGCCCCTTCTTGTTTTCCAATATCAAGATAGGAAAGAATTTTTTCCATTTGCTCATTAGATGCTTGTGCCCCCATCATCACGTTTGGATCTAATGGATTACCTACTTTAATTGCTTTAATTCGCTCGATTGCTTTTTCAATGAAGCGGTCGTAAATCGATTCGTGAACGAGAGCTCTTGACGGACATGTACATACTTCCCCTTGGTTAAGAGCAAACATAACAAAACCTTCAATTGCTTTATCTAAAAATTCATCGTCTTCATCCATTACATCTTCAAAGAAAATATTTGGTGATTTTCCACCTAATTCTAGTGTTACTGGAATGAGATTTTGTGAAGCATATTGCATGATAAGACGCCCTGTTGTTGTCTCCCCTGTAAATGCCACTTTATTTACTCGTGGATTAGATGCAAGTGGTTTTCCTGCTTCTACTCCAAATCCATTTACAACATTCAGAACACCTTTTGGCAATAAATCTTGGATCAATTCTACCAAAACGAGAATACTCGCGGGTGTTTGTTCTGCTGGTTTTAATACAACACAGTTTCCTGCTGCAAGAGCTGGTGCTAACTTCCATACCCCCATTAAAATTGGGAAGTTCCATGGAATAATTTGACCAACAACTCCGATCGGCTCATGAAAATGATAGGCAACGGTATCGTTATCAATTTGTCCGATAGAACCTTCTTGGGCACGAATCGCTCCAGCAAAATAGCGGAAATGATCGATAGCAAGCGGTAAATCCGCATTTAACGTTTCCCGAACTGCCTTCCCATTTTCCCATGTTTCGGCAACAGCAAGCATCTCTAAGTTTTCTTCAATACGATCGGCAATTTTATTTAAAATATTTGCGCGCTCTGTAACGGATGTTTTCCCCCACGAAGCTTTCGCTGCATGTGCAGCATCAAGTGCAAGTTCAATATCTTCCTTCGTAGAACGTGCAACCTGGCAGAAAGGTTTCCCTGTTACAGGCGTTACATTATCAAAATACTCACCCTTAACAGGTGCTGTCCACTCCCCATTGATAAAATTCTCATAACGCTCCTTAAATTGTACCTTTGATCCTTCTGTGTTCGGAAATGCGTATGCCACTCCAAATTCCTCCTCTTATTCATTAGATATAAAAAATAGATTTCTTATGATGTCTAAAGCCATGAGGACTACATAACATGTATACGTTTTCATTTTGCTAAATATGCATAAAACTTCATGATTGTCTTATAGATTAATATTATCAAATAAATTAAAAAAGTCAAAATATTTAAGTGCCTGTCCCTATCACATTAAAAAATTAATACGATAGGGAACAAGTACTTAAAATTATTTCGCTTTATGAACCTTCAATTGCTTTCCTTTTATCGTTGTATTTTTCATTACCTGTAAAACGAGTGGACCTTTGCCGTTTAGTATTTCTACATATGATACATTTTCTTGTATTGTAATGATCCCAATATCACCAGCTGTTACCCCATCAATTTTGGCAATCGTTCCGACAAAATCAACCGCTCGAATTTTCTTTTTCTTACCGCCATTAAAATACAACTTCATAATATCCTTGTTCAAGTGTTCACTCTTATCTTTTTTTAAGCGTGGTTGCTCGTTAACTTTTTCTTCAAACTCAGCTCTCCCCTTTGATACTTCCTCTTGTGAAGGGGCATCGATTTGTGGGATTTCAAAGCCTAGATACTCTTCAATGTCCGTTAAGTATTTCTTTTCATATGGAGAGATAAACGTGATAGCCTTGCCACTATTTCCGGCTCTTCCTGTTCTTCCCGTACGATGAACATAGCTCTCTTTTTCAAGCGGAAGATCATAATTGATAACATGAGTAATATTCTCAATGTCAATTCCTCTTGCCGCAACATCTGTCGCAACTAGATAACGGAATTCTCCTCTTCTAAAATCATCCATAACCTCAAAGCGATCCTCTTGTACCATGCCACCATGAATTTTGTCACAAGGATAATCAAGGTCATCTAATTTATCGAGGACCTCGTTGACATTCTCTTGTGTTCGGCAAAAAATAATGCAACTATCTGGATTCTCTACGACCAAAACATCTTTCAATAGAGAAAATTTATTGCCCTCTTGCACTTCTATTAGAGCATGCTGAATTCTATCCGTTGTAATTCCAGCAGCTTTAATCTCAAGATTTACGGGATTCTTCATATAGTTGCCACTAAGATTCTTGATATCTTTAGGTAAGGTAGCTGAAAATAGCATTGTAACCCGATCTGTTGGGAGATGCTTAATAATTGCCTCAACTTGTTCGATAAACCCCATATTTAACATCTCATCCGCTTCGTCAATAATAAGATACTCTAACCGTTCTAAACGGAATGTCCCTTTTTCCATATGATCTAACACGCGTCCAGGTGTTCCGACAACTACGTGGCTCTTTTGCTTTAATTCCGCCTTTTGTCTGGCAAAAGGTGATTTTCCGTAAATAGCTGTTGCTTTTATCCGCTTGAACCTTCCAATATTTGTAAAGTCTTCTTTCACTTGAACTGCAAGCTCGCGTGTTGGTGTTAATACTAACGCTTGTGGTTTATTTTCTTCCCATTCAATACTTTCACAAATTGGGATAGCAAATGCTGCCGTTTTTCCGCTTCCCGTCTGAGATTTTACTACTATGTCCTTTTTTTCCAATGCCACTGGTATGACTTCCTGCTGTACCTTCGTAGGATTTTTATACTCGAGAATCTCCAATGCTCTTACAATTTCTTTACTTAATCTATAATCACTGAAACTATTTTCACTCATTTTGTTCCCTCTTTTGTTTTTATTTGCCTTGCTCAATACTGTTTTTCCAATATACCTTCTACATTATACGTCGAAAAGTCTTGAATCCTTATTAACAGATTTCAATGCTTGTACTTTTTCACCTTAGAATCTACTTCAATAAATGTAATAAAGCCTAAAAAAGGACCTCTCCAAAAGAGAAGTCCTACTGCCACAAATTACTATTTAGAAAGAATATCTTGATAGTCCTCACTGCCTTCTAGCTTCTTCTTAGCATATGTACACTCAGGATTGATTTTCATGTTTTCTTCACGAGCAAAATCGGCAATTCTTTTTACCAACTTCCCTGCAACCCCTTGACCACGAAGTTCGTCTGAAACAAATGTGTGGTCTACCGTTAATGTCTCTCCGTTTTTTATAAAATGAATTTCAGCCAGTGGATTCTCTTGGTTATCGCCTACGTAAAACTTGTCGTTGCCTTTTTTTATTTCCACCATTTCTTTTCTCCTCTCCTATTATAAAATATTAATGCTTGCTGTAAGTTCGCTACAGTAATACTATATGTAATTTTATTATAACAATATATGTTATGAATTTTCAGTCCTTTATTCAAAACGTTCATATTAGAAGATTTTTACCTCTTCCATCAAAATAAATATACTATTCAAGAGAAAGACGCTACTCCACCATCACCTTCATAATACTCTCCAGTTCCCCTGCAGATTTTTCTAGTAATTCTGCAACCTCTTTTATTTCTAACACAGCATCAAGTTGTTTTTCGGAAGACTGGTTCATCTGATTAATGCTTCCAACAGATTCATTCGCAATTTTTTCCACCTCATTTACCGATTCATTTACTTTTAGGAAACTTGAAGACAATTGTTTGTTAGATACTGATATTTCGGAAATTTGTCTAGCTGACACGTTTGCCTGTTCCTTAATTCGGCTGAAAATCTCGCTTGTTTCTTTTGCGATATTGAGTCCCGTTCCAACGCCATCTCTAACCTGTTCCATACTTACTACCGAATTCGTTGTGTTATCTAAAATTTGGTCTATGATTTCCCTAATTTGTTTCGCTGATTCAGAAGATTGTTCCGCTAAATTTCGTACCTCATCCGCAACTACTGCGAACCCTTTTCCATGCTCCCCTGCACGAGCAGCTTCAATAGCCGCATTAAGAGCTAACAGATTTGTTTGATCAGAAATATTGGTAATGACCTCTAAAATTTTTGTTATTTCCTGACTTTGTTTTTGTAGAAGTTTTACTGTTTGATGAGATTCTTCCGCTGTTCCATTCACTTCTTCCATGTTCTTCAACAGTTTATTAACATATTCATTCCCTTTTTCTGCGTTACGGGCTGACTTTTCCGATTCTGTCGAAACATCAAAAGATGCCTTTGTCGAAGCTTCAATACCTTTTGAAATTTCTTGGATAACCTGTGCATTACTTTCCACACTTTTCAATTGCGTTTCAGCACCTGCAGCCACTTGCTTAAAGGTCACGTCAAGCTGATTGTTTAGTTTTGAAGTGTCATTTGCCTTATCGTTAATCAATTGTACTGTATTAATTATTTGACTAGAAATATCGGAAATTTTATATGTAATATCTTCTATTATTGTTTTTCTCTGCTCCAACTTGGTAGCTTCTAATGCTGCTTTAATTTTTTGGCTGGAATGAATTTGCCAGCTAGTGGCCGCTGAAGTCAGAACAAGAAAAAGAGCGTGAATGATTAACATACTTAGTGCGATACTTTCGGCACCATAGACTATTTCTGGTAACCAAAAGAATCCTACCAAATGCTGGACAGCAAAAATACTAGCCATAACGTATACTAATTTCCTATTTTCATAATAGGCAAGGGCCGCTACCACCATAAAAATTGAAAAATGAAGTGCAATACGTCCACTTCCACCTGAAATAAGCGAAATACTTCCGAACGTTAGAACCAACGTAAGTAACAATGGTATGATTGGATGATCTTGTTTTTTTCTGTAAATAAAAGAACTTACTAAAAGTAGAACAATTGGTATCAATAATAGTAGATTTAACCAAATACCAAATTCCATTTCTATTTGCTTCGATGTCACCATCCCCTCCATATGTCCATCGCGGTCAAACAAGTGAAATACCCGACCTAATACATGAAAAACAATTGATAAAATGACTACTCCTAATGAAGTTACAAGCATTAATTTGTTTTTTCTATTAATCATTACCGTCACCCCTTATTTAAATTTTATATAATTTTGAATTCCTCCTTTTCACTTTAAAGCAGAAAAGGCCACACTTAAAAAAGCGTAGCCGAAGAACTAACCAGTATTTTTTCGGTAGCCTGGCTGTCCTAGTCGTCGACCTTAGACCCATGGCTTTGCGTCCCCAACTTTCGACCGGGTTTGCCTTTATCTTCATCAATTTCACTAGGATTATTTTACCATTTTACGAAGTGTTAGTAAATTGTGAGTTTACTAATACTAGTGTTAAATCAGGAATGCATTCCTCTTTAAAAAACTTACTTCAAATACATAACACCTCTTTTTTCCTAAATAAATTAATTTTAGTTCATATCCCTTAAAAAATTCGCTATACTCTTATTTAGGGAACCGAAATACTTTTTCGGAGAAAGAAGTGTTTTATTTATGAATCAGCAACAAGTCGCGAAGCGCAACTTAGTTATTATGTGGTTTGCCAACTTCTTCGTTGGCGGAAGCATGACAATGGTACTTCCGTTTATTTCTTTATACATTGAAACATTGGGGAATTTTTCAGAGCAATATGTACAGCAATGGTCAGGATGGACATTTGCCATTACCTTTGTAACAGCTTTCCTTTTCTCTCCTATTTGGGGAAGAATTGGGGACCGAATCGGTAGGAAGAAAATTCTTATTTTTTCCGGAATCGGTTTGGGTGTTTCCATTTTCTTAATGGGTGTTGTTCACTCTGTTTGGGAATTATTTATGCTGAGATTATTTATGGGAGTTTTTACAGGGTTTATTTCTATGTCTCAAGCATTTATTTCGACACAAACACCAAAGGAGATAGCTGGACGCGTCCTTGGAACGTTGCAAACAGGTAGTATCACTGGTTCACTAATGGGACCGTTACTTGGGGGACTTTTAGCAGATTCTCTAGGTTATTCAACCACCTTTAAATGGACTTCCATTGCTATTCTCATTTCTGCTTTACTCGTTATTGCAACGAAAGAATACAAAGTGGATACAAAAAAGGATGAGAATACAAACTATTCCAGTATGGATGTGATAAAACTTATTGTTCGAAATCCAGTGCTACTTACAGTACTTCTTATTTCCACACTTATTCAGATGGCACACTTTAGCATTCAGCCGATTTTGTCTTTATATGTTAGTGAACTACACGGTGCTGAAAGTCTTGCCTTTTTCTCTGGAGTTGCTTTTTCTGCTGCAGGTCTTGGGAATTTACTAATGGCAAGGCAATGGGGAAAAATTGCCGATCGCTTCGGTTATGTAAAGATTCTTGTGTTTCTTTTATTTATGGCTGCAATCGTCTACCTCCCTGGTGCGTTTGTAACAAATATTTGGCAGCTTGTTATTATCCGCTTCCTTCTTGGGATTTCTATCGGTGGAATTATCCCAGTCAGAATCGCGTATATTCGCCAGGAAGCACCTGTTTCCATACAAGGAGAAGTACTTGGATACAATACTAGTCTACGATTTTTAGGAAATATCATTGGGCCGGTAATGGGTGGTATGGTAGCCGGATACTACGGATTTTCTTCCGTATTTTATGTTACTAGCGGTTTATTACTTATCAGTGGAATTGTATTGTATATATCGATGCACCGTCATCCAGAACGAGCTCCACAATCATTTAAAAGTTCGGAAAATGCGTTGTGAATTAATTGGTTAATAAAAAAGACGAAAGCATGGTGTTCTACATGCTTTCGTCTTTTTTAGAGGTCCGTCCCTCATCACTCTAACGTGTTAACGTATGCAAAGTCAGGAACTTGCAGTTAGCTTTAAATAGAAGCGATAAAACGCAGAGAATGATAAATAGGCTACAAGTGATCCGGTGAAAAATGGAAATAAAAGTGGAAATACGTTTAAGGTCATGTATAGAATTATTCCACTACTTATGAGGATTGTAAAAAATAATACAGGGCTTCCGATGGTAATAATGAGCGTATTTTTTAATGCAGCTAGTAGTTTTAAGTGATAATGAGATATAACAGAAAAGAAGTTGATTGTAAAAACAAATAAAATAATTCCCATTATAAGAAACGCAAACATAATGATGATATTTTCTCTACTAAAATAATAGTAGTCTACTGCCCAAATTGCCCATATCCCTGTTAAGATCAGTCCACCAAAGAGGCTCTTTTTGTAGTTTTCTTTATAATACTTCCAATATTCCCTAATAGAAGTGTTCTCTTCCTTCATCACCCAATCCCTTGCAGAAGCAAACATAGCAGTCGTTGCAGGGAAAAACAGCACTGGTAGCAAAATGGTGAGCGGAATAAGGAAAAGGACCATGTTTTCTATTTCGTTTATAAAAAATATATTAAGCACGATGTAGGCAATTGGAATATTGAAGGCAAACCATAATAAATTGATTACTGAAAACCTCATAATCCATTCGCATATGCGATACAAGCCACCCATCATATCGGTCTTTCCTTTCAAGCTATTCTCCTCCTTTAAACTAGTACAAGGAACTCTTTCTTCATTGTAGTTCTAATCGTTTTAAAAAGTTTTTCCTTCCTTTGTTTTTATCTATAGATAGGAATAGAACATTTTAATAATAGAAAACCCCTTCAAGTATATGTGTCTAATCACTTTAACACAAGTTGCCTGAAGGGGAATTATTACTTTTACATCGTTACTTACGCCCACCACATATCAGATGGAGCTTCTTCGATAATCACACTTTGTAAGTTTTTAACGGCACGACTGAAACCTTCGTCAATCGACATAATTGGATCTTCATGTTCAATGCTTATTACATGATCGTATCCATATGTTCGCAAAGCACTAACGATATTCGACCATTCTTGAACACCATGACCGTACCCTACAGAACGGAATGTCCAAGCACGAGTTTGTACATTAGAATATGGCTGCATATCTGTTAGGCCATACATATTAACATTTTCTTGATCGATATACGTATCTTTTGCATGGAAATGATGAATTGCATTTTCCTTACCTAGAATTTTAATAGCTGCAACAGGGTCAATTCCTTGCCACCACAAGTGACTAGGGTCAAGATTAGCACCAATTGCATCACAAGTCGCTTCGCGTAACTTGAGCATCGTATACGGAGTATGAACAAGGAAACCTGCATGAAGTTCTAGCCCTATTTTCACGCCATGATCCTTCGCTAATTGTCCTTGTTCTTTCCAATAAGGGATAAGTTTTTCTTCCCATTGCCATTTTACAAGGTCGGAATACTCATTTGGCCAAGGTGTTACAGGCCAGTTAGGATATTTCGCTCCTTCCTGGTCACCAGGAATTCCGGAAAAAGTATTCACTACCGGTACATCTAGTAGTCCAGCAAGCTTCACTGTTTTCACAAAGATATCATGAGACTCTTTCGCGAATTGTTCGTCAGGTGAAAGTGGGTTTCCATGGCAACTGAACGCACTAATCGTTAAACCACGGGAATCTACTTTTTTCATAAACTCTTTTCGCTTTTCTTCGCTCTCTAGTAATTCATCTACATTACAGTGGGCATTACCAGGATATCCTCCTGTACCAATTTCCACTGCTTTCAATCCAGAAGCTTGTACGTGATCAAGCATCTCTTCCAATGTTTTTCCTGAAAATAAAACAGTAAATACTCCTAGTTTCAAAGTCATCGCCCTCCATCCTAATTTGTTAACTGCACTTTCTTTCCTGATTCGCTACTTTTGTAAATTGCCTCTATAATTTTAGTAACTTTTAATGCTTCCTCTGGTTTTACGACTAATTCATCCTTACCAAGACAAGCATTAATAAAGTTCTCCGCTTGCGGAATTCCTGGATTGTCTTCTCCTACAATAGATGGAGCGTCTGTATTCAGAAGCATTCCATTCTTTGCTTGGTAAAGTTCAAAAGGAAATACATTAATTCCTCCGTTTACTCCAGAAATACTTAAATGTTCTTTATCTTCTTTTATATTAGCAGACCAAGAGCATTCGAATAAAAGAGATACACCATTATCAAACGTAATATAGCTTGTTACATGATCATCTACCTCGAACGACTCATGATCAAAAGATCCCCATTCATTTACCTGATTTGGGATTTTGCTCAAACGATTATACGCCTTCCCAACGACCTCTACAGGCTCTGGGTCACCTAATAACCATAGTGATAAGTCAAGTAGGTGGCATCCATAATCAATTAAACTGCCCCCACCTTGCAGTTCTTTGTTTGTGAATACACCCCAACCAGGAACTTTCCGACGTCTTAGCGCTTGTACTCTTGTTACTAACGGATCGCCTACTTCTCCATCTAATATTGCTTGCTTCGCCGCTCGAGATTGTTTCATATGACGATAATGATAAGCAATCGATAAAACTTTATTTGCCTTTTTAGATGCTGCAATCATTGCTTCACATTCTTCGGTTGTAATTGCCATTGGCTTTTCACATAAAACGTGAACACCAGCTTCTAACGCAGCAACAGCTATTTCCGTATGAAACTTGTTTGGCGTACAAATGGTAACAGCATCGACTTCCTTAAACATATGTTTATAGTCAGAAAAAACATGTTTAATTTCATACTTTTCCGCTACTTCTTGCGCTCGTTCTTGATTCAAATCACTAACCGCGTTAATCGTTACTTTGTCTTTTAGTTCTAAAAATACTGGGATATGTCTACCTTGAGCAATCCCACCTACCCCGATAATTCCCATTCGTAATTTACTCATGAAATCACCTTACTTCACTGATGTAATTTGTTTCGATTCACTAGATTCTAATGCCGCTAAAATAACTTCTAATGATTTCTTTCCTTCTTCCCCACTAATAGGAGGCACTGTATCATCAACAATCGATTGAACAAAGTTTTCAATGACATGTGTATTTTTTTGTCCCCCATCATCATTAGACTGGATTTGTCCTAATTCATATTTCACGATTTCACCATTTTTATATTGAACAACTAAAGAATAATCAGGATCATCTTCTAAGCGTAAGATTGCATTTTCTCCATAAATAATCGTTGAATTGTCCTCTTTTGCTGTGTAAGACCAGCTAGCAGCTAATGTGCCAATTGTGCCACTTTCCGTTTTTAATACACAAACAGCATTATCATCAACATCTGTGCCTTCTTTTGCGCTTGTTTCCACAAAGCCAGCAACTTCCACAAATTCCTCGCCTAATAAATAACGAAGCAGATCGGCTTTATGTACGCCTAAATCCCCCATTGCACCAATAAACGCTTCATCTTTTTTAAAGAACCAGCTTTCTTTTCCATCAACACTCCAACCCTCTGGTCCACCGTGTCCAAATGCTGTTCTAAAGCTATAAATCTTCCCGACCTCTCCAGACTCAATTAGCTTTCTCGCTTTAACATGTGAAGAAACGAATCGTTGATTGTGCGCAATCATTAATTTCTTGTTATTTTTCTCTGCTGCTTCAATCATTTCTTTCGCTTCTTCTCTTGACGTTGCCATTGGCTTTTCACATAGTACATGACACCCAGCATTTAATGCAGCAATTGAAACTGGTGCGTGAAGTGCATTAGGAAGACAAACACTTACAGCATCTACACTTTCATTTGCTAATAATTCTTCATAACTTGTATAGCTTCTTGAATTGTATTTTTCGGCCATTTCATTAGCACGTTCGCCGACAATATCACATACTGCTGTAATTTCGACTCCAGCATGAGCATTATATTCTACCAAATGACGGTGCCTTGCAATGCTTCCGCACCCAATAACAGCTACTTTTAATGTTGACATAATTTATCTCTCCTTTTATAAGTAGGGTAAAGAGAGGGTAACGCGCCCCCTCTTTTATCATTTATCTTGGCTATTTTCGTAAAGTTTGTTGTTGTGGTAAATGGACGGGTCGTTCCTTTCCGCTGCGGGCACTAGACTCCGCTCCAATCCACTCTATATTTTTATTGTTAAAAACAATACTCTTCTAGAGAACAGCCTTTATCTTTAAACATTCGCTTTTTCTGAGATTTTTTCTAATGGTTGTGCATTCCCATATACAGGTGTTGCACTGTTCGTAGGTTTTGCCCAGTTCACACCATTTTTAATAACACGTTGGATTTCTGGGTTGTAATACGTTTTATACGTTTCATGTCCTGGTCGGAAGTAGAAAATTTTCCCTTTCCCACGTTTGTACGTACAACCACTGCGGAATACTTCCCCACCTTCGAACCAACTAATGAAAATTAGTTCGTCTGGTGTTGGAATATCAAAATGTTCCCCATACATTTCTTCCTTCTCTAATTCAATATACTGTCCAAGTCCTTCTGCAATCGGATGCGTTGGATCTACCACCCAAAGACGTTCTTTTTCATCCGCTTCACGCCATTTTAAATCGCATGTTGTACCCATTAACTTTTTGAAAATTTTAGAGAAATGTCCTGAATGCAAGACAACTAATCCCATACCTTCTAGAACACGTTTTTGTACCTTTTCAACGATTTCATCTCTCACTTCACCGTGTGCTTTATGTCCCCACCAAACTAATACATCTGTTTCTGCTAAAACTTCGTCTGTTAAACCATGGTCTGCCTCATCTAATGTTGCTGTTTTCACATTAATTTCATCTTCTTGTAAAAATTCTGCAATTGCTCCATGAATCCCTTTTGGATAATTTTCTGCTACCACTGGATTTGTTTTTTCATGACGGTTTTCATTCCATACTAGTACATTCATTTTGATATTCTCCTTTTATTGTTTTAATTTAACGAAAACGTTTGCACAAACATTTAAAAAAATATTTCCCCATTTTCTATTAAACACTCGTTTTATCTGCCTCAGAACAAGAATCTCTTTCTTCAATAATCGTTGGAATGATGACACTTTTTTTCATCATACTCGGATCTTTGATGAACTCTATTACACATTGAGCTGATTCATATCCCAACTGAAAACTTTGGATATTAACCGATGTTAATGGTGGCGTCGACAACCTAGACATCACCGTGTTATTAAAAGTAATAATACTGATATCTTCTGGAACATGAATGTTCCTCTCTTTTAAAGCTGACAGCACAATAAATGCATTGTAATCATCTGTAACGACCAGTGCCGTTGGGCGTTCTAGTGTAGTCAATAGTTCGCTAACCACTCGTTCGCCTTGCTCCCTATCAAATTGAAAATGCTTTATATAATCATCTGTCACGAGTAAGTCATTTTCTCTTACCGATTGATGAAAACCGCTTAATCGTGCTTGGGTAACTTCGAACCTTGGATCTCCACCGATAAATCCAATTTTTTGATGACCTAGATTTATAATATAATCAGTCGCTTCTTTTGCTGCTTGAAAATTATCATTATCTACATACATCATTTTATTTGATTCGAATACCGGTTTGCCGATTACGACAAAAGGAATTCCCTGCTTTTGCAAGAATGGAACGACTTTATCATCTTTTTTAGAGTACATAACAATAATGCCATCCACTTTTTTTCCTTGTACCATTTTTACTGTATCTTGAAAAATCTCTTCCTCTGTTTCTCCCGTTGTCAGACAAATGCTGTAATCTTGTTTATGGCATAAGGCACTAATTCCACTTAATACTTCAGGAAAAAAAGGATTAAGCATCGATTGGCTTGTCGAGTTTTTCATGACAATTCCAATTGTCTGCGTCGACTGCTGGACAAGGGTTCGAGCATTCAGATTAAGATGGTAGCCCATGTCCTCCATGATTTTACGAACTTTCCGCTTCGTTTTTTCACTTATATGTGGACTATCCGATATGACACGGGAAACCGTAGAAGGAGCTACACCTGCCTGTTTTGCAACATCTTTAATTGTGATTGCCATTCGCATCCTCTTCCTTATTCAATGAAATTAGGGGTTCCCATTTTCTTTCTTTTCCCTCTAATTCTCAGTTAATCGTATTATTTAACAGCACCTTCCGAAACCCCTTTAATAATTTGCTTTTGAGCAAAGAAGTAAGCGATAATTACCGGAATAATAGCGATCGTTAATCCAGCTAATGCTAAATGCCATTGCTTTGTAAACTGTCCAAAGAAAAAGAACATTTTCAATGGAATTGTCGCAGCGCTTTCGTCTCCTAATACAAGGGAAGGTAATAGGAAGTCATTCCAAATCCAAATAACATTTAGAATCCCAACTGTAACAGAAATTGGCTTTAACAGCGGGAAAATAATATGCCAGAATACTTGGAACTTATTTGCACCATCGATAATCGCCGCTTCATCTAGTGATTTTGAAATTCCAGTCATCGCACCATGGTATAAGAAGATGGAAAGACTGCTTCCAAACCCTAAGTACATAAAGACTAGTCCTACACGATTCAACATTTCAAAGTTCCCGAAAAGCGAAACGAGTGGAATCATAACAGATTGGAACGGAATTAACATCGCACCAACAAAGAGGAAAAACACAAATCCACTTAGCTTACTTTTATTTCGAGCTAACGCATAACCGGCCATCGAAGAAAATAGGATGATGACCCCTACACTTAGAATCGAAATCAGCAAGGAGTTAAAAAGTGATTGTAAAAAGTCTAACTCAATAAACGCTTCTGTAAAGTTATCAAACGTCATTTCTTCTGGTAACCCGAGGACATCCGAGAAGATCCCTCTCTTTGTTTTAAAGGCATTGACAATCATTAAATAAAACGGGGATAGCCATACTAACGCAAGGATAAGGCCGAAAATTTCAAGTAATAACTTATTCTTTTTCTTTTTTTCCATTACATGTCGACCTCCCGTTTTTTATTGTAATAAACATTTGTTAAGGAGATAATCGCTACCAGAGCTAGGAAAATAATCCCCTTTGATTGTGCTAAAGCCATTTGGTTTTCATTAAAGGCTGTTTTATAAATTTCCATTGCTACCATTTGTGTAGAGTTAAATGGTCCACCAGCTGTTAATGACAAGTTTTGATCGTAAATTTTAAAACAGTGAGAAATTGTCAAGAACATACTAACCGTAAATGCCGGTGCAACAAGTGGGAAAATGATATTTTTGAAACGTTGGAAGCTACTTGCTCCATCAATTTCCGCTGCTTCTAGCAAGTCTTTTGGAATATTCTCTAAATAGGCAATATAGATGATCATAATATATCCAGCCCATTGCCAAGATGTTAAAATAACAAGTCCCCAGAAACCAGTTTCAGTTGTCGATAACCAACCTTGTAAGGCTTCAATTCCTAGCAAGTTCCCAATACCATCAAAAGCGCTTACAAAAATGAACTGCCAAATGAAACCTAGAATAAGTCCTCCAATTAAGTTAGGCATAAAGAAAATGGTTCTTAAAAAGTTACTCGTTTTCATGCCTCTTGTTACAAGTATGGCCAACCCTAAACCTAGGAAGTTGATGATGATAACTGAAACGACGGAGAATTTAATCGTAAACCATATGGAATCCCTAAACTCAGCTTCCTTGAACAAATCAATATAGTTAGTAAGACCGAGAAACTCTGTAGCAGCAAGACCATTCCAGTTTGTAAAGGAATAAATAAAGCCATAGAGTAACGGAATAATGACGACAAGACCTAACCCTAAAAGAACCGGTGTTAAAAACAACCAAAATGAAACATCTTTATTTCTCATTAGAAACTCCCCCCAATACATTTTCCGACAAAAACTGCCGAAAATTTATAATAAAGTCTGATCTATTCTGTAACGCACCTGAAAGATCATTTTTCTAAAATAGCTAACGAAACATATTGCATTGTTTCGTTAGCTACCTTTGTTAAACTGTTACTCGTTTATTTTCTTGACTTTTCCCATGACGCACGTGCATTTTCTAATGCTTCGTCCCAAGAAATGTCACCACTTAAATACTGTTGCATATTCACTGCTAAAACTTCTTCTTGCCAACCAATTGGAGATCCTAAGAATACCCAACCTAAAGTATTACCTTCGGAAGCATAATTGTAAATTTCTTGTGAAAGAGGATCTGCAATTTCCGCATCTTCATATCCTTCGTATGCAGGGATAAATTTGAAGTCATTGATTACCGCTTCTTTACCAGCTTCTGAAGTGTACATCCAGTCTAAGAAGTCCTTGGAAGCTTGTACAACCTCTTCACCACCGTTTTTATTTACAGCCCAATACATTGGAACACCTACAGGAAGTTTTCCTTCATATCCTTCAACAGGAATCGGGATAATTCCAATATTGTTTTCAGCAAATTCCGGATCCATTGAATGGATTGTGTTGTATACCCAGTTACCTTGTTTAATAATTGCAACTTTCCCTAATGAGAATAATTGTTCAACTTGTTGAGAATAATCAAGGCTTAGTACTGGTTGAACAGAATACTTGTTTTGTAGGTCTAGCATTCTCTTCAATTCGTCGCCTTTTTCAAATGGAATTGTGTCTGCGTTGTATGCTTTTAAAACATCATGGTCAAATTCTGGCGCAATAAATGCATTTGCTAAATGGTTACCGATAACCCATGTTTCTTTCGCAGCAAGGGCGAATACTGCTTCAATTCCTAGATCTTTTTTCTGCTTGTCTATTTTTTTAACAGCTTTTTCTAAATCTTCATATGTTTTGATTTCATCAGCGTTTACGCCTGCTTCTTTAAAAACGCTTTTGTTATAGATATAGCCGTAGCCTTCTTGGTTAAATGGAAGCCCTAGTACTTCTTCTCCATCTTTAACACTTGTAAGCGTGCCTTCAAGCGCTTTACCTGCTGCTTCTGTATCAGACAAATCAACTAAATAATCTCTGTAATCTTCTACATCAGACGGTCCGCCGACATTAAAAATGTCTGGTTCCTCACCTGAAGAGAATGCTGATTTTACTGAAGCACCATAGTCATTTCCACCGCCGACTGTTTTAACATTTATGTCTACATCTGGGTTTTCTTTTTCATACTGTTCTACAAGACTTTCAAACTGCTCTTTAAACTCTACTTTAAATTGGAAAACATCAACCGTTACTTTATCTCCTGATGCTCCTTCTTCCTCACCAGAGTTTCCACATCCTGCTAATGCAACACTAGATGCTAATAAAGCTGAAAGAACCCCTGTATAAAACTTTTTACCCTTCATTTCTTTCACTCCCCATATTAAGTGTTTTTTACTTATTTTCACAATGAATTCGTTTGCATAAATTCATGTAAAAATCTACATAGGTAAACGCTTTCAATATAATTATGAAAATAAGGTTTTTAAAGAAAAATCACTATGAAATTACTTTAAAACCCCTTAAGAAAACGTTTGCATTATGTTGTTGTTTTTATATTATCACAGCATTACGAGAAGAACAATATATTTTTATAGTTTCCTACCTTTATATTGATAGACTAATTTTTCCCATTGAATATAAACGGTTGAGCTGATTGGGAAAAGCTAGATCTTTGAATCTAGAAAACTGCACAATAAGGTTTGTGCTGATGATTTGTCCAAATAACCTTAAAAACAGCCTTGTAAAAAATCTATTAAACCAAAAGTTAGCTACAATCGTAGGTAAGATGAAAAAACAGTGGCTACAAACATAAGAAAACGCTAGGGCTTTATACTAAAAAAACCCTAGCGCTTTCATTCAGTTACAAATTATGTTTCAATACTACTTTCACTGCCGTTCTGAGCCTTCTTGCATTAACGACTCACTGTAACAGGAGAGAGATTTTCCTCAAACATGCAGTTCAACTTGTTCTAGCATCGTACCCTTCTTGGCAAAATTACTGTGCCAGGATAACGCTTTTTCTAATACATGTGGCGTCTGTCCACCTCTTGTAAGAGCTTCTTGATAATATTCCCATAGTTGCTTACGATACATTGGATGAGCACAGCGTTCAATGATTAACTCGACGCGTTCTCTTGGGGCCAATCCACGTAGGTCTGCATATCCTTGTTCGGTTACAACGACATCAACGTCATGTTCTGTATGGTCAATATGGGAAGCAAATGGAACGATACTGGATATTTTTCCATCCTTGGCAATTGACTTTGTTACGAAAATAGCTAATCGAGCATTACGAGCAAAATCACCAGAGCCACCGATTCCGTTCATCATTTTCGTACCAGAAACATGAGTAGAATTGACATTTCCATAAATATCAAATTCTAATGCTGTGTTAATGGAAATCAAGCCGAGACGGCGAATGATTTCTGGATGGTTGGAAATTTCCTGTGGTCTCATAATCAAATTATCACGGTATTTTTCAAAATTATTAAAGACCTGATTCATTTTCTCTTCTGATAACGTGATGGAACAGCAGGAAGCAAATTTAACTTTTCCTGCATCAATTAAATCAAACACCGCATCCTGCAATACTTCTGAATATACTTCTAAATCTTCAAATTCAGAATCAATCATTCCATGAAGAACCGCATTCGCAACAGACCCAATTCCCGATTGTAACGGAGCAAGCTTTTTGGTTAGTCTACCTGCTTCAATTTCTGTACGTAAGAAGGACATTAAATGTCCTGCCATCACTTCTGTTTCTTCATCAGGCTGCACAATCGTTGACGGAGAATCGAGCTGGTTTGTAAAGACAACTCCTTTTACTTTCTCCATATCAACTGGAATGCCAACTGTACCAATTCGATCATCCGCTTTCGTTAACGGAATCGGCGATCTCTCCCCCTGTTTTCCAGGATCATATAAATCATGCAAACCTTCTAATAGCGGTGACTGCGCCATGTTAATCTCGATAATAATAGACTTCGCATGCTTAGCAAATGTATAGGAGTTTCCAATCGATGTAGTCGGAATAACCATACCGTCTTCCGTTATAGAAACCGCTTCCAAAATTGCATAATCAATAGGCTCTATTACATTAGCCCTCACTAACTCAGCTGTGTGAGATAAATGATGATCGACAAATAAGTGATCCCCCTTATTTATCTTTTTTCGCATTGTAGCATCTGCTTGGAATGGTAGACGTTTATTAATAATCCCGGCTTCTGCAAACATTTTATCAATATCTGACCCTAAAGAGGCACCCGTGAAAACATTTACCTTAAACGATTCTTTTTCTGCACGTTTTACCAACGCAAATGGTACCGCTTTCACATCACCTGCACGAGTAAATCCACTTAACCCCAATGTCATACCGTCTTGAATCCACGATGCAGCCTCCTCTGGTGAAACTACATAATTCTGCATTTGAGGGGCCTTTATTCTGTCGTAATGATTTTCCATCGTTCATCCCTCTTTCCTAACTTTTAGAATAATTTTAACTTATTCACTATGAAAATGGAGATATTTAGAGGAGGATAGAGAATTATCGTACAAGACAGAAAATTCAGTGTTTGAAACAGAAATTTTCAGCACTGCCAACTTGTTACTCAAATGTGTTAACGCAACACAGATTAGATATTTTAAAAACCAAGTAGCTTTCGAAAATAACTTGAATACGATTGGCTTACAGGAATCTTTATGCCATTATCCATTGCCAAAACAAATGTTGAATGGGTATCAGGATAGATTTCTTTTATATGATGTACATTTACGATAAAAGATCTGTGACAACGGATGAAAGACTCTCGCGGCAAAATATATTCAAATTCTTGGAGTGAGTTTTTATGTGTGCCAGAAAATCCCTCTGTAACGACATTTGTCTTTCGGTCTTTTACTTCTAAATACTTCACATCAGCAAAGGGAATCGGAATCCAACCGTCTTGTGTTTTTACGGTTACAACTGATTTTCCATCTGTAAAAGCAGGATAAATCGCTGTAACACAGCCTTCAAGCTTTCCTTTATGCAAAAACGGAACAGCCATTCCATGATAAGGGACACCAAACACATTACGATTATTAAATTCGGATACTTTTTGTTTCGTGATTAGCGCCTTATGTGCAATCGTTCCTTCCGTTACCAAATCTCCTGGACTTATCTTTAAGTCAATTCGTTTACTTGGACGATAATAGATATACTCATTCGTATTCGATACCGCAATTGATACCTCATCCGAAAACAATTCACCAATGACATCTAATAGCGAAACAACTGTCAATCTTTCCATCTGTATACACCTCTCTAAAAGGTGCCTGTCCCTAAAGTATCGAGGACAGACACCTATCTTATCGTTTTTATTTTATAGATAAAATAATAATATTTATATCCTACGATGCAAATCAAGACTAACCTAATAATTAAGTTGTCTAATAGGATAAATGGAATGGCAATCATACAATCAGCAGTTAGCAGGATCGTAATCTTCTGTTTTAACGTCATTGCTCTATTTTTTACAAATTCCTCTAAATGTCGCTTATATAGTTTTGTACCTTTGAACCAAATTTCAAATTTCTTCGATCCTCTGACAAAACATACAGAAGCTAACAGCAATAAAGGGGTCGTGGGTAATAACGGTAAAATAACTCCCAAAATCCCTAGCCCCATAAAGATAAACCCAAAGAATATATAAATGAATTTCTTTACGCTATTTATAGTTCTACACTCCTTGCGAAAACGTTAATTATTAGTAGATAAACAGAAATAGGAGGTTCTCTCAAGATATGATTCTAATAGTAAGCTGTTTTCGTAAAGCTTGTTGCTTTTCAACTACAAACTAAGTTTGACCAACGAGCTGAATTTATAAGTAAAAACAACAATCTATGAGAAAAGAGCCTAATAGTACTAACACTAACCTAAAATCTACTATACTCATCATACCATTTTTCTCACACACACACTTTCCTGTTATAGCTACTAGTCTTATTCGAAATATGGTACAGTAGATAGGATATTAGAGATGAAGGGAGTTTTTTTCAATGACTAACCATGAATCACAAAATGAACTACCAGAAAAAAATGGATCCATTGAGCAACTTGTAACAATGCCTGCCGATATCGACAAAGTAATCGAAGGCAAAAAAACGGCAACACGTCGAAACGGAAGATATGCTGACGTAGGAGAAATCATGGAATTAAAAGATAAAAAATTTGTAGTTGAACGAGTATACTCACAATCACTAGGTGAGCTAACAGATGAACATGCTCGCCAAGAAGGCTTTGAAACGGTAGAAGATTATAAACAATCCATTCTATCGTATCACCCGAACATGCCATGGCTTCCACAAATGCGCGTATGGGTGCATGAGTTCCGTCCAGTTAGTGAGTAATAGGTAAACGAAATGGATTATTTAGTTTATCGAACAATAATTTATATCCATGCTCTTAGTGCCATCGTATCAATAGGCCCTTTCTTTATTCTCTTGCCACTTGTAAAAAAATTGCATGCGGCACAAGATACCGAATTGGATGCCTACTTAGGCACATTTCGTTTTACCGTCCGATTAACGAAGCATGCAGGTCACGTGCTTGTTTTTTCCGGGATAGTACTCGTTTTTTCTGGTCCATGGACATGGAGTACACCATGGCTTTTAATGACCCTCTTCATCATGTTTTGCTCCCTATTCTTTCTTGCCCGTGCATTTTCACCAACACTCCGGAAATTTAAGGAAGAAGGCCATAACAAAGATGAACTAATAGCCAAGCTAAAACGAACCATTTGGATCTACATCGCACTACTACTGGCAATGCTTTGGTTTATGGTCGTTAAACCGACGCTATGGTAAGAAAAGCGAAAGGGGCTTGATCAGCTCGTGAAGAAAATAGGGATTATCCTCAAAAGGCGCCTTTTGCCTTTAGAGGATAATCATCTTTTTCACAGCGAGCTAGCCGCTGAAGCTAGACAGAGAAAAGCGAAAGGGGCTAGCCACTGGAGCTAGACAAAGAAAAGCGGAAGGGGCTTGATTAGCCCCGATTTACTTACTCTTTGAAGAGGCAAGGGGGTCTGTCCCCCGACCTATTCCTAAAAGGAATGATGTACATTTTCTTCAAACAAAGTAATCACAACAGCAGGGGACTGACACCGCACGATAGTCAGCAAACACTAATAAAAAATGCCTAGCACCACCACAAGTGGGTAGTGTTAGGCATTTTTTTGATTCCATCATTATTCTTTAGCACCCGCTGCTTCACTTCTCGCTTCTTTTCCTCTACTATTTAATTCCGCAATGCGTCTTATTCCCTCTTCTAATTTTTCATCGACGATACTTGCATCACCGATATGTTTTAAAATCAATTCATTCGCCTCATCAAAAATTGATTTGGTACTGCTTATTTCACTCATTACATTACTAGAAGAGTCCTTTTGTTCCTTAATAGTATTAATAACGGTATTTACTTCTGATTTTACATTGTTGATAATTGTTAAAATATCGTCTAATTTATTAGAAGTGCCTGTACTTAATTGCATTCCATCCTCTATTAAACCAGTACTCATTTTAGTTGATTGCAAGGAATCAGAAATGTCTTGTTGAATATTTTTAGTTAACACACTAATATTATTCGTGCTTTCAGCTGTATTCTCTGCCAGTTTGCGTACCTCATCCGCCACTACCGCAAAACCCTTTCCGTGTTCTCCTGCTCTAGCTGCTTCTATAGAGGCGTTTAATGCTAGTAAATTGGTTTGATCCGCTATTTCTTTTATCACCTTTACAATCATTTCTATCTCTTGTGATCTCTCATTTAACTGATTCATCTTTTTAGATGTTTCAGCCAATTGTTCCCCAAGGCGACTTATAAGTGCCTCCACTTTACTAACTAACTCTCTTCCCTCAACAGAGTTTGTAACCATCTCTTCTGTTGATTCAATTAATAGTTGTCCTTTCTCATGCAGGCCTATTGATTTATTATAAGACTCCTCACTAAGTGTATTTACATTATCAAACCGCTCTTTTATTTTCCGAACTAAACCACCGAGAATTTCGTGTTGATCATTTACCATTTCATGCTGCTCCATCGTTGTAACCAGTTCGTTGTAAAACTTATCAACAAACTCATTAATATATTCTTCTTTTTGCTGAGATTCCGCAAGATTGTTTCGCAAACGACTTTTTAATTCCACATTTTCCTCTTGTAGCTTTGAAGTACCTCTTTTTTTAGTAAACACAAATAACCCCTCCACTTACTAAATTTCTATACTTAACACTTTTTGCTTTAATTGGTTGCTCTTTCCTATATCCTAGTGAGAATATCCTTAAAAAACGTTTGATGACTTTCACTGTTTTGTAAATTGAATTTTAAGAATTTTTAACATACCGGTATCTACATGTACAAAAGGTAATAGTTCAATAGTTTAAATTTCTTTACCTTATTAATTTATTAGGCAACACTATCTATTACTTTATCACTATGAAAATTGCTTGTCATCCTAATTCCTTATCCCTCGTCTCCCCCTATAAAATTTCATATAAAAAGCTCTTCACGTATATTAAAATGTTTAAAAAGTCATAATGGATAGAGAAATCAAAGTAGAAGGTGCTGTCCTATTATGAATCATTATGTAACTATAGCAACAGAGTTAGTTATTGGGATGTTTTTTTTATTTGTTATTACGAAATCATTAGGAAAGACACAATTCTCTCAGATTACGCCGTTTGATTTTATATCCGCATTAATTTTAGGGGAATTGGTTGGGAACGCCATCTATGATCATGAAGTGAGGATAATAGAAATCCTATTTACTACGTTCATTTGGGGAGTCCTTATGTATGTTTTAGAACAAATAACGCAAAAATTCAACGGATCAAGGAAGCATCTAGAAGGCGAACCTAACATCGTCATTCATAACGGTATAATTAAATTTGATGCTTTAAAGAAAAGTAAATTAGATATAAACCAATTAAAAAGCCTTATTAGACAACAAGGTTATTTTTCCATTCAGGAAATCGAGTTTGCCATACTAGAAACAAATGGAGTCGTCAGTGTTTTACCGAAATCTCAATATGATACTCCAAAAATGAGTGATTTACAATTACCAAACAAAAGTGTAAATTTACCGGTAACTTTAATCCTTGATGGTGAGGTTGTACATGATAATTTGGAGGAAATTGGCTTAAATGAACAGTGGCTGAAGGAGCAATTATCAACAAAGGGGATTACAGATTATAAAGAAGTCCTTTATGCAGAGTGGATGGAAAATCAACCACTATTTACAATGGAGTATGAAAGTCAATCAGGATAAACACGCTACTTCATTGTAATGAATAATCTCCCTTGTAGACAATCCAATGGTTATTCCCTAAAAAACGGGCGTTATCCGATCACCGGATAACGCCCGTTTTACATACTATTAATGGAAATCACTACCTATCGAAGCTTTACTACTTCCATCAGTCATTATTTATTAATCTGAAATTTCTCGATTGCTTTATTAAGATCCTCGATAAGATTCGATAATTGAGTAGTATGCTGCGCTACTTCATTTGTTGATGCTGCTTGCTCCTCCATTGCGGATGCAATTTCTTCAGAGGAAGCGGTTGTTTGTTGGGAAACTGCTGATATTTCTTCTATCATTTTTACCACAATATCCTTTTGCCTTTGAACGCTATTGATACTAGTTGTTTCCTCTTTTAATGATGACATCATTTTTGTTAAAGAAGCATTTAACTGGTCGATAGAAGAGCTAACCTTTGTAACTGCTCCTTTTTGCTCAACACTAATTTGATTCGTTTCTGCCATAACTTTTACTAACTCTTTCGTATCGTTCAGCACACTAATGATAATTTGTTGAATATCATTTGTAGCCTGTTTAGATTCTTCCGCTAAATTTCTTACTTCATTTGCTACAACAGAAAAACCTTTTCCATGCTCACCAGCTCTAGCAGCTTCAATGGAAGCATTAAGAGAAAGTAGATTGGTTTGTTCCGCTATTTGAGCAATGGTGTTCGTTACATCGGAAACAGACTTTGATTTTTCATCAAGCTTTGAAATCATTTCGGTTACTTTTTCAAAGGACTTTTCTAAATTGAGATAAGATTCTTCTAAATTCTCTACTTGACGATTCCCAGTTTTTAATTTCTCAGAAGCTTCTCCCACTTCTGATTCAATTCCAGTGGATTGTATTAATAACTTTTCTATTTCGCTACTTAACTCATGAGCAGCTTCGGAACCTTTTTCAATCTCCTCCGATTGGTTATTTGCACCAACCGCAATTTCTTCAATAGAACGAGAAACTTCAGAGACTGCAGAACTATTCTCTTTTGCAATAATTGTTAATCCACTTGTAGATCGATTGATGGAATGGGCATTTCCAAGTACTTTCTCTACTAAACTTCTCATATTTTGAAGCATTTCATTATATCTATTCGCAAGTTCTCCGATTTCATCTTTAGAATCAATGATCAACTCGGTAGTTAAATCACCTTCTGCTGTTTTCCCAATAACCTCTTGGAATTTTGCAATCAATTTTTTTAGTTTTCTAGCAAGATAAACAGCACAAAGGATACCTATCACTAATCCGAGAAGAATAGATAACCAACCCGTTGTTTTGAATTGATCCATCTTTGTTGTGAAAATTTCATCCGGTGTGAAAGATAACACTTTCCAATTTAACTCAGGGATAGTGGTAATTTGACCGGAATAATCTTTTCCTTCCCATGTTAAATCATGAGAGACGTCCTCCGAATTAGTGTAGATTTCTTCTATCCAATCAAATGTAGAATTGAAATCTTTCTTATTTGTTATTAGATCTTCTACTCCCTCAACAGATCCACTTTTTGCTGGATTTATGTTTTTACCATCCGCGTCTTTCATAAAAGAGCTAATGATAAATCCTTGGGCATCAAGAA
The DNA here is from genome assembly GCF_042684945.1 of Bacillus seohaeanensis. Lineage (NCBI taxonomy): Bacteria > Bacillati > Bacillota > Bacilli > Caryophanales > Bacillaceae > Bacillus > Bacillus seohaeanensis. The sequence continues at coordinate 11,851 of NZ_JBHUMF010000007.1, read as the reverse complement.
TGACAAGATTCGTGTTTGTTTCCTTTTCAATCGCTTCTCTCATAGCACCAATAGTAGAGAGATCAATATCATATCCTAAAGCACCTACCATTTTTCCGTCGGATACTATCGGAGTCACGACGGATGTCATAATTTTATCAGAAAGCTTATCTTGATAAACATCCATCCATTGTGTTTCTGTATTTTCTTTTAATTGGTCATATGTCCGTGTATCACGAACATCTATGTCTAATTCAGCATGCGGAGAAATATGTATTTTTCCTGTAGTAAAATCCATATAGTATACAGCAAGTAATCTATCACTTTCTTTTTCTACTGCTTGAACAGATTTTTCAATACGTGCAATAGAATCTTTCTCCTTAATATCTGTAGAAACTAAACTAGCTAATTGCTCTATAGAATCTTCATAATTCTGAAGGCTAAGGGTAACTTGTTTAGCAGCATTATTTGCATTATTTTTACCTGATGTAACATTATCCTCTTTCAATATTTTACTAACTGTAAAATGATTGAAGAGAACAGTAGCACCAATCGCTAACATCATCGATATACAAATAAAGAGTACCCACTTTACTCCAATAGAAAGCCCTTTGTCTTTCCTACTCTTCAAACTCTTCTTTCCCATATCCGAACACCCTTTCTATTTTCTAGGCTAGTTTTGTCTCATTAAATTCCCACAAACTGTTAACAAGACAGTCCATTATGTAGAAAAAGCCTCACCTAATTATATCGGATAAAAAACGATGACTTTAACCCAAAAGTGAATGTCTCTTTTTTGCTACTATTCCGTTAATTTATGAATGAATCTTTTTCATCATTAGGTCTTTCCATTTATATTAATTTATGTTCTCCTTTCCTATGTACATTTTTAGGAAAAAAAGAGAGGCATAAATAAAGAGCACAATCACAATGAAAGTGCTCTATCTGTGTAGAATGGTTTTATAAAAGGGAAGCTTTAACTACCTTTTTAATCAAACGTTTGTTCAAATTAAATTTTAAAAAACAATCGTCTTATTCTCATGGACAATAACCCGATCTTCTAAATGCCATTTGACAGCACGAGCTAAGACACTTCGTTCAACGGAGCGACCGATTTTTTTCATATCCTTTACATTATCACGATGGTCTACGCGCATAATATCCTGTTCAATGATTGGTCCTTCGTCTAAATCGTTGGTTACATAATGAGATGTAGCCCCAATTAACTTTACTCCACGGTCATAGGCACGTTCGTATGGTCTCGCACCGACAAATGCTGGTAAGAATGAATGGTGGATATTAATAATTTTGAATGGATGTGCTTCCACAAACGTAGGTGTCAATATTTGCATGTAGCGAGCCAACACAATAACATCTACATTATACTCTTTTAAAAGCTGCAATTGTCTTTCTTCTACTTCCGCACGATTTTCTTTGCTTGCAGGAATATGGTAGAAGGGAATCCCCAATGACTCCACGATATTTCTAGAATCCTCATGATTACTAACAACTAAAGCGATATCTGTCATTAGGTCTCCATTTTGCCATTCCCATAACAATTCTCTTAAACAATAAAGCTCTTTCGATACAAAGATCGCTGTCTTCTTTACTTCATATCCAAATGTAAATTTCCAGTCCATAGAGAATTTTTCTGCAATCATGTGGAATTGTTCTCTCAATTCTACTTCTTTTGACCGTAACTTTGGACAGTCAAATTCAATCCGAATAAAAAACATTCCACCCTCTGGATTAGTAGAGTATTGACTTGACTCAATTATATTCGCACCATGTTTAAACAAAAAATCTGAAACATGAGAAACAATTCCAGGTTGGTCAGGACAACTTATTAATAACCGCCCTTTATTCTCATTGCTCTCTTGAAATGATTGTATTTGTTCTTGAATAAGTTTTTTCATTTCTACCCCTCTTCCACTATAATGCTACACATTATACTGCAGACCGTTGATAATTCAAATAAAATGGACTAAATATTTATCTTTTATTCTTTTCTGTTAAAAATTGTACTGTTAGCTAGTATAGACTGGCTTTTTTTAGCTAATTTCTCTTCCTAAACAGGGAATTTTTACCCTCTCCTAAATTTATTGGACAATTCTTATGGTTTTCTAGACAACTCCGCTTATTTTCAGGACAATTCCATGCATTTTTCGGACACTTTTGGCCTTCTTATGGACAATCTTCCTGGTCTCCTGGACAAACTGCCTTTTTCTGTAAAATTAACACTTATTTCAGTGCTATCTCTCCATTATGATCTCCTTGATGAGTTTTCGAGCCTTTGTACCTAACACATTTCGTAAAATTCACGCTAAATAAAAAGGCCCCACTAAAAAAGATTGCCCCATAATGCCGAAGCATTATGAGGCAATCTTCCCTCATTTATCATCTACAATAATATAGGTAGCCTTAATTGGGCCATGTACACCTACAATTAAATTCATTTCAATATCAGCACTATTACTTGGTCCTGAAATGAAATTTACACAGGAAGCAACAAGCTCCCCTTTTTCTATTTTCTCGTGGATGTCTTTTGCTACTTGAGTCATTCTCGGAACAATCGTGCTTTTAGGTATGATGGCAATGTATACAGCAGGGAGCAAGCTAACAGCACGCCCCTTTCCTTTATCACTAAACAAAACCACTGTTCCAGATTCTGCCAGTGTTGCATCACTAAACGTAATTCCAATATCTGCAGTCGCTGAAATTGCTAGATTGTCTTCATTACCGTTACTATCCCACACATGTACATCAATATTTTCATCGTTTAAGTCTCTACTAAGATTAGATAATCTATAATCACGAAACCGGGGATCATCCCATGTAACAACAGATTTACCACCATAGCTTTTAATCAGATGTGTAATAAGAGTAGGTAATTCGGCAGTAACTGTTTCATGTACATCTGTATGAATGTGTTCACATTGCTTTTTTAACACCTCTACCAATTGGTCTTGAGAATAGCCTTTGAACACTTCCCATTGTGGATTTTGATTCCATTTAGGCTTATCAACATTGTACCGTCGCTCTCTACCAAGATTAGTGGCAAGGTTATTTAAGAAACGATCACGATTATGAACCTTTCCTGTTGTCATCGGCCTTCCCCTTCTTTCTTCCGCTTTTTATACCAATCCCTAAACCGTTCCTTCTTGGGTGCTGGGAACTCACGAATATCCGTCCAGTTTTTCAATGGTCCAGGTCCGTTCGATATTTTATCATCCTTTGTAAAAGCAGCTAATGATGTAGGTGCTAGCTTGGAGCCAATATTATACATAACTGGTGAAGCGGTTCCCATACTAAACGCCTTCATCGATAGATTTTCAAAAACGGGTGCTTTCCCCTCTTTTTCCACAATTTCCTGACGATGACGGAGTAAATGCTCATGCAAAGGAATTTTCACGGGACATGCTTCTGTACAAGCTCCACATAGTGTTGATGCATAGGGAAGTTCTTTATATTCTTCATAACCACCGAGAAGTGGGGATAATACAGCACCTACTGGCCCCGGATAAATGGATCCATACGAATGACCACCAACATGACGATAAACAGGGCAAACATTAATACATGCAGCACAACGAATGCAATGGAGAATCGATTGAAAAGCTGTTCCTAAAATTTTTGAGCGACCATTGTCTACTATGACAAGATGAAAATCGTCTGGTCCATCAACTTCCCCTTCTTGTTTAGGGCCAGTTAATGCTGTAATATAACTTGTCAACTTTTGGCCGACTGCAGCACGAGTTAGAAGACTTACTAGTACTTCCATCTCCTCCCATGTAGGAACAATCCGCTCCATGCCCATAACGGTAATTTGTGTTTTTGGAACCGTTGTAGCCATACGTGCATTTCCTTCGTTTGTTACAAGGGAAATCGTCCCAGATTCTGCAATAGCAAAATTACACCCAGTTATTCCGATGTCTGCCTGTAAAAATTCTTCTCTCAATTTTTCTCTTGCAAACAATGCCAATTCCTCAGGTTTTTCTGTCTTATCGTACCCAAGTTTATTTTTAAAAACGTCACGAATTTGTTCTTTGTTTTTATGTAGAGCAGGTGTAACAATATGTGACGGTGGGTCATGATCATCTACTTGCAAAATCCATTCTCCTAAATCACTCTCTACTACATCACAGCCAGCACGCTCTAACGCTTCGTTCATGTTAATTTCTTCTGTAACCATCGATTTTGATTTAACGACCTTTTTGCCGTTTTTCTTTTTTACTACATTTGTAATGTAGTCATTTGCCTCTTCCGCAGTTTCAGCAAAAAAGACATGTCCGCCGCGTTTTTCTACATTTTTACTTAAAAGCTCTAAATAGTAATCTAAGTTTTCTATCGTATGTGTTCGTATTTCTTCCCCAAGCTTACGCCACTCTTCCCAATTTCCCAATTCCTCCCCAGCTTGTAAACGGCCACTTCGAAAGCGTCCTTGAGCAGAGGAAACAGCCCCTCGCATGAACGAGTCACCAATACCTTTTGACACACGTTCTTTAAAGGGTTTATTACCTATTTTCATAGCCATATGTCAATCCCCCTTTTCCCACTATCTACTATTTAATACAGAAGCGATATGCATTACTTTAATCGGTTTTCCTTTGCGCTCAATTCGCCCCCCAATATTCATTAAACAGCCGCAATCTGCACCAATTAAAATTTCTGCCTCTGTCTCCTCTACGTGCTGAACTTTTTCATCTACCATTTGTTCAGAAATCGGTGTCATTTTAACAGAGAATGTTCCACCAAACCCGCAACAATCATAATTATGCGGAAGTGGGCTCATCTCCAAGCCCTCCACATGATTTAATAGCTTCATTGGTGCTTCCTTTACACCAAGTAGTCTAGTCATATGACAAGACGTATGAAAAGTTGCTTTTCCTTTAAGTTTTGCACCAACATTTTCAATTCCTAAAACATCAACAATAAATTGTGTAAGTTCATATGTTTTATTAGCTAATTCTTTAGCACGCCTTTCCCATTTTGGATCATCTTTAAATATATGAGGATATTCTTTAAACATTGTTCCGCAAGAACCAGATGGTGTAATAACATAATCAGATTTCTCAAATACTGTCATCATATGTTTCATTGATTCTTTGGCTTTATCTACATATCCACTGTTATATGCCGGCTGTCCACAACATGTTTGCTTCTCTGGAAAATCAACATCACACCCTAGTCTTTCAAGTAATTCAACCGTATCCTTCCCAACATCGGTCTGAAAAATATCTATTAAACATGTGACAAATAATGATACTTTCATAGACTATCACCTTTTCTTTCTAGAAAATAAATCAATTAACTTTTATTAAAGTGTAAATCTATCTCCCTATCTAGTCAACAGGTCATCAGATGACTATATTTTTTCCTTAGACTCCATGCCTAATTAATTACTTCTTTTTTTAAAAGGCTCTTTTCTCATAAATTCTGCCCGTTGATTTCCGATACGGTGCAGGGAGGAATGTCCACTGCTCCAACCAACTCAGTGGGTCAAACTTAGTTTTCCGTAAAAAAACAACAACCTTTTCAAAATAAAAATGGAGCAAGCTCCCCCGACATACAGAGCTTGCTAAATTCCAAACTGCTTTATGCTGTTTCTCTCATTTGTTTTATATCCACCCTACTTTGTCTTTGCCCTTTTACAATGAACGTGACAATAAATACAGCTACTGCTGCAAGGATAAATGTCCCAATATTTAAGCCGAACCCATTGATTGCTACATATCCAATCCCACCAGCAAAGATCACATAAAACGTCATTGGAATTAAGGTTTTCCTTATTAAATTCCCCTCTTTACCTATTAACCCTGCAGCAGCAGAAGCCGCTACAACATTGTGGACACATATCATATTTCCAGCTGCACCACCAACTGCTTGCAGAGCGACAATTGTTGCTGGAGCAGCAAGGATATTATCCGCTACACCGAATTGAAATAAGGAAAACATCATGTTACTAATCGTATTACTTCCAGCTGCAAATGCTCCAATTGCTCCAATCGTAGGTGCCGCAAGCGGCCAATAGCTACCAAACACATTGGAAATACCTTCTGCCAACGCAAGTGGCATACTCGCATACTCCGCTGCATTAATTCCGGAGTTAATAAACACTTGCACCATTGGAACAGCAAAGATAAGTGCTGCCATTGCACTTACAATCGTTTTAAAAGAATCTTTAACAGCTCGTCCATACTCCTTCATATTCATTTTGTACAAGAAAATAGATAGGAGAGAAACAAGGATAAAAATTGTCCCTGGTATGTTTAGTGGTTTACTTTCAACGGAAATAGACGTACCAAAGACATTTTCCAGTGATAACACCCATGATTGAACCCATGATGCAAATGGTAAATATTCTAAACGGGTAACAACTAATAGTACCGCTACTAACAAATACGGCATCCATGCTACAAGAGGTGATATGTTTCTCTTTGGCTTTTCCGACTCGTCAACTTGAAGTGAACCAGTCCAAGCAGGATCCCAATTAGATGCTTTATCAAAATCCCATGTTCGCTTTGGTACAAATAGTCCTTTTTTTGCAGCAGGGACTACAATCGCAAGACCAACTAAACCGCCAATCAAAGATGGAAATTCTGGTCCAAGAAGGTTTGCTACAAGTGCATATGGGACTGTAAACGATAACCCTGCAAAAATAGCAAATTTCCAAACAGCTAGTCCCTCTTTAATAGATTTATTTTTACCAAAGAAGAATGTAAGCATCGTCACCATAAATAATGGTATAAAAATGCCAATAATTCCATGAATAATGGCAACTTGTCCACCAATTCCATTAATATATGCTTCCATTGTAGTTCCTTGTTCCGTTATATACTTTTGTACTAACGGTGAATCCTTTAACCCCGAATTAACACCGATTAAAATTGGTGTACCGACAGCACCATATGAAACTGGTGTGGATTGTAATATAAGTGCTACCATAACGGCTCCCATAGCAGGGAAACCAATTGCAACTAAAAGTGGCCCAACTATTGTAGCAGGTGCCCCCCAGCCTGCTGCTCCTTCAAGAAATGAACCGAATAACCAACAAACAATAATCGTTTGAACACGTCGGTCTGGAGAGATACTTGTAAATCCTTTACGTATCGTGAAAACAGCACCGCTTTCTTTTAACGTATTTAATAAAAGAATTGCCCCAAAAACAATGACGGCGACTTCTAATGCCGTAACAACACCTTTTACACTAGCTGCAGCTACTTGGTTTCCTGGTACTTGCCAAACAAACATCGCCATTAATACTGTTACGACTAACGATATAGGCATAGCCCTTTTGGCTGGCCACCTTAAAACGACTAAAAACAAGAAAACTGAAAGAATTGGGACTACCGCTAGTAAAGCTAATACACCAATGCTCATTTAGTTACTTCCCCCTTCATAATTAAAAATTCCTTTCTCCCATCAAACTAATCATATTAACAGGTCATCAGATGACTAATAGTATATACAATATTATAATTAAAACGTTTTCATATAACAACGGAATTTTCTAAATTTTATTAAAGAAGGGGCTAATTAATAAGCGTTAATCACTTATTAATTAGCCCCTCTTTCCAAGATTATTTTTCTATATCACTAAAATATTTCATTAACACCTCTTCTACGCTACGGAGGTGATTTAGTGTTAATTGCTGTGCTTTCCGTCCGTCTTTCTCTTCTATTGCCTCATAAATACTTTGATGTTCTTGAAATAAACGGTCTAAAGTAGACTTTTTAGAATAAAGCCAAAGTCGACGTGTTTCCCTCATTGTGGTGACCATCATTTCCGAAACATTGTTCATAAGGCCGATTAATAATTCATTTTGTGATGCTTTAGCAATCGCCATATGGAAGCGAAGGTCAGCCTCTTCTCCGAGTTCTTCGTCACTCGCATCTTCCATTTGGACTAACGCTTCTTTGATTTCTATTAGTTGTTCATCCGTCCTTCTTAACGCTGCAGCCTCAACGGCTCCAACTTCTAATATTCTACGAACTTCCAACAGATTTTTCACATCGTCCTTTTTCATTAAAGCGGCAATATACACAGGTAAAGAAAGCATTTTGGAATCAAATTCTCGGATATACGTTCCTTCTCCCTGGTGCATTTCCACTAACCCCATTGCCCGTAACGCACTTAGTGCCTCCCGAACCGCTGAACGACCAACTTGAAAATTTTCTGCAAGCTGTTGAACTGAATCAAGCTTGTCTCCTGACTTTAATTGTCCCGATTTAATCATGCTAATTAAAGCCTCGGCTACTTCTTCATATATTTTTCTCGTTTTAATCCGTTTATAATTCAACAGGCTTCACCTCATCACTTATCTATCTTGTTCTGACCGAAAACAGGTCTCTTTCACCATAACTAAACAAATATGTTTGATGTAAAAAGACAGTGTCTATCAATTAGACTCTTTTCTCGTAGATTGTTTTTTACTTATATATTCTGCCCATTGATTTCCGCTACGGGCACTTGCTTTGCGTTAAAAACAACAACCTTTAGGAAAAGAGCCTTCCATTATGTATTGTTACTTTATCTATAATAATATATAAGCAATCAAAGAAGGTAAATAGCTTTGAGCCGACCATACATTTCTACATCATCTAGAACTGCCCCAATCATGAAGTGCTAGGCAGTTTTTTAACGATATACTAATAGAAAAAAACATTATTACTATAATAATCGGGCAACCAAAATAGGCCTAATCCATTCAATTGTTATGGATTAGGCGCTTTTATTTAACACTTTTAAAATACGTTTCTACCTTCGTAAACACCCACTGCAACGCTAACCCTTGAATCATAATCCCTACAATCGATGTACATGTCAAAGCCCATATGGCAACTGAGTTCTCGATTACAAATATTTGGTGACCAAAAAATAATAAATGCCCAAATATAACGTACAATGCATCGTAATAAGTACTAACAGAACTTTCGAGATTCCAGATAACAAAGGACTCAGCTAATAATAGGGAAAGGAGTATCAATACAATCAATGTTCTAGACTGATAGGTTAACTTCTCGACAGAAGGTGTAATGTAATATTTTGTAATTTGCTTAATGCGAAATAAATAAATTACCCGCACAATTCTGGCAACTTGAAAAAACTGATCAAACGGAATAACCGCGATTAAAAGAAATGGATTTTGTTTAATAAACGTCCACTTTTCCTTAGACATTACGAACCGGATGATAAAATCAATAAAAAACACACCCCACACAATCCAATTAATGGCTGAATTATAGGTGTTCTCGGTCCAAAGCGTAATGATTGTAAGCATGACGAGTAGAATCATGATTACCTCGTACACTGTTTTCATTATTTGTTGCATCATACTTCCCCTCTTCTTTGTACCTCTATTCCTATTATATGAAGAAACCTATAGGAATTCCTACCCCTCGCTTTTACAAAAACAGGACTGTCCTATTAATCTTTTAATCAAACGTTTGTTCAAATTAAAGGTTACTCCTGCATATAAAAAGAAGGTAAGCTAAATAATGCCTACCCTCTCTTTCATTACTTTTTCTTCTTTTGACTCTTGGCCTTATTCATTGCAAGCTCTTCAGCATATTCCTCTTGAGTTTTTCCTTGCTTTTGGCTCTCCGATTGAATCTTTCTAAATTTGTTATCGTTTAAGTTCGGCATAAAACACACCTCCTTATGAACATGATTATTTTATACAGCCTTATAATTTTTATCCCCTTAACCGCAGTGAAAATGGTTATAAAAAGATAATAATTTATAGTACACCTACTTATAAAAGAGAGCCCCAAACGTTAGCTAGTAGAAGTCCTTTCCGTATTAGAAGGCACTTGAATACTTCCTTATATAACACATAAAAAAAGCCAGCAAAAATGCTAACGGGTTCGGTTTTCGAATAGAAAATGCTTATTCGTCGTCCCATTTAGAGTCAAAATAGCAATAGTATCACCAATGGAAATAACAAAAGAGCAGTGGGTTCCGAAACACCTGCTGCTCTTTTTAATATCCTTTAAAACGAAATTCTTATGGGAATTTATGTTGGTATGTAATTAAAGCAATTGTTCTGTTAAAGGGCCATTTAGTGGAAGACCGCTGTTGTTCAAGATGAGTACATTAAATAAACCGGTATAAAAATAATGAGGCTGACTCATACATTGACTATTGCGATGGTGAGTCAGCCTTTTTCATTTTTATCCTCTATTAGGGGTATTGTTTATTACAGGATATTTCTTCTTAAACTTTGTTGATTTTAAAGCAGCAAGGAGTCTTATATTCTAATTTTTGCTAATTAGATTCTGTACATTTCAAATTGATAATAATATTCGTTAGTTTTTAATCGTCTTTCAATTGTTTGTTATCCATATATATACTTCAGTTTTTCTTTTTTTTAATGAATTTAATCAGTGAAAAAGCCCTTCAAAAAATGTGGTATATTTGTAAATATATATAATTAAACCCAATTATTATCTTTGTCGTAATATAATGAAAAAACACATACTATTAAAAAGATTGAAGGTGGAGTTTCATAAACAAAATATTATTTTCATTCATACCCCTACTATTACTAACAGGTTGCTTTGCATTCTCAGACAATGAGGAAGAGTCAGCTATTAAAACAGAAGCGTTAAATTATCTAAAAGAAAAATATAACAAGGAATTTGTTATTAATAACAGTGAAAAGAATGAAAGTTCAGGATTATATACATTCGATGTATCCCCAAAGGATGAATTAAGTCATAAATTTAGTGTGTCTGTATATGAAAGGGAACGTGAATTCAGAGACAGCTATTTAAAATCCCTCATCGAACTTGAATTCCAAGAAAGAGACAAATCCAAGATAAATAGTCTATTTCCAAATAAGTTTCACTCGTTTTACGGAAATCTTGTATTTTTCGATGAGATAGTAACAGACCCAGAAAGTATTAGTATAGATCAACTTCTTTCAGTAAAACCAGAACTTGAACATAATTACGTTTTGTTCTTAAAAGGTGAATACAATTCCAAAGAAGACAAGGAAAAAATTGTCCAATTAATACTATACTTAAAAAACATGGAGGTAAAAGTTGCAGATATAGATATTGCTTATTTTGATAATGAACCAGCTAAATCAGCCATAAAGACTCCTTTCTTATATGTTGGAAATAAAGATGTCAATCAAGTTATTTCAATACAACCGAAAACATTCCAGAGAATCAATAATATAAAAGAATTTAAAGATATTATATCTTCCGCGAGTGGAGGTAAGTTATGAAGTACGAAAAGCAATTAATGATATCTTTCCCTATATATTAACAGAGATTTAGAAAGCATCCCTCCATCCTTTTGTTTAGAAACATATGATTCTTATGCACATATGCCGATCGGCATTTTCTTCTCCTTATGGCTGGAACAAGAGAAATAGTCGGATGCATTGGCTATTAAAATAAAATACTTAGAAGATTTTTGTTAAACAAACGTGGGTAATAGCAGAAGATCGTTATTATTGTCTTTTACAATTATCTTGAAATCAAGTCTTCTGTTAAAGGGCGCTTTTCCGTAATAAGGAAAGCGCCTTTATTAATGAAACTTAGGATTGAGTTAGTTGTCTGCTTTTGAAATAATTGGTATTAAGCAATCGGGCAGGTTTATGGAATAAGAAGAGATTTATAAAAGGCGTAATCCCTTTCAGGTTACGCCTTATTTTAGTTTCACAAATAGCGGAAATAAGTAATTCAAATTGAGTAATCTTTTTAAATGTTAACATCTAACAAAGGAATAATTGATTTATTTTAAATAAAGTTTATTTTTATTTGAATTAAATTAAAAAATGTTTTAATATTATTTGTGTAGGAGGTGGATGTAAAAATGAACAGAGAGGAAGTTCCAGAATGGATTCTTTCGTTAGATAGA
>NZ_JBHUMF010000006.1:0-28548 GCF_042684945.1 Bacillus seohaeanensis | reverse complement strand
GGGAAGGTTGCGTGTTTTATTTTGCCTTCTATTGTGTGTTAACCCCAACAAATATTATAGAGCCTTTAGAAAAAGAAAGGATTTAGTAAGAGGTTGATTTAAAATTTTCTTAACGCAAAAAAACAGTAGAGTTTAAACTCTACTGTTTTTCATAGATTATATATTATTCACCAGTTACGTAAGGAAGTAATGCCATTAAACGAGCACGTTTGATCGCACGAGTTAACTTACGTTGGTACTTAGCGTTAGTACCAGTTACACGACGTGGAAGAATTTTTCCACGTTCGGAGATGAATTTTTTAAGAAGGTCTACGTCTTTGTAATCGATGTGTGTAATTCCGTTTGCTGTGAAGTAACACACCTTACGACGTCTACGTCCACCTCTACGTCCGCCTGCCATGTATATCGCCTCCTTGTTTTATATTTTATAGCTGTTCGTTAGAATGGAAGATCGTCATCTGAAATATCGATAGGTTTACCGTCATTTGCAAATGGGTCTTCATCTACACGAGTAAAGTTATTATTATTGTTGTTGCCGCGTTGATTCTGATTCTGACTATATGAATGGCCCTGGTCATTTTGGCCGCCACCATAATAGCCTGCGTTTCCGCCACGGTCACCTTGATTTTGGTTGGCACTGCGTGGTTCTAAGAACTGAACGCTTTCTGCAACAACTTCTGTCATGAATACACGACGTCCATCTTGTCCTTCAAAGTTACGCGTTTGAATACGACCGTCAACGCCAGCTAGGCTGCCTTTTTTAAGAAAGTTTGCTACATTCTCTGCAGGGCGACGCCATACAACGCAATTGATAAAGTCCGCTTCTCGTTCACCTTGTTGATTCGTAAATGTACGATTTACAGCAAGAGTAAACGTAGCAACCGGTACTCCATTTGGAGTATATTTTAATTCTGGGTCTTTCGTTAAGCGCCCAACTAATACTACTCGGTTCATCATCAGAATCAACCCCTTCCTTCTATGCTACTGTTTCACGTGAAACAGTTGTAGAAGTGTTTATCATAAAACGTTCGGATTATTCTTCTTCTTTAATTACGATATGACGGATAATGTCATCACTGATTTTAGCTAAACGATCGAATTCGTTTACTGCTTCAGTTTTAGCGTTCATTGTTACTAATTGATAGAAACCATCACGGAAATCGTTGATTTCATACGCTAAACGACGTTTACCCCAATCTTTTGACTCGATGATTTCCGCGCCGTTTGTAGTTAAAACGTTATCGAAACGCTCTACTACAGCTTTCTTTGACTCATCGTCAATGTTCGGGCGGACAATGTACATTACTTCGTACTTTCTCATCTGTTTGTCACCTCCTCGTGGACTATGCGGCTCTTTCTAGTAAAAGAGCAAGGAGCAATGCGTTCATCACTCACGAATTAGAATTATATCATAGTATCTCCACAATTGCAATAACTGTCGAGAATGCTTCGTAAAAGTTAAAATTACTTATTTTAAATCGACTATACTAGTTTAGAACTGAAAAATAGAAGTGACTATTTAGAGGAAATAAAATTCACGAAAAAATAGGGTTGATTGTGAACATCAAATTTCTAGAACTAGACGTTGGAAACTTTAACAGCAAATATTCTATAATTCTTCATCGTTATTTTCGTAAAGTTTGTTGTTTGTGCCCAATGGACCGTTCCTTTCCGCTCCTACCCACCCTATGTTTTCAACTGTTGTTAAAGGTAGCAATCTTTTATAAAGCAAAAAGCCCAGTTTAGATAATTTCACTAAACTGGGCCTATCCGTATTGCTATTAAACATTAAAGCGGAAATGAATAACATCTCCATCTTTTACGATATACTCTTTTCCTTCTAGTCTAACTTTTCCTGCTTCGCGAGCAGCTACCATTGTTTTAGCTGCCGCAAGATCCTCATAGGAAACCGTTTCAGCACGAATGAACCCCTTTTCGAAGTCAGTATGGATAACTCCTGCACATTGAGGAGCTTTCATTCCTTGACGGAACGTCCATGCACGAACTTCCTGAACACCTGCCGTAAAGTAAGTTGCTAGTCCAAGCAGGGAGTAAGCAGCACGGATAAGCTGATCTAAACCAGATTCTTCAATACCAAGTTCTTGAAGGAACATCGCTTTTTCTTCGTCATCAAGCTCTGCAATTTCTGACTCAATTTTAGCACAGACAACAATCACTTCCGCATTATCCTCTTTCGCAAACTCACGGACTTTTTGTACATACTCATTATCAGATGGATCTGCAATATCATCTTCTCCAACGTTTGCTACATAAAGAACAGGTTTAATTGTTAAAAGATGCAGCTGCTTTACAAACTTAGATTGTTCTTCCGTAAATTCAACTGTACGAGCAGGCTTTTCGTTTTCAAATGCTTCCTTCAGCTTTACTAAAATTTCATGCTCGTATAGGGCATCCTTATCCTTTTGCTTTGCAAGTTTTTCAACGCGACCAATACGTTTATCAACTGTTTCCAGGTCTGCAAGGATCAGTTCTAAGTTAATTGTTTCAATGTCATCAATCGGATCTACTTTTCCGGAAACATGGGTAATATTATCGTCAGCAAAACAACGAACAACCTGACAAATTGCATCAACTTGACGAATATGAGCTAAAAATTTATTCCCTAAACCTTCTCCCTTACTTGCACCTTTTACGATACCAGCAATATCTGTAAATTCAAATGTCGTAGGAACAGTTTTTTTCGGCTCGACAAGTTCCGTTAGTTTATCTAAACGGTAATCAGGAACTTCTACAATTCCGACATTTGGGTCAATTGTACAGAAAGGGTAGTTAGCAGATTCTGCACCTGCTTTTGTAATTGCATTAAAAAGAGTCGATTTACCTACATTGGGTAAACCAACAATACCAGCTGTTAAGGCCATCTGGGTCACTCCTCTAATATCTACTCTTGTAAACAACAAGAATCTATTTTTAAATTAATGGTTGAATCTTTCACAATTATAGTTTTTATAAAGGGAAAAGACAAGTAACGTTTTGGTTACTCGCTCTGAGGAAATATGGTTGTGATTATTCTCCTATGATAGAGAAATAGACCCATAACAGTGTACAGGGCACTTACGGGTCTATTTTTCACTAAATGGCTATTAATCTTCCGAGCTCTCTAGCACCTTCTTCATCTTCTTAGAGAAATCTTTTCTTGGAATCATCACACTATGGGCACAACCTTCACATTTTATCCGGATATCCATTCCCATACGAATGATTTTCCAACGATTCGTTCCACAAGGATGCTGCTTTTTCATTTCCACCACATCATTTAACTTAAATTCTTTGGGCTCCACTTTCGTTTCCTCCTTTTCTTTTCTACAGTGAGGGTATCTAAGATCTTTTATCGATTAATTGCTTCCTAATTGCCTGCTTGATTTGGAGGTGCTATCTACAATTTCCTCCACATCATTTCGAGAATACATTACCATTCGAGGGAATGGTATTTCAATTCCTTGTTCGTCCATACATGCCTTTATCTCTTTTCGAATCATTCGCCCAATAAACCAGTGCTGCATGGGTTTGGTCTCTGCAATAATTCGAATAACCACTTCTGAAGTCTTCACTGTTTGAACACCTAATAATTCTGGTGGGTTTACTATATCCTCATATTTCTGTGGCAGCTTTACAAGCATCTCTTGCAAAACTTTTTCTGCTTCTTCGATATTTTCTTCATAAGCAATGCTTACATCGACCACCGCTATACTATTATGAATAGAATAGTTCGTTACTTCTGTAACATTTCCATTCGGAAAAATATGAAGTTCTCCAGTCCAGCTTTTTATTTTTGTTGTACGTAAGCCTATTTCTTCAACAGTACCTTCATTAGCACCAATACGGACATAGTCACCAACAGAAAATTGATCTTCAAAAATAATAAAGAAACCCGTTATGATATCTCTGACAAGGTTCTGTGCACCAAAGCCAACTGCCAGGCCAACTATACCAGCACCTGCAATTAACCCTTTTACATCAATTGTAAGTGTCGCTAATATTGTAATCAATGCAATAAAATAAACAACGTAAGCTAAGACATTTTCTAACAGCTTCGCCAGTGTCGCTTCCCTACGTTTCGAAATTTTTAACGGAGACTTCGAACGAATTCGGAAACCATTACGAATGGCAATTTTTCCGAATCTCACTACTAGCATGGTAATCACTATAATCGCAATTATTTTCAAGGCGCCTTGTCCAAGGGAAATCCACATGTCATTATCGATAAGCTTTTCCCAAGAATCTTTTATTACTTCAGGTTTTTCTGACGCCCCCTGTACTACTTCAATTGTTTCTTTCATATATTGTATTTCACTCCTTATTTCGCCATGAAATAATCGTTACTTTTCAAGAAATAGAATTCTCTACGCTATCATCCTTTTATTTTATCAACATTACCGTTATTTGAGTAGCACCAACCATTAATACTGATTTATTTTCCCTATTTTCAAAAAATACAACCGTCTAATGTATAGAAATACCATTTTGTCCGTATAATGTTACTACTAAAACAAAATTAGCGTTACTTTTATTACCTTCAACAAGCAATAACTAGACATAAGAGGGAGCTTTTAGCATTTGAGCTTGAGAATGCTAGCGTTGGAACTGAACGTAGGTAATTTTAATAAATTAATTCTCGACTAATAAATACTTCAACCTTTTCTAATGGTGTCCCTAGAAATTTAAAGGAGTGGAAGCAATGAACCTGAAAAGAGGACTTTTTGAACGGAAACCCGAACCATTTAAGATTAGTCATGAAGCGGAAAGAGCTACTTATCAGTTGTCCGTTCAACTGTTGTCTATGCTTCCTACTATGAACAAATCAAGACCCATTGTGTTTGTATGTATAGGTACAGATCGCTCTACAGGAGATTCATTAGGACCACTAATTGGAACTCTCTTGGAGGAAAGACGGATTGAGCCTTTTCATGTTTTTGGTACATTAGAGGATCCCATCCATGCGGTAAATATGGAAGAAAAGATGGCGGAGATACATGAGAAATACTTTAACCCTTATATAATAGGAATAGATGCATGTCTTGGCAAAATGAAAAGTGTAGGGTCTATTCACCTAGGAGAAGGTCCTTTAAAACCAGGGGCTGGAGTGAATAAAGAATTGCCCGATATAGGAGAATTACATATAACTGGCATTGTGAATGTTAGTGGGTTTATGGAATTTTTTGTACTGCAAAATACTCGATTGAATTTAGTTATGAAAATGGCAAAATCGATAACAGAAGCTATTTCAATGACAAGCAGAAGTTATAGAAGAAATAACTCAATGCACGAATTACAGCAAAAAACAGAATTACATTAAAAAATGACTGAATAAATCAGTCATTTTTTAATGGGCTAATATAGAGTAATAACACCTGTAGATAAAGCTTCTCATTATAGGAATTGATGATAAAAATAAACAATTGAAACAATCATCGCTACAACCAATATCCCCGGCAGCAAGTTTGCTACTCGTATTTTAACGAAGCCGACTAAGTTCATCCCTATAGCAAATATCATGATTCCACCAGTAGAAGTCATTTCTACAATAAAAGAATCCATTACTACTTGTGGAACAAATTGGTTAATTTGTGTCGCAAATAAGGCAATCAATCCTTCATACAAAACAACTGGAATTGCTGAAAATATGACACCAATACCTAAAGTGGTTGTTAAAATCAATGATGTAAAACCATCAATAATCGCTTTTGTAAAAAGTACATCATGGTCGTTCCTCAGTCCACTGTCTAAAGCACCAATGACGGCCATTGCCCCGATAACAAAAATAAGTGTCGCCGTAACAAACCCCTGTGCAATAGAGGTTTCCTTTTGAGTACCAAACTTTTTTTCTAGCCATTCCCCAAGAGCATTAAGACGATCTTCAAGGTTAATCCACTCTCCCCAAGCAGCTCCTACAGCCAAACTAATAATGACAATAAGAAAATTTTCTGTTTTTAATGCCATTTGTAAGCCTAATACCATAACAGCTAACCCGATTGCCTTTATGACTGTTGCCTTCATATTTTCTGGGATACGATGAAGTAGTTTACCTAATAATGTTCCAATTATTATACAAACACCATTGACGAGGGTTCCTAACAGTACCATATGCTGCTCCTTTTATTCGAACTTCGAAATAATCTTTCTCCATAAAATACCACGAAAACGTCTGTTTGACTAGAAGAAATTTACTTATCATTTGTGGTATATTCTGTGCCGTAAATAAGAAAAACGCTATTTGTAAAATAAAACGTGTTTAAAAGGAAAAGGGCCTTTCTAGAAGAAAACATCCTTCTAGTAAAAGCCCTTATCGTTCATGTTTCTGAAGCATTTCTAAAATTCGATCTAAATCTTCCTTGGAAAAGAACTCAAACTCAATTTTCCCTTTTTTCTTTGATTGTTTAATCGTTACTGTTGTACCAAAACGCTCTCGTAAACGTGTTTCTTGCTCTTTGATAAAGATATCTTTCTTTTTTGTCTCTTTTTTTGTTTCACGTGGAACATTTTCGTTAATTTCTTGAATTAACTTCTCTAATTGCCTAACATTTAATGACTCTTTAATGATTTTGTTAATAACAAAGGACAGCTGATTTTTTCTTTTTATTCCGAGTAATGCACGGCCGTGTCCCATTGTTAGTTTTCCTTCTGTAATCAATTCTTGTACCTGTTCTGGAAGTGATAATAAACGAATATGATTTGCAATATGGGGGCGACTTTTTCCCAATCGCTTCGCAAGCTCTTCTTGCGTGACCTTCAAGCGGTCAATCAGCATTTGGTAAGCAGCTCCCTCTTCAATCGGTGTAAGATCTTCACGTTGAAGGTTTTCAAGAACTGCCAATTCCATCATCTGCTGCTCATTTAATTCCCTTATCACAACTGGAACTTTTTTGAGACCAGCAGCTTGTCCTGCTCGGAAACGTCTTTCTCCCACTACAATTTCATAACCCTTTATACTTTTACGAACGATTAAAGGTTGTAAAATACCATGTTCTATAATAGATTCTTTTAACTCTTCAATTGCTTGGGGTGAAAAGATTTTTCGAGGTTGATAGGGATTGGGTCTAATTTCTTTTACACTCAGCTCTTGAACCGTTTCCTCACTTACGGCTTCAACGTTGGCAAACAATGCATTAATTCCCTTTCCTAATCCTTTAGCCACCTATAACCACTTCCTTTGCAAGTTCTAAATAAACTTCTGCTCCCTTAGACTTAGCATCATAAATAATAATGGGCTCACCATGACTTGGAGCTTCACTTAAACGGATATTACGTGGAATGATGGTACGATAAACCTTATCCTGAAAATACTTTTTGACCTCTTCAATTACTTGAATTCCTAAATTTGTTCGTGCATCGAGCATTGTTAGCAGCACACCATCAATCATTAAATCATGATTTAAATGCTTTTGGACTAATCTTACTGTACTTAATAACTGGCTTAACCCTTCTAATGCGTAATATTCGCACTGAACTGGAATAATAACAGAATCAGAAGCAGTTAAGGCATTGATCGTTAATAACCCTAGAGAAGGTGGACAATCAATAATAATATAATCGTAATCATCCTTGACCTTTTCGAGTGCCCGTTTTAAACGCACTTCTCTCGAAATTGTCGGAACAAGTTCTATTTCTGCTCCCGCAAGAGAGATGGTAGCAGGTATAACAGAAAGATTTTCAACCTTCGATGGTTTGACTAAATCTTTTACTTCCGCATCATCTACTAGCACATCATAAATACATTGCGTTACATCCCCTTTTTCAATTCCAACACCACTAGTAGCGTTTCCTTGAGGATCAATATCTACAAGCAGAACACTTTTCCCTATATAGGCCAAACATGCTCCCAAATTAACAGAAGTGGTCGTCTTACCCACCCCGCCCTTTTGATTTGTAATAGCAATAATTCTGCCCAAGGTTGTCACCTACCTTTTGACTTCCTATTAAAAAGTTAATTTTTAAATCACGTATTCTTTTATTCTACCAAAATTCCAATATAGTTTGTCCTTCATTTCAAAAAAATTCCGTTTCACCAGAAAAGCGCATGCGGCTCGTTCAGCTCGCGAAGAAAATAGGAAATTTCCCAAAAAGGCGTCTTTTGCCTTTATGGGAAATTTATCTTTTTCACAGTGAGCTAGCCGCTGGAGCTAGACAAACAGAAAAGCGCATGCGGCTCATCCAACCCCGACAAACTTATCTAGAAAAACAGATTAACTATTCCTACGTAATGAAAAAAGTGAGAAACAGCTAAACTTGTTCCTCACTTTAAAGCTATTAATCTATTTCTTTTTCGGAATACGAATAGTAAATTGATAGTATTCTTCATGCTCTTCTTCTTCAGCGTTAAGATTTATTCCGCTATCAGATACCATTGATAACGATTGGCGAATCGTATTAACTGCAATACGCATGTCCTTGCTGAATGCCTTACGTCTCGGCTTTGGCTTGTCTTTGCCTTTATCGAGCATTTTCACTACTCTATCTTCTGTTTGTTTTACGTTAAAGCTTTTCTCTATTACTTCCTGAAGCAGTTGAACTTGCTTTCCAGGATCCTTCAAAGGAATTAACGCACGAGCATGTCTTTCTGTTATAAGTTTCTCTAAGAGAGCACCTTGGACTTCTTCCGGTAGCTTCAGTAGACGAAGTTTATTCGCAACCGTTGATTGGCCTTTTCCCAACCGTTGAGCAAGTGCTTCTTGTGTTAAATTATGAAGTTCGAGCAGTTTACCATAGGCAATTGCTTCTTCTATAGGAGAAAGTTCTTCCCTTTGTAGATTTTCAATTAGGGCAACAGAAGCTGTTTCTGCATCATTTAAATTTTTGACAATAGCCGGGACAGTTTCCCAGTTTAATTTCTGCACAGCCCTCCAGCGTCGTTCCCCAGCAATTATTTCAAATTGCTCCTTATCGAACTCACGGACGACAATTGGTTGGATAATGCCATGAGTATGGATTGTCCTTGATAGTTCTTCTATTTTTTCCTCATTGAAGATGGTCCTTGGCTGAAAGCGATTCGGTACGATTTGGGAAATTAGGATATTCTTAACCTCATCCCTATCTTCCACCGTTTCCATCTCAGTTTCTTTTGCTACTTCCCGCTCCTTTTCACCTAGGCCAAACAAACGAGAGAAAGGATGCTTCATCTTCCTACACCACCTTTAAGAATCTCCCTTTTATAGTATTCTCTATAACCTGACAATATCCTGCCGATACTTTGACATCAAAAAACAAAATTACCAAGAAAAGCGGAAGTGGCTTGATCAGCTCATGAAGAAAATAGGGATTTTACTCGAAAGGCGCTTTTGCCTTTCAAGCAAAATCATCTTTTTCACAGCGAACTAGCCACTGCAACTAAATAATCATAAAATATTATTAACCTGCTCTATACTATTATTTTAAATTAGGACGTAAGAACCTGTTAAAGGTAATAGTATGTTAGGAAGTTCTGCTTAAAAAATGAGCAGTTTCCTTATCATCATGAAAGAAATAAATTTATTTTTATTCTAATGGTAATTTATTTGGTGTGCCAGGTTTTCTTGGATATTTCTTCGGGGTTTCTTTCATTTTTCTTATCGTAATGATATTGCGTTCACTATCTTCTTTAGGTAATAAAAAGGAATGTACCTTCTCCGTCTTTCCGCCTAAAGTAGTGATAGCCTTTTTAGCATTTGTTAACTCATCTGTCGCATTTGCTGCTTTCATCGCCATAAATAGTCCATCCTTTTTAACTAAAGGCAAACAAAGCTCACTTAAAACGGACATTCTTGCCACAGCTCTTGCCGTTACAATATCATACTGTTCACGATGTTCTGGTCTTTTTGCAAAGGTTTCCGCTCTATCATGATAAAAATGCGTATCCTTTAATCCCAATTGTTGTGATAGGTGCTCTAAAAAAGAAATCCTTTTATTAAGAGAGTCAACAATAGTAATAGATAATTCCGGAAAACAGATTTTTAAAGGGATACTCGGGAAGCCTGCACCAGCACCGACATCACATATATGTAGTGGTTTGGACAAATCAACATAAAAAGCAGCGGTAACAGAGTCATAGAAATGTTTTAAATAAACATCTTGTTTCTCTGTAATAGCTGTTAAATTCATTTTTTCGTTCCATTCCACTAACACTTCATAGTATGTTTCAAACTGTTTTAGCTGTTGAGGAGAAAGGGAAATTCCCTTCTCCTCCAGACTATTTTGAAATTCGGTTTCATTCATGCTTTTAAACCTTCCTTTAGCCAATTAGTTACCAGATACTTTCGCTATTTTCCCCTGCTCGATGTATACTAGTAAGATTGAAATATCTGCAGGGTTAACACCAGATATTCTTGATGCTTGAGCAAGCGAGAGAGGTCTTACTTCAATAAGCTTTTGTCTTGCTTCTGATGCTAGCCCATTGATTGCTTCATAATCGATATCCTCTGGAATCTTTTTGTTTTCCATTTTCTTTAGTTTATCCACTTGCTGAAGCGATTTTTCAATATATCCTTCATATTTCACTTGGATTTCTACTTGCTCTTCTACATCAGGGTGTAGCTCCACCTCACTTGGAACTAACTGTTTGATATGGCTATAATTCATTTCAGGTCTTTTTAATAAATCAGCTGCACGGATACCATCTTTTAATTCACTCCCGCCAACCTCTCGAATAAGTGCTTGTGTTTGTTCATTCGGCTTTATTCTAATTTCCTGAAGACGCTTTTTCTCTCCTTCTATTTCTTGCTTTTTAACAGAAAAACGTTCATATCTTTCATCGGAAATTAAACCGATTTTGTGTCCAAGATCTGTTAGCCGCAAATCAGCATTATCATGTCTTAGCAGTAAGCGGTATTCAGCACGGGATGTTAATAAACGATACGGTTCGTTTGTTCCTTTTGTTACAAGGTCATCAATTAGCACACCAATATAAGCATCCGATCTACTTAAAATGACTTCTTCTTTATCAAGTGCTTTGCAAGCTGCGTTAATTCCAGCCATTAACCCTTGACCTGCCGCCTCTTCATACCCAGAAGTTCCATTGATTTGACCTGCCGTATAAAGATTTTTAATTTTTTTCGTCTCTAGTGTCGGCCAAAGCTGTGTCGGTACAATCGAATCATACTCAATGGCATAACCTGCTCTCATCATCTGAACATTTTCTAAGCCAGGGACTGTAGAAAGAATCTTCCGTTGAACATCTTCCGGTAAGCTTGTAGATAATCCCTGAACATACACTTCTTTTGTATTTCTTCCTTCTGGCTCTAAGAAAATTTGATGTCTCGGCTTATCATGAAAACGCACGACCTTATCTTCAATCGAAGGACAATAACGTGGACCTGTCCCTTTAATCATGCCGGAGTACATCGGTGAGCGGTGAAGATTTTCATCAATCAACTGATGCGTATGTTCATTTGTATAAGTTAACCAGCATGGAAGCTGATCGGTAATATATTTTGTCGTTTCATAACTAAACGCTCGCGGAACATCATCGCCTGGTTGTATTTCTGTTTTAGAATAGTCAATGGTTTGGCCATTCACACGAGGCGGTGTACCTGTTTTAAAACGTACCATATCAAAACCAAGTTCTTCTAAATGCTCGGAAAGCTTAATAGATGGCTGTTGGTTATTTGGACCACTAGAGTACTTCAATTCCCCAAGAATAATTTCTCCACGAAGGAATGTTCCAGTAGTAATGACAACTGTTTTTGCACGATAAGCAGCTCCTGTTTTCGTCACAACCCCTTTACATCCTCCATCTTCTACAATAAGTTTTTCTACCATTCCCTGAAGAAGTGTCATATTTGGTTCATCTTCAATTGTTTTTTTCATTTCATTTTGATAAAGGAATTTATCTGCCTGTGCTCTTAATGCACGAACAGCAGGCCCTTTTCCTGTGTTAAGCATACGCATTTGGATATGAGTCTTATCAATATTGCGACCCATTTCTCCACCTAAAGCATCTATTTCTCGTACTACAATTCCTTTGGCTGGTCCGCCGACTGAAGGATTACATGGCATAAATGCCACCATATCCAAATTGATTGTCACCATCAGCGTTTTTGCTCCCATTCTAGCGGAAGCAAGTCCCGCTTCTACACCGGCATGTCCTGCACCAATAACGATGACATCAAATTGTCCTGCCTCATATTGCATCGTTTTTCATTTCCTCCTTGTTAAAGCGAAGCCTTCCATTTCAATTCGTAAAAAGGTTCTCACATATAAGCGTGACTTCGCTTTTCTTTCCTATTGTTACCTCATAAGAAAGTATAAGTTTTTGATTCATTTTGCTATCTAAACCTTAAAGATTTTAGTATTTTTCTTATTTTCCTAAGCAAAATTGAGAAAATAACTGGTCAATAAGACTTTCATGTACACTATCACCAATTATCTCACCTAACAGTTCCCATGTTCTCGTTAGATCAATTTGTGCTATATCTATCGGCGTTCCCATTTCAACACTATCAATCACATCACTAATGGACTCGTGCGCTTGGTTTAATAACGCAATGTGCCTACTATTGGACACATATGTCATATCTCCCGCCTCGATTGACCCTTCAAAGAATAAGGATGAAATAGCTTCTTCTAATTCATCAATTCCTTGTTCTTCAATTAATGCAGTCGTAACAAGTTTATGTTGTGCAGCCAATTGTTTCACTTTTGGTAAATCAATTTTTTGTGGCAAATCTGTTTTATTCACAATGACAATGACATCCATACCTTCTACTGCCTCAAACAGCTGCTCGTCTTCGTGTGTCAATTCATCCGCACTATTTAATACTAAAAGAATCAAATCTGCTTCTTTTAACACCTTTCGAGAACGTTCAACACCAATTCTCTCTACTATATCTTCTGTCTCACGAATTCCAGCAGTATCTACTAAACGCAAAGGCACCCCTCTGACATTCACATACTCTTCTATAACATCTCTTGTGGTACCAGGGATATCTGTCACAATTGCTTTATTTTCATGAACCAAACTATTTAGTAAGGAAGATTTACCAACATTAGGGCGTCCAATAATGACAGTAGAAAGTCCTTCACGCAATATTTTTCCCTGTTCTGACGTTACTAATAATTTTTTTATTTCATCTCTAACCTGTTTCGATTTATCTAATAGAACACGATGTGTCATTTCTTCCACATCATCATATTCTGGATAGTCAATATTCACTTCCACCTGGGCAAGGGTTTCGAGTATTTCCTGTCTTAGTTTTTTGATAAGCTTCGACAGTCTTCCTTCCATTTGATTCAGAGCAACACTCATCGCACGATCGGTTTTAGCTCGAATCAAATCCATGACACCCTCAGCTTGCGATAAGTCAATCCGTCCATTTAAAAATGCCCTCTTCGTGAATTCTCCAGGTTCTGCAAGTCTTGCCCCATGCTTTAATAAAAGTTGGAGAACTTTATTGACAGACACAAGACCTCCATGACAATTAATTTCAATGACATCTTCTCGCGTAAATGTTTTTGGACCCTTCATAACAGACACCATTACTTCCTCAATAATTTGATTTGTTTCTGGGTCTGCTATATGTCCGTAATGAATAGTATGGGAAGCAAAATCATTTACAGATCCTTTCACTGGTCGGAACACTTTATCTGCAATATTAAAAGCCTGTTCCCCACTTAAGCGAACAATTGCAATTGCACCTTCTCCCATTGGAGTCGATATAGCTGCTATTGTATCAAATTCCATTATATTCACCTCTCTTGTCTATCAAATTATCTATTGAAAAAAGTATCTTATAAAGTGAAACTGCAATCAGTGGGGACTTTCTCCCTCACTGATTGTTAGTTGAACCAACCGGACATTTACGGACAGTTATTCCTCATCTACATTTTTTCGATTACTCTGATCCTTAAGTTGAGGGATTACTGCCCTTTAATCCGGGATAAAAGGCAAAAGTATCACCAAATTATTAGAATAACATAATCCTTTTTAAACAAAAAGATTGTTGTATTATCTTATCCGTAAAATTATCCACATAGTTACTTTTCTTATTCTTTCATTTTAACTTATCCACATGTGAATAACAATAAAGCGAAGAAATGCATAGGATAAATTTATTACTCTAAAAAAGCGCAAATAAAAAACGAACCTCAACATGAGATTCGTTTTTTTCATAAATAGCTTATTTTGGAGAAATAACAATATACCGATTTGGCTCATTACCTTCTGAAAAAGTATTAACCGAGGCAGAGTCCATTAAAGCAGTATGAATGATTTTTCTTTCATAGGAAGGCATCGGTTCTAATGAAACAGGTCGTTTCGTACGAAGTGCCTTATCTGCAAGCCTTTTGGCTAAATTCCGTAATGTTTCTTTCCGTCGTTCACGGTAATTTTCCGCATCGAGGACGATATTAATAAATTGATCTGATGTACGGTTAGCTGCCAATTGTGTTAAATGCTGAAGTGCATTTAACGTTTGACCTCTTTTTCCTATTAAAAGTGCCATTTTTTCACCGGATAAGTTAAATTCCACTTCTTTTCCAACTTGCTTTACTTCAATTTTAGTATCTATTCCCATTTCCTTCGAAACAGATAGTAGATACGTTTTTGCTTCTTCGATAGGATTAAAAATTCTTCTCGCAAGAACAGTTGCTGGTCTGCCACCAAATAATCCCAAAAATCTTTTTTTACCTTCTTCGATAATATCAATTTCTGCTTCTTCTTTGGTGACTTTAAGTTGAGTTAAAGCAGATTCAATTGCTTCTTCAACAGTTTGACCAGTCCCTTTCACTTCCATCACTTTTTCTTTCCTCCCGAATTTCCAGTAGCTGCTTGAGCTTTAATGTCCGGCCCTTTAATGAAGTAAGTTTGCACAATCATGAACAGATTACCAACTACCCAATATAAAGATAGCGCAGCAGGAAAATTAATAGCAAAGATAATAATCATCACAGGCATAATGTAAAGCATCATTGCCATTTGTGGATTTTGATTTGCTGTTCCTGCCATCATCAATTTTTGCTGGATAAACGTTGTTGCACCTGCAATTAGTGGCAGTAAATAAATGGGATCGGGATTTCCTAAATCAAACCAAAGGAAATTATGATCCTTAATTGCTTCTGTTCTTACAATTGCATGGTAGAAACCAATTAAAATAGGCATTTGAACAATCAGTGGAAAACAACCTGCTAAAGGATTAACACCATGTTTTTGAAATAAAGCCATTGTTTCTTGTTGAAGTTTTTGCTGTGTTTGTGCATCTTTAGAACTATATTTTTCCTTAATTTCCTTCATTTCAGGCTGTAGTGCTTGCATCGCCTTAGAATTTTTCGTTTGTTTAATCATTAATGGTAAGATCGCTAAACGTATAATTAACGTTACAACAACGATAGCCAATCCATATGAGCCGCTCATCCACTCCGCAAATAAAGTAATCAACTGCGATAAAGGATAAACGATATATTCATTCCAAAAGCCATCACTCTCAGGCGTAATCGGCTGATTATACTCTGTACATCCAGAAAGGATTGTCATCAGACCGACTATACCTATTAGGGCTAGTATTCTTTTTTTCACCCTGCATTTCCTCCCAACTTTTCTATTCTCTTGATTTATTTAACGAACAAGCCAAAACTTGTCCTATCTTCAAAAAATTACTTGCAATCTCTCGTATTGTAACATCTTTTCTTTCTTATGTGCTGATGAAACATGGTATTTCTTTTAAATCTTTTATTGTTTTCTTTTGACATTTCCACTCGAAGAAGATCGTTTAAATGCCTTGCCCTTCTTTAATACATGCGTAAGGCTCTTCTTTACCTCGTGAAAATTCATTTCGGCCGCCGGTTTTCTGGCGATGATTAAGTAGTCATGACCTTCTTTTACTTCCTCTTTTAATTCAAGAAAGGCTTGTCTTATATATCGCTTTACTTTGTTTCGCACTACAGCGTTTCCAATTTTTTTGCTAACGGATAAACCAATTCGGAAAGGCTGCGTTTCCTCTTTTTTTAAAACGTACAAAACAAATTGTCGATTTGCAACAGAAGTTCCCTTTTTAAAAATCTCTTGAAACTCACTATTTTTCTTTACCCTTTGTTCTTTCCTCATTTACAACACCTAATTTTCAATTTTAGCCATAAAAGCGAAAACAGCTTGTCGCCCTTAGCCACTGGAGCTAGACGTAATATAAAAGTAGAAACGCCCTGTTCCGCCACGCCAAGCATAAGACGATCATCCCAAAAAAGGCACTTTTCACCATTTGGGATGATTGGCTTATGACCTCGAGTGACTAGGCGCTGCAGCTGATCGTTACCGCCTAATTACCATTATAAATATGGTCCTATTTATAGATTGTTAACCATACAATGAAAAAAAAACCACTGATGTATTTCAGTGGCCTAAGCAGATAATACTTTTCTTCCTTTACGACGACGGTTAGCTAAAACTTTACGTCCGTTTTTTGAACTCATACGAGCACGGAAACCGTGTACTTTACTTCTTTTACGATTATTCGGTTGAAATGTTCTTTTCATATATGACACCTCCCTGAAGGATTTAACTTTATAAGTCAAAGACAGTCTTTACTATTATAAGGAGTCACCTAATAAAATGTCAACAGCCGTTTTAATTCCGAGAGTAAAAGCATGATCCCTTTAATGAAATTAAACAATTAATTGACGCCTAATTTTAGAAGTTTTCCTTTTACTATTAGAAAAAATGCGGAAAATACCCTAATTACTACTAACAGATAAATGTCTTTCCCCTATAAAGAGCTCAGTGTTTAAGCTATCTATATAATTACTACTTTAAAACAGATTTTACATACAAATAGGCTGTACTCTCTTAATAATACAACAACAAACAGAAACTGGTTTTGTAAAGTTTGTTGTTTGTGGGAAATGGACTACTCTTTTCCACTGCAGTCAGTAGCCTTCCTCCTTATCTAGCAGGAATCAAGTGTCTTCCGCTCCAATCCACTCTATATTTTTAACTGTTGTTAAAAAATATCTACTATTGATCGTTAACATTATTTTTTAGTTACTACATCGCTCCCTCATTTTCTATAACTAATCTACAGAGATAAAGTTATCCACTAGTAATTTCTCCTTTTCAAAAACTAGGAAAAATAGCTTTTTCGCCATATACATTTATTTTCAACATCGCCTGTGGATAAAATCTGACAAAGTTTTTTTCTGTCCACAGCAGATATTGACACCTTTTTCACAAAATCATATGGTGTGGACAACTTTTTTCCACACGAATCTGCACTTGTGGATAAAACAGAAAAGTCATTGCACCATCTAGGATATTTTGTTATGATATTTGTGTTTTCACTCTTGATAACTAATTGTTGATAGTCTATTTATCCACAAAGTGTGGATAATGTGTTAGTAACTTATCCATACCCTTTGTAAAAGGCTGTCCACAGGTCGTGGATATTGTCGAAAAACAATTTTCTTCCTTATTATATATTTTCCACATTCATAGTTTTGTATTTTTATAAATCAGGAATGCAATAAAGTTAAAAATAGAGAGTTTCTACGTAATTTGTTGAATGTACAACCATTGTAAAAATTGAAGAAAAGGAGGGATCGGCTTTGGAAAATATCGGTGATTTGTGGGACAAAGTTCTTGCTGATATAGAGAAAAAAATTAGTAAACCAAGTTTTGATACCTGGTTAAAATCTACAAAAGCTCACTCTATTCAAGGTGATACACTCGTAATCACGGCTCCAAATGAATTTGCTAGAGATTGGCTTGAAGGTCGTTATTCTCAGTTAATTTCTGGTGTTTTATATGATATTACCGGCGAAGAACTAATAACAAAATTTATTATTCCTCAAAATCAAGAGCCTGAAGAGTTTGATATCCCGGTTGTGAGAAAGAAGCCGTCAATAGATGATGACCAGCAAAACTTAAAACAAAGTATGCTCAATCCAAAATATACGTTTGACACTTTTGTAATAGGATCAGGAAACCGCTTTGCCCATGCAGCATCGCTAGCGGTTGCAGAAGCACCTGCTAAAGCCTACAATCCGTTATTTATTTATGGGGGCGTGGGATTAGGTAAAACACACTTAATGCATGCAATTGGCCACTATGTTCTAGAGCATAATCCTTCTGCAAAAGTGCTATATCTGTCGTCTGAAAAGTTTACGAATGAATTCATTAATTCCATTCGTGACAATAAAGCAGAGAATTTCCGCAATAAATATCGGAATGTAGATGTCCTTCTCATAGACGATATACAATTTATTGCGGGGAAGGAGCAAACACAAGAAGAATTCTTCCATACATTTAATACATTGCATGAGGAAAGCAAGCAAATTATTATTTCTAGTGACCGACCTCCAAAGGAAATTCCTACATTGGAAGACCGGATGAGATCACGGTTTGAATGGGGATTAATAACGGATATTACGCCACCGGACCTTGAAACAAGGATTGCCATTTTAAGAAAAAAGGCAAAAGCGGAAGGATTAGATATTCCGAACGAAGCGATGCTTTACATTGCCAATCAAATTGACTCAAATATTCGTGAACTCGAAGGAGCATTAATTCGAGTTGTAGCGTACTCTTCTTTAATAAATAAAGATATTAACGCTGACTTGGCTGCAGAAGCACTAAAGGATATTATTCCAAGCTCAAAACCAAAAGTGATTACCATACAAGAGATTCAGCGTGTTGTCGGTGAACACTACAATATAAAACTAGAAGATTTTAAGGCAAAAAAGCGGACAAAATCTATTGCATTTCCAAGGCAAATTGCTATGTATTTATCTAGAGAAATGACCGATTCTTCTCTTCCTAAGATTGGAGAGGAATTTGGGGGAAGAGACCATACAACTGTTATTCATGCTCATGAGAAAATTAGTAAGCTTCTTCAAGCTGATTCAGTTTTACAGCAACAATTAAAAGAAATCCGCGAATCACTAAAAAATTAATAGATTTTATTCTGTAACAAGTAGTAATAGACGTTAATACTGTTGATAACTTAACTATTTTCACACACAGTCTGTCCACATGTGGATAGGCTGTGTTTCCTTTCTTTCCATATAGTTATCCACATATCAACAGCCCCTACTATTACTACTACTATTTTTTAATAAATTATTATTATATGTACTGTCCTAAAAATTATGTGCAAATTGGAGGAAAAATATCATGAAATTTGTAATCCAACGTGATCGACTTGTTCAAAGTGTGCAAGATGTTATGAAAGCTGTTACGTCTAGAACAACCATTCCAATTCTTACTGGAATTAAAATAATAGCGAATGATGAAGGAGTTACATTAACAGGTAGTGACTCTGATATTTCCATAGAGTCCTTCATCCCTAAAGACGAAGGAGAACATGAAATTGTTTCTGTGATACAACCAGGTGGTATTGTCTTACAGGCTAAATTTTTCAGCGAAATTGTAAAAAAACTCCCAATGGATACGGTTGAAATTGAGGTCCATAATCATTTGCAAACAGTAATTCGTTCAGGTAAAGCTGAATTTAATTTAAATGGTTTAGATCCAGAGGAATATCCACATTTACCGCAGATAGAAGAAGGAAATGCAATAAAGATATCCACTGATTTATTAAAAACAATGGTAAGGCAAACCGTATTCGCAGTGTCCACCTCAGAAACACGACCTATCTTAACAGGTGTAAACTGGCAGGTTGCGAATGGTGAATTAAACTGTATTGCAACAGATAGCCACCGTCTAGCAATGAGAAAGGCACCTGTTGAAATTCAAAATGAAGCTAGCTATAACGTAGTCATTCCAGGAAAAAGTTTAAATGAGTTGAATAAAATTCTTGATGATACAACAGAGCCAGTAGAAATTGTCATTACGGAAAACCAAGTGCTGTTTAAAGCGAAGCATTTATTATTTTTCTCTAGATTGTTAGAAGGAAATTATCCTGACACAAGCAGACTCATTCCTTCTGACAGTAAAACAGAACTTGTTATGAGTACTAAAGAATTTTTACAATCTATTGATCGTGCTTCCTTACTTGCTAGAGAAGGTAGAAATAATGTTGTAAAATTATCGACGTTAGACGGAGGAATTGTAGAAATTTCTTCTAACTCTCCAGAAATTGGGAAGGTTATTGAAGAAGTACAAAGTCAATCAATTGATGGAGAAGAATTAAAAATTTCCTTTAGTGCCAAATATATGATGGATGCACTAAAAGCACTAGAAGGAACAGAAATTCATATCAATTTTACTGGAGCTATGAGACCATTTGTTATTAAGCCACTTCACGATGACTCTATCCTCCAGCTCATACTCCCAGTTAGAACTTACTAATCACAAACAAGCAAACTTAAAAAAAGAACTGATATCTAGAACAACGGTATCAGTTCTTTTTTCACGCTAAAAATATAGAGAGACGGACCTTTAATAAAATGGAATTTTCCTGTTAGTTGTGAGAAGTCAAAGATTAGAGTAAAATAAGGTATTAGAGATTTATACGGAAAGTAGTGATTCTTGTGGAGAATTATGTACAAATTGAAACAGAAGTGATTACACTTGGGCAATTTCTTAAATTAGCTGAAGTAATTCAATCAGGTGGAATGGCAAAGTGGTTTCTAAGTGAATATGAAGTTTATATTAATGGAGAACAAGACCAACGAAGAGGAAGAAAACTAACTGTTGGTGATAAGGTGGAAATTCCAGAAGTCGGTGTATTTATCGTTTCTAAAGAGAACTGATACTTACAAGCTGCGGGGATTTGAACTTCTAATACTTGTTAGTTGAATAATTAGATAAGCCCCCCTTTATAAGCAGAGGGACTGCAGAAATATCACTAGTTTCGACAATGCAGGATAGCTAATGACATTACAGAGATAAGAGCATTGGATTTAGGGCAGTAATCCATTACTCACACTTCACTTGGCTTATTAAAGGGGAACAGTACTGTCCATTAATGCGGGAAAAAAGGATGTTAATTCCATGTACATTGAACAAATTGAGTTGAAAAATTACCGAAATTACGAATCAATTGAGGTAGATTTTGAAAACAAGGTAAATGTAATTCTTGGTGAAAATGCCCAAGGAAA
Source organism: Bacillus seohaeanensis (assembly GCF_042684945.1). Classification (NCBI taxonomy): domain Bacteria; kingdom Bacillati; phylum Bacillota; class Bacilli; order Caryophanales; family Bacillaceae; genus Bacillus; species Bacillus seohaeanensis. The sequence continues at coordinate 7,572 of NZ_JBHUMF010000006.1, read as the reverse complement.
AACAAACATAATGGAATCGATCTATGTTCTTGCCATGGCTAAGTCGCATCGAACGTCAAATGATAAAGATTTAATCCGTTGGGATGAGGAATATGCTAAAATAAAAGGGAGGATACAAAAGTATCATGGAGCTTTGCCGTTAGAATTAGTTATTTCAAAAAAAGGCAAAAGGGCCAAATGTAACCACCTTGAACAGCAAAAACTAAGCCAATATGTTGGAAATATGAATGTCGTTATGTTCGCGCCAGAAGATCTCCATCTTGTAAAAGGGAGCCCTCAAGTAAGGCGTCGTTTTATTGATATGGAAATCGGGCAAGTATCCCCGGTTTATTTACATGATATAAGCCTCTACCAAAAAGTTCTGCAACAACGAAATCATTATTTGAAGCTTCTTCAAACGAGAAAACAAACGGATCAAACAATGTTAGATGTGTTGACAGAACAATTCATCGAAATAGCCACCAAAATAGTCCAAAAGCGGTTTGAATTTATCCAAATGCTCGAAGCTTGGGCAAAACCGATACATTCGGGTATATCGAGAAACCTTGAAACATTAGAAATTCTATATAAACCGTCTATTGATGTATCAGAAAATCAAGAATGGTCAAAAATGGTAGAGGTATATGAAAATAAATTCAAGCAAATCCGACAACGAGAAATCGATAGGGGTGTCACGCTAGTTGGGCCACACAGGGATGACCTTCAGTTTATTGTAAATGGCAGGGACGTACAGACTTTCGGTTCCCAAGGACAACAACGCACCACAGCTCTTTCCGTAAAACTAGCGGAAATAGAACTAATACATTCAGAAATAAGAGAGTATCCAATCCTCCTCTTAGACGATGTTCTATCAGAATTGGATGATTACCGCCAATCCCATTTACTAAATACCATTCAAGGAAAGGTTCAAACCTTTGTAACAACTACTAGTGTGGATGGGATTGATCATCATACGTTAAATGAGGCTGCTACATATCATGTGGAAGCTGGTACGATGAAAAGATTGAAGTGAGGTGGTATAGTGTACATTCATGTCGGAGAAGACGTAATGGTGAGAACAGATGAAATTATTGCTATTATTGATAGAGATACCGTCCAATATTCGGACGAACTACAAAGTTATTTAAAAAATAAAAAAAACCAGACATGCCACCTTGCAAAAGGTTCTTATAAATCTCTCGTAATCACTTTTGACCAATTGTATTTATCGCCACTAGCATCTAATACGTTAAAAAAGAGATCAAAGAAGTACTCAACATACGAAAATCTATTAAAATAAATTTCGCCATGTAATAGAAAGTGTAGGTGAATCACTATGACTATGGAACAACACACCCAAAATGGTTCCTATGATGAAAATCAGATACAGGTTTTAGAAGGATTAGAGGCGGTTCGTAAACGCCCAGGAATGTATATTGGATCCACAAGCGGAAGAGGACTACATCATTTAGTATGGGAAATTGTCGATAATAGTATCGACGAAGCACTTGCAGGATTTTGTGATGATATTACCGTTACGATTGAAGAAGATAACAGTATTACTGTTACAGATAATGGTCGTGGTATTCCAGTTGGGATCCAGGAAAAAATGGGAAGACCAGCTGTAGAGGTCATTATGACTGTTCTACATGCCGGAGGAAAGTTTGGAGGCGGAGGCTATAAGGTTTCCGGTGGACTTCACGGTGTAGGAGCTTCTGTCGTAAATGCCTTATCAACAGAACTTGAGGTTTACGTACATCGCGACGGAAGTATTTATTATCAAAAATACGAGCGAGGCGTTCCGAGCTTCGACTTAAAAATAGTTGGGGAATCCGATAAAACTGGGACTATTATTCACTTTAAACCAGATCCAGAGATTTTTACCGAAACAACAGAATATGACTTTGATACGCTTGCAACTCGTACTCGAGAACTTGCTTTCCTCAATAGAGGTATTCAAATTAATATCGAGGATAAACGTGGAGAGGGAAAACGTAATGAATACCACTATGAAGGTGGTATAAAGTCATACGTTGAACATCTTAATCGTACAAAAGAGGTTGTTCATGAAGAGCCTATCTATATTGAAGGGGAAAAAGAAAATATTTCAGTAGAAATTTCTATTCAATATAACGATGGTTTTGCTAGTAATATCTACTCTTTTGCCAATAATATTCACACATATGAGGGTGGGACACATGAGTCGGGATTTAAAACGGCTCTAACTCGTGTGATTAATGACTACGCTCGTAAAAATGGTCTATTTAAAGAAAGTGATGCAAATCTATCAGGTGAAGATGTTCGAGAAGGATTGACAGCAATCATTTCAATCAAACACCCTGATCCGCAATTTGAAGGCCAAACGAAAACAAAGCTTGGAAATTCAGAAGCAAGAACGATTACCGATGCTTTATTCTCGGAACACTTAGAATCATTTTTACTAGAAAACCCTATAGTGGCAAAAAAGGTAGTAGAAAAAGGGTTAATGGCAGCACGAGCTCGTTTAGCAGCTAAAAAGGCAAGAGAGTTGACGCGTCGTAAGAGTGCACTAGAAGTTTCCAGTTTGCCTGGAAAACTAGCAGACTGTTCTTCCCGTGATCCACAAATTAGTGAGATCTATATCGTTGAGGGAGACTCCGCTGGTGGCTCTGCAAAACAAGGGCGTGATCGTCATTTTCAAGCGATACTACCGCTTAGAGGGAAAATACTCAATGTGGAAAAAGCGAGATTAGATAAAATTCTTTCTAATAACGAAATTCGAACAATCATAACAGCTCTTGGAACAGGTATTGGCGAAGAGTTTGATATTGCTAAAGCACGATATCATAAAGTCGTTATTATGACGGATGCGGACGTTGATGGTGCACACATCCGTACGCTACTATTAACGTTCTTCTATCGCTATATGCGTCCAATTATTGAAGCTGGCTATATTTACATTGCACAACCGCCACTATATAAAATTCAACAAGGTAAAAAGGTTGAATATGTTTATAGTGATAAACAACTTGAAGAAGCACTTGCTAAGCTTTCTCCACAACCAAAACCTGGTATTCAGCGTTATAAAGGTTTAGGAGAGATGAATGCTGAACAACTTTGGGAAACAACAATGGATCCTGAATTTAGAACACTGCTGCAAGTTGGATTAGAAGATGCCATTGAAGCGGATGAAACATTTGAAATGCTAATGGGTGACAAGGTGGAGCCTAGACGTAACTTTATTGATGAAAATGCTGCATATGTGAAAAATCTAGATATCTAACTAGTTGTACAGGGTAGACCAGCTTCTATCCTGTCTTTTACATAAAAAAACTCTTAACTTAGTCTGTGTTATCTCACTTAGCTTACTAGCATAAGGAGAATTCAACATAGATAGAAAGTATTAAGATGGAATAGTAAAAAGTAAAAAAGGCAAGTTTATGCGCCTTTTCAGAAGGAGGGCCATTTTGTTATGGCAGAGACGCCGAGATCAAATGTAAAAGAAATTAATTTAAGTCAAGAGATGCGTTCATCATTTCTTGACTATGCAATGAGTGTTATTGTTTCTAGGGCATTACCAGATGTAAGGGACGGCCTAAAGCCTGTTCATAGACGTATTTTATACGCAATGAATGATCTAGGAATGACAGCAGATAAAGCATATAAAAAATCTGCCCGGATCGTCGGAGATGTAATCGGTAAGTACCATCCACATGGTGACTCTGCCGTTTATGAAACAATGGTTCGGATGGCACAGGACTTTAACTATCGCTATATGCTTGTTGATGGTCATGGAAACTTTGGTTCTGTAGATGGTGATTCTGCCGCAGCGATGCGTTATACAGAAGCAAGAATGTCCAAAATCTCTACGGAACTACTGCGAGATATTAACAAAGATACAATTGATTATAAAGATAACTATGACGGATCTGAAAAAGAACCAGTAGTGTTACCCTCGCGTTTTCCTAACCTATTAGTCAATGGTTCATCAGGAATCGCAGTTGGTATGGCTACTAATATACCTCCCCACCAGCTTGGAGAAGTTATTGATGCAGTATTGGAAGTCAGTAAAGATCCCGAGATTTCTATTCAAGAGTTAATGGAATATATTCAAGGTCCAGACTTTCCGACAGCAGGGTTTATTGTAGGGAAAAGTGGGATTCGAAGGGCGTATGAAACAGGTAAGGGATCTATCACCATGCGTGCACGTGCTAATATAGAGCAAAAGGCAAATGGTAAAGAAACTATTATTATTACTGAGATTCCCTATCAAGTGAATAAAGCGAAGTTAGTGGAGAAAATTGCAGAGCTAGTCCGCGATAAAAGAATTGACGGTATCACAGATCTTCGCGACGAGTCAGACCGTACAGGTATGCGTATCGTCATTGAAGTAAGAAAAGATGCAAATGCGAATGTTTTACTTAATAATTTATACAAGCAAACAGCGCTACAAACAAACTTTGGTATCAATCTACTTGCGCTTGTTGACGGACAGCCAAAGGTACTGAACATTAAACAATGTTTACAGCACTATTTAGATCACCAAAAAGTGGTTATTAGACGTAGAACAGAATTTGAATTGCGCAAAGCAGAAGCAAGAGCACACATTTTAGAAGGACTACGAATTGCTCTTGATCATATTGATGAAATTATTGCTTTAATCCGCGGTTCGAAAACAACAGAAATTGCTCGCCAAGGATTAATAGAACAATTTTCTCTATCAGAGAGACAGGCACAAGCAATTTTAGACATGCGCTTGCAGCGTCTAACTGGTTTAGAAAGAGAAAAAATCGAGGAAGAGTATCAGGAGCTATTAAAACTAATCGGTGAGTTGAAGGCAATCTTAGCGGATGAAGAAAAGTTGCTTGAAATTATTCGTGAAGAGCTTCTTGAACTCAAAGAGCGTTTTAATGATAAAAGAAGAACGGAAATTGTTGCAGGTGGAATTGAACAAATTGAAGACGAGGATTTGATTCCAAGAGAGAATATTGTCGTTTCACTTACTCATAACGGTTATATTAAACGTCTTCCTGCTTCTACGTATCGCAGCCAAAAACGCGGAGGTAGAGGAATACAAGGAATGGGAACTAACGATAATGATTTTGTTGAAAACCTGCTAACAACATCTACTCATGATACAATTCTATTCTTTACAAACAAAGGAAAAGCTTATAAAGCAAAGGGCTATGAAATTCCTGAATATAGCAGAACAGCAAAAGGAATCCCAATCATTAACCTACTCGGTGTCGAAAAAGATGAATGGGTCAATGCGATGATTCGTGTAGAGGAATTTGTAGATGACTGGTATCTATTCTTTACGACGAAACAAGGTGTATCAAAACGTACTCCTGTCTCTGACTTTGCTAATATAAGACAAAATGGTTTAATTGCTATTAATTTAAGAGAAAATGATGAATTAATCTCCGTAAGACTTACAGATGGAGATAAAAATATTATTATTGGGACAAAAAAAGGTATGTTAATCCGTTTCCCTGAAACCGATGTTCGTTCTATGGGAAGAACGGCAACTGGTGTAAAGGGAATTAACCTAGACGAAGATGATATTGTAGTCGGTATGGAAATTCTTGAGGAAAAAGATGATGTACTAGTCGTAACAATTAATGGTTACGGAAAGCGAACCCCTGCAGAGGAATATCGTGTCCAAACAAGGGGCGGAAAAGGATTGAAGACATGTAACATTACAGAACGTAACGGTGAGCTTGTTGCTGTTAAAGCTGTAACGGGTGAGGAAGATTTGATGCTTATCACTGCACATGGTGTCTTGATTCGTATGGACGTTAGTGGTATTTCCACAACCGGAAGAAACACGCAAGGAGTTAAATTAATTAAATTACAAGATACAGAATTTGTTTCTACTGTTGCAAAGGTGGAAAAAGAGGAAACCGATGAGGACCAAGAGGAACTAACAGAAGAAAATGACAACATGGAAGTTTCTGATGGGAATCCGGAAGAAGAGAATCATTCCAATCCAGAAGTTGATACAAACTCGGATAATGATTCAGTAGAATAAAAGATACAGGGGGATTGGTGAAAAACCATCTCCTTATTTTTTTATCATCCTTTTCGAATAAAAAAGTTAGATTGCTTTAATAAATGATTAGTTAAAAGTAAGAGAAATCTAAGATATAGTTTGGTTTAATTCTTCTAAAACACTTTCACTATTTCATAATTTTGGTAAAATAGTCTTAATAACGTTAGATGAAAATTGAGGTGCTGACGATGAAGGTACACGCGAAAGATCTTGAGGTAGGTTGCATTGTTAATCAGGACATCATGGGAAGAACATCACTGCCGATACTTACTAGAAACACCGTTATACAAAAGCAGCATATAAAGGCTTTATGGGCATTTGGCATTTCAGAAGTATCGGTTGAAAAAACAAAGGCTGACGGCAGTTTATTTCGTCCTGCAAATTTGATTTTGCCTAATAAAGAAAAAGAAAAAACAGAAACTACTAGTAAACAAGTGGGCGGAAGTGATCAATTTATTCGTACTTATTTGAAAAGCGTCCAGTCATTTAAAAGGCAATTTCAACAATGGCAATCAGGTATGTCAGTAGATATTGCAGAAATGAGAGAAGTAATTCTTCCTCTTACAAAAATGGTAGCAGAAGAATCACATTTACTATATTACATTAACGAATATTCTTCTAAAACAGAGTATTTGTATCACCATTCCATAGCGGTCGGCATTATCAGTGCGATGCTTGGAAAGAAACTTGGACTTGATGCAGGGAATGTAAATCAGGTTGCCCTCGCAGGAATATTAGCTGACTGTGGAATGTCTAGGATATCCCCACTTGTTTTAAAAAAACAAACAGCTCTGACAGAAAATGAATTTAAGGAAATAAAGATGCATACAGCTCATAGCTATAAAATGATCAAAGAAGCTTCTTTATTGAAACCGGAAGCTAAATTGGCTATCTTTCAGCATCACGAAAGAATAGATGGAAGCGGCTATCCTACAAAAGAAAAAAATGAAAGGGTTCATCTTTATTCTCAGATTGTCGCTATATCAGATGTTTTTCATGCGATGACTTCAGAAAGATTATATAGAAGCAAACAACCCATTTTTAAAGTTTTGGAGATGATTAGACGAGACCAATTTGGAAAATTTAATTTCAAAGTGGTGAATGCCCTATTAGACTTATTTGGAAACTTAACAACAGGAACGCAAGTTAGGTTGTCATCAGGTCAGATGGCGGAGGTAGTCTTTACAAAGAGTAATTATCAAACGAGACCACTTGTAAGAGTTCTTCCTTCAGAGGAAATTATAGATTTAAGTACACAAACCGAACTTTATATATCTGCTATCATGTGAGTGACCAATGTAGGATAAAAAGGGGAGATATATTTATCTCTCTTTTTTTAAAAAACTATTGTAATTAAGTAATAGACTATGTATAATATCACTTGTGTCCAAAAAACTATAAAGTACGTTCAAAAATTACTTTTAAAAAGTTATTGACGACACAATGAATAAATGTTATATTAATATAGTCGCTTCAAACAAGTGATTGTGATTGAACTTTGAAAACTGAACAAAGCAAAACGTCAACGTTAATTCAAGTTTTATTTTAAAAGAGCTAATCAA
>NZ_JBHUMF010000005.1:0-66747 GCF_042684945.1 Bacillus seohaeanensis | reverse complement strand
GTGATCAGACTCACAAAACATATCCTGATGGATGGGTTGCACCAGTGTTGAAGTCTTCTTGGACTACACCTAATTATAACCACAATATCAAAATCTTTGCTGAAGAGCTTGGATTTAGAGACGGTGGATATGTTTGGGGCTTCCCTGGAAAACAAAATGCTATTGTTGTTGGAAGCGATATTTCAGGATATGAAGCATATATTAAATTTGCTGGTTGGGAAAGCGATGATTTACGATATTCCTATCGTGTACCTGTTATAGCAAAAGAATTATTTAAATTCTATTTTGAAGGAGACGCTGATAAAGTATTTAACTATTTCAACACTAATAACATTCCAGATACATTTACTGCAAATGGTAGAACCGTTGAAACAGAATGGAGCGACACTGAAGGTCGTCTATACCTTAAAATTGGTAAAAAATATCAGCCGAGTACAGGTGGAAAAGTATATCCTGATGGATGGGTTGCACCAGTGTTGAAGTCTTCTTGGACTCCAAACCATTCGCAAAACCTTAAAATCTTTGCTAATGAACTTAAGTTTAGAGATGGAGGGTATGTTTGGGGTGTTCTTGGACAGCCTGACACTATTATAGTTGGACATAGTATTCCAGGTTATGAGGCTTATATTAAGTTTTCAATGTGGGAAAATAGTGATATTAAAGCATCTTATCGAGTTCCGATTGTTGCAAAAGAATTATTTAAATTCTATTTTGAAGGAGACGCTGATAAAGTATTTAACTATTTCAACACTAACAACATTCCAGATACATTCACTGCAAATGGAAGAACTTGTGAAACGGAATGGAATGAAACAGAAGGTCGCTTATACCTTAAAATTGGTGAAAAATAATAAAACGTGAAGAAATTTTATCTTAAACAAAAAAGCCCTAGCCTTGATTGGTTAGGGCTTATCTTTTTTGTAATAACTTTCTAATCTTTTCTACTTCTTTTACTAAATCATGAGTTTCTTTGTTATTCACACGTGAAGTTCCTTTATACATGTTAATATCTAAAACAAAAGACTCTATGTATTTATCTTTTTTAGAATCATAGTATTCTAAATCGATTTTAACCATTGGAAAGTCCTTGTTAGTATCTATTAGATTCGGTAAGATATCAACGAAAGTGAAAATATTTTGCTCAGGTGCTAAAGTAGAAATAGGATGATTTAGCATATAGGTGCTATGAAATCTTTCATCATTAATTTCTCCTCTAAGCATAGTGAAATTAATAGTTACATCAATTGCTGGAGAACTACCTATATTCTTTACCATGAAATTAAGTATATTCGCTCTGTCCAATTCAAAATACGCTATTACTTCAGGTTTTCGAGCTTGTTTTAAGTTTGCTTCACCTTGTTGCATTAATCTTTTCGTATACACAACATAAAAAAGTGTAAGTACAAACATACCAAGACTACCGATATTTTCTAAAATCCAATTTAATGCAGTCCATAAACTATTAAGCATATCAATTATTAAATCACTTCCTATATCAATAAGGTAAATAATATTCATTTATTCAGCTTATACTATTTTAGTCTTTCTACACTCACACCTGCCACTGTGTACATCAGGTTTATCTTTATAATAAAGAATTACGTCATCATTGTTGTTTGTTACGGTGGTAAAATTCCTCATCTTATTTCCCATTTAGTTTCATGTTTATTTTTTTATCCCCATCAATAAAAATTTCTAACTCATTTCTACTGTATTCATCATCAATAAAAGAGAGCGTGACAGTCTCCTCTAATACTTTAAAACCTACTAGTTTATGATTTAGCATATCTCCAACTTTGTACTCATTATCTATAATCAATCCATGACTTTTCTTAACACCTGAATTTTCGTAAATATCTATTCCTAATTCATCTAATATCTCCTGACGTGTTTTCCTATCTTCTTCAGTAAGTTTAGAAATTTTATAGTCTTTTATTGATTTAACATTATTATCTTTCAATAGAAAAACCCCCATTTAATTAATCTTTCCCTTTTTTTCATTCTACCACATCGTACAGATTATCAACTTTACATTCTAATAACTTAGAGGATTTATAAGTTTTATCTATTGTTGGATAACTTTCCCCTAGCCCCCCCTTACTTTAACCCTAAAATGTTTATATCAATTAAATAATCTAAATTATGAAGATTTAGGAGGAATTAACATGTTTAAAGAAGAAGACTACATACACATAGAAACAGAAGACGAAACACAGTTTATAGCCAAGAAACCAGATGAAGACGGCTTTATTATTAATGTCTCTTATACCAAAAGTCAAGAGAAGCATGAGGAAGCAATGGAAGCTATTAAAAAATTTTTTGTTAGAGAAACCTTATGATTCGATTTATATTCAATGTAGAAATAAAAACACTCTCATTAACTTGAGGGTGTTTTTATTATTCTCCCCTATATTCGTATAGATCATCAACTTTACAGCCGAGAACCCTAGCCAATCTTAGTGCCTGTGGTATGGTTGGAAATGTTTTAGCAGTACACCAGTTACTTAAAGTATTATTTGAAATTCCAAATATCTCACATATTTGAGGTCTACTATATTTAGATTGTTTTATATAATGTCCAATTAGACTAATTACCATGCTTATCACCTATTATATAAATTCGTGATTAGTGTTCTTATTCCCTTTCACAATATTATTATGAAAATCCCAATATGCTTGTGATATTCTTCTTTTCATCTTCATAGAATGTATCAAGACGTCAACAAATGACGTCATAGTGAAAGGGGAGGTAATATTGTATAGACCTACATTAAGATGTAGTGACGTCTTTAAGGATTATTTACAATCACTTGCTGACGTCACAGGATTAGACAAGAATCAATTAATTAGATTAGCGTTATTTTCCGCACCATTCAATAAACTATTTATTGCTCAAATTGAACAAAATGCTAGTGACGTCACCCTTCCCTCCCCTACTTGGGAAGTATTCGATTCTCGGTTATGGATGGAACAGAATCCAAAATTAGAAGGGAAGGGAGAGACGTCACATGATGACAATAGAAGAAAGACGTCAATTACAAAGGTTAATGGAATTAATGAAAGAGGAACAGAAGAAAACGAGCAACATAGACGTCAGCAACAGACAGAGAGACAACAAAGGGAGATTTGCAAAAGAGAAGGTGGGGGAATCTCCATCCGAATCGGTTAGAGAGATTAAATTAGTAAAGGTTAAAGGTAGTTATGGATCATTCTTTGTACAGACACAGTGGTTGTCAGATAGGGATAAGGATATATTGGCAGCAGTAGGAGTAATAGTATTGTTTGCTATAGTGTTTTGAAAACATGAAAGAAGCGAGTGTAGTCCACACACTCACTTCTTCCGAGACTTTATGATTGTATTAAGGAGTTGGAACGACTCCTTATGTAGAATAATAGCGAAATATACGGAATATTGCAATATATTTGATTGGGGTATTTTGTGAATGGTTTCAAGGTGAACTATCGTTATAGGACGGGGAATTAAACTCCCTGTCCTATTTTTATAGAAATCTATTGAAAAAGAATACAATTGAGTATAAGATGGGGTTATCAACTGATACAGTTGAGCGATAAATCACATGAACTTAAACCAATAAATAATTTGGTTGTTAAATATATTGATGTTAGATAACCCCTTGATACTCCAACAATCTCACAGTCAGCATGAGTAAAGCAAAACCAACCAATTCAGAATTTATCGCGATGGTTGCGGATAAATTACGTTTAGAGCATAAAGCCTCCTGAGAGGGGAAGGAATAATTGTTTATATAATATTTTATGGGAAACGATCAAATAATGGTCGTTTTTTTTTTTGTCTGGTTTTAGCAGATAGAGGCCTTTTTATGAAACAGTTTCTGTATAAGTGCTTTATGCCTCAGTTAATAAATATATATATTCTCATTCCATTAAAATTTTTAATTCTATTGACTAGTCTAATGTATATTAATTATAGAAAAAAACAGGTTCATCACCGTAACTTGGGGTTGCTTTTATAAAAATTGAATAATTTTACATGTAGGGGTATAAGAAAAGCGAAAACTCCAGTATCGTAATTGTTGTCGAGACAAACCACGAGAGGAGCTTTCGCTTTGTACCCCAAGTTTATCAAATCTCTGATTCCGTTACCATCTTTTTTTATGATTTCCATGCCTTCTGATGAGGAACCAGCTGTTTTTCCTGTTCAAGCACCGCCCCAATGTATTCTTTGTCCGGTTTGTTGTAGGAAAACGTATCGTCATGACAAAACGTTACGGCGTTTCCGTCATGGCTATGCTTGGCATATTGGCACGCTTTGGATTGAACTAGAAGTGCCTCGTCAACGCTGTACGCAGTGCGATTATACGTTTACTTTTGATTATGGTTTAGGGCTTGTTCGCTCTTCAACGGCTTCTTATCGGCGTGAAATTGTGCGACGTTGTAAGGGACGTACGTTGGCGGATGTCGCACGTGAATATGACTTGCCCTATACCACGGTCGAACGATGGTTTTATTGGTACGCACCGGAACAGCTTCAGGACGAAATAGCTACACGAGTCTGTGTCGATGAATTTGCGATTCGCAAAGGGCACACGTATGCGACAAGTGTGTTAAACGCTGATACCGGGCACGTTTTAGCCGTTGTGCCACATCGTGATCAAGACGCCATTGAAACAGCTCTTTCCTTCGTAAAAGGCAAAGTGAAAGCCGTGGTTAGTGATTTGACACCTGCGATGGCGAAAGCCGTTCAGACTATCTTTCCAGATGCCATCCATGTACTAGACCGTTTCCATATTGTCCAATTTTTCACGGATGCTTTAAAAAGGCGCAGACGCTATTTAGGTGAAGCGAAAAAGCATCATAAATCTCGTTTTATCGATCGTTGTTTAGCCTGTAATCCAGCCATTTTAACAGAAGAAGAGCGTGGGTTTATCGCTCAGTGGCTTACAGAGGACGAACATACACGCCATATTTATCAAGCCCTACAGCACATTCGTTACGTGTTCAAATCTACGACAGCTCCACAGGTGGAAAGACGATTTTCAGACTGGACAAAGCGTTACCAATTTCATATTTGTGGTGCTGTGTCAAAAGTTGTAAAAGGCTTTATACTGCGGGAAAAAGCGATGCTCGACACGATATTGTCGCCATTATCGAACGGTATTATGGAAGGTACAAATAATAAAATTAAACTCATCAAAAGACGGGGTTTTGGCTATCGAAATGATGCCCATTTCTTTCTGCGTATTCGCTTAGAAACCGGGGACTGATTTTGTCACCCCCGACTTTTGGTGATGAACCAAAAAACAACATAATTCCCAATTGTTTAAAAAAATAGTTTATACTATAGGTAATAAAGTTAGATTGGAAGAGGTTCTATGATAGTTGTTGATAATGATTATTTTATTTTAACAGAACAAGACGATCAATTATGGATTGAAACGATTAAAATAGGGTATGAAATTAAAAATTTTAATATACTTATTGCAGAAAATCCCCGTCTACAGGTGACACATTTCTTAGCTTTAAGAGACGCTTTACATAAAGTTAATGGTGAAAAGGTTGAAATTGGATATATGAAACCTAAATTTGAGTATTCCATTTCAAATGATGATATGGAAGCAACTGTTATCTCGCATGTGACAGAAAAAGAGTGGGAAGATAAAAAAGATTATTACTGTCGAATGATTAACGAACAATTGTTAGGACTGGGTATTTTACAAGAAAATATCAACTTTGATGCAATAAATTGTTTAAAGCCAGGAATACAGTCTATAGTTGCCTCCGGAAAAGCTGCAGTTAAAGGTAGAGACGCCGTTATTCGTTATATAAAAAAGCCGGAAAGAAAGCCTAAAATATTAGAGGATGGGAAAGCCAATTACTTTGACATGAATTTTTTTGAACAGGTAAAAGAAGGAGATTGGCTTGGTGAGAAGATACCCCCTTCACTAGGAGAAGAAGGAGTCACCTTAAAAGGAAAGGTTCTACATCCGAAAAAAGGAAAGGATTATCTGCTTCATTATGACCGCAAAACAGTAATGGAGGTAAAAGAGGAAAATCGGACGGTTTTATATGCACGTAAAGACGGAATTGTTGAATATACAGGGGGGAAAGTTAGCATTGGTAATCATCTATATATAGATGGGGATATTGGCGTTGAAACTGGTAATATTGACTTTGATGGAAGCGTTACCGTAAAAGGGACTGTACACCCCAATTTTTCTATCAAGGCTACAAATGATATTTCTATTTTAGGAGAACTTGGTGTTAGTAATTGTGGAACGATATGTTCGGCTTTGGGCGATGTGTATATTAAAGGTGGAGTATTTGGAAATAACAGGACTCAAGTGGAAGCAGCTGGGAATATATATGTAAAACATGCTAATGAATGTTTCTTGACTGCGGGAGAAATAATTTATATTGGTTTCTATGCAATAAGCTGTGACATTAAGGCAAAACATGTAAGAACGGATGAAATAAAAGGAAGTATTGTTGGCGGAAATATTAGTGCGTTAGGAAGTATTAGGACTGCTACTGCCGGGAATAAAGCTGAAAAGGCAACGGCCTTAACAGTAACGGGGTTTGATCGAGAGGGAGTTCAAAAAGAATTTAAAGAATTATTGATAACTTACCGTGACCTTTTGAAAGAACGGCAAATTCTTCAAAAAAATATGGAATCTTTCCGTGATAAGTCTGATAACCTGTCAGATATTCAAAAAAACGAATATGAATCAATTTCAGAACAGTTTTCAAAAAGCCTTACGAAATTAGATTTGTTAGACTATAAAAGAAAGTCACTTGAAGAGTTATTAAATGTAAAGGGAGAAGGTCAAATAACCGCACTCAAAACTTACTTTCCTATGACAGTTCTTGAAATTGGAGGGAAGAAAAAGCATTGTAAATCACATAATACCGGGACCTATTTTGTTAAAGACAATAAGATGCACTATGAATAGGAGTGTATAAAGATGACGTTGATATTTGCTCATAGAGGTTCAGCCGGAACACATCCTGAAAATACGTTAGAGGCATTTTATGAAGCAGATAAAGTAGGCGCTGATGGAATAGAACTTGATGTTCAATTAACAAAGGACGGGGAAGTAATTGTAATTCATGATGAGACAGTAGATAGGACTACAAATGGAAAAGGCTTTGTGAAAGACCTTACATTAAAAGAGGTCCAAAAACTCGATGCAAGCTATAAGAATAAAAAGCTTTTTAGAAAACCTAAAATACCTTTGTTGAGAGAAGTGTTTGCTTGGTTAAAAACAAATAATTTATACTGTAATATAGAATTGAAAAATAATATAATTGACTATCCAGGGCTAGAAGAGAAAGTAGTGGAGATAATCCGCGAATTTGAGATGGAACACCGAATAATTATCTCCTCCTTTAATCACTATTCCATTGTCCATTGTTATCAGTTAGAACCGCGTATAGAAATTGCGCCATTATTTTCTTCCACTATATATATGCCGTGGGTATATGCACGATCATTGCGTGCAAAAAGCATTCATCCTAATATAAGAGCTGTCACTGATGAGATAATTAAGGTTGCAGAACATAATGGAGTTGCGGTTAGACCCTATACAATAAATAAAGAGTCATTAATGAAAAGATTGTTTCAAGTAAATTGCTCAGCTTTTTTTACCGATTACCCTGAAAAGGCGATAAAAATTAGATCTCAATTATGAGAGTGATCTTTAGAAATGGTTTCTATAACCAAAAAAGCTAGCATCTGCTAGCTTTTTTGGTTTAATCTATTTGTATTAGGTTGTTTAAAACGTTTTTGCACTTTATTTCTTTTTCGATCACGATATAGAACAAATCCTCCGATAAAGCCTAATCCACATAAGAACAACAATAGGCCCAAAATAAACTGCAACCACAAGAATGGTATTGGTGGTTGAAGAATACCAAATAACATATCCCTCATTAATTTTATCCCAAGAGCAGCAAGTGCTCCAGGAATTAACATTATAATCAATGCAAAAATTCGAACCATAATAAAAACTCCTCTATATATCACTAAAAAAATTTTAACTTATTGATGAAAATTGTCAAGCAACATATGTTGAGGTATGATTATAAGTGGTGTATGAAAAATATTGCAATATCCCCGAAAGTAGAGGTGAAAAATATTGCAAAATGTCCTAATAGTTGGAGCGGGAAAGGGTGGCACAGCTATACTGGAAATATTATATGAATCATCTGTAATGAAAATTGCTGCTGTTTGTGATGTGAAGGAAGACTCACCCGGTATTCAGCTTGCAAAAAAAAATAACATTCCAGTTGGGAGCGACTGGCGCGACTTCTTAAATAATGATACTAATACCATTGATATTGTTATTGAAGTAACAGGAGATAAAAAGGTTTTTGAAGAGATTCGAGAAGCGAGAGGCAAGCAAACTGTAATTATTCCAGGTAGCGTTGCCTTTTTGATCGCAAAGTTGATGGAAGATAAGGAAGGCTTAATAGAAGAGATACAAAATGAATCTTTTAAAAGGGATTTGATTCTTAACTCCACTGATGACGGGATGGTTGGTATTGACATTAAGGGGCACATTATTTTACTCAATAAAAGTGCTGCGAAAATGATTGGAACCGACCAAGAAGGAACTATAGGAAAACATATTTTAGATGTTATTCCGAAAAGTAAACTCCCTCATGTCATTGAAACGAAACGAACAGAAATTAACCAAGAACTTCTATTGGATAATGGGTTAAAAATTATTACGAATCGGATTCCAATGATTACAGAAGACAATGAAGTGATAGGTGCTTTTTCCGTTTTTAAGGATATTACAGAAGTAGTAAATCTTGCGGAAGAAATAACTAATTTGAAAGAAATTCAAACAATGCTTGAAGCTATTATTCACTCCAGTGATGATGCCATTTCTGTAGTAGACGAGGAAGGGAAGGGGATATTAATTAACCCCGCCTATACAAGGATTACCGGTTTAAGCCAAGAAGAAGTAATTGGAAAACCTGCCACCGCTGATATTTCTGAAGGAGAGAGTATTCACTTTAAAGTACTTCAAACAAGAAGATCGATTAGAGGGACGAGGATGAGAGTAGGCCCTAATCGTAAAGAGGTAATTGTGAATGTTGCTCCTATTATTGTAAATGGTAAGTTAAAAGGGAGCGTCGGAGTTATTCATGACGTGTCGGAGATTCAATCACTTACACAGGAATTAGATCGTGCGAGACAAATAATTCGTACGCTTGAAGCGAAGTATATGTTTGATGATATTGTTGGGGATTCAGAAGAAATGAAAATTGCTATCGAACAGGCAAAATTAGGCGCGAAAACACCTGCTACTGTTCTCTTAAGAGGAGAATCAGGAACGGGGAAAGAGCTGTTTGCACATGCAATACATAATGCTAGTAACCGAAAGTATAATAAATTCATTCGAGTAAACTGTGCGGCACTTTCGGAAAGTTTGTTAGAAAGTGAATTATTTGGGTACGAAGAAGGAGCATTTTCTGGTGCGAAACGTGGTGGGAAAAGAGGGCTTTTTGAGGAAGCGAATAATGGAAGTATTTTTCTAGATGAGATTGGTGAATTAAGTGCCAATACACAAGCAAAATTGCTCCGAGTTTTACAGGAAAATGAGATTGTAAGGGTAGGCGGAACGAAATCTGTTAGTATTGACGTTCGTGTAGTAGCCGCAACGAATGTAAATCTAGAAAAAGGCATAGCGGATGGATCATTTAGAGAGGATTTATATTATCGCTTAAATAGAATGCCTATTCAAATTCCTCCGTTACGAAGAAGGACATCCGATATACCAAGGATTGCAGAAAGGTTAATTTTAAAAATAAATCAAGACTACGGAAGAAATGTTGAAGGTATTTCAGACCAAGCTATGAACTATTTAATGAGTTATGACTGGCCGGGAAATGTAAGGGAACTAGAGAATGTTATAGGTAGAGCAATCATCTTTATGCAGTACAATGAAACAATAATTGAAGAGAAACATTTACCATCTCTTCAACAAAAACAAGTGTCAAAGAAACAGGATTTTGGGATTAATACCTCCTCTACAGAAGATTTAGCTTCAAGGCTTGAACAATATGAAAAAAACATTATTCAGGAGGTTTTGGAGCAAAATAAAGGGAATAAAACAGCAACAGCGAAAACATTGAATATTTCTGTAAGGAATCTTTATTATAAACTTGAAAAATACAACATTGAAAAAAATAGCATGAAATAAATTGCGCAGCATGCAAAAATTTTCATGGTGAGAAGCAATAAAATGAAGCGTTTTCATTAACTTTAGTGTTGGCACGATTCTTGCATGTGTATTAGTGGCGGTTATTTTTATCCCGTGTTAACGGGTAGTATATCGCTCCACCGTAAGGATTTGAGAGAAACGAAGAAGTGCAAGGGTGGAATAATTATCCGTAAACGCCCGATTGTTCGTTTCACTTTATAGTAAAAGGGGTTGAAGAACATACATGAACCTACATTCTTTAGTTGAAAAAGCAACCCAGTGGAAAGATGCGACGATTGCTGTTGCTGTCGCTGAAGATGCAGAAGTAATTAGTGCAATTTCTATGGCAGTGGAGAAGGGATTAGCTCAATTTTTACTTTATGGAAACAAAGAGAAAATGGAATTGATTATTCGTGAGGTTTCTCCACAGTTGCAAGACCACAGCCGGATTCAAATTATAGATGCTCCTTCAGTGAAAGAAGCAGCAGAGATGGCAGTGAAGGCAGTGAATTCTGGAAAAGCAAATGCTCTTATGAAAGGTCATGTTTCTACGGCTGTTATATTGAAAGCGGTTTTAAATAAAGAATGGGGACTTAGAACTGGCAATGTTCTCTCACATGTTGCTGTTTTTGAAGTACCTGATTCAGATCGTTTAACAATTATCACGGACGCAGCAATGAATATTGCTCCTGAGCTTTCTCAGAAAGCGCAAATTTTAGAAAATGCAGTGGGAGTTGCGAGGTCAATAGGGATTGAGGAACCAAGGGTAGCCCCTATTGCTGCTGTAGAAGTAGTTAATCCTGCAATGCAGGCGACATTGGATGCCGCTGCCTTAACCCAAATGAATAAAAGGGGACAAATTAATAATTGTATAGTAGATGGGCCATTGGCACTAGATAATGCTATTTCTATAGAGGCAGCAGAACATAAAGGTATTCAAAACGATGTAGCAGGACAAGCAGATATTCTACTCGTTCCTAATATTGAAACAGGAAATTCGCTGTATAAATCGCTTATCTATTTTGCAAAAGCAAAAGTAGGTGCAGTTATTTCCGGTGCAAAAGCTCCAATTGTGTTAACGTCTAGAGCAGATAGTGCTGAAAGTAAATTATATTCACTTGCGCTGGCAATATGCTCTGCTTCAAATAATCGAAATTAATTATATAAAAGATAATGGGGAGGAAATACTAATGAAAATTTTCAGCTATATGGAACAATATGACTATGAACAATTACTATTTTGCCAAGATGAAGTATCAGGTTTAAAAGCGATTATCGCAATTCATGATACTACTTTAGGTCCTGCCTTAGGTGGTACTCGTATGTGGACTTACGAGTCAGAGGATGCAGCAATTGAGGATGCACTTCGTCTGGCTAAAGGAATGACATATAAAAATGCGGCAGCAGGTTTAAATCTTGGTGGAGGAAAGACAGTTATTATCGGCGACCCTCGTACAGATAAAAATGAGGAAATGTTCCGTGCTTTCGGTCGTTATATTCAAGGTTTAAATGGACGTTATATCACTGCTGAAGATGTAGGGACAACTGTTGCTGACATGGATTTAATTCATGAAGAAACAAATTATGTAACAGGTATTTCCCCTGCATTTGGTTCATCAGGTAATCCATCACCTGTAACTGCTTACGGAGTATACAGAGGGATGAAAGCAGCGGCTAAAGAAGCATTCGGTACGGATTCACTTGAAGGAAAAACGATAGCTGTTCAAGGTGTGGGAAATGTTGCTTTCAATATGTGCCGCCACCTTCATGAAGAAGGAGCAAAGTTAATTGTTACGGATATTAACAAAGAAGCAGTTCAGCGTGCTGTAGACGAATTTGGTGCAAAAGCAGTTGGTTTGGATGAAATTTACAGTGTGGAATGTGATATTTTCGCTCCATGTGCACTTGGAGCTATTATTAATGATGAAACGATCCCGCAACTTAAAGCAAAAGTTATTGCAGGTGCAGCAAATAACCAATTTAAAGAAGCGCGTCATGGGGACATTGTTCACGAAATGGGTATCGTTTATGCTCCTGATTATGTAATTAATGCAGGTGGAGTTATTAATGTTGCTGATGAACTTTATGGATATAATCAAGAGCGTGCAATGAAAAAGGTAGAGCAAGTATATAACAACGTAGAACGTGTTATCGAAATTGCTAAACGTGACAATATACCAACATATGTTGCTGCAGACCGTATGGCAGAGGAAAGAATTGAAAAAATGCGCAAGTCTCGTAGCCAGTTTTTACAAAATGGAAAACATATATTAAGTGGACGTGGGTAATAAACTATAACAAAAGCCTTCCATCCTAAGTGCTTTTCCTAGGATGGTTAGTCCCTGTTCTAGGTCCCGCTTAGCGTTGGATATTTAAGTGGGGCCTGGATTTTTTTGCAGTAAGAAGACAATAAGCTTAATACGGGGGATGACTCCAAGAATTCTACCCAAATGGAGGTAACAATATTGCAAGAAAATAAACACCGCATACTAGTTATAAATCCTGGTTCTACTTCAACAAAGATCGGTGTGTTTGACGAGGAAAAAGTAATATTTGAGAAGACGTTACGGCACGATACAGATAAAATAAATGAATTCCCTAATATCATTGATCAATATGAGTTTCGGAAAAACACAATTTTACAGACATTAGATGAAGAAGGAATTAACATTTCTAAACTTAGTGCTGTATGTGGTCGAGGTGGGTTGTTAAGGCCTATTGAAGGTGGCACGTATGGTGTTAATGAAGAGATGCTAAAAGACCTAAGGGAAGGCTATGCTGGACAACATGCATCCAACTTAGGAGGAATCATTGCTTATGAAATTGCAACAGGACTAAACATTCCTTCTTATATAGTTGATCCTGTAGTTGTGGACGAGCTGGATCCAATTGCAAGGATGTCTGGCTTCTCGCTTATTGAGCGAAAAAGCATTTTCCATGCGCTAAACCAAAAAGCCGTTGCTAGAAGAGTTGCTAAACAATTAGGAAAGAAATATGAAGATCTTAACCTTATTATTACCCATATGGGCGGAGGTATTACCGTCGGTGCCCACAAGAACGGAAAAGTGATAGACGTGAACAACGGTTTACATGGTGACGGTCCATTTAGCCCTGAACGTGCGGGGACTGTACCAGCCGGTGAGTTGGTAGATCTTTGCTTTTCCGGTGACTACTATCGAGACGAAATTATGAAGAAGCTTGTTGGACAAGGTGGGCTTGTAGGTTATCTTGGAACGAATGACGCCATTAAAGTTGAAAAGATGATTGATAACGGTGATGGAAATGCAAAAAAAGTATACGATGCTATGGCATACCAAGTCGCAAAAGAAATTGGTGGAGCTAGTGCTGTCTTTAGTGGAAAAGTGGATGCTATTGTGTTAACAGGCGGTTTAGCCTATGGAAAAGCTTTTGTTAAATCAATTACTGACCGAATTAACTGGATTGCTGATGTCATTATTCAGCCTGGTGAAAATGAACTTCAAGCACTTGCCGAAGGAGCAGTCAGGGTTTTGAAAGGTGAAGAACAGGAAAAAGTCTATCCTGGGAACATAAAGGAAAAAGCAACAGTATAAGAGTAAGACAGTATAAGAGTAAGGAGGAATCATCATTGGCACAAGAATATGATCTGGTCATTTTAGGTGGAGGTACAGGTGGCTATGTAGCTGCAATCCGTGCTTCTCAATTAGGATTAAAAACAGCAATTGTTGAAAAAGGGAAACTTGGGGGGACATGCTTACACAAAGGTTGCATTCCAAGTAAAGCACTATTACGAAGTGCCGAAGTATACGCTACTGCAAAACATAGTGAAGACTTTGGTGTGAAAATTAACGGAGTAGAGCTTGATTTTACACGGGTGCAGGAGAGGAAAAATGGCATTGTCGAACAATTGCACAAAGGTGTCCAACATTTGATGAAACAAGGAAAAATTGATGTGTTTGAGGGAATTGGAAGAATTTTAGGGCCGTCTATTTTTTCCCCAATGCCTGGAACAATTTCTGTTGAAATGAATAATGGTGATGAAAACGAGATGCTTATACCGAAAAATGTGATTGTTGCTACAGGGTCTCGTCCTCGCACATTACCTAGTCTTGATATTGATGGTGAGGTAGTTCTTTCTTCTGATGAAGCTCTTTCACTGGAAGAATTACCAAAGTCAATTATCATTGTAGGTGGCGGTGTTATTGGTATTGAATGGGCTTCTATGTTATCTGACTTTGGTGTTGAGGTAACCGTCCTAGAATATGCTGACAAAATTGTTCCAACAGAAGATCATGAGATTTCAAAAGAAATGCAGCGTCTAATGAAGAAAAAGGGCGTTAAAATTGTTACGAGTGCAAAAGTTTTACCAGAGACAATGAAAAAAGGAAACAATGAAGTAACAATAAATGCGGAACATAAAGGGGAAGAAAAGTCCTTCTCTGCCGAAAAAATTCTCGTTTCTGTTGGAAGACAAGCAAATGTAGAAGGTATCGGACTTGAAAACACAGATATAAAAGTAGAAAAAGGTTTTATTGAAGTCAATGAATTTTTCCAAACAAAGGAATCACATATTTATGCGATTGGAGACGTTATCGGTGGTCTTCAGCTTGCACATGTTGCCTCACATGAGGGGATTACTGCTGTCGAGCACTTAGCAAATGAAAAACCAGATCCAATGGATTACTCGCTCGTATCTAAATGTATTTATAGCAATCCTGAAATAGCAAGTGTTGGTATAACAGAACAAGAAGCAAAAGACAAAGGTCATAATGTAAAGGTTGGAAAATTTAGCTTCCGTGCAATCGGAAAAGCATTGGTGTATGGAGAATCTGATGGTTTTGTCAAAATCGTTGCGGATAAAGATACGGATGATATTTTAGGTGTTCATATGATTGGACCTCATGTAACAGATATGATTTCTGAAGCGGGATTAGCCCGGGTTCTAGATGCTACTCCATGGGAAGTAGCACATACTATCCATCCGCATCCATCCCTTTCTGAAGCAATTGGTGAAGCGGCATTAGCAGTTGATGGAAAGGCAATTCATTCTTAATAAAAGGCTGTATTTGTAAAGATTGTTGTTTTTTAGCTGAAAACTAAGTTGAACTTACTGAGTTGATTGGAGCGGAAATCAACGGTCAAAATTTATAAGTAAAAAACAAGAGTCTATGAGAAAAGAGCCTAATAAAAAGTAATAATAGTCGACTCAAACTAAAGTGCTATGCATCTTCCTAAAAGTACTGAGAGATGTAAGCACTTATGAGTCAACTTCGAATTTTATGTTTGGGAGGTAGTAAAAATGGCAGAGAATCGTCATAAAGATTTAGGCCTATCTGATGAGAAGGTTTTAGAAATGTATGAAACAATGCTTTTGGCAAGAAAAATAGATGAACGTATGTGGTTATTAAACCGCTCTGGTAAAATTCCGTTCGTTATTTCTTGTCAAGGTCAAGAAGCTGCTCAAATTGGTGCAGCATTTGCTTTAGACAAAGAAAAAGACTATGTTCTTCCGTATTACCGTGATATGGGTGTTGTACTTACTTTTGGAATGACGGCAAAAGAATTAATGCTTTCAGGATTTGCTAAATCAGAAGACCCAAACTCAGGTGGACGTCAAATGCCAGGACATTTTGGCCAAAAGAAAAATAATATTGTAACGGGTTCTTCGCCAGTAACGACACAAGTACCTCATGCAGTAGGATTGGCACTTGCTGGAAAAATGGAGAAAAAAGATTTAGTTACATTTGTTACATTCGGGGAAGGTTCTTCTAACCAAGGTGATTTCCATGAAGGAGCAAACTTTGCAGGCGTACATAAACTCCCTGTTATCTTCATGTGCGAAAACAATAAATATGCGATTTCGGTTCCTATCGAAAAGCAGCTTGCATGTGAAAAGGTATCAGATCGTGCAATTGGGTATGGCATGCCAGGAGTAACAGTGGATGGAAATGACCCACTTGAAGTATACAAAGCAGTTAAAGAAGCAGCCGATCGTGGACGACGCGGTGAAGGCCCGACACTTGTTGAAACAGTGTCTTATCGCCTGACTCCTCACTCTTCTGATGATGATGACCGTAGTTACCGTTCACCTGATGAGGTTGCAAAAGCAAAAACGCACGATCCAATCATTACATTTGGTGCTTATCTAAAAGAAAATGGCATTATGAATGACGATGTTGAAAAAGACATCAATGACCGAATCATGAAACTAGTGAACGAAGCAACGGACTATGCAGAAAATGCACCATATGCAGATGCTGAAGAAGCATTAAAATATGTATATGGACAAGAGCAGTAAAAAAGAAAAGCGAAAGCGGCTTGCCCAGCTCGTGAAGAAAATAGAGATTGACCTCGGAAGGTGCTCTTTGCCTTTTGAGGTAAATCATCTTTTTCACAGCGAGCTAGCCGCTGTAGCAAGATAGGAGGAATAAAAGGATGCCAGTTATTTCATATATTGATGCCGTTACAATGGCGATAAGAGAAGAAATGGAACGAGATGAGAAAGTATTTGTTCTTGGTGAAGACGTTGGGAAAAAGGGCGGGGTGTTTAAAGCAACGCACGGTCTTTATGACCAATTCGGTGAAGAGCGTGTTATTGATACTCCACTAGCTGAATCCGCAATTGCGGGTGTCGGAATCGGTGCGGCTATGTACGGGATGAGGCCTATTGCGGAAATGCAGTTTGCGGATTTTATTATGCCGGCAGTCAACCAAATTATTTCGGAAGCAGCTAAGGTTCGGTACCGCTCTAATAACGACTGGAATTGTCCGATGGTTATCCGTGCTCCATATGGCGGAGGTGTACACGGTGCAC
Source organism: Bacillus seohaeanensis (assembly GCF_042684945.1). Taxonomy (NCBI): domain Bacteria; kingdom Bacillati; phylum Bacillota; class Bacilli; order Caryophanales; family Bacillaceae; genus Bacillus; species Bacillus seohaeanensis. Next base: position 49,761 of record NZ_JBHUMF010000005.1, on the reverse strand, counting down.
TTTATCACTCCCAATCTGTTGAGGCGATATTTGCTAACCAGCCTGGGCTGAAAATCGTGATGCCTTCTACCCCTTATGATGTTAAAGGGCTATTAAAAGCTGCTATTCGTGATGATGATCCAGTTTTATTCTTCGAACATAAACGTGCTTATCGTTTAATTAAAGGGGAAGTTCCAGAAGATGACTATACACTTCCAATAGGAAAAGCAGATGTGAAACGCGAAGGTGATGATATTACTGTCATTACATATGGACTTAGTGTTCACTTTGCACTTCAAGCAGCAGAGAAGCTTGCAGAAGATGGGATTCAAGCACATATTTTGGATCTTCGAACAGTATATCCACTTGATAAAGAGGCAATTATTGAAGCAGCATCCAAAACAGGTAAAGTTCTTCTTGTAACGGAAGATACAAAAGAAGGAAGCATTATGGGTGAAGTAGCAGCAATTATTTCAGAGAACTGCTTATTTGATTTGGATGCACCTATTAAGCGTCTTGCTGGACCTGATGTGCCAGCAATGCCTTATGCTCCTACAATGGAAAAATACTTTATGATCAACCCAGATAAGGTAGAAAAAGCAATGCGTGAACTAGCGGAATTTTAAAATAAAGTTTCTATTAATAGAATATATTATGCAAGGAGGGTTCCTCATTGGGTATAGAAAAAATGAAAATGCCACAATTAGGGGAAAGTGTTACAGAAGGTACAATCAGTAAATGGTTAGTATCACCGGGAGATACTGTGAATAAATATGATCCAATTGCAGAAGTGCAAACAGATAAAGTTAATGCTGAGGTGCCATCTTCTTTTACTGGTACGATTAAAGAATTAATCGCAGAAGAAGGAGACACGCTTGAAGTTGGTGAAATTATTTGTTCAATTGAAATAGAAGGTGGCGGGACACCTTCTGAAGAAGCTACTTCATCACAAGAAGAAACAGCAGAATCTTCACAAGCAAACAAAAATGCTAGTAGTGCAAAGAAAGCAGAAAATAAAGATAGTAGCAATAAGGGAAGGTTCTCACCTGCTGTACTTAAGATGTCTCAAGAGCATGGTATCGATCTTTCACAAGTAGAGGGGTCTGGAAAGGGCGGACGCATTACTCGAAAAGATATTCAAAAAATTATTGATTCCGGTGAGATTCCAAAAGCAGGAGAAACGAATCAAACGACAACAGAAACACCTAAACAAACACCAGCGCAATCAGAAACTGCACAGAAACCAGCGGCAGCATCTAAGCAAGCAGCACCTTCTCCAAATGTACCAGTAGCGCCTGGTGACATTGAGATTCCTGTAACTGGTGTTAGGAAAGCAATTGCATCCAATATGGTACGAAGCAAGCATGAAGCACCACATGCATGGACAATGATGGAAATGGATGTAACGAAACTTGTGGAGTATAGAAACTCGCTTAAAACAGAATTCAAACAACGGGAAGGATTCAACTTAACATTCTTTGCATTCTTTGTTAAAGCAGTAGCACAAGCTCTTAAGGAATTCCCGCAAGTAAATTCTATGTGGGCTGGAGATAAGATTGTTCAAAAGAAAGATATAAACCTTTCTATTGCGGTTGCAACAGATGATGCATTGTTTGTTCCTGTTATTAAAAATGCGGATGAAAAAACAATTAAAGGTATTGCCCGTGAAATTACAGAACTGGCAAATAAAGTTCGTGCTGGAAAGTTAAAGTCTGAAGATATGCAGGGTGGAACATTCACAGTGAACAATACAGGTTCATTTGGATCTGTCCAATCAATGGGAATTATTAATTACCCACAAGCGGCAATTCTTCAAGTCGAATCTATTGTTAAACGTCCTGTTGTCATGGATAATGGTATGATTGCAGTTCGAGACATGGTCAATCTATGTATGTCGTTAGATCATCGTGTACTGGATGGATTAGTATGCGGAAGGTTCTTGCAACGTGTGAAAGAAATCTTAGAAAATACTTCTAAAGAGACGACTTCGGTTTATTAATCTGTATTCTAAAAAGCTGTATCAAGTGAGAGTAACCTCTCACTTGATACAGCTTTTTTTATTACTTTAACTCTCCGATAGAACCCCTACACGCTTCAATAAATACTACTAGTTTTTATGTCCTAGTAGCTGTTCAGGTAAGATTTATCTAAGTATATAGGTTTATCTTTATATTTAGAAATATCTAATGACTCATCAGTGATACCAAAAGGCTTATAGAATTAACAGTGTTAACGATAATTTTAATTTTAGTAGACTGCAATAGTCGGATTATAAAATACGGAAAATGTTACCAATGATTTATTTTGGAGATACTCACTATTTAACCTTTGCATTTAGACAACAATCGACATGTCTATATGGTTATATTTGGTTTACCACCTAGAAGTAACCAAATATGTAAAGGGGGGGAGAATCTCCTAGGTGGTCTGTACTTTGATAATAGAATAGGAGGGAAAGATTTGAAATTAAAAAAGAAAAAGATGATTAAATGGTTTTCTATGTTGTTAACAGTAATTCTTTTTATTCCACTGTTTTATCCGATGAATTCGTTAGCAGAAAGTAATAAAAACGCTAACTCATTAAGAGATACTATCCTACAAACTAGTAAATCCAACATTTCCAAAAAAGTAAATGATCAATTTAAGAAGAATGATAAGGTTACCTATTTAATTAAATTAAAAGATCAAGTTGATACAATGGAAATATCCAAAAAAGCTCAAACAAAAGCCCAAAAGCAAAAACTCTCTGCAAACAATACAAAATTAATGAAAAGGTCCATGGTAGTTTCTTCATTAAGAACTAAAGCACTAGAGACACAAGCACATATTAAAGACTTTTTAACAAAAGAAGAAAAAGCAGGAAATGCTAAAAATGTTCAATCGTTTTATATCGTAAATGCCATTGCCGTTACGTCAACAAAAGGTGTAATGGAGAAGATTTCAACTTTCTCAGAAGTAGATAAAATACTTCCAAACGAAACTAGAAAATTGATACAGCCTGTAAAGGTAGATTCACCAAAAAGTTCTGTTGGAAAAAAGAATGCGATTAGTAAAAATAAACCTGCTTCGATTGAATGGAATATCGAAAGAGTAGGGGCTCCTTCCGCTTGGGAACTAGGTGTTGATGGTTCGGGAACAGTAGTAGCCTCTATTGATACTGGAGTCCAATGGGATCACCCTGCTTTAAAAGAAAAATATAGAGGATTTAATCCGCAAAATTCAAGTGAACCTGATAATGAATATAATTGGTTTGATGCAGTAGATGGTCAGTCAAGTCCTTATGATGACCTTGGTCATGGAACACATGTAACAGGAACAATGGTTGGGGGAGAGCCAGATGGAGGTAATCAAATTGGAGTTGCTCCTGGTGCAAAGTGGATTGCGGTTAAAGCATTCACGGAAGATGGAGGAACTGATATTGATTTATTAGAAGCTGGGGAATGGATTTTAGCACCAAAAGACGCTGAGGGCAATCCACATCCTGAAATGGCACCAGACGTTGTGAATAACTCGTGGGGAGGTGGACCCGGGTTAGATGAATGGTATCGTGAAATGGTTCAAGCGTGGCGTGCAGCAGAAATTTTCCCTGAATTTTCAGCTGGAAATACAACATTATTCAATCCAGGAGGTCCAAGTTCAGTCGCAACACCAGCGAACTACCCTGAATCGTTTGCAACGGGTGCCACTGACATTAATAACTCATTAGGAGACTTTTCTCTTCAAGGACCTTCACCGTATGATGAAGTAAAACCGGAGATATCGGCACCAGGAGTGAATATTCGTTCTTCAGTGCCAGGAAGTAATTATGAGGGAGGATGGAATGGAACTTCTATGGCTGGGCCACATGTATCTGCTATAGTAGCCTTATTAAGGCAGGTAGATGCTAGTCTAACAGTTGAAGAGTTGGAAGAAATACTTATCTCGACTTCACAACCATTGACGGACAACGAATTCCCGGAATCACCTAATAACGGCTATGGTCATGGGTTGGTAAATGCATTTGATGCAGTCTCCTCTGTTATTAGCGGAATCGGCACTATACAGGGAACGGTAACGAAGGAAGGAGACGACACCGAGGCACCAATTTTTGAGCATACTGCATCAACAGAAGCCTATAAAGGAATGGATCTCCCTCTTCAAATAGAGGTTAATGATAATGTTAGTGTGGTAAGTGTAATAGTAAGCTATAAACAAGGAGAAGAGAATTGGGTTGATATTGAAGCAGAAAGAATAAGTGGTGATTATAAAGAAGGTACGTATTCGGCAAGTATTCCAGGAGAAGTATTGAATTCCAATAATGTTACGTATAAGTGGAATATCCTTGACTTTGGAGGAAATGAAGTTAATTCGGAGGAATATTCTGTTGCACTTCTCGATGGTATCTCAGTCGGATATGAAGAGGATTTTGAAGGGAATCCAACTGGATGGACTTCCTATGGTGAAGCAAACACTTGGGAATGGGGGGTTCCTGAAAATGGACCAGGAAATGCTTCATCGGGTGAAAAAGTATATGCAACTAACCTAGATGGAAGTTATGATAGTAATGCCAATATGACGCTTGTTATGCCTCCTGTAGAGTTGCCAGAAGGAAATAGCTTCTTACAGTTTAAACAATGGCATGAACTTGAAAACAACTACGACTATGGTCATGTGTTTGTTTCAACGGATGCGGAAAACTGGACTCAAGCCCATAGGGTTAACGGAACAACAACAGGATGGAGTGATGGAGAAGTTGACCTATCCGAATATGCAGGTCAGCGTGTGTACATTGCTTTCAATGTTACAACCGATGGAAGTGTTACAAAACAAGGTTGGTACCTAGACGATGTAAAGCTTACAAATCAGCCGCTTCAAGCATCCAAAACAAAACTTGGTTTAAAATCAAAGAGTAAAAATAAATCATCTTTATCAGCTAAACCAAAAGTAGTACCTAATAAGATTACAATAGTAAAACCAAAAGCAGGGGAAGGAACTTCCAAAAATCCGCCACAACCTTACCTTCTTCCTTTACAAGCTGAAGTCAGTGTATTAGAAACAGGAAGAAGTGTTTATACAAATTCAGCAGATGGATCATATAAAATGACACATGCGGCAGGGGACTATAGCGTAAAGGCAGAAGCTTATGGTTATCGTTCTTCTACGCAAAACATATCAGTGGAGCAGGATGGTATTTCAACAACTAACTTTACACTTGAGGAAATTCCTAAAGGGAATGTTTCCGGTACAATTACGAATGAAGTGACAGGAGAACCTGTAGATAATGCAACAATTTTTCTATTAGAGGATGCTGCTATTGAACCTGTTGAAACAGATGAAAACGGATCCTATGAAGTCACTGCTTACGAGGGAGAATACACATTAAAAGTAGTTGCTCCATATTACTATTCTCAGGAAGTAACAGTAACAGTTGAAGAAGGAGAGGTAGCTACTGCGGATGTTGCACTAAAACCATTTATCGGTTTTCCTGGAGAAATAGGTTATGATGACGGTACTGCTGAAAATGCTAGAGCATTCTATGATGCAGGAAATGGTTGGGCAGTAAAGATGTCACTTGAAGAAGGAAACAAAAACGCACTTGTAACAGGCGGTCTCTTCCGCTTCTGGGATACGGAATGGCCTGTACCTGGTGGAACAGAATTCCAAGTGGCCGTTTATGACGCTTCTGGACCTGATGGTGCACCAGGAAAAAAACTTGCTGGACCATTCGACGGCACGGCATTACGTAATGGTGAGTGGACACATGTAGATTTAAGTGAACACGGTATTATGGTGGAAGACGACTTCTATATGGTTTACATTCAATCGCAACCAGACCCCAATACACCAGGTCTTGGTACGGATGAAGATGGCGAAAACTCAGGGCGCAGCTGGCAATTAGTCGGTGGAGCATGGTCGCCTTCACCAGAAGAAGAAGGAAACTATATGATTCGAGCGACAGTAAATTATGAATTGACTGCACCAGTAATTACTTCTCCTAAAGATGGAACGTATACTAATAAGGATAAAATAACTGTTGAAGGTACTTCTGCTCCGTCAACGGATATTCATATCCTCAATAATGGGAAAGAGATTCAAACAGTAAAAGCTTCGGAAACTGGCAAATTTGAAGCTGTTATATCACTTGAAGGTAATGAGAACAAATTGACGGTCAAGGCATCTACAGAGCAAGGGATGACGGGGGAATCCTCTCCGATAGTTGTCACGTACGATAATCAAAAGCCAGATCTTTCTATAACATCTCCAGAGGGAGATACCAAAACTAATCGTGAGGTAATTAAAGTAGAGGGTACTGTTTCGGATGCCAATTTAAATTGGGTTAAAGTAAATGGTGCTAAAGTCAAGGTAACAGATGGGACTTATAGTCACCGTGTACTGCTTGATAATGGGGAAAATATAATCAATGTAGTCGCAAAGGACTTGGCTGGAAACAAAATGAAACAGTCTGTTACAGTAGATGCAAACTATACGGAGCTGGCAGTGGAGAATTTAAAACCAGATACAGATAAAGTACTCAAAAAAGGTGAATCAGTAAAAATTGAATTTGACAGTGAACCTGGACTAGATGCTACATTTGCTCTTCATATGCCATTGACAAATGCAGGAGGCATATTAACGAACGTAAATGAATTACCAATGATGGAAACATCTGAAGGTCACTACGTTGGATATTATACAGCAACATCGAATGTTAAAGCTCCTGGTGCTGTGATAGAAGTGAAGATTTCAGATGATTACGGAAATGTTACAAAGAAAAAAGCAGAAGGTAAGTTATATATTAATTCTAAAAAGAAATAAATGATTCTATTGAACCGAGACAAGGAGTAACTCCTCTTCTCGGTTCTTTTTTAGGTCTTCCTATGGCAGTTTACGAAAACTTTTACTTTGATTACATATGTAAATTGTAGAAATGAGTGAAGTAGGTATTTAGATGATCATAAACCAGTAAAATTTGCAAAAGGTAACAACTTCAGTAACAGCCAAAAATCATAGCAGTCTGAAACCATTATTGATGATAATGCTATTTTACTTTATACTAAAATAGCATTAGTATAAAAATTCAGAACCTTTGAATCTTTATTTTGGAAACGATTTCAAATTCTGCTGGGGAGGGAGAAAAATGAAAATTAAAGAGATGAAATCTCAATCTTTTGAAAAATATAACCTATCAGATTGGGAACGGACAGTAGAAAAAACATTAAAGGGGAAAAAATCAGAAGAACTACATACAAAAACCTATGAAACCATCGAGTTGAAGCCGCTTTACACGAGTGAGGATCGAAGTACCAAAGAGGATCAACTTATAAGGAAGAATGAGAACGATTGGTATATTGCTCAAGAGATAATAGGAAACTCGCTTAAAGAAATAGAGGATAAAGTAGAGAGTTGTCTAGTAAATGGCCAAAACTGTTTATCACTTTCTATACAAAATCAACACATGAATAAAGAGCTAGAAGAGCTATGTCGTAAAGTTGTTTCTTCACCGCTGCCACTTTTTATCATTGAGAAAAATACTGTGGAGCTGTTTACTTCTTATCTATTATCCTACTCCACAGAAGCCAAGTCTGAGCAGGGCGTTCAAGGAGTCATGGCATCCGATATTATTTCAAACAGGTTGGAATCAGGCAAGCTTCTTGCTGCGGATTCAGATGACTTTCAGAGCTGGATTGATAACATTACAAAAGTGAAGCAGATAAGTCCGAAGATAAAAACAATTTTAATAGATTCTTCACCGTATCACAATGCGGGTAGCAATGCTGTTCAAGAGCTTGCCTATGGATTAATGGAAGGAGTCCAGTATATAGAATGGTTAACAGATAGCAATTGGAGTGTGGAAGAAGTTGCAGAACGGATGGTTTTCCATTTTTCCATCAGCAGTCAATTTTTTATGGAGATAGCTAAATTAAGGGCGTTCAAGCAATTATGGGCTACTGTTTTGAAAGCGTACGGTGTTTCCAATTTAGAAGATAAAATAATAATTAGTGCCGAGACTTCTAAGTTTTCAAAATCAAACCTAGACTCGTATGTTAATGTGTTGCGTGCAGGAGGAGAAGCTTTTTCTGCTGTTCTTGGTGGAATTGATTATTTAAAAGTCGGCCAGTTTAATGAGTTCAGTGGAGAAACAAACCCATTATCAGAGAGGATTGCTCGTAATACGCAGCATATTCTTAAAGAAGAATCTCATTTAAGTAAGGTAGCAGACCCTGGGGCAGGATCGTATTTTATAGAAACATTGACAGAGGAGATAGGGAAAAAAGCCTGGGACTTGTTTGTACAGTTAGATGAAAGCGGAGGAGTGCTTCATCATTTACGAGAAGGTTCCATTCAGCGTGAAATTGAAAAAGTGCTTAAAGAGAAGAAAAAGGATTTAGTAACTAGAAAAAAAGCTATGATTGGAACAAATATATTTGCAAATTTAGAAGAGTCACTGTCAATACAAGCAAAGCAGGACACACAAAATGTTTCTCTTGATTCCTATGAGTCTATTACACCTTTACGTACTCATCGTTTGAGTGAAGCGTTTGAAGAACTACGTGTGAAGGCTGAATATCTAAAAAACAAACAGTATTCTGTTACCGCAGGGTTGATATGCTTAGGTTCTCTTAAAGATCATAAAGCAAGAGCCGATTATATATCCGGTGTATTAGCATCTGGAGGAATCTCTGTTGTGAAAAGCTCAGAATGTCATTCACAGGAAGATATCTCTACATTTATTAAAAATAAAAGGCTTGATTACTATGTTATCTGTGGAACAGACGAAGACTATACTTCTTATGTAATGGATGCTCTTCAAGTAGTTCAAGAAATAAGTCCAACTAGCATTGTTAATATTGCTGGAAAACCCGATGGACAAAAATATCTTGAATGGAAAGAAAAAGGCTTAAGCGGTTCTATCTATAGCGGTCAGGATATATTTGCAACGTTAACAAACATTCTAAACATTTGGGAAGGGGAGAATCACAATGAGTAAACCGAATTTTGCACACTTAGATCCGTTTAAGGCGGATTATGCGTATGAGAGTAGTTCATTAGCGGAAAACGGTCCTGCCTTTCAAACAAATGAACAAATTCCAATTAAATCTGTTTATACAAAAGAAGATATAGTCAATGTGGAGCACTTGAACGATCTCCCAGGTCTCCCTCCTTATACAAGAGGACCATACCCAACAATGTATGTAAATAGACCATGGACAGTTAGACAATATGCTGGTTTTTCTACTGCAGAAGAGAGCAATGCCTTTTACCGCAGAAATTTGGCAATGGGGCAAAAAGGTCTTTCTGTTGCTTTTGATTTAGCGACGCATCGAGGATATGATTCTGATCACCCGCGTGTTGTTGGGGATGTTGGAAAAGCTGGGGTAGCAATCGATTCCATTTTAGATATGAAAATTCTTTTTGATGAGATTCCGCTCGATCAAATGTCTGTCTCGATGACAATGAATGGTGCAGTATTACCAATCATGGCATATTATATTGTGACGGCAGAAGAGCAGGGTGTTTCAAAGGAAAAATTAACTGGAACGATTCAAAATGATATTTTAAAAGAATATATGGTCCGCAATACATATATTTATCCTCCAAAAATGTCAATGAAAATTATTTCGGATATTTTTGAATATACCTCTAAGTATATGCCGAAGTTCAACAGCATCAGTATATCTGGATATCATATGCAAGAGGCAGGAGCGACAGCAGATATTGAACTAGCGTATACACTTGCGGACGGTTTGGAATATGTACGGACAGGTTTGTCTGCTGGAATTGATATTGACTCTTTTGCACCGCGTTTATCGTTTTTCTGGGGGATAGGGATGAACTACTTTATGGAAGTGAGCAAATTAAGAGCAGCTAGACGAATTTGGGCAAAAATGATGCAAACCTTCCATCCTGAAAATTCAAAATCAATGGCTCTCCGAACTCACTCGCAAACTTCCGGTTGGAGTTTAACGGAACAAGACCCATTTAATAATGTAACAAGAACATTGATAGAGGCACATGCTGCAGCAATGGGACATACGCAGTCATTGCATACAAATGCACTGGATGAAGCGATAGCACTTCCAACCGATTTTTCAGCGAGAATTGCCCGTAATACGCAGCTTTATTTACAAGAAGAAACTGGAATTACGAAAGTGATTGATCCTTGGGCAGGGTCTTATTATGTGGAATCACTCACTAATGAGTTAATGGAAAAGGCTTGGAAACATATAGAGGAAATTGAGGAACTTGGCGGCATGACAAAGGCTATTGAAACAGGGCTACCGAAAATGAGGATTGAGGAAGCGGCTGCCAGAAGACAAGCGATGATTGATTCGGGAAAAGAGTCAATCACTGGTGTAAACCGTTATCGATTAGATAAGGAAGACCCAATTGAAACATTAGATATCGATAATACTGTTGTCCGCCAAAAGCAACTCGAACGAATTAAAAAGTTAAAAAAGGAAAGAGATGAAGAGAAAGTTTTACAAGCACTTCAAGAATTGACGCAATCCGCCGCGTCCGGAGAAGGGAATCTTTTAGAGAAATCAGTAAATGCAGCAAGAGCGAGAGCAACACTTGGTGAAATATCTTCTGCAATCGAAAAGGCCTCTGGACGTCATAAAGCAACGATTCGCTCTATTAGTGGTGTGTACAGTTCGAATTTCTCTAATGAACAAGAGATTACGGAAGTGAAAGAGATGACAGAAGACTTCCTTGAGAACGAAGGTAGAAGACCAAGAATCCTAATTGCCAAAATGGGGCAGGATGGGCACGATAGGGGAGCAAAGGTTATAGCGACAGCATTCGCTGATCTAGGCTTTGATGTTGATATCGGTCCGTTATTTCAAACACCTGAAGAAACTGCGTTGCAGGCAGTCGAGAACGATGTGCATGTCATTGGTGTTAGTTCGCTTGCGGCAGGACACAAAACATTGCTACCTCAATTAATTCAGGAATTAAAAAAACTGGGACGTGAGGATATTATTGTTGTAATTGGCGGAGTAATTCCTGCTAAAGACTACGAATTTCTTCTAAATAATGGGGCATCTGCCGTGTTTGGACCTGGAACCATTATTCCTGTTGCCGCACAAAAGGTAATTGAAGAAATTTATTACCGCCTCGGCTATGAGGAAGTGCAAGGGTAATGAGTGATAGTAATCGCCGTAAACGATTTGTGAAAAGAAATGGTGAGAAAGGGTCCATCGAAGAATTAAAAAGGGGAATTCTCGATAATGATCGTGGTCAACTAGCGAAAGCAATAACACTAATTGAAAGTAATAAAGGACAACATTATGAAAATGGCCAAAAGCTTCTACAGGAATTGTTACCATTTACAGGGAATAGTCTCCGGATTGGGATTACAGGTGTCCCGGGAGCTGGAAAAAGTACCTTTATTGAAAGTTTTGGGGAGCATTTATGTAATTTAGGTTATCGTGTAGCTGTTTTAGCAATTGATCCGAGTTCTACTGTTTCTGGAGGGAGTATTCTAGGCGATAAAACAAGAATGGAAAAATTAGCACGTAATCCAAATGCGTTCGTGCGTCCTTCTCCAACTGCCGGAACTCTCGGAGGGGTTCATCGAAAAACAAAAGAAACAATGCTTCTATGTGAAGCAGCAGGTTATGATATCGTAATCATTGAAACAGTCGGTGTCGGACAGAGTGAAGTTGTTGTAAGAGAGATGGTTGACTTCTTTTTATTATTAGTCATTACAGGTGCTGGTGATGAACTACAAGGGATGAAAAAAGGAATCATAGAATTAGCTGATGCTCTTGTCGTCAATAAGGCCGATGGCGAGAACCAAGCCCTTGCAAAAAAAACAAGGCGTGAGCTTAATCAAATTCTTCATTTCCTCCAGCCTGCAACAAAAGGATGGTCTACTAGAGCCTACACATGCTCAGCTCTCGAGAATATAGGAATCGATAAACTTTGGGACACTATTCAACGATTTGAAGCAGATACGAAGAAGAGTGGGGTCTTCTCTGAACGAAGAATGCAGCAGACACAAGAATGGTTTTATTCGATGCTTAAAGACAGAGTATTAAACGAATTTTTCCAGAATAGTGCCATTAAAAAGGAGCTTCCACGGTGGGAGGAGAGTATCCTTAATGAAGAATATACTTCAACCAAAGCGGTTGAAAGTCTTATGAAAATATACAATGATCAGTAAAAATTTTACTTTTCTAATGACACTTTAGTATGCTAAGCAAATTTATTTGATATTCAAGGTTCAGTCTTGGTATGATGGGGTTACATTAAACAACATTGTTGTTATAAAAAGGAGAGTAGACCATGGAAATGGATTTTAATTTGTTTATGAATGATGTAGTAGGTCAAGCTCGTCAAGAAATTGAATCTGCTGGCTATAAACAGCTTGCGACTCCAGAAGAAGTAGAGGGAGCATTGACAAAAGAAGGAACAACATTGGTTATGGTTAACTCTGTATGTGGTTGTGCAGGAGGAATCGCGCGTCCAGCAGCAGCACATGCCATCCACTTTGATAAACGTCCAGATCAATTAGTAACTGTTTTTGCAGGTCAAGACAAAGAGGCAACTGCAAAAGCTCGCAGCTATTTCACTGGTTACCCGCCATCATCACCATCTTTTGCTCTATTAAAAGATGGAAAACTGTTGACGATGGTTGAAAGACATGAAATAGAGGGACATGATCCTATGTCTGTTGTAAATAAACTGCAATCCTATTTTGACCAATATTGCGAAGAGGTTTAATCCTTTTATTAAACTAGGAAGCATACTCTGTTTCCTAGTTTTTTACTTTCTATTTTCGTTTTTATCTTGTATCGAGGGGAGTAAAAACCCCCTTATTGATTGAAGCTTTACTTTATCGTAAAAAGGTATTTTTTCTTTTTACATATGTAAAACTAAAGTGGTGGAGTGTGTTTACATATAATTTCATTATTACTTACATAGCAGTTAGGAGAAACAAAACATGTTTCGAATAGGATATCGTACGTTAAAAACTGGAGTCGGTACAGCGATTGCTATCAGCCTTGCTGAATGGCTTCAATTGGGAAACTTTGTTTCTGCAGGAATCATTACCATACTCTGTATTCAAAACACAAAGAAAAAATCAGTTAAAGCAGCTTGGACTAGGTTTCTTGCTTGCGTACTAGCAATGGTTTTTTCAACAGTGTTTTTCGAATTCATTGCTTATCATCCTTTTATAATAGGTCTTTTATTGCTTTTTTTTATCCCTACAACGGTGGCTGTAAAAGCAAAGGAAGGTATTGTAACAAGTATTGTTATTATTCTGCATATCTATTCAGCTGGAAATGTTACCTTACCTATGCTACTAAATGAGTTAGGTATTATTGTTGTCGGAATTGGTATTGCGCTGATTATGAATTTATATATGCCTAGTGTTGAAAATAAATTGGTGGATTATCAGGAGAAAGTTGAGGAGAATTTTCACCAAATCTTTTGTGAAATAATTAAATATTTACGAACCAATGACAGCAACTGGGATGGAAAAGAAATCACCGAAACAGAAAGGCTTTTACGTGAAGCAAAATCATTGGCATTTAAAGATGTTGAGAATCATTTCTTACGGAACGAAAACTTGTACTATCTTTATTTTAAAATGCGGGAAAGACAGTTTGATATTATTCAAAGAGTACTGCCAATTGTAACCTCCATTTCACTCACAGTTGAACAAGGAAGAAGAATAGCGGATTTTATGGAAGAATTGAGTGAAAATATTCATCCTGGAAACACAGCACTTCTTTATTTGAAAAAGTTATATGATATGAAAGTAGAATTTCAAGAGATGGAGCTTCCTAAAACCCGAGAAGAATTTGAAGCACGGGCAGCACTTTATCAATTTGTTTTGGAGATGGAGCAATATTTGTTAATCAAAAGTTCTTTTAAAGGAATAAAAAAGAATGAGAAAAACAAAAAAGATGTAAACTATGCATAAAGTGAAACTTCAATCAGTGGGGATCCCACCGATTGTTAGTTGAACCAATCGGGCTTTTATGCCTAAAAGTGGAGGCGACTGTCCAGCACCGACAAGCATAAGATGGACTGCGGAGTGGCGTAGTTTGCCACATAGCAAGCAGTACAGCTTATGACTCGAGGTGCTAGGAGCCGCAACTAGATACGGGCAGGTATCCCCCACCAAATCTTCTTTAATCCTCTCCAACGCTTGAGGTGGGGGGTACTGCCCGTTAATGCGGGATAACATGAAATAAAGGGTGATGTTATGCGGCTATTTCTTGCAATACTTCTAGTGACTTCACCGATTTGGCCTCTTGGGAGGAATCCGCTACCAGGAGATCCTTTTTTGATCGTGAATAAGACTAGCAATCAATTGGCTTTTATTGTGAATGGAGAAATTGAAAATACGTTCCAAGTAGGGACAGGCAAAACAACTGAATTAACACCTGAGGGTTTATTTAACGTTACAGTTAAAGCGAAAAATCCTTATTACAGGAAAAAGAATATACCTGGAGGTGACCCTAGAAACCCTTTAGGAACCCGATGGATTGGCTTCGATGCTAAGGGGACAGATGGAAGAATATATGGTATACACGGCACAAATCACCCGTCTAGCATTGGTAAATATATTTCTAATGGGTGCATTCGTATGCTAAGTTCTCAAGTAGAAATTCTTTATGAGAAAGTGCCAATTGGAACGAAAGTATATGTGGTCAAATCGAATAAAAGCTTTCAGGAGCTCGGTGAGGAGCAAGGTGCCCTGTGGTAATAAAAAAGGACTCGTTATAACGGGTCCTTTTTCTTATAGAAACATCGCTAAGCCAGTTAATACTGTTGTTGCAATCATGGCAATCAACATTAAAAATACAACAATCTTTTGGATTTTTTTATTGCGCATAATGTCTCTCCCTATCTCTTTTCATATAGTGAAAGGTAAAAAATTATTAAAGACATTTCTTATTTTACCGTGATTAGTATAGGAAGACAACCACTGGATAATTGTAATCGCTTTCTGAAATTAATAAAAAAAGCAGGGAATTCGACACCGTTCATCGAATGGTATTAAGGTCAACTATTGTATAACAGGGAGATGGTATAGATGAATGGTATCGACCATATTGGTATTGCAGTAAAGTCAATTGACGAGACGCTACCTTTTTATGAAAACGTATTAGGACTAAAGCTCCTAAAAATAGAAGAAGTGCATTCTCAAAATGTAAAGGTTGCTTTTATTGACGGAGGTAATGTAAAGCTAGAACTATTAGAGCCCTTAACAGATGAGGGGGGAGTTGCAAAGTTTATTGCAAAAAAAGGGGAAGGGATTCATCATGTTGCCTTTGGAGTCAAAGGAATTCAAGAGAGAATAGATGAATTAAAAGAGAAGGGCATTAACATGATTGATCATAAACCAAAGCCAGGTGCAGGAGGGGCACAAGTTGCTTTTATGCATCCAAAGTCTGGGCATGGTGTGCTATACGAATTATGCGACAAAGAAAAAACCGAGTAAGAAAATTTCACAAGCGACCGATGGGAGAGCAGATTCTTTTCTAGACAAAATTATCTTTGTCCACTTAATAAAGAAATAACTTCAATCGGTCTGTTCTAACCACAGAAGGGGGAATTCACAAATGGATATTTATGAAAAAATTAATGAACTTTATGATAAAAGAAGAGAAGTGGAGCTAGGCGGTGGAGATAAAAAGATTGCGAAGCAGCATGAAAAGGGGAAGTTAACAGCTAGAGAGCGGATTGACATTTTATTAGATCCAGATACTTTTGTGGAATTGAATCCTTTTATTGAACACCGTTGTAATGATTTTGGTCTTGATGGTGTCAACGGTCCTGGAGATGGTGTTGTCACAGGATACGGGAAAGTAGGTGGTCGCCCAATTTATTTGTTTTCACAAGACTTTACCGTATTTGGTGGTGCATTAGGTGAAATGCATGCGAAAAAGATTGCGCATGTAATGGACTTGGCTGTGAAAAACGGTGCTCCGTTTATTGGATTAAATGATTCAGGAGGAGCAAGAATCCAAGAGGGTGTTGTTTCCCTTGATGGTTACGGACATATTTTTTATCGAAATTCTGTTTATTCGGGAGTTATTCCGCAAATTTCCGTCATTATGGGGCCTTGTGCAGGTGGAGCGGTATATTCACCAGCGATTACCGATTTTGTTTTTATGGTAGATGAAACGAGTCAAATGTTTATTACTGGTCCGAAAGTAATTGAGACTGTAACTGGCGAGAAAATCAGTTCTGAAGATCTAGGAGGTTCAAAGGTACATAATTCCATTAGTGGAAATGCCCATTTTAGAGGGAAAACAGAGGAAGAAGTGCTTCAATCTGTCCGATTATTGTTAAGTTATTTGCCCCAAAGTAATGAAGAAAGGGCTCCTAAACTGGAAACCGATAAAGAGGATGATTATAGACCGAATTTAACGGACATAATTCCGTTTGACGCAATTCGTCCATATGATGTCAGAACGGTGATAAAAGAAATTGTTGATGAAGGAAGCTTTTTGGAGGTCCAAAGGGAATTTGCCAAAAATATTGTGATAGGATTAGCGAGAATAAAAGGTGAAGTTGTTGGGTTAGTATGTAATCAGCCAAAGTTTATGGCAGGAGGTCTTGATATTGACTCATCGGATAAAGCATCCCGCTTTATTCGTTTCTGTGATTCCTTTAATATTCCTCTCGTGACTTTTGAAGATGTTACAGGGTTTTTTCCTGGTATTAAACAGGAACATGGAGGGATCATTCGTCATGGTGCAAAAATCCTTTATGCCTATTCGGAAGCAACTGTCCCTAAAATTACTGTTATTTTAAGAAAAGCATACGGTGGTGCCTATGTTGCCTTAAACAGTAAATCTATTGGAGCAGACCTTGTTTATTCATGGCCTAATGCAGAAATTGCTGTAATGGGTCCACAAGGTGCAGCAAATATTATTTTTGCAAGAGAAATAGCCAGAAGCGATAATCCAGAAGAAATAAGGGAACAAAAAATAGAAGAATATCGAGAGAAATTTGCAAATCCTTACGTAGCAGCATCAATGGGAATGGTAGATGATGTTATCGATCCACGGGAAACTAGAATAAAATTGATTCAAGGTTTAGAGATGATGAGAAACAAAAAAGAAACAAGACCAAGTAAAAAGCATGGAAATATACCACTGTAAAATCTCATGAAAACCTTCTTTAGGCTATTTTCTAAAAATAGGCTATTGGTAGCAACGCTTACGTAGTCCATTTAGTTTTAGCGAGCACCATAATAAGGGGAAGCCACATAGTAAAGGGCTTCCTCTTTCTCTGTTCTTTCTATCGCAGGAACAGTATCTCATTTGTCCATCAAACCTATTAGCGATATAATAATGAGGTGATTACATATAGGGAGGATAGGAATATCCTTTGCATTTTTCACAGATATTTAGAATTGGGGGTTATTTAATGATTAATAATGATCGCGTACTCAATGAATTTTTAGAATTAGTACAAATTGATTCAGAAACAAAGTATGAAACAGAAATAGCTGGTATTTTGAAAAAGAAATTCACAGATTTAGGTGTTGAGGTTTACGAAGATGATACAAAAGATGTAACAGGCCATGGTGCAGGGAACTTAGTTTGTACACTACAAGGTACGAAAGAAGGTGTAGATACAATCTATTTCACTTCTCATATGGATACGGTTGTTCCTGCAAAAGGAGTAAAGCCTGAAGTGAAAGACGATGGTTATATTTATTCAGATGGTACGACAATTTTAGGAGCGGATGATAAAGCAGGTCTTGCTACAATGATTGAAGCTATTAAGGTGTTAAAAGAAAATAATATTTCTCATGGCACAATCCAATTTATTATTACAGCCGGCGAAGAATCCGGCCTTGTTGGAGCAAAGGCACTTGACTCATCTCTTGTAAAGGCGAAGTATGGTTTTGCTCTTGATAGTGACGGGAAAGTTGGAAATATTATTGTTGCTGCGCCAACACAAGCAAAGGTAAAAGCAACAATCCTTGGAAAAACAGCACATGCTGGCGTTGCACCAGAAAAAGGTGTTTCCGCCATCACCATTGCTTCAAAAGCAATTTCAAAAATGCCTCTTGGTCGTATAGATGAGGAAACGACGGCAAATATTGGCCGTTTTGAAGGTGGACAAGCAACGAATATTGTGTGTGATCGTGTAGATGTTTTAGCAGAAGCGAGATCCCTTGTTTCTGAAAAAATGGAAGCTCAAGTAGAGAAAATGAAAAATGCTTTTGAAACTACTGCAAGTGAGATGGGTGGAAAAGCAGAAGTTGATGTTCAAGTGATGTATCCTGGCTTCAAATTTGGAGAAGGAGATGAGGTAGTAGAAGTTGCAAAACGTGCTGCTGAAAAGATTGGTAGACCGAGTGAACTGTTAACTAGTGGCGGTGGTAGTGATGCTAATGTTATTGCTGGCTTTGGTGTACCAACAGTTAATCTTGCAGTAGGCTATGAAGAAATTCATACAACAAATGAAAGAATGCCAGTTGAAGAATTAGTAAAACTTTCTGAATTAGTTGTAGCAATTATTAAGGAAGTTGCTGGAGAATAAATTTATGTGTATGGGCTGATAATGGGCAGGTAACCATTATCAGCTCATTTTTATTCGTACTAGAAGCTTCTACTAAATTCTATTAAAAAAGAGAAATATCTCAGTACGTACAATTTAGCTATAGTTATGGTACATTAGATATACATAAAATGAAACTTCAATCAATGGGGGGCATCTCCTACTGATTGTTAGTTGAACTAATCGGGCATTTACGGGAAGTTACTCCCACCTACGCCTCTTTGATTTTCTAAATCTTAAGGTGGAGGTATTAATGCCTGTTAATGCGGAATAAAAGATGCTAATTGTTTGAGGAGGTTTAAATTAATGAGTAAAGTAGTCGTTTTTCATTCAGGGAAAGAGGATTATGCATTACCTATTGCCAACGTTATTTCTATTGAAAAGTTCTCACACGTGACACCTATCCCTCACTTACCCAAATTTGTAATGGGTCTTGTGAAAGCTCGGGGAGAGTTGGTTCCGGTAATTGACTTGGGAGCTGTCCTGTATGAACAGGTTTCTGAGCAAACAGAACACTTAAGGTTAATTGTAATACATTCGGAAACATTAAATGTTGGACTTCTTGTTCGAGAAGCAAAAGAAATTATTGATATACCATCTGATAATGTTAAAGATATTGGTTTGCTTGCTTATTCAAAAACAAAATATTTTTCCGGAGTTATTAATTTAGAAGATAGACTGATAACAATGATTGATCCCCATATATTAGTTGAATCACTAGAGGGTATAAAAGAAATCAAAGAGTACATAAATAGTCAAAAGGATGAAGTGAATCTATAATAGAAAGATTGATTTTTATGAATTCCTATTATCCAAAAAAAGGACGAGTCATCTTACATGTTGATATGAATAGTTTTTATGCATCTGTAGAAATGGCTTATAATCCTAGTCTTAAAGGAAAGCCACTTGCGATTGCAGGGGATCCACAAGAAAGAAAAGGGATAATTGTCACATGCAGCTATGAAGCAAGAAAATTTGGTGTGAAAACAACAATGCCTTTATGGGAAGCGAAAAAACTATGTCCGCAGCTAATTGTTAGAAAGCCTAATTTTGAACGATACCGTTCGGCTTCAAAAGGAATGTTTGAAATACTAAGAACATATTCCGATTTGGTTGAACCGGTATCCATTGACGAAGGGTATATGGATATTACAGCAAGCTACGAACTAGGAACTCCTTTAGAAATAGCAGATCGTATTCAAAAGCAAATAAAAAGTCAACTAGACCTACCATGCAGTATCGGGATTGCACCTAATAAATTTTTGGCAAAGACTGCCTCTGATATGAAAAAGCCGATGGGGATAACAGTTTTACGAAAAAGGGATATCGGGAAAAAATTATGGCCTCTTCCTATCATCGAGATGCATGGGGTCGGGAAAAAAACAGCAGAAAAGTTAAATCGTATTGGTGTCATGACAATTCAGGATCTTGTTCATGCTAACGATATTCAGCTGAAGTCATTATTGGGAATAAACGGCATCCGATTAAAGACAAGGGCTGCTGGGGAGGATAGTCGTCCGGTGGATCCCGATTCGATTTATGACTATAAAAGTATCGGCAATTCTACTACATTACCGAAAGATACGACTAATCAACAAGAGCTTCTCTATGTGCTAGAGAAGTTATCTGAAAAGGTTTCCTTGCGTCTGAAGCAAAAACAAATGTTAGCGACCACCATTCAATTAATGATTAGGAATAAAAAGAGAAAAACGATTACACGTAGTAAAAAAACTGAAAATCCCATCAATAAGACGGAAGATATATTTTTAATAGCCAAGAAATTATTTTTAGATCATTGGGATGGAAACCCTATTCGTTTATTAGGTGTAACAGGACAAGACTTAGTTGAAAAAAGTGAGGCATTTCAGCAGCTTGATATATTTTCTTTTGAAGTAGAAGCGAAAAAAGAACCACTCTATAATGTGTTGTCACAGTTACAGGAAAAATTCGGGAAAGATTCTATTTCTAGAGGTGTTCACACTACATCGCAAAAACCAGTGTCCAATAATAATGAAGATACAAGTTTCAATAAAGATTTTCTAAGGGAATGATATTGTTTTAATAAGGAAACGTTAAAGAATGAAAGTAGCAAAATGTGTATTAGTTGCACTAGAGAAGGAATCTTGTTAAATTAAAATGGACTTAAAAACCAAAGACTGTCTTAGATTTATGGGCAGTGAGTTCCTTGGGTAAGACTTAAAAAAGGGAACAACTACCCGTAAATGTTTGATTGTTTCTATTAACATGTAGTGGAGATAAAAAAACTCTCCATGGACTTTAAAGTTTCACTCTATTCTAGATACGAAGGGACGTTGACATATGTCACAGCAACAAATTGGTGTAATCGGTCTTGCCGTAATGGGAAAGAATCTGGCTTGGAATATTGAGAGCAGAGGTTATTCCGTTTCTGTTTATAACCGTTCAAGTGAAAAAACAGATGAGATGGTGAATGAATCTCAAGGGAAGAATGTTGTACCTACATATACTATTGAGGAGTTTGTAAACTCATTAGAAAAACCTAGAAAAATATTATTAATGGTTAAAGCAGGAAAGCCAACAGATGCTACGATTGAGCAACTAAAACCGCTTCTTGAAAAAGGAGATATCTTAATTGACGGTGGGAACACTTTCTTTGAAGACACGAGACGTCGTAACCACGAATTAAGTGAATTAGGTATTCATTTTATTGGTACAGGAGTTTCAGGTGGTGAAGAAGGGGCTCTTACTGGACCTTCTATTATGCCTGGTGGTCAAAAGGAAGCTTATGACTTAGTTGCTCCTATTTTAAAAGATATTGCTGCTAAAGTAGATGGAGATGCATGTACAACCTACATTGGCCCGGATGGTGCAGGACATTATGTGAAAATGGTTCATAATGGGATTGAGTATGGTGATATGCAATTAATCGCGGAATCCTATTTTCTAATGAAAAATGTATTAGGCTTTGGTGCAGATGAACTTCATGAAGTTTTCGCTGATTGGAACAAAGGTGAGTTAGATAGTTACCTAATTGAAATTACAGCGGATATTTTTACGAAAAAAGATGATGAAACAGGCAAACCAATGGTCGATGTTATTCTTGATAAAGCCGGGCAAAAAGGAACAGGTAAATGGACAAGCCAAAGTGCTTTAGATTTGGGAGTATCATTGCCAATTATTACAGAATCTGTATTTGCACGCTTTATTTCTGCGATCAAAGATGAGCGTGTAAAAGCGAGCAAAATGCTAAAAGGACCAGATACAAAAGGGTTTGAAGGTGATAAAAAAGCGTTTGTTGAATCCATTCGTAAAGCTCTCTATATGAGTAAAATTTGTTCTTATGCACAAGGATTTGCCCAAATGCGTTCAGCATCAGATGAATATGACTGGGATTTGCAGTACGGTGACATCGCTATGATTTTCCGAGGAGGCTGCATTATTCGTGCTCAATTCTTGCAAAAAATTAAAGATGCCTACGACCGTGAGTCAAATTTAACAAATCTATTGTTAGATACTTACTTTAAAGAGATAGTGGAAACCTATCAATATGCGCTTCGCGAGGTCGTTAGCATTGCTGTGCAGAACGGTATTCCAGTACCAGGCTTCTCTGCGGCATTGTCTTACTATGACAGCTATCGAACAGAAACATTGCCTGCAAACTTAATCCAGGCTCAACGTGACTACTTCGGTGCTCATACATATGAGCGTACGGATAAAGAAGGCATTTTCCATACAGAATGGCTTGACTGATTAATAAAATAGAACCCTTTCTGCTGATATTTAAGCAGAGAGGGTTTTTGTTTTAGTTACAATAGTTAGGAAAGTTTGGGGTGTGTCATTCAAAATAGGCTGTTTTCGTAAAGGTTGTTGTTTGTGGGCAGGGGACCGTTCCTTTCTGCTGCAGGCACTAGACTCTTGTCGAGCCTCTTAGAAAAGCGGAAGTGGCTTGCCCAGCTTGCTGGAGCCAGAGACACCCATTCCCAGTCTTGCGCGGTCTCGACTTTTCCTCTCTATCCCACGGGGGTCAAGTACCTTCCGCTCTATGTTTTCAATTGTTGTTAAAAGCAACAATTTTTTGGAAGGCAGCCAAATAAAAAGCCAGCTCTTAAGTAAATAAACTTAAGAGCCGGCTTTTTGTTTACTAGCATTGGTCAACGTCTAAATTTTCTACTGGCCACCAGAAGAAACCATCTTTGGCAAGCAATTGATCGGCTTCTTTAGGTCCCATGGTCCCTGCTTCATAGTTAGGGAAATGTTGTTCACGGGTATTTTCCCAGTAGTCGGAAATTTTGTCGACGAAAGCCCAAGAGAGTTTTACTTCATCCCAATGAGTGAAGTTTGTGGCATCTCCGCGCATGCAATCATGTAATAATTTTTCGTATGCTTCCGGTGTATTCATACCATCGAAACTGTTGTTGGCAAAGTTCAATTTAACCGGTGTTGTTTCAATATTTTGACCTGACTTTTTGGCATTGAGATGCAATGTTATGCCTTCCTCTGGTTGGATGTGAATAACCAGCAAATTAGGAGACATTGAATTGTCTTTATTATAATAAAGGTTCATTGGTATATCTTTGAACTGAATGACAATCTTTGTTGACTTGGCTTCCATTCTTTTTCCTGTCCGTATGTAAAAGGGAACACCGGCCCAACGGAAATTATCAATGCTCAGTTTTCCTGCTACATATGTTTCCGTATTTGACTGCTCATCAACATTGTCTTCTTCACGATAACCTTTTACCTTACCATCCACTGTTACACCAGGGCCATATTGACCACGAACAAAATTTTCTTTTACTTCTTCCTCATTATACGAATGAAGTGATCTAAATACTCTAACCTTTTCACTGCGAATTTCATCTGTTGTTAATTTAATTGGAGGTTCCATTGCAAGCAATGCAACCATTTGCATCATATGGTTTTGTACCATGTCTCGTAATGCACCGCTTTTTTCATAATATCTACCGCGTTCTTCTACACCAAGTTCTTCGGAAGAAGTGATTTGGATATTTGAGATGTATCGGTTATTCCAAAGTGGTTCAAAAAGGGCATTTGCAAATCGAATGACTTCAATGTTTTGTACCATTTCTTTTCCTAAATAATGGTCAATACGATAGATTTGATCTTCGGAAAATGACTCGCGAATTTGCATATTTAATTCTTCTGCAGATTCTAAATCGTGTCCAAATGGTTTTTCAATGACTAACCGCTGGAATCCATCTGTGTTTGTTAAACCATCTTGTTTTAAATGATCTGTAATCGTACCAAAAAACTCAGGGGCCATTGCTAAGTAGAAAATGCGGTTACCATTAAGGCCATATGAATTGTCTAGTTCATCAGCTAAATCTTTTAAAGCACGGTAAGAGTCACTATCAGAAACGTCATGTGATTGATAATGAAAATGGGAAACGAACTCTTTAATATCTTCATTTTTCCCTAATGCATTATGTACAGATGTTTCTACATGGTCTTTAAATTGTTCGTTTGTCCAGTCGCGTCGTGCAACACCGACTACAGCAAACTTTTTCGAGATTTTCCCTTTCCGGAATAGATGGTAAAGGGATGGATATAATTTTCTTTTTGCTAAATCACCTGTTGCTCCGAATATCATAATAAGAGAAGAAGGTGTGTTGGTATTATTCACAGTAACGACCTCGCTTTTTTACTCTTGTCTATTGCTTTTGGTTTAAAAATTGTTTCATAAAAATGTATCCTGTACAATTATATAATTTTAAAGATTCTAGAAGTAATAAGCAAATTATATGCTGATGAATTTTTCTAACAAAGTATCTTCATGCTTATGATGGCTTTATTTTTAAATCTTATAACCATTTCTCTACTCTAAAATATTGGACATATAGGAGAAAGGCATCTTTTGTAGATATTATGCTATGATAGAAGCACATTTTATTGATGACAGGAGTGACTGCTTTGGAATTGTTGTTTTTAGGGACGGGTGCAGGTGTTCCAGCAAAGCTACGAAATGTAACAAGCATTGCCTTAAAATTATTAGAGGAAAGAGGTACTGTATGGCTTTTTGATTGTGGAGAAGCTACACAGCACCAAATTTTACATACATCATTGAAACCACGAAGAATTGAAAAAATCTTTATTACTCATTTACACGGTGATCATATATACGGACTACCGGGTTTATTGGGGAGTAGATCGTTTCAAGGCGGGGATTCATTACTGACGGTATACGGTCCAAAAGGAATTAAAGAATTTATTGATGTATCTTTATCGGTAAGCGGTACCCATCTACAGTACCCACTTGACATTAGAGAAATTGAAGAAGGTGTTGTGTTTGAGGACGAGTATTTCCTTGTCATAGCCAAAAAATTAGATCATGCCCTTCCTACATTAGGTTATCGAGTAGTGGAAAAAGATAAGCATGGTAAGTTGCAGGTAGATCGATTAAAAGAAAGAGGGATTTCACCGGGGCCATTATATAAAAAATTGAAAAATGGTGAGAGTGTGACACTCGAAAATGGAACCGTCCTGCATGGCAAGGAATTTCTGGGACCAAATATTAAAGGGAGAGTCGTCACGATACTTGGAGATACGCGCCCATGTCAAGAAGCTATTGAACTTGGAAAATCAGCTAATCTACTTGTTCATGAGGCGACATTTAATAGAGGACAAGCAAAGATGGCACATGACTACTATCATTCGACAACCGAGCAGGCTGCTGAAGTAGCAAAGCAAGCTGGAGTAGCAATGCTTTATCTTACACATATAAGTTCTAGGTTTGGGAAAGAAAGCTGGAAGGAGCTGCAAGAAGAGGCACGGGGAATTTTTGAGAATAGTTATATAGCTGAAGATTTATTGGAAGTGGAGATACCAAATAAATAAGCTAGTTGAGGAAAAAATAATGAAAAAAGAGCTAAGGGGCTCTTTTTTCTTGAAAGACTTCTCTACTATGAGCAAACAATTTCTCTTGAGTATTTTTCCTCGTTATAATGAATGAACGCTTTGTCGTAAAAGATTCTAATTGAAAAAATAGGTTGAAATAGAACCTACTTGGGTACAAATATATAGAAGTTACTAGCATAAGGTTGTTGATAAGATGAAACATTTACATATTAGACATCACTGGCTTGGAAGGCTGGTGGCTTCTGATCCTGGTCGAAAAAGGTTACAGCAAGCAGGGAAAGCCACCCTTAGTTTAATCTCCGCCATTTTTACTACACTATTTATTTTAAAGATGGTCGGACAGGATACGATTACTCCTGCTATCGTTTCGGGAATGGCTGGAATGCTCGGTATTATGAATGTTATGGACGAGACAGAGAGGAAAAAAAAAATCACTACGCTTTTATTGGGAATCTCCGCAATGGTTGGAATTAGTATTGGTTCCCTATTAGCGGGAAATGCCTATTATATTGATACCTTAATGATTTTGATTACATTTAGTGCATTTTATTTTACTCGATTCGGTATAAGATATTTTTCCCTTTCTATGATTGGATTTATGACAGTTTATATTTCTTCCGTATTAAACTTATCTACCAATCAGCTGCCATGGTTTTACATGGGAATCGCTTTCGGAATTTTCTATGCGTTTCTTTATAACTTTATTCTTTTTAAAGACTCCGCTCATATTTTAAAAAGAAGCATGCGTTCTTTTCATATTCAAACAAATTTAACTTTTAATATTTTAATAAAAGTTATTGAAGATCCTGAATTTAATCAAAAACGAATGAAAAACCTAGAGAAAAATGTTCGAAAGACCAGCGAATATGCCAGAACCGTTTCGGGTGATTTGAATGCGCATGATGTAAAAAAGGTGTGGCCAGGACTTGAAACTTCTCAAGTACGGTTGTATGTTTTTGATGCGGAAATGCTTGTAGAGACTTTGACAGACTCTGTAAGCCGGTTGAAAAAGGCGGAGGCATTTGAAATAGAAGAACTAAAACGATTGCTTGTATGGGTTGTTCAGTCTTTACGAAATGTGGAGGTGCTCTCTCAAGGTTACGAAAAACAGTACTTAGAAGAAACAGAAAAAGCAGTTCAGGCTCTTCGTTTGGTGCTTGCGGATTTGTTGAGTAGAGATGAACAGCCAAAAGGATGGATTTATTTAATTAGGAGGATTGAGTCTATTGCTAATCATATAATTGAAGCAGCAATGGAAATTCAAAAATCTCTTCCTATAAAAGAGCTAGAGGAAGACCGTACCAAAAAAATCGCCACAGAAGAGAAGGAAGAATCGGATTCAGAAGAGAAAAAGGAAGAGGAGAAAGGGGTAAAACAGTCCACCAAAAAGGCTTTTCAGGCTTTAGTTGCAAGTACTTTAGCGGTAATTGTTGGTCAGATAATATCCCCTACCCAACCATATTGGGTACTTCTTACAACATTTATTGTATTGCTTGGAACGGCATCCGTTGGCAGGACGTATACGAAAGCATTTGATCGGTCTTTTGGAACTATTTTAGGGGCGGCAATTGGATTTCTGGTGGCAAAGCTTGTTTCTGATCATGCTGTAATGGAAGTTGTTCTTATATTTTTAGTAGTCTTTCTTTCGTTTTACTTGTTTGCAGTATCCTATACATTAATGAGCCTATTTATCACAATGTTAATCGCATTTATGTATGACATTTTACTTGGCGGAATAACCTTCACTCTGCTAGGTGCTAGAGTAATCGATACTATAGCCGGTGCAGCTATTGCTCTTTTAGTTTCAGCGGTCATTTTTCCAAAGAAAACAAAAGATAAAGTCGCAGACACGCTTGATGAATTTCTAGTAGAATTGCTGCCTTATGTAACAGATTATGTAAGAAGCTTTAGAGAAGATATCGATGTAAAGGGACTTGCGGACAAAGCGTTTGCGATGGACCTTAAACTTCAATCGATAAAGGATGAAGCCTACTCACTTGTTAATAGACCTGGAGGACTTAGTCATTCAGGAATCGCGCGGTGGATAACCATTTTTACGGCAATTAATTATTATTCCAAACATTTAGTCGCTTCTTCGTACAGGAAAAACTTTGACTATCCTGCAGATTTAGTAAAAGTATTCGAACAAATGGAAGAAAAGTTAGAGCATAATATCAATTTGTTAAGAACACTTATTACAGAAAAAGAACGTGAGGGCAAATTATACAGCTTAATTGATGAGCGAGAAAAAATTGAAAGACTTACTCCGAGTAGGAATCAATCCCATCTTGATTTGATTCACCATCTTTATTACGTATGGAGAATAAATCAATCTATTGTAACCCTAGGAGTGGATCTAGGAGGGAAAGAAGTAAAGGAACGGCTGACCCAAAAACAGTAAGCTTTAAGGTCAGTCGTTTTTGTTAAAGTTGATGGATTGCAAAGTATTAGTTTTTAAGCATCCATATTAAGGGGAAATACGCTCCATTTTATTATCTCCATCCTCTTTCATACTGCTTTGGTGATTCAATTTCTGTACGAAGCTCTTTAGCAGCTGTTCGTGGCCAGTATGGATCGCGAAGTAATTCACGCGCAAGTAAAATAAGATCTGCACGTTCATTTTGCAAAATCTCTTCTGCTTGAATCCCACTTGTAATTAGTCCGACTGCTCCTGTCGGGATGCTTGCCCCATATTTTATCGTTTCAGATAGCTTCACTTGATACCCTGGAAAAACAGGGATTCTAGCAGGAACTACTGCTCCAGAACTGACATCAATAAGATCAACTCCCTGTTCCTTCATCCATGCACCATATTCTGCATAATCTTCTGCATGAAGTCCGTCTTCATTATAGTCTTCGGCAGATACACGCACAAAGAGAGGGCCTTCCCATACTGTTTTTATTCCTTCGATTACTTCTTTTAAGAACCGATAACGATTTTCTTTTGAGCCACCGTAGCTGTCGGTGCGACGGTTAGAAAGAGGAGATAAGAATTCATTGATTAAATAGCCATGTGCTCCGTGTATTTCAATAACATCGAATCCCGCTTTCTTTGCCCTTTCAGCTCCTTTTATAAACGCTTGTATTGTTTCTTGAATATCATTATCTGTCATTTCAAGAGGTGTTTTCATGTCTTCATTAAAAGGAATCGCTGAAGGGGCAATAATGTCACCTTCAAGTACTGCTTTACGACCTGCATGAGCCAGTTGGATTCCAGTTTTTGCTCCTTGTTCTTTCATGAGCGTAACTAGCTCTGCCAGTCCTTCTACATGTTCATCACTCCAAATTCCTAAGTCTTGCGGGGAAATTCTTCCTTGTGGGGTGACGGCAGTTGCTTCAAGAATGATTAGGCCGACCCCACCAACAGCACGGCTTGTATAATGTGTCCGATGCCAATTTTCTACTTTTCCATCTTCATTATGGCAGGAATACATGCACATAGGAGCCATAACAATACGATTTTTCAACGTTATATCTTTTATTTTGTACGGTTCGAAAAGCTTTCTTTTACTCATCTTTTTCATTGCTCCTTTGTATAAATATTTCGTGTTGCTAAATACAGTCTGATTATATCAATTGGTTGTTTGGATAAAAAGTATTCTGCTTTTTTGTTCTTTTTTTATTGGTTAGTAGGACTGTTTTTGCATAATTCTTCCAATCTCTTCTCTTAACTCTTCCGACCGGTTTTTTGCACTTTCTATACAGTCATAAAACGCTTGCTCTACTTCATGTTGTTGTAGTGCTTTAATTCCAGCTTCTGTTGTACCACCTTGACTTGTGACATCTTTCCTTAGTTCTTCTGCTTCCAATCCAGTATGTTTTAACATTTCTCCAGCCCCGACAATTGTTTGAATAATAAATTCTTTTGCTAACTTTTTATTAAGACCAATATCAACAGCTGCTGATTCAAGTATTTCCGCGACGTAATAAATGTATGCTGGTCCGCTTCCAGATAAGGCTGTTATTAAATCCAGTTGATTTTCTTCGGTAATGGACGTAATTCCTATTGAATTAAATAACCCAAGTGTCCATTCCCTTTCTTGGTCGGTTGCTACATTGTTAAAAGAGATTGCTGTGGCAGACTTCCCAACTGAAGCACTCGTATTTGGCATTGCACGGGCTAGTGAGCCTTTCCAATTTAGTGCCTCCTCAATAGTAGCTAAGGAGATACCAGCTAGTACAGATATGATGAAGCACTGAGGAGAAATGAATCCTTTTATTTTACTTAGTACATCAAGACAATCCTTTGGCTTTACCGCTAGAATGATAACATCACAGTCCTGCAATAATGCTTTCGTATCGTATGAGCTACTCACACCTAATTTGTTTGTTAATTCATGAAGTTTCTGTTGATTTGAACGATTAGTTACAGTTATTTCTTCTTTCTTTAGGAAGTTAGAAGCAAGGGCCCCAGAGATGATAGAACTAGCCATTGAACCTGCACCGAAAAACAATGTTTTCATTAAAGCTCCTCCTTTTGTCTAGTTTCAGCGACTAGAGGCTCGAGGTCAATGGCACATCTAAGCAAGTCGCTTCCACTTTTCAAATTCCCATCATTCTTGCACGAAAAAAACCTTTCATCCTGTAAAAGGACGAAAGGTTTGCTTCCGTGGTACCACCTTGATTTATCCGCAAAAAAGCATCTGCAGACACACTTGATTTCCCCGTTAACGCGAGGAGACGTTCAGCTTTTTCTGACACTCAAAAGGCAGGTTCGATAACAGAGAGGATGATGAAGCCTTCCAGCCTACTCGAACTTCACTCTCTTGCATCATCTGTTATGTACTAATCCTTTATCATCGATTTATATATATCCCAACTTGCTATTTTTCTAACTATATTATTCGTGATTATCTTAAATAAAGAGGTAGTCTGTCAAGCTTTTTTTCAGAAAATTTCATTTAAAATGACAAATTGAAGGAAAAAATGTAAAATGAAAATGAAGCACTATTCATTTTTAAGGGATTGCGGTGAATAAAATGATTCTTAACACTTTTAAAGGTTTAGCAAAAATAACATTATCCACGCCATTTCCGGTTGGGGATGTAAATGTTTATTTAGTAAAAGGAGATGCTCTTTCTTTAATTGATGCAGGACCATTAACGGATACGGCTTGGGAACAATTGAAAAGGGAGTTAAAAACGTTCGGGTATACACCAAATGACATTGAACAAATTATTTTGACACATCATCATCCAGATCATGCAGGATTATTAGATCGATTTACGAATGATATTACAGTCTACGGTCATCCTTATAATAAACATTGGCTTGATCGTAATGAACGTTTTGATACTGTTTATAGGCAATTTTATACGAACAGATTTATTGAAGCGGGAATTCCGAAGAAGTTTTTAACACACATACCAGGACTAATATCTACCTTAGACTATATGTGTCAAAGAAAACTCGATGTTGAACTGACAGAAGGAGAGAGAATTCCTGGGTTAGAGGATTGGAGAGTTATCGAAACGCTTGGACATGCCCAAAGTCATTTATCTTTTTGGAGGGAAAAAGATGGCACGCTTTTGGCTGGAGACCATGTATTAGCCCACATTTCTCCTAATCCGCTTCTTGAACCTAGTTTTGAAGAGGGGGTGGAACGAACAAAGCCACTTCTTCAATATAATGACTCTCTTAAGAAGCTTTTGGACTATCCTATTTCGATAGCGTATACAGGCCATGGGGATGAAGTACATGATGTTCATTCATTAATCCCAAAAAGATTAGAAAAACAAGAAGAAAGAGCGCAGAAAGTTCAGCAGTTTTTAGAGGGAAAAGAAATGACGATTTTCGAGGTCTGCCAAAAATTATTTCCCTCTGTTTACAAGAAGGAGCTTGTATTAACACTGTCGGAAACACTCGGTCAGCTTGATTATTTGGAATCACAGAATAGAGTGAGTAAAATAGAAAGAAACGGAATCTATTATTATTCTTGTTAGACCGAGGTGGAACATGAACGCTAAAATTAATAATAAAAATGTCATTATTACAGGAGCTTCAGGGGGAATAGGGGAAAAAATGGCTCTCCGTGTTGCCGAAAATGGAGGCAACTTAGCTTTGATTGCTAGAAGTGCAGAGCGTCTTGAAGCTTTAAAAGAGAAGATATCTCGTCAATTCCAAGTGAAAGTAGAAACATACCGTCTTGATGTATCAGAATTTGAAAAGGTCCCCAAGGTTTTCTCAAGTATTCTAGAAGAGTTTCAAAGTATTGATGTTTTAATCAATAATGCGGGATATGGCGTATTTGATGAGGCTCACGAGGCACGGTTTGAAGATATTAAAGGAATGTTCGATGTGAATGTTCTTGGTTTAGTTGCATGTACGCAACAGGTTCTCCCCCATATGAGAGAAAGACGGTCAGGGCATATTGTGAATATTGCTTCGCAAGCAGGAAAGTTGGCAACGCCGAAATCTAGTGCCTATGCTGCCTCTAAGCATGCTGTTTTAGGATTTACGAACAGTTTACGAATGGAGGCTAGTCAATCGGGAGTTTATGTAACATCTGTTAATCCTGGACCCATCGCAACTAATTTCTTTTCAATTGCTGATAAATCAGGAAGCTATGTGAAAAATGTAGAAAAATTCATGCTGGACCCAGAGCGTGTCGCTGTTAAAGTCATTGACGCCCTTTTCACGAGGAAGAGAGAGGTCAACTTACCTCGTTGGATGAATTTTGGCAGTGCTATTTATCAACTCGCACCAAGGATTGTTGAAAGGCTAGGAAAAAATGCATTTTATAAAAAATAGTGAAGTCTAATTCTTGCTTTATTCACGAGCTTTACTCCATGATAGGGTAAAGCTTTTTCTTAGCTTCAGGGAGGAATAGATAGCTTGTATGACAATTTATCCGACTAGAAGTTCATAAACAATGTCCTCTATAACCTCATGGATTTTTATATTTTCCCCTACTTACTTTTTTGTAATCTCATCATAAAACCACTCGTAATCTTTATCACCTAACGGAACGGTATCTAATCCATGCTAATATTGCAAAAAACATTGCTGGATCATCTTTTTTATTACTTATTTTTCCATATTCCACCTCTAAAAATGATTATATGTTGGTACTTGTCCCTCATCTTCAAAAGTGCATGCAACGTACTTGTTGAAATTTTATAGGTATAGGAGGGGCTAATCTAGCCACCTCTAGCTTCAGTTATTTCGTAAGTAGATTTATTCTTCGTTTAAAACTTTTTCAGCTCGTACACAGGATTCAAATTTCCCTTTATGGGAAGCGTCGCAAAAGGGCATTTTATTTGATAGACCACAGCGACAGAGAGAAAATACACTCTTAGTTGGGAAGACATTCCCGTCTGCATCGATTACTTCCACATCGCCTGTTACCTTAAGAGACCCATTGTCATTCACTTTAATTTGAGCTTTCGTCATGAAAACCATCCTTTCTACAAAAATAAAAATTCCAGAGATTCCCCTTTATGATAGTAAGGGGAAAAAAACAAAAAAGCAATTACTCAATAAAGAATGATTATACTATATTTCAAACAGCCTTTGAATTTACGGGGAAATATTAGTAGAACAGAGCGGTGCAAAGGCTAGTATTGCTATTCTATGTTAGGATAGAAGGGAGGGGGAAAGAAAATGCATATTACTTTTACAGATGAGGCAATAAAAAAGATAAATGAAAAAATAGATGGGAAAGAAGGATACCTAAAGCTGAAGTATGATATAGACGGCTGTGGTTGTGTAATGAGTGGGATTCCTACTCTGTGGTATATTCTTCAGCCAGAAGGAATAGACGAACTAACAATAGAAACCAACCTAATGCCAATTTTAATCGAAAAATCAAAAACAGTATTTCTCGATAAACAATTAAAAGTGGACTTTTCTAAAACGGCTAATTCTTTTCAACTGAAGAGTCCGGCACAGATATTAAATGGAAGAATGAATTTTATTTTATATCCAAAAGTAAGCGAGAGTTGATGGACTCTCGCTTATAAGTCATAAAACAGGTTCCTTTACATAAACAAAATTAGTAAGAAACTGGTCTATTACCTGTTCATATTGTTTAGGATTGAAGTTATAGGATTGGGCATGCGATCCTTTAAAATCTATGTACAGTTCTTTAGGACCTTGTTTTTTTCTATATAACTTTTGTGTCATTTCGGGAGGGATAAAGGTATCTTCACTACTATGAATAAATAACACAGGTTTTTGAATATTTTTTACTACAGATATAGGCGATATATCTTTTAACGTGTAGCCTTCACGAAACTTTAATGTGGTATTAGCAAGCGGTAAAAGCCAATCTGCCGGTATTTTGAGTTCAATCCCCATTCGATAGGCTAACTGCTCGCCGAAATCAGAAAAAGGGCAATCAGCAATGTAAAAATCTGCTCTGTCCTCGACACTACCTGCATAAAGCAAAAGAGTGGACGCTCCCATTGATTCTCCGTGAATTCCAAAAAAGACATCGTCTCCCACGAGGCGAATTAATTCATCAACGACGACCTTTAAATCATTCTTTTCAAAGTAACCATAACTTGTAGTTTTTCCACCGGATTCCCCGTGACGGCGGTGATCATAAATAACCGCGTTAAATCCTCTTTTCAAAAACAAATTCATATACTTTATTGAGTTAAATTTATTTTCCGTTACCCCATGACAGAAAATCATATATTTCTTACCTGGATTAGCGGTGATAAATATTGTTTTAATGTCATAACCATAAGGGGAACGAAGCATTATTTCTTGCTTAGGAAGAGCTGAATACTCCTCTAGATTAAAACGTAGTGCTTCTGTCTCTCGCTGTAAAATCAAACTATCCTCTTTTTTTCGCATATACATAAAACGACTAGTGATATAGTATCCGAGACCTACTGTAGCGACAGCAGCACCACCAACGACAGTAAACCATTTTTTCATTAAAAATCACCTCAGAAATAGAATCTATTTTATTCTACCATTAAAAGGAAAGAAAAAATTACTTGGAAAAAATAAATCACCCAACTTATAATTGGGTGATCATAGTGTAAACAATTGTTTACTGTTCTGAATTTTGTCTTCTTGTAGGATGAATCGCCTTTTCTAGTTCCTCTGCAGCAATTGTATTTTTAACTGTATCTGCATTAGGCTTTCCCTTTTGGCTATAGCCTTTTTCGCGTTTTTGGCTCATACGTTTCAGCTCCTTATCCTGTATCACAATTTTAGTTTGTACAAGAAGTTAAGGACTATTCATGTTTCAGGAGGGGAATAGGATTTACTGTTCAATCGCATGTGCTAAACGATAGTATCCTGTCTCAATAGTCCTCGTTACATGAGGTTTCACTATATCGATAGCGGATACAAGCTCGTCTAAATTTATCCCAGTGGAAACTCCCATATTTTCCAGCATATACACAACATCTTCGGTAGCAACATTTCCAGTGGCACCGGGAGCAAATGGGCAGCCTCCTAACCCACCAGCAGATGCATCGAATCTGTCCACTCCTGCCTGTAAGCTAGCCAAAATATTAGCTAGAGCCATTTTTCTTGTATCATGAAAATGAGCCGTCAAGAGAACTTCACCAAGTGAAGACTTTAATTTTGAAAAAAGTTCAAATGAATTTTTAGGATTAGCCATTCCGATAGTATCTGCTACACTTAACTCATCGACACCCATTCCGACAAATCTTTGACAAAGAGACACAGTAGATTCTGGGTTTATTTTTCCTTCATACGGACAATAAAATGCGGTAGAAATACAAGCACGTACGAAGTAATTCTTTTCTTTCAGCTCACTAATAATAGGCTCCAAATCCGTTACTGCCTCTTCTGTCGTCTTGTTAATATTTTTCTTGTTGAACGTAGAACTAACTCCTACAAATACTGCTACTGCTTTGCAACTTGTTCCATAGACCCGCTGGATTCCCTTCTTATTAGGGGCAAGGACAATGTCTCTGCCACCGCCTAAGGAAGCCTCTACAACCTCACTTGCATCTTTCATTTGTGGAACCCATTTTGGTGAGACAAAAGAAGTTAACTCCATTTCTTTAATGCCGGCTTTTTTTAATTGTCCAATAAACTCTTTTTTTATTTCTGTCGGTACAAAGCTTTTTTCGTTTTGTAACCCATCTCTTGGGCCGACTTCAATAATCATTGCTTGTTCTGGTAAATTCATTCTTTTTCCCCCTCATTTCATCTATCAGCGTAAATGAATACTTATTTTAAAAATTAATCATGCTGGCTAATTTGTTTTTCTATGTAGCGAAAGTGTGTACGTGATAAATAGACCTTCTAGTATCTATTGTAAAAATATTCCGAACTTAAAATCAACTAAAAGTTTTTTGACAAATTTAGAGGGATTTAAACGCTTACATCGAATGAAATAACATGATGTAGTTTTTAATATGTGAAGAAATACTAGTAAACCTTAGTAGGATCTTCGCAAATAAGTAGAAGGCGAATGCAACTCGGAAAAACCGACTGCTAACAGCTTAGAGGAGGAAGAAAAGTGTCGAAGGAAGTAGTAATTGTCAGTGCTGTACGTACTGCTATCGGAAATTTTAATGGTTCATTAAAAGATATTTCTGCCCCTGACCTTGGTGCTGTTGTAATTAAAGAGGCACTTCAAAAATCAGGAGTAAAGCCAGAAGAGGTAGACGAGGTAATTATGGGGAATGTCCTACAAGCAGGACTTGGTCAGAATCCCGCTCGTCAAGCAGCAATGAAAGCAGGCCTACCCAAAAATGTACCATCGATGACAATAAATAAAGTGTGCGGTTCCGGATTAAAAACGGTTCATCTTGCAACACAGGCAATCCTTGCTGGGGATGCAGACATTATCGTTGCAGGTGGAATGGAAAATATGAGTCAAGCTCCATATCTTTTAAAAAACGCTCGTAATGGATATAAGATGGGGGATCAAAAAGTTGTTGATAGTATGATATCAGACGGATTGTGGTGTGCGTTCAATGATTATCACATGGGAATGACCGCCGAAAATCTTTGCGAACGCTATAATATTACTCGTGAAGAGCAAGACGAGTTTGCAGCGGATAGCCAACAAAAAGCAGTCGCTGCTATTACGGAAGGAAGATTTAAAGAGGAGATTGTTCCGGTTGAGGTTCCTCAGCGTAAAGGCTCCCCGATTGTTTTCGATACAGATGAATTTCCTAGAAAAGAATCAACAGCTAAAAAATTATCAGGGCTTCGTCCAGCTTTTAAAAAGGATGGAAGCGTAACAGCCGGGAATGCTTCCGGAATTAATGATGGGGCAGCAGCCGTTGTAGTAATGTCCAAAGCAAAAGCAGTAGAGCTTGGAATTACTCCCTTAGTAAGCATAAAAGGAAATGCAAATGCCGGAGTTGACCCAAGTGTGATGGGGATTGGTCCCGTGGCAGCCGTTAAAAAAGTATTAGAAAAGACGGATTTGTCAATAGATCAATTTGGACTCATCGAAGCAAACGAAGCATTTGCAGCTCAATCATTGGCTGTTGATAAAGAATTGCAATTTAATCGTGATGTATTGAATGTTAACGGTGGGGCAATTGCGCTTGGGCATCCAATTGGAGCAAGTGGTACAAGAATTCTCGTTACATTAATTCACGAAATGAAAAAGCGTAATGTCCAAACAGGTTTAGCTACTCTATGCATCGGTGGAGGTCAAGGTGTTGCAACAGTAGTAGAACTAGATAACTAGAAAAAGGAGGAATTATAATGAAACAACTTTATTCTTCATTCGAAGATGCAGTAGCAGAAATTCAAGATGGTGCTACTTTGATGGTTGGAGGATTCGGACTATGCGGGATTCCAGAAAAATTAATTTTAGCTTTAGTAGATAAAGGAGTAAAGGGTTTAACTATTATCTCTAACAACTGCGGCGTAGATGATTGGGGATTGGGATTATTACTGAAAAACAAACAAATCAAAAAGATGATAGGTTCTTATGTTGGTGAAAATAAAGAGTTTGAAAGACAAGTGCTCTCGGGGGAAATTGAGGTAGAGTTAGTACCTCAAGGAACGCTAGCGGAAAAAATTCGTGCTGGCGGTGCTGGAATCCCAGCTTTCTATACGCCAGCTGGAGTTGGAACACCAATCGCAGAAGGGAAGGAAACAAGAGTTTTTAATGGGAAAAAATATTTGCTAGAGGAAGCATACACAGCGGATTTCTCCTTTGTGCGTGCCTGGAAAGCAGATAAGATGGGGAACTTGATTTATAACAAAACTGCCCAGAACTTTAACCCTATTATTGCAGCGGCAGGTAAGGTAACGATAGCGGAAGTGGAGGAATTACATGAAACGGGAGAGCTTTCTCCAAATGAAATTCATACTCCAAGCATTTACGTACAAAAGCTAATTAGAGCAGAACAAGAGAAACGAATTGAAAGAAGAACAGTTAAAAAAGCATAGAAGGGGAGTGGAATAATGGATCGTGCAGCAATGAGAGAAAAAATTGCAAAAAGAGCAGAGAAGGAAATAGAAGATGGTCACTACGTAAACCTAGGAATAGGGATGCCAACATTAGTTGCTAATTATATATCGGATAATAAAAAGGTAGTTTTGCAATCTGAAAACGGACTTCTTGGGATAGGGCCTTATCCGTCAGAAGAGGAAGTTGATGCAGATTTAATTAATGCAGGCAAAGAAACAGTAACGGCAATACCTGGTTCAGCCTACTTTAACAGTGCGGAATCCTTTGCGATGATTCGTGGGGGGCATATCAATGTTGCTATATTAGGTGGAATGGAAGTTTCGGAGAATGGAGACTTGGCAAATTGGATGATTCCGGGAAAAATGATTAAAGGTATGGGTGGAGCGATGGATCTTGTTCATGGTGCCCAGAAGATTATCGTCATTATGGAGCATGTCAATAAAAATGATGAAAGCAAGATTCTTAAAAAATGCAGCCTACCCCTGACAGGAGAAAGAGTAGTAGACCGCATTATAACGGATAGGGCTGTTATCGACGTAACGGATAAGGGGTTATTGTTAAAGGAAGTAGCGGAGGGCTTTACTGCGGAAGAAATTCAAGCTTCAACAGAGCCAGAATTGATTATTCCGGAAGATGTTAAACTTAATGCATTTTAAAAGTTGATAATAGACAAAGGGTATTATCTGCAAGGATTATTTCTTGTAGATAATCCCTTTTTTTGACGAGAGAACGGATAAGTATTATAAAATAAAGATAGCTTGATTCTATCAAAATAAATTGTATGGCTAGGTAATTGTCATTTAGGAGGGGAAAATATGAAAAAGAGAAAACAGCAGGAGAAAGAATTAACATTAAAGGATTCTATTGATACCAACGTGTTTGAACAATTAAAGAATAAGAAAAAAGAGTTAGAAAAAGTAGAAGAGAAGAAAAAGGAAGAGGAAAGACAGCAAAAGATTAAGGAAAGAAAAGAGCGAGAAAAAAATAAATCGTTTGAAGAACTTTTAAATGAAAGCAATATGAACTGGGAAGAGTACAAAGATTAA
The DNA here is from genome assembly GCF_042684945.1 of Bacillus seohaeanensis. Taxonomy (NCBI): domain Bacteria; kingdom Bacillati; phylum Bacillota; class Bacilli; order Caryophanales; family Bacillaceae; genus Bacillus; species Bacillus seohaeanensis. The sequence goes on along the minus strand of NZ_JBHUMF010000005.1, from coordinate 10,986 downwards.
TGAGAAAAGTAGAAATAAAGGATTATGACAGGGCCTGGATACGGAGGTTTTTAGACGAGAAAGAAATTTTGGAGAAAATCCTCCCTACTAATGCTATCATCCACCATATCGGCTCAACCTCTGTCGAAGGGGTGGCAGCGAAACCAATCATTGATATTCTAGTAGAAGTTTTATCACTCACAGATATTGATTCAAAAAACCAGGAGTTCAGTGAGAACGGATATGTTAGTAAAGGAGAAAATGGAATCACTAATCGAAGGTTTTTCTATAAGTTAGATGAAAGTGGAAATAGATTAACTCATGTTCATATTTTCCCAACAGGGAGCGATAATGTGATAAGACACATTGCTTTTCGAGATTATTTGCGTAACCACTCACAGGAAGCTGCAGAGTACAGCAAAATAAAACAGGAATTGGCGGAAAAACATCCAATGGATATTGAAGCCTATATTGATGGAAAAGATTCTTTTGTAAAAGAACTAGAGAAGGTTGCTTTGAACTGGTATACATCAAAAAAGCGAGAAAGGTAGGGTACGGAGCCCTTTTCTCGCTTTTTCCTTGTTAACCAGAAAATGATAAAATATTGGCATATGGATAACGCAAAAATGAAAGTGGTTTACATCTAGCTCCAGCGTCTAACCCTTCAAGGTCATAAGCGAAGCATCTCAAAAAGGCAAAGAACACCTTTCCGGGATGCTCATCTTATGCAGCCTTTAGGCTGTTCAAGACGCTTCTGCTTTTGTTCTTTAGATACGATGTTGTTCGTAATTAGATTGTTTTGTCACCTGCTTTAATAGTTGGTATTCTTGTTCCGAAAGCGTTGGTTTATTGACGGCTTCAATATTTTCCTTTAGTTGTTGAACGGAACTAGAGCCAGGAATAACAGCAGCGACAGCTTCATGAGCGAGGTTAAATTGAAGAGCAAGCTCATTCATTTCTCTATTGCTGGATAACTTTTCATGGATCGTAGAAAGGGTATCCTCTAACTCGCTGTATGTGTAGTGAAGATATCCGTTTTCTTTTATTTTAATGGATGCTTTTTCTAGCATTTTTTTTGTCAAAAGTCCCTTGGCTACTGGACCTCTCGTTACAACGCTTATATTATGTTCTCTTAATAGAGGCATCCACTCCTCTGGACGGCGGTCGAGCAAGCTATATTGCATCATGACGCTTTGAATAGAAGACTTTTCAGCAAATTTTTTGATAACATTTGGCCGAATAGAAGAAATACCATAATAGCGGATACACCCTTCCTTAACTAGTTCATCAAAGGCTTCAATTGTTTCTTCTGTTGGATCTTCTATTGTCCCTCCGTGAAGCTGATATAAATCGATATAATCTGTTTGTAGGCGGCTCAAGCTGTTCTTAACGGCCTGTTTTATATATTTTTTAGAAGGATCCCAGTGCCAGCTGTCTTTCGTGTCATTCCAGCGGTTGCCAGCCTTTGTTGCAATAATAACGTCTCCCCGCACATGTTTTAATGCTTTCCCGACAATTTCCTCATTTGTACCGAAATCGTATAAGTCGGCCGTATCAAAATAATTTACTCCCTCTTGAAGAGCATAATTAACAATTTCTTTTGCGCTATTTTCATCTGTACCGAGTGACATGCATCCTAGTCCCATTTTGGATACAAATAAATCTGAATTTCCAATCTGTCTTTTTTCCATTGCTTCTCCGTCCTTTCGCTATCATTCAAATAAAGAATAGTAATATGCGGATAATTTAATAGGAGAACTGATAATAATAAAAATAGACAGTTCTCTTAATCATTATTTTAACGAAAGAAGCAAGAAGAAAACAAAATTTTGTTCTTACTCTTTATTAGTGACTTTCAACCACTCAGCAACCGTTTCGTATTTATTCCCATATTCTTTCAGCTTTCTTCTAATCTCCCAACTCTTACCGACCAGTACAACTTTGTTTTCTTGCAAAATAATTTTCAAATAGACCCCCACCCTACTTAAGAATGTAGATATGCTAAAATGTATGAAGGTAAAGGGATAATAGAACAGGAGCGTGTTTATTATGAAAAAATTTGAAGAAAAGACAATTAGTTCGGAAACGTTGTATAAAGGTAAAATTATTAATTTGCAAGTAGATGAGGTGGAGCTTCCAGACGGGAATACATCGAAAAGAGAATTGATCAAACACCCGGGAGCGGTAGCGGTCATTGCTTTAACAGATGAAGGGAAAATTGTGATGGTGGAACAATACCGTAAAGCGTTGGAAAAATCGATTATTGAAATTCCAGCAGGAAAACTAGAGGCAGGAGAGGAGCCGAGCGTGACCGCTAAAAGAGAATTGGAAGAAGAAACAGGTTATGGTTGCAAACAGCTTGACCACATTATTTCTTTCTATACTTCACCTGGCTTTGCGGATGAACTTGTACATATTTATTTTGCAAAGGGGCTATATGTTTTAGAAAACGCCAAAGCTGCTGATGAGGATGAGTTTGTAGAATTGATCGAGATAACAATAGAGGAGGCAATTCAGCTTATGAAAAAGCAACGAATTTATGATGCGAAAACGGCCTACGCTATTCAATACTTACAATTACAAGCGGGGCAGGGTGGAAAATGAATACCTATTTTGTTGACCTCCATGTTCATATTGGGAGAACGTACAAAGGTCGGGCAGTAAAAATTACAGGATCAAAAAACTTAACTTTAGAAAATATTCTTATCTATTCCAATGAACCAAAGGGATTAGATGTAATAGGGATAATTGACTGTCATTCCCCTGAAGTGATAGAGGAAATTGAAAACCTTATAGAGGTTGGCGAAATAGAGGAATTAGAAAAAGGTGGTTTCCGGCATAGGGATGGGACTGTACTAATTCCAGGTTCTGAAATCGAATTATATAATGCGGATAGTCAAGGACCAATCCACGTTTTAGCTTATTTTCCAAGTTTACATAAGCTAAAAACCTTTTCAGGATGGCTGAGTCAACATGTAACTAACATTCATCTAAGCACACAAAGGATTTATTGTAGTAGCATTACGCTTCAACAAAAAGTAAAAGAGTTAGAAGGACTTTTTATTGCTGCTCATGTGTTTACCCCGTTTAAAAGTTTATACGGGAAAGGTGTGAAAAATAGTTTAACAGAAGTGTTAGACCCGGAATTAATTGATGGAATCGAACTTGGGTTAAGCGCAAATACAGAAATGGCAAGTGGCATCGAAGAGTTAAAGCAATATTCGTTTGTTACAAATTCTGATGCGCATTCACTGCAAAAAATGGCAAGAGAGTATCAGGCAGTTGAAATGGAACAACCAAATTTTTCTGAGATCAAGCTCGCACTGAAAGGGAAATATGGGCGGAAAATAAAGACGAACTATGGTCTAAATCCGCTTTTAGGAAAATACTATGACACAACATGCAAGGATTGCGGAGGAAAGCTTGAAAATGATGAAAAAATTTGTAGGTTTTGTGGCTCTCACAAAACGATTCGCGGGGTTAGACATCGCATAAAGGAACTCTCAGGCAATAGAGAAAAGGTGAAAAGGCCTCCTTATATTCCTCAAGTACCACTAGAGTATATCGGTGGGCTCGGACCGAAAACGATGACTAAACTGCTAGCTCGTTTTAAAACTGAAATGAATATTTTGCATCATGTGACAATAGAGGAATTGAAAGAAATCCTTCCTGAAAAGCTCGCGGAGAATATTATTCGGGCAAGAAATGGAGAGCTTTTGATTGAAGCTGGTGGCGGTGGAAAGTATGGTAAGGTAAAGTAAAAGTCCGAGTCAATTAGACTCGGATTTTTATTTCCAATCACTTGGGATAACTGCATAGATACAAGTATTCCTAAGCTCTGGGCCACTAACGCTGACATCGTCATTTCTGAGAGTCCCTTCTAGAACATAGCCTAGTTTTTCTGGAATCCTACGTGAAGCTATATTCTTCTCATCACATCGAATTTCCACTCTGTTGACTTGTAATGTATCAAAAGCGAAGGTAGTTAGAGTTTGGACAACTTCTCTCATATATCCCTTTCGTGTATGGCGGGTATCAAGCCAATATCCGATTTCCACTTTTGGTATTTCCCAGTCGACTCGGTGGAAACCGGTAGAGCCGATGAACTCATCTGTCTCTTTCAAAAAAATGTGTAGGCGGAAATCGGTTCTTTTAATAAACTCTGCGTATGACTGGCGGATTCCGTCTTCTACTTCATCGACTGTTCGCTCCTCTTTGGCAAAAGGTAGCCACATTTTTAATTGTTCTTTCGATCTGACAATTGCCTCATGAACAATTTTTCCATCGCCAGGAAGGCATGGTCTAATATATAACCTCTCCGATTCAATTTTCTCCGGGAAATTCAGTAGAGTAGGTTTCTTCATCATTTTCACCTTCTGTTTTAGAATATTTAAAATAGTATAACTTTTATCCGGTGTTGTTTCAATAGTAAAACTATTTTTTATATTTAAGAGACGAGTCATATTAAGGAAACTAGCAACATAGAATCTAGTAATCTAACCGTACGGCTGATCGTCAGAGGGAGAGAAGTCAGTCTGAATTATTAAGAGGAGGCACTAGTGATGCGTAAAAAAATATCCGGTTCAAATCCAATCATCCAACATGTACAAGCACATTCCTCTATTTATCTGTTTATTATTACTCTTTTTCTGATGGGAGTTATCTTTGGGGCAGTTGTTGTTAATTCACTTTCTTTCACGCAAAAGGAAGATTTATATTTTTATTTAGGAAAGTTTTTCGGAGAACTTGAAGATGGTCGTCTAGCATCAGCAGAAGAATTATTTAAACAAAGTTTTCTACATAACGTGAAGTATTTAGGGTTTATATGGGTGTTGGGGATATCTATTATTGGTCTGCCGCTTATTTTTATCCTACTGTTTTTAAAAGGGGTAGTAGTCGGGTTTTCTGTAGGGTTCTTAGTGAATCAGATGGGCTGGGATGGCTTTTTACTTTCATTTGTAAGTGTATTACCACAAAATATTGTAATTATTCCGGCATTCATTTTTATTGGGACTCTTAGTGCTAGTTTTTCTATAACGTTAATACGAAAAATTTTTATGAGACAAAGTTCAGCTGTTCCGTTTCAAATGCTTCCATTGTTTTCAAGGTATATTCTTTTTCTCGTTATAGCTATTGGAATTGTGACTGTTGCTGCAAGTATTGAAGCATATTTATCCCCAAGCTTAATGGAGGTAGTGATTACAAATATAAATAAATAATTATTATTAATAAATAACAATTATAATCTCTAGTTTATAATAATTTTATTTTGCTTATTCCTCCCTTTTTGTTATAATAATAAGGACATGACGAGGGAGGGAATGGATTATGGAAAGCCGTATAGATAGAATAAAAAAGCAGCTGCACTCGGCAAGTTATAAGCTTACACCACAACGTGAAGCAACGGTAAGAGTACTGCTTGAGAATGAAGAAGACCATTTAAGTGCCGAAGATGTATACCTCCTCGTTAAGGAAAAGTCTCCGGAAATTGGTTTGGCTACTGTTTATAGAACACTAGAGTTATTGACCGAGTTGAAAATTGTTGACAAAATTAATTTTGGTGACGGTGTGTCACGCTATGATCTTCGTCAGGAAGGTGCTGCCCATTTTCATCACCATCTTGTCTGCATTGAGTGTGGCGCAGTGGATGAAATCCAAGATGACTTATTAGAAGATGTTGAAATGATTGTAGAGCGTGATTGGAAATTTAAAATAAAAGACCACCGTTTGACATTTCATGGTATATGCTATCGATGTCATGGTAAAAGTGAATCAACAGAAGAGGTATAAATTAGAGCTGCCTAAATAAGGGATAGTATGACGCTTTACGTGAAGTTTGTCAGATTTCTTATTTTCTCATGGCAGTTTTTTTATTTGGCAGTTTTTTAAACGGTTGTTATTTTTAACAACAGTTGAAAGTGCAGATTGGATTAGAGTAGAAGGCAAGCGCTGCAGCGGAAAGGAACGGTTCCTTGCCCACAAACAACAAACTTTACGAAAAAAACAGCGTTATAGACTCAATGCTTACATATTTTTAAATAATTGCACAAGAATTGGTATAAAACCGCTCAAAAACGTCATAGCTTGTATTAAGAAGAATACAGAGAGGCTTTAACGTTAAGGAGCGTATAATCATGAAAAATGGTATAACAGCTATATGGCACACGATAAAGGTATTTATTTTGTTTACTGGTTCAACGGTTCTTTTTTATTATGGTATTATGTGGATTAATGAAGAATATGAAAACTACCATCGATATGACAAGCCGGAAGGTGCTGCTATTAAGGTATCCTCTTCTGTCACGGAAAAAGAAAACAGCTGGTATGATCGATTATTATTTTTTTATATGAACGGGGAGTAATGCATTTTGGAAGATAATATACAAGATTACATGCATTTCTTATTAGTTGAAAAAGGATTAGCAAAAAATACACTTGAATCCTACCAAAGAGATCTTAAAAACTATAGTAAATATCTTCAAAAGGTAGAAGGGATTTCGACATTTAGTGAGGTAACAAGAGGAAATATTGTTGGGTTTCTCGGTCATTTGAAAAACCAAGGCAAGTCAAGTAAAACGATTGCCCGACATGTCGCATCGATACGTTCATTTCACCAATTTTTATTAAGGGAAAAAACGGTTGAACAAGATCCAACCGTACACATCGAAACACCTAAAACGGAGCGTTCCTTACCTAAGGTGCTAAGTTTAGCGGAAGTAGAAGCATTAATGGAAGCTCCTGATGAGGGTACTCCACTGGGACTTCGGGAAAAAGCAATGTTAGAAATCTTATACGCGACAGGTATTCGTGTTAGTGAATTGATTACGTTAAAAGTAGAAGATGTACATTTAACAATGGGGTTTGTTCGATGTATTGGAAAAGGGAACAAGGAGCGAATCATTCCGATTGGACAAACAGCTATGAATATACTTCAAAAGTACTTGGAGGAGGGGCGACCTCAGCTGCGGTCTTCAAAACACCGAGATGAAAGTTTATTTTTAAATCATCATGGTAAAGGCTTATCAAGGCAAGGATTTTGGAAGATTTTAAAGGCATTATCGAAGAAAGCAAATATCGAAAAGGATTTGACACCACATACCCTTAGACACTCATTTGCAACGCATCTGTTAGAAAATGGTGCTGATTTAAGGGCGGTACAGGAGATGCTTGGACATGCAGATATCTCGACAACGCAGATATACACACATGTTACGAAAACGAGATTAAAGGATGTATACTCCAAGTATCATCCAAGAGCGTAAGTATATTTAACTTTAATAGAGTGATATATTGATTAAATGGAGAGAGCTAAAAAGAATTTTGTGATTCTTTTTAGCTCTCTCTTGTTTTTTTAGAGTAGATAGCGATAAAATGTAAAGGTCAGACTTCTGACGTACTATGAAAGTGGTTATCAAAAAACGAAAAGGGTATGATAGCTTGTAGATACATTGGAAGCGCTTAAGCGGAAAGGGAAAGCGTCATTTGACCTCGAGGTGGAACTAGATATTTTATGAAATTATACTACGGTAGGAGGAAATGTCATGAGCAACAATACATATAAAAGGGTACATTTAATTGTAATGGACTCCGTCGGTATCGGAGAATCTCCTGACGCTGAAAAATTTAATGATAAAGGAGCAGATACATTAGGGCATATCGCGGAGCATATGAATGGCTTAAGCATGCCAAACTTAGCCAAAATGGGTCTGTCAAATATTAAAGAAATAAAAGGTATTGAAAAGCAAGCTTCTCCATCAGCTTTTTATACGAAAATGCAAGAAGCTTCAGTAGGAAAAGATACAATGACAGGGCATTGGGAGATTATGGGTCTGAATATTGATAAACCTTTCAAAGTCTATCCAGAAGGTTTTCCAGAAGAACTAGTGAAGGAATTGGAAGAAAGAACAGGAAGGGAAATTATTGGTAATAAACCCGCAAGTGGCACAGCAATAATCGAGGAACTTGGGGAAGAACATATGAAAACTGGAGCACTGATTGTTTATACATCAGCGGATCCTGTACTTCAAATTGCTGCACATGAGGATATTATACCAATTGAAGAACAGTACAAGATTTGTGAAATTGCCAGAGAAATAACAATGGAAGAAAAATATCTTGTCGGACGTGTCATTGCACGACCATTTGTCGGAAAACCAGGAAGTTTTAAGCGTACGTCTAACCGTCATGATTACGCATTAAAACCATTTGACAGAACGGTTATGAATGAACTAAAGGATTCAGGTTATGACGTTATTGCAATTGGGAAAATATCCGATATTTATAATGGTGAAGGTGTAACGGATGCACTGCGTACGAAGTCTAATATGGATGGCATGGATAAGTTTATTGAGACAATGGATCGAACCTTTACAGGCTTAAGCTTTTTAAACCTTGTTGACTTTGATGCTTTATTCGGACATCGTCGTGATCCTCAAGGATATGGAGAAGCGTTGGAAGAATTTGATGCGCGTATGTCAGAAGTTATCGAAAAAATGACGGAAGATGATTTACTTATTATTACTGCTGATCATGGTAATGACCCAGTTCACCATGGGACAGATCATACGAGGGAATATGTACCATTACTTGTTTATACAAAACGATTTGATAAAGGAACTGAATTACCGTTAAGAGAAACATTCGCTGATATCGGAGCAACGGTTGCGGACAACTTCAATGTAAAAATGCCTAAACATGGAAAAAGCTTTTTGGCAGATCTTAAATCATAACAATGTAGAACTAAAGGAGTTTGAAGAATGAATTACGAAATGATTGAAAGCTCAAGTAAATATTTAAAAAGCAAATACACAGCTTCACCAAAAATCGGGTTAATCTTAGGTTCTGGGCTCGGCGTGTTAGCAGATGAAATTCAAAATCCGGTTAAAATTCCCTATAGTGAAATACCAGATTTTCCTGTGTCAACTGTTGCGGGGCACGCGGGGCAATTAGTGTTCGGTCAACTCGCAGGTCAAGAAGTAGTGGCTATGCAAGGGCGTTTTCATTATTACGAAGGCTACAGTTTTGACCAAGTTACTTTTCCTGTTCGAGTAATGAAAGAGCTGGGTGTAGAAATATTGATTGTTACAAATGCAGCTGGTGGTGTAAATGAGTCATTCAATCCTGGGGACTTGATGATTATTACTGATCACATAAACAATATGGGAGGAAACCCATTAATTGGACCGAATGATTCCCGTCTTGGAGAAAGATTCCCAGACATGTCAGAGGCGTACAGTAAAGAGTTAACACAAAAAGCGAAGGAAATAGCGGATAGCTTATCGCTAAATATTAAAGAAGGTGTATATGTAGGAAATACAGGACCAGCTTATGAAACACCTGCGGAGGTTCGTTTAGTGCGTACGCTCGGCGGAGATGCAGTCGGAATGTCGACGGTGCCGGAAGTTATGGTAGCACGTCATGCAGGTTTGAAAGTTTTAGGGATTTCTTGTATTTCTAATATGGCAGCTGGAATTTTAGATCAGCCACTTACCCATGATGAAGTAATAGAGACTACTGAAAAAGTTCGTGCGAATTTCTTGTCCTATGTAAAAGAAATAGTAAAATCTGTTTAAGGGAAGGGGACAGACGAGTAACATGAGAATGGTTGATTTGATTGAAAAAAAACGAGATGGAAAAGAATTAACAACAGAGGAAATTAAGTTTATTATCGAAGGGTATACGGAAGGGTCAATTCCTGATTATCAAATTAGTGCATTAACAATGGCAATCTTTTTCCAAGATATGAGTGAAAAAGAACGCGCAGATCTTACGATGAGTATGGTGGAATCTGGCGATCAGATTGACCTATCAGAAATTAAAGGAATCAAAGTTGACAAACACTCAACAGGTGGAGTTGGTGATACGACTACACTGGTACTCGGTCCTTTAGTTGCAGCAGTGGGTGTTCCGGTAGCGAAAATGAGTGGACGCGGACTTGGTCATACAGGTGGAACAATCGACAAGTTAGAGGCTGTATCAGGTTTTCACGTGGAAATTGAAAATAAACAGTTTATCGATTTAGTAAACAAGAATAAGCTTGCTGTCATCGGTCAAAGTGGAAATTTAACTCCTGCTGATAAAAAGCTATATTCATTGCGGGATGTAACAGCAACGGTAAACAGTATTCCTCTTATTGCTAGCTCTATTATGAGCAAGAAGATTGCGGCAGGTGCTGATGCAATCGTGTTAGATGTAAAAACAGGTGCAGGTGCTTTTATGAAAACGTTAGAGGATTCCAAAGCGCTAGCAAAAGCAATGGTGAATATCGGAAATAATGTAGGAAGAAAAACAATGGCTGTCATTTCCGATATGAGTCAGCCACTAGGCTTTGCAATCGGAAATGCTTTAGAAGTAAAGGAAGCAATAGACACGCTTCGTGGAGAAGGTCCAGAAGACTTAACAGAGCTTTGCCTTACACTAGGAAGTCATATGGTATTTCTTGCAGAGAAAGCATCTTCACTAGAGGAAGCAAGGTCATTGCTACAAAAAGCAATTGGTGATGGTACCGCATTAGAAGCCTTTAAAGTGTTCCTTCAATCACAAGGTGGGGATTCTTCTATTGTAGATACTCCTGAAAAATTACCACAAGCTTCCTATAAATTTGAACTTGAAGCAAAACAAGACGGCTATGTTTCTGAAATTATCGCCGACGCAATTGGAACTGCTGCTATGTGGCTTGGAGCAGGTAGAGCGACAAAAGAATCGGAAATCGACCTTGCAGTTGGTCTAGAACTCCGTAAGAAAATTGGAGATTTTGTAACAAAAGGTGAATCGCTTGTAACAATTCATAGTAATAGCGAGAATATTGAGCAAGTGAAAGAAAAGCTTTATGAAAGTATGAAACTCTCGACAGAAAAGGTGGAAGTACCAACGTTAATCCATGGGGAAATAACCGAGTAATGCCAAATAAAAAACAAACGCTGCTAAAAAAAGCAGCGTTTGTTCATACTGTTGAAAAACAATCTTGGCAATAGACAAAACATAAAAATCTCGATAGAATTCCCTCGT
>NZ_JBHUMF010000004.1:0-88912 GCF_042684945.1 Bacillus seohaeanensis | reverse complement strand
GACAAGAAAATGCCACAAAAAATTTGCGGCATTTTCATTGACGTAATCTTTTTTCAACACAGTGAACAAACGCTGCTAAAAAAAGCAGCGTTTGTTTTTTATTTGTTTTCTTAAGAGTGTTTTCGTAAGGATTGTTGTTTTTATTAACAGTTGAAGAGATAGAGTGAATTGGAGCGGAAAGAAACGATTCATTGCTTACAAATACCAAACTTTACGAAAAACTCACATGGCGGCTGAAACCAAGCTGTCACCATCTATTATAAAAAAGCAAATTTGGTGGCCAAAGTGGTATAGAAGCGATTCATTTTGGTTATTCTAAATAATTTTACAATGCTTAAAAAATACTTTTTTCATACAAACAGCCTGTTATTTAAAGTTTTATTGTTTCAAAGTCAAAACAACTTGGAAATAGCTGTATAAAAAAGATGGATATGGAAAAAATGGGGTTGTAAGTACTGATTACTATGAGGACCGAATGGAGGTTATTTAAAATGAAACGGATATTTAGTATGATGATGGCATTTTTCCTTATAGCTTCATCTTTTTCCCCTATAGCTTCTGCAGAAGAAAAAAAGACGCAGCTTGCGGAAGTAGCGAAGTCCGCCATTTTAATTGAAAGGGATACAGGCTCGATTCTATATGAAAAAAATAGTCATGAAAAGCTGCCGCCAGCATCTATGACGAAAATTATGACAATGATTCTAATTATGGAATCATTAGACACAGGCAGAATTAAGAAAAAGGACGTAGTAAGAACAAGTGAATACGCTGCATCAATGGGTGGATCTCAAATTTTTCTTGAGCCAGGAGAAACAATGACAGTCGAGCAAATGTTAAAAGGAATTGCAATTGGTTCAGCAAACGATGCGTCTGTAGCTCTAGCAGAACATATTGCAGGTAGTGAAGAAGCGTTTGTTGACAAAATGAATAAGAAAGCTAAAGAGTTAGGGTTAAAAAATACACATTTTCAAAATCCTACTGGACTTCCTGCTAAAGACCATTACAGTACGGCTCATGATATGTCGATGATGGCAAAAGAACTATTAAAGTATGAAGGAATAACTAAATTTACAGGAACATACGAATCCTATTTACGAGAAGATACAGAAGATAAATTTTGGCTTGTCAATACAAATAAATTAGTCCGTTTCTACCCCGGTGTCGATGGGTTGAAAACAGGGTTTACAAATGAAGCGAAATATTGTCTAACAGCCACTGCTGAAAAAAACGGCATGAGAGTGATAGCCGTAGTATTTGGTGAACCAACACCGAAAGAACGTAATAGTGAAGTTAGTAAAATGTTAGATTTTGCTTTTAATCAATATCAAACAAAGCCAATTTATAAAAAAGGGGAGTCTTTAGCGGAGGCGAAGCTCTCGAAAGGAAAAACGAGCAAAGTCGAAGCTGTTACGGACCAACCAATTTCATTACTGATGAAAAAAGGGGAAAAGCTTGATGGTGTTAAAAAGAAAGTGAAAATCAATGAAAACTTGAAAGCACCGATTAAAAAAGGGGATAAATTAGGGAAGGTTGTCATTGAAAACAATGGGAAGAAGGTATCTGAAAGCATATTAGTAGCAAAAGAAGACGTTCCGGAAGCAAGTTGGTGGCAATTATATAAACGTGCATTCGGTATATTCTCAAAACTAGAAAAGTAATCACAGAAAAACCACTAATTGTGACGAAATCCTTCTAGTTTTGTCATAGGGAAGGAATAAAGAAAAGTTATAGCGAAATGACTCACTATACAACAAAAAAGGAGGCTTATCGATAGTGAGTCTTGCTATTAACTTAGAAGTAAAAAAGGATGTACTATGCATTCGATTGAGTGGAGAATTAGATCATCATACCGCAGAGCAGCTAAAGGAACAAGCTTCAAAACTTATTGAAGAACATAATGTAAAACATATTATGTTAAATTTGGAATCTCTAGAATTTATGGATAGCTCTGGATTAGGTGTCATTTTAGGTAGGTATAAGCAAATTAAACAAAAACATGGTGAAATGATTGTATGTGCAATATCCCCAGTAGTAAAGCGGTTGTTCGAAATGTCCGGGTTGTTCAAGATTATCCGACTTGAAACGTCAGAAGAAAACGCATTACAAAGATTGGGGGTAGCGTAATCATGAGGAATGAAATGAATATCCAATTCAGTGCTCTTAGTCAAAACGAGTCATTTGCTCGTGTAACAGTGGCATCTTTTATTGCCCAGCTAGATCCGACAATGGATGAACTCACTGAAATAAAAACAGTTGTTTCAGAGGCTGTAACAAATGCTATTATTCATGGTTATGATAATAATCCTAGTGGAATGGTGTATATTTCTGTTGTGCTGGAAGAAAACGGATCGATTGAAATGACAGTCCGTGATGAAGGATTAGGCATTCAAAATGTGGAAGAAGCAAGACAGCCCTTATATACATCAAAACCTGAGTTAGAACGATCAGGTATGGGCTTTACAATTATGGAAAACTTTATGGATGAAGTAGAAGTTATCTCACACCCAGGAACAGGCACCACGATTAGACTAAATAAGCAATTGGCGGGCAGTAAAGCGCTATGCAATTAAGGAGTCGTGCCGATGGATGTGGAAGTGAAAAACACTAAAGAGCAGACATTTTTAAAAGACCACGAAGTCAAAGAGCTTATAAAAAGAAGTCAGGACGGAGATCAGAGTGCAAGAGACTTGATTGTTCAAAAAAATATGCGTTTAGTCTGGTCCGTTGTGCAAAGGTTTCTTAATAGAGGGTATGAACCGGATGATTTATTTCAAATTGGCAGTATTGGATTATTGAAATCGGTGGATAAATTTGATCTAAGCTACGATGTGAAATTTTCAACATATGCGGTACCGATGATAATTGGAGAGATTCAAAGGTTTATTCGTGACGATGGAACGGTAAAGGTAAGTCGTTCTTTAAAAGAGATGGGAAATAAAATCCGTAAAGCAAAAGATGAGCTTTCGAAAAAGTTTGGTCGTGTACCGACTGTAAATGAAATCGCGGAGCACTTGGACTACAATGTTGAGGAAGTAATCATGGCTCAAGAAGCAAGTAGATCTCCGTCATCCATTCACGAAACAGTATATGAAAATGATGGAGATCCTATAACATTATTAGATCAAATTGCTGATAATACCGACCAACAATGGTTCGATAAAATCGCTTTAAAAGAAGCTATTCTTGAACTTGATGAACGAGAGCGGCTTATCGTTTACTTACGATATTACAAAGACCAAACCCAATCAGAAGTAGCAGACAGGTTAGGAATCTCACAAGTCCAAGTCTCAAGGCTAGAAAAAAAGATTCTCAAAAACATGAAAGAAAAAATGAATCAATAAGGTGCGTCCTTCACTGTATGAGAGCGGTGAGGGATGCACCTTATTTTTTGTTCAAGCCTTTGGTGTCTAGCTCCAGCGGCTAGGGGCGACAAGCATAAGCCAAGCCGCTTGGGCTTTTCGTATTGTCCAGCTCCAGCGGCTAGCTCGCTGTGAAAAAGATGATTTTCCTCTAAAGGCAAAAGGCGCCTTTTGAGGAAAACCCCTATTTTCTTCACGAGCTGACCAAGCCGCTTGCGCTTTTCTATTTTTACATAAAATTTTATTGGCAATCCATACTATTGGTACGAGGAGGAAAATCATGTTTATGGGAAGTGAATGACGTGGAGGGAACTGTATACTTACGTTTGCGTCTGAAGGTTCAAGTACATTCGGGAAGTGTAGTAACGCTTGGACAGTTGGCGCAAGTAATAGCTCCAGAACAAGTGCTAGTAGATCTGCAACAAATTCCGGTCCATACGGTGACTCCTGATGATCAAAATATTATTATTGTCGATGTGATGAAGGTGATTGCTGAAATACAAAAATACAATCCTACTCTTGAAGTACAAACAATAGGACCATCACAAAGTATCATAGAAGTAGTGTTTCGGAAAAAGAAAATTTCCATTCCTCTGTTTATTTGTGTATGGGTGCTGTTATTTGTAGGAGCAGGCATGGCAATTATGAACTTTCATGAAGATGTAAGTATGAGAGAGGTTCATCAACGTCTCTATACCATTATTACTGGCGGTCAAGACCCTCATCCACTTCTCTTTCAAATTCCTTATTCCTTGGGGCTCGGAATAGGTATGATTTTATTTTTTAATCACGTATTTAAAAAGAGAATTAATGAAGAACCTAGTCCACTCGAAGTAGAAATGTTCAAATACCAGCAAGACTTAGATAATTATGTAATGATTCATGAAAATAAAGAGAGTATGAAGCATTTAGATGACGATTAAGGTAATAATGAGTGCTTTTATAGGCTTTGCTGAAGGTCTTGCGGTGGGTTCAGGTTTTGTTGCATTTTTAACAGTCTTAGGAATTATTCCGAGACTGACGCAGTTAACGAAAACAATGAAAATGATTCAATTCTATGAATGGGCAGTCGTTTCCGGAGTAATTATTTGGGGGACACTCAGCTTGAATAATTACTCTTTATATCTTTCTCCTCTTGTGCTAATTCCGTTAGGCTTAGCAAGTGGTATATTCTTTGGAATGCTAGCAGCAGCCTTAACAGAGGTGTTAAATGTATTTCCGATTTTAGCAAAAAGAATTGGGATTGATGGACAAATTATCATTTTGATCATGGCCATCGTCTTAGGGAAAATTGCTGGTTCTATATTTCACTGGGTCTATTTTGTTAATCAATAATTTTGGAAGAAGGGTTACCCATGACAACAAAAAGAAAAGTCATACTCATAACAGATGGAGACGAATATGCAAAACGAGCTGTAGAGTGCGTTGCGAAACAGTATGGCGGACGATGTATTTCGAGTTCTCAGGGAAACCCTTCTGTATTAACAGGACCTGAAATCATTAAATTAATACAAAAAGCGAAAAGTGATCCGGTCTTTGTTATGTTTGATGACAGTGGATTTTTAGGTGAAGGCTTAGGAGAACGGGCGTTAAAGTTTGTTGCTAATCATCCTTCAGTAGACGTTTTAGGAGTAATTGCTGTGGCAGCAAAAACGCGGCAGGCTGAGTGGACGAGAGTAGATGTTTGTATTGATAAGTTTGGTGAGCTCACTCCTTATGGTGTCGACAAATTCGGTGTACCAGAACTAGAAATGGGAAAATTAAACGGTGATACTGTTTATAGTTTGGATGCGCTAAATGTCCCAGTAATTGTGGGGGTCGGAGATATTGGGAAAATGGCAAAACGAGATGATTATAAAGAAGGATCACCTATTACAAAAAAAGCAGTAGAAATCATCTTAGAGAGGAGTGGATACTATGACGAAACAAAAGGAGAATAAAACACCAATCTCCAAAGAGTTATCAGAAGTCGAAGAGTATATGAAAAATAGGGTAGGGTTGGACACAAGCTTTGATTTAGGAGTAAGAAAATTAAAGGTTTTAAAAAAGAATGTTCATATCTATTATATTAATGGACTTACGGATGCTGCTTATATTATTGAAATTGTAGAACAACTCGTGGAGATTAATGATAATGAGCGTTTATCCACTCATTTAGCAGAA
This sequence comes from Bacillus seohaeanensis, assembly GCF_042684945.1. NCBI lineage: Bacteria > Bacillati > Bacillota > Bacilli > Caryophanales > Bacillaceae > Bacillus > Bacillus seohaeanensis. The sequence continues at coordinate 83,390 of NZ_JBHUMF010000004.1, read as the reverse complement.
ATCGTCCATAATCGTTTAGTACACCAGTCAGTCGATCCTGTAAAAACTGTTGAAGAAGCAGTAGATGAAGTATTATCAGGGTTAATAGCTGTATTCGTAGAGGGAAATGAAGAAGCATTTATTGTAGATGTACGTAGCTATCCGGGAAGGACTCCGCAAGAACCTGATACGGAGAAAGTTGTTCGTGGTTCACGTGATGGCTATGTGGAAAATATTATTATTAATACGGCCTTAACAAGAAGAAGAATTCGTGATCCTAGATTAAGATTTGAAATTATGCGAATAGGAGAACGATCTAAAACAGACATTTCTATAGCGTATATTGATGATGTTGCAAACCCAGATTTAGTAAATACAATCAAGAAAGAATTAAAAAACATTGATATAGATGGTTTAACGATGGCAGATAAAGCAGTAGAGGAGTTTCTTGTTAAACAAGGATACAATCCATACCCGCTTGTTCGATATACCGAAAGAGCAGATATTGGGGCAACTCACCTGCTCGAGGGACATGTTCTTATTTTTGTTGATACATCTCCGAGTGTAATTATTACGCCAACAACCTTTTTTCACCATCTTCAGCATGCAGAAGAATACCGGCAATCACCAGCTGTAGGAACTTTTGTTAGATGGTCAAGACTATTAGGTTTATTAGCTTCTCTGTTTCTTTTGCCACTATGGTATTTATTCGTTTTAGATCCTTCGTTGTTGCCGGAGAAATTCGAGTATATAGGGCCGAATGAAGAAACGAATATACCGGTAATTGCTCAGTTATTTTTAGCGGAACTTGGAATAGAAATGTTTAGGATAGCCGCCATTCATACACCTACCCCATTATCAACTGCAATGGGCCTAATAGCAGCGGTATTAATTGGACAAATCGCCATAGACGTAGGACTGTTTGTACCAGAAGTAATTCTTTACACAGCTGTTGCTGCAATAGGGACATTTGCAACACCGAGCTATGAGTTGAGTACAGCGAATAAGATTACTAGGCTGTTCCTGCTTGCAATGGTAGCATTATTCCATATTCCAGGCCTAATAATAGGGTCCACTATATTTCTTTTGTTTATTGTAAGTATAAGGTCGTTAAACACACCTTATTTATGGCCGTTTATTCCATTTAGTCCGAAAGCATTTTTGCAAATTATTATCCGTCGTTCTGCGCCCGGAGCCACAATACGTCCAAGCATTGTGCAGCCTCGAAACAAATATAAGCAGTCAGCAAAATAATGAATATTGCAACAGGTCACATTCTATGATAAATTTACTTTTAACTTAGGATTTGTTTAGTTGTAGCGTCTAGTCCCTCGAGGTCATAAGTTAATCACCCCTAAAAGGTAATAAAGGTTTTTCCGGGGTGCATTTCTTATGTTATCCCTGAGGCTAGTCGAGTTACTTCTGCATTTTCGTAACGGGGTAAAGAGGGGAATGAGACCAATATGCATCTTTATGGAACAGCAAATATAAATGATTATGGGAATTTACAAATTGGTGGAGTGGATACAACAGAGTTGGCTAAAGAGTATGGTACTCCACTTTATGTATATGATGTGGCTTTAATAAGAGAAAGAGCTAGAGGGTTTAAAGAAACGTTTGAACGACTTGGAGTAAAAGCACAAGTTGCATATGCGAGTAAAGCTTTTTCTTCATTAGCGATATTTCAGCTTATGGAAGAAGAAGGACTCTCACTAGATGTAGTATCAGGGGGAGAGTTGTATACTGCAGTGAAAGCGGAATTCCCAAAACATCGTATACATTTTCATGGGAACAATAAAAGTGAACAAGAATTGAGAATGGCAATTGAACATAACATCGGCTGTGTTGTCGTTGATAACTTTCATGAATTGCATTTATTGGAAAAGTTATGTGAAGAGTACGCTGTTACAATGAAAATTTTAATTCGCGTTACGCCGGGAATTGAAGCGCATACACATGATTACATTCTAACAGGGCAGGAAGATTCAAAATTTGGTTTTGATTTACAGAACCGTCAAGCTGAAGACGCTGTGAAAATTAGTTTGAAATCAAAACACTTACACCTCCTTGGGTTACATTGTCATATTGGATCACAAATATTTGAAACAACAGGTTTTATTTTGGCTGCTCAAAAAATTATTGAAAAAATAGCACAATGGAAAGCTAGCTTTGAGTTTGAACCAGAGGTAATGAACCTTGGTGGTGGCTTTGGCATTCGTTACACGAAAGAAGATAATCCGATTCCTCCTTCCCGCTATGTAGAAGAAATGATAAAAGCGGTTCAGCAAGAAGTGGAAAAGTATCAATTATCAATGCCGGAAATTTGGATAGAGCCTGGACGTTCTTTAGTTGGCGATGCAGGTACAACTTTATATACAATAGGTTCAAGAAAAGATGTACCGGATGTGAGGAAATACTTAGCTGTTGATGGAGGAATGAGTGATAACATTCGCCCTGCACTATATAATGCAAAGTATGAGGCAATACTTGCGAATAAGGCAAATGAACAACATCATGAGACCGTTTCTATCGCAGGGAAATGCTGTGAATCAGGAGATATGTTAATCTGGGATCTTCCCTTACCGGAAGCAGTTTCTGATGATATTTTAGCTGTTTTTTGTACAGGCGCGTATGGTTATGCTATGTCAAACAATTATAATCGTTTACCTCGCCCAGCAGTTGTCTTTGTGGAAAATGGAGAATCTAAACTTGTGATGCGACGAGAAAGTTATGAAGATTTATTGAATCTAGATATACCGATAATAAAATAGAAAAGCGAAAGCGGCTTGGTCAGCTCGTGAAGAAAATAGGGATTTCTCTCAAAAGGCGCTTTTTGCCTTTAGAGAGAAATCATCTTTTTCACAGCGAGCTAGCCGCTGGAGCTGGAAATAGAAAAGCGAAAGCGGCTTGGTCAGCTCGTGAAGAAAATAGGGATTTCTCTCAAAAGGTGTTTTTTGCCTTTAGAGAGAAATCATCTTTTTCACAGCGAGCTAGCCGCTGGAGCTGGACAAAACTTAATAATAAGTGAAAACAAAGAAGGACTGCCTTTGCAATTTGTGTAAAGGCAGTCCTTCTTATGCTATTTTAAGATAACTCTTTTATAAACGAATATTTTACTATACAATAACAATTGGATAAAAAAAGAATACATATAAATTAAAGGAGTCTGGTATGAAAGTAAGTAATTTAAAACTATTTTTAATATTGCTTATCCTCGGCTTAGCTTGGGGTGCCATTTACTGGGGATTTTTAGCAGAAAGATAAGAGGTTGATTCTAGTAGTAGAGTTTAGTAAGATATAAGCGGATTGAATGTTTGAATTTACAAATTTTTGACTATAATGTATATCAATGTGTTTTATACACAAAACATAACGAGGGGTTATTATGCTAATACGTTATAAAAAGGCATTTGAAAAGATTGCAATGGGTTTATTATCTTTTATGCCAAATGAAAAGGATCTTAAAAAGCTTCAACAAACAATGAAGCAATATGAGACAGAAGAAAATTGGCAGCTTTACTTATGGAAAGAAGAGGATATTATCGGGTTGATTGGTGTATATAAAACAGATGAAATATTGGAAGTACAGCATGTATCTGTTAATCCATCCCATCGCCATGAAGGTATAGGAAAAACGATGGTTAAAACCTTAAAAGAAATGTTTCCAGATCATAAAATTGTACCGAATAATCAAACGGCCGCTTTTTTTGAGAAATGTGAGCGCGAAGTAGAGGAACAGTAAGAGTAGCCATAAATTATTTTATAAGCCAGTAACAAGTACTAAGGACTGAAGAGAATTTTCTTGTTCAGTCCTTGTTTTCAATTCTGCTTTTTCTTTTGTGAAGCAAAGATTGTTTGCGATTATTAATTACTTCCGAGCGGTCTCTCAACTTATGTCTGTGTATAAGGGAGATGTTGGAAAGGTTACTGCTTGAACACCAATTTAACCTTTTTTCTTTACATACTTGTTTACATTTAGTTAATAGAGCACTGTCTTTTATCGGTAGATTTACACTAGTATAGTGCTGTTTATCATCCATGTTTGACTGAATATCATCTAGTAGTTCAATAAGCGACTGATAATCTAGACCAAGCTCTTCTACTCTTGATTGTCGTGTAGATAAAATATTAATTGCTTTATTAATGGTTTTTTTCGCTCCTTGCAGGTTTTCTCTTCGATAATGATAGAGACTTACAGCAACTTGGATAAGTCCTACCCAAACTGAATCTTTCTCCGCAGGTTCTGTATTCTTCCAATGCTCCTCTAATAGTTCATGGCATTCAAAGTAATCACGATCACCATGGAAATGAACTAAAAACTGAATATACGGATTTGGGTAATTCAAGTTATCTCCCCCTTTCTAAATAAAGTGTAGCATAGACATTTGGTAAGCTGAAATAAAAATAGTAAACCTCCACAAATGAAATTTGCCTTTACTTTACTGCACTACTGCTCATGAAGGGAAATTCAACAATTACCTAGAAATATTAACATATATAAAATTTACTATTGGAGATTTGAAACCCTATCTACTATACTATTAGGTAGTCTAGAGAAACGGTGATACAATGGAATATAATGTGAAAACGGATGCATTTGAAGGCCCATTGGACTTGTTATTGCATCTTATAAATTCGTTAGAAATTGATATTTATGACATCCCCATGTCACAAATTACAGAACAGTATTTGTTCTACATTCATACAATGAAAGAATTAGAGTTAGACGTTGCAAGTGAATATTTGGTAATGGCAGCTACTTTACTTGCGATTAAAAGTAATATGTTGCTTCCTAAACATGAAGAAGAATTTGCAGAGGATGAGATAGACTTTGAAGAAGATCCTCGAGATGAGCTAGTGGAAAGACTTATGGAATATAAGAAATATAAGAGTGCAGCCAATGAGTTAAAAAGGCGAGAGGAGGACAGAGGCCAAATATACACGAAGCCTCCGACAGACCTCTCAGAATTCTCCGAAGCAGGAGAAGAAGCTAGACCAGAAATAAATGTGTCCTTATATGATATGTTAGGTGCTTTTCATAAATTACTCAGAAGGAAAAAACTTCAAAAACCTTTGCAGACAAAAATCACCCGTCAAGAAATTTCGATTGATAAAAGAATGGATGATATTTTAATCATGCTAAAAAAAGATAAAAAGAAAAGAAAGTTTACTGAATTATTTACTGCCAGCAACCGAGAAGATTTGGTAGTATCTTTTTTAGCTATGTTGGAGTTAATGAAAAGAAAACAAATAGCTGTCAGTCAAAACAGTAACTTTGAAGATATTTTTGTGAAAGCGACAGAGGAGGAAATGCTTGTTGAACATCATTAATTGGAAGGGAATACTCGAAAGTTTATTATTTGCAGCAGGTGATGAAGGCCTTTCATTGAAACAAGTATGTTCAGTATTAGAGATAGAGGAACATCAAGCATTGGATACCTTGCATGCTTTAATGGAAGAGTATGAAGAGAATGAAGAAAGAGGTATTACTTTGAAGGAGCTGGCAGGAACTTATCAATTAGTAACGAAAAAAGTCCATGCTCCATATTTAAAAAAGCTGGTTGAATCTCCGACGGTCAGTTCCTTGTCACAAGCTGCTTTAGAGACTTTAGCAATAATTGCTTACAAACAGCCGATAACAAGGATAGAAGTGGAGGAAATCCGAGGAGTTAAAACGGAAAGACCTCTTCAAGCCTTAGTATCAAAAGGGCTTGCTAAAGAAGTTGGTAGGGCAGAAGGACCTGGACGAGCTATTCTTTATGGAACAACTACTGAGTTCTTAGACTATTTCGGTTTGAAAAATATTAAAGAGCTTCCACCATTGCCTGAGAATATTCAAGAGGAGTTAATGCAAGATGAGGCTGATTTGTTTTTTGAAAAATTCCAAGAAACTATCGACTCTAGGTCCTAGGTTAAGTAATAGTATATAAATAAGAGGTACAGAAGGGATGATCAATCGGACGAGCAAACCGAAAGATCTTCTTTCTTTTTATATTTTGAGGTCGGAAAATTCAGTTTAATAGACATTTTTTTATGCAAGTGAAGATATGATGAAACTAAGTTATATAAAACCATTTGGAGGGGACCAGATGAGCAATTTAATTGTTAAATCTCAGGTGCAAGAGGTACATGCTTTTTTAGAGAGAATGGTCGACCAAATCGAAGGATTTTTAAATAATTCTACAATAGATACATTAGTGAGGGAGAAACAAGGAGACCGGGCTTATTATGAGGGATTATTTTCAAATATAAGAAGATTGCTTGTTTATTGTGAAGAAGGTTTAGATGCATGTACCACTGTCATTCAGAACGAGTTATTTCTAAAAGGTGTAGCAGAAAAAACATTGTATAAGGTATACCATTATTGTATTGAAGAGTTTTTTAATCCCCGCTATGATTTGTGGTATGAAGACAGTAGGTCAGCTTATACTGGTAAAAGTTTAATAAAATTTAGACAAGAAGCACCAAATAGTATTGTACAATTATTAAATAATATAGAAGGTGATTTTCACTCTGTCCGAGAAGAACTTGAGTATTACGAAACAGATTATCGAACAAAAATGATGCAATCAAAAGGATAAACTAATATAAATCAAAAAGCAGCCATTTAGAACTTTTCCGTTCTAAATGGCTGCTTTTTTCAATCAGAAAAAAGTCAGCTTATACATGCTTTAGAGGTTTAGCTGAATGGGGTGAGCTTCTATCGACGTTTTACAGCTACTATAAGTAGTGGGTGAGACAACAAAGAATAGGACTAACGTTAAGAGTGGAAGAGATGGGGAAAACAGTATTAGAAGTGTCAATTTGAGATGGATTTAATCATATTGAAACTTGTCCTGCATACACTTGTACAAATAGATATTTGCAAGACTAAAGGAGTAGATTGGACGTGAACATCCGGAAAAAGAAATTACACATATACTACCTTGTTATCTTCACTTTTTTATTTGTTTTCCTAACACAAGAAGTAAAAGCAAAACCAGGAGTAAGTGCACATAGAGCTATTTTAATGGATCAAGAGACGGGAAGAGTTCTTTATGAAAAAGATGCACATACAAAAAGTAGAATAGCTAGTATAACGAAGATAATGACAGCGATACTGGCAGTGGAGTCCGGGAAAATGGACAAAACAGTTACAGTTTCAGCAAACGCGGCTGGAACAGAAGGGTCATCTATTTATCTAAAGCCTGGTGAAAAGATAAAGCTTGAAGATTTAGTGTATGGACTTATGCTGCGGTCTGGGAATGATTCAGCGGTAGCTATTGCAGAAAATGTTGGAGGTAGTCTCGAAGGATTTGTATATTTGATGAATGAGAAGGCAAAGGAAATAGGAATGACAAACACTCATTTTGAAAACCCACATGGGCTGGACGATCATGAAAATCACTATTCCACAGCGTACGACATGGCAATTCTCACCCGGTATGCAATGAAAAATAAAACGTATAAAAAAATTGCAGGAACTAAAAGTTACAAATCTCCTGATCCAAATAATAAATGGGACCGAACATGGCGTAACAAAAACCGTTTGTTAACACAATTATATAAATATACTACTGGTGGTAAAACAGGATATACAAAGAGAGCTAAACGAACGCTTGTAACGACAGCGTCAAAGGATAACGAAAACCTAATTGCGGTAACACTTAACGGACCAGACGATTGGAACGATCACATTAATATGTTTGAGTATGGTTTTAAAAATTATGATTATAAAGTAGCTGTACCGAAAGGGCAATTAGATAATATTGATAATGAAATATATAAAGGTAGAACGTATGTAAAGAGAGAGGCTGTACTTTCTCTTACACAGGAAGAAGAAGAGGATGTACGGGTACAGTATAAAATGCTAAAGCCAAATAAACAATGGCTCGAAGGAGATAATGTCCCTGACGTAGTTGGAAAAGCAGTTATTTATCTTGATGAAAGGGAAGTGGATTCTCTCCCAATCTATTTTAAAGGAGAAGAAAAGAAAGAGGAGAAGAAATGGTGGCAATTTTGGGCATATTCTTTTCAGGCGCTGATAGGGGTTAAAGACGATGGTTAATTTAATATGGGTCGGAATGACAATTGTTGGATTAGTGTTCGCGATGATTAATGGGAGAATGTCCGAAGTAAATGAAGCGATTTTTCAATCGGCAAACGAGGCCGTTACTCTTTGTATCGGTCTTGTCAGTATATTAGTTTTCTGGCTTGGAATAATGAGGATTGCTCAGGATTCTGGCCTACTAGAGAAATTATCTCGCTTGTTTCGACCGCTCGTGAAACGTCTGTTCCCTGAGGTACCGGACAACCATCCTGCAATGGGATATATTTTATCCAATATGATGGCGAATATGTTCGGATTGGGGAATGCTGCAACGCCATTAGGGATTAAAGCGATGGAGCAGTTAAAAGTGTTGAATGGGGGGAGTGATCATGCAAGTAGGTCAATGATTACCTTTCTTGCAATAAACACTTCTAGTTTAACTATTATCCCGACAACAGTTATCGCGATTAGGATGAAATATGATTCTGCTTCTCCAACAGAGATTGTCGGACCTACATTAATTGCTACTTTTCTCTCTACAGTAGGTGCTATATTAATAGATCGTTATTTTCATTATCGACGTACTCGCAATGAGGTGAAATAGATGCAGTTTATTTCCGCTATTTCTTTATGGCTTATCCCTCTGATGATAGGCTTTATATTATTGTATGGAACATTTAAAAAAGTACCAACATATGAAAGTTTCGTAGAGGGTGGGAAAGAGGGAATCAAGATTGCGGTTTCCATCATCCCCTTCTTGATTGGCATGTTGGTAGCAATCACCGTTTTTCGTGTGTCGGGTGCCCTTGAGTTTTTTGTGAATTTAATTAGCCCTATACTTCTAGCAATGGGGATTCCACCTGAAATAGTTCCATTGGCGGCGATACGTCCAATTTCAGGTACGGCAGCTCTAGGTATGATGAGTGATATTGTTGCTACGCATGGACCTGACTCGTTTATCGGTATTCTTGCTTCTACCCTTCAAGGAAGTACAGATACGACATTTTATGTACTGACGGTCTACTTTGGTGCGGTTGGCATTCGGAAAATGGGAGATGCGTTGAAAGTGGGACTACTAGCGGATTTAGTTGGGATCATAGCGGCGATAGTTATCGTGACGTTGATGTTTCGTTGAATATATTTAGTAAGAACAGATCTCTATGTTAAGTAGAAGATCTGTTCTTTTTTTTGCAGAATAATAATAAGAGGGCTTTAAAAAATTCAACAATCCTTTCTATTTTTTGTGTAATATGTAATAATTCATGAGACAACTGTTTAAAAATGAGGTGGAAGACCGTGGAACGTTTACAAAAAGTTATTGCTCATAGTGGTGTAGCTTCAAGAAGAAAAGCAGAGCAATTAATAATAGAAGGCAAAGTGAAAGTGAATGGAGAGAAAGTTACAGAGTTAGGAACAAAAGTTACAGGCACAGATAAAATTGAGGTCGCTGGAGTGCAAATAGAAAGAGAAAATAAAGTTTATTATTTGCTTTACAAACCAAGAGGAGTTATTTCTGCTGTCAGTGATGATAAAAAGCGGAAAGTGGTAACAGATTTCTTACAAGGGATTGATGAAAGGATTTACCCAGTCGGGCGTTTAGACTATGACACATCAGGCATACTTTTAATGACGAATGATGGTGAATTTGCAAATTTATTAATGCACCCAAGTAATGAAATAGATAAAACATATGTAGCGAGATTAAAAGGAATTCCGAATAAGGGCACGCTGAGACAATTGGAAAAAGGCATAAAGTTGGAAGATGGTATGACGGCTCCTGCTAAAGTAAAAATGTTAAGCAGTGATAAAAGACAAAATAAGTCCATCGTGGAGATTACCATCCATGAAGGTCGTAACCGCCAAGTGAGAAGAATGTTTGAAGCGATTGGCTATCCTGTCCAGAAACTTAAAAGAGAAAGGTTTGCATTTTTAACACTACATGGATTAAATGCAGGGGAAGCGAGAGAATTAACTCCCCATGAGGTAAAGCAGTTAAGAACCCTTGCAGAAACTGGTAGTTTACGATAAGGGAAAAGTGTCACACTTCATTCAAATTATAAAGGCTATATAGATTTTCAATAGTGTTATAATGGGAAGGGAATTTTAACGAAAGGTAAAGGTGACTCGTATAGGGTCGACAATGACCTCGGGCCCCCTTAGCCGCTAGAACTAGATTTGGCTTAGTTCTACTCAAACCATTCCCTGCATTTTATTATTAAGTTGAATAACAGGAAACCTTTGCAGGGACTGAGCTCATAAGTAGATTATATTATCTTATGAAATCAGGCCCTTTGCTAATGTTAAGGACAATTAAATAATTAGGGCTTTAGGATATCTCTACATAGGAGGACAAGAAATGAACAAAAAGAAACGTAGACTCCTGATGCGCACAATAATTTTAGTCGTACTAGCTTCTGCAGTTTCTTATACGCTATATGCTAATTTTACGAAAGAGGCGCGCGGGAAAATAACTGAAGGGGATCAAGCCCCTAATTTTGTACTGCAAGACATGGATGGAAATAAGCATCAATTATCGGATTACGAGGGAAAAGGCGTATTTTTAAATTTCTGGGGTACTTGGTGTAAACCATGTGAAAAAGAAATGCCGTACATGGAAAATCAATATAGCAAATATAAAGATCAAGGTGTGCAGATTTTAGCCGTTAACGTAGGGGAATCAGATTTTTTAATAAATAAGTTTGTCTCAGAACATGGACTAACATTCCCAATACTTGTAGATGAGGAAAAGGATGTTCAACATGCTTACGGGATTGACCCACTTCCTACTACAATACTAATTAATCCAGAAGGAAAAGTAGAAAAAGTGATCACAGGAACAATGACAGAAAAAGATATTCAACAACATTTGGAAAGCATCAAACCGCAATAAGAAAAGCGGAAGCGGCTTGTTTAGCCCTGACAAGCATAAGACGAGTATCCCAGAAAGGCGTTTTTCACCTTTGGGGGATGGTTGGCTTATGCCCTCGAGGGGCTTAGCCACTGGAGCTAGACAAAAAGAAAAGCAGAAGCGGTTTGTCTAGGGGCGACAAGCTTTTCCTGGAAAAGCCCTCGAGCCTCTAACCGCTGAAACTGGACAAAAGAAAAGCAAAAGCGGTTTGCTAAGAGTTACTAGCCGTTGAAACTACAAGAGGAGTTTTACCATGAAAGAAATAATAAAGTGCGAATGCGGCCACGTAAACCCCCACGGTACCATTTTGTGTGAGTCATGTGGACGTGCTTTAACGGAAAAAGCAAAAAAAGATACTTTACATGATATGCGATATGAAGGAAGTGCTAGGCGATCACAGACGTATAATAAGTCAATTGTGGATAAAGTATGGAACTTCTTCTCGTCTGTTAAAGTAGGAGTATGGTTAATAGTGGTAACATTAATTGCTTCAGCCGTGGGTACAATCTTACCCCAAGAAATGTACATACCTGGTGCAGTGCCTGCTGAAGAGTATTATAAAGATGTCTACGGGTCATTTGGGAACCTTTATTATCAATTAGGTTTCCATGATTTATACAGCTCATGGTGGTATCTGCTGTTAGTAGCCTCAATCGGTGTTTCACTCGTCATTTGTAGTTTGGACAGAGTGGTACCACTTTATCGGGCTCTGAAGAAGCAACGTGTTTCAAGACATGAAGGTTTTTTAAAACGTCAACGTTTATCCGGTGTAACAGAAATAAATAATGTTGATGAAAGCATGGAAATAGTAAAGAAAAGGCTCAAAGAGAAGCGCTATAATATTCGGGAAGAAGATGGAAATATTTTAGCGGAAAAAAATAGATTTTCTCGCTGGGGTCCGTATGTTAACCACATCGGGTTAATTATTTTCCTAATCGGTGGTATGCTCCGCTTCGTTCCCGGAATGTATGTTGATAAAGTTCTTTGGATCAGAGAGGGGGAAACCCAGGTTATTCCAGGGACAGATCAGCAGTATTACCTGGAAAATAAAGAGTTTACACTCGAAACATATGATAAAGAAAATGATAAAGAGGTTTTTGACCAAGCGATAGATAATAACGGTACAATTGCGAAAAACTTTCAATCGGATGTAATCCTCTATAAAAAGCAAAAACAAGAAATACCTGGGGAAGAAGAAAAGTTAGATGAAGTAAAGGAAGAGGAGATACAGGTTAACGAGCCACTAAAGTTTGATAACTTTGCTGTCTATCAAACAAGTTATAAACTAGATGAATTTAAGTCCATGTCTTTTACACTAGAAAATAAAGAGACAGGGAAAGAATTCGGAAAGATAACCGTTGACTTATTTGATCCGCAAGAAAAATATGAATTAGAAGATGGTCACTCCATAGAATTGATGGGGTACTACCCTGACTTTTCCGGCTTTGATGACAAAGGAGAACCACAAACAGACTCTCCTGTACCAGATAATCCTGCATTTCTATTTAAAATGATTTCTCCTGAAAAGCCAGAAGGGGAAGTTAGTTTTGTTGGAATTAAAAAGAATTTGGAACCACTAGGTGATAATGTATATAAAATGTCATTCGCTGGAATTGATACTCGGGATGTATCTGCGTTAACAATTCGTAAAGATTTAACACTATGGATCCTTGGTATTGGTGGGACAATCTTCATGATTGGAGTTGTTCAAGGAGCATACTGGAATCACCGTAGAATATGGCTCCGTCGCAAAGAAAATGGAGTATTAGTGGCCGGGCATACAAATAAGAACTGGCACGGATTGAAAAAAGATATTCAATATGTTCTGGAAGGAACAATGATTAATGAACCTATAGACCATCAACAAAAGAATAGTGAGGAGGAATCTAAGTGAGTGGACTTGCAGAATGGAGCGGTAATTTGCTCTATATAGCATTTATTTTATATTTGGTCGCCACGTTGTTTTTCGGTGGATCGATTCGCTCTAAGAAAACAAAAGAAACGAACCAAAGCAAATGGGGGAAAATAGGTATTTTTCTAACCATTATAGGGTTTGCGGCACAATTAGGATATTTCATTACACGGTGGATTGCTTCAGGACATGCACCTGTTAGTAATCTATTTGAATTCACAACATTTTTCGGTATGATGCTTGTCGCAGCGTTTATCATAATCTATTTTATGTATCGATTAACTGTTCTTGGCGTGTTTGCTTTACCAATCGCGTTACTAATCATTGCTTATGCAAGTATGTTTCCAAAAGAAATCAGTCCATTGATTCCGGCACTTCAAAGTGATTGGTTGAAAATACACGTTTCAACGGTAGCCGCCGGGGAAGCTATATTATCGATAAGCTTTGTTGCCGGGTTAATTTACCTGTTAAAGCACGTAGATCACACAAAACGTTCCAAGCAATCTTTTTGGCTTGAAACAATTATATATTCTCTAGTTGTTGTTGCAGGTTTTGTTATTGCATCATCGACATTTGCTATTCAAGGATACGAAGCAACATTCCAATATGTTGATCAACAAGAAGCGGAAGCAATAGCGGAGTATACAATGCCAGCTATCGTGGGTCCTAATGAAGGGGTACTTCAAACGGACGGTGTAATGGAGCCATTTGTTGAAGTTCCGAGCGTTATTAATGCAAAAAAACTAAATACCGTTATTTGGTCTTTTGCTATAGGAACTGTTCTTTACTGGGTTCTCCGCCTTATTTTCAGGAAACGTCTTGCTCATAAACTCCAACCTGCAGTAAACAAGGTGAATCTTGACTTAATGGATGAAATTGGGTATCGTTCAGTATTAATTGGATTCCCTGTTTTTACACTTGGTGGGCTTGTTTTTGCAATGATCTGGGCTCAAATAGCTTGGACAAGATTCTGGGGATGGGATCCTAAAGAAGTATGGGCACTTGTAACATTCCTTTTCTATGCAGCGTTTATGCATTTACGGCTATCGAAAGGGTGGCACGGAGAAAAGTCAGCGTGGCTAGCAGTAGTTGGATTTGTTATTATTATGTTCAATTTAGTTGCTGTTAACTTAATTATTGCTGGTTTACATTCCTATGCTTAATATCATAAAATAATCAAAAGGGCTGACGATAGAAAGGGAAATACTACCTTTTGAGTCAGCCATTTTTTCTATAAGTCGAGGCGCGAAAAACTCAGGGAACAGCCAGTCAGATTTTGGAAGCATTTTAATTGCTAACTAATATGTAGGGGGAAATAAATATGGAACCTGTAGGGAAAATCTTAGTGGTAGATGATGAAGAGAGAATTAGAAGATTATTAAAAATGTATCTAGAAAGAGAAAATTACATTATTGATGAAGCAGAAAATGGTGAGCAGGCATTAGAATTGGCTTTAGAAAATGATTACGATTGTATTCTATTAGACTTAATGATGCCCGGAATGGATGGCATAGAGGTCTGTAAAAATTTACGAGAAAAGAAAGCTACTCCAGTTATTATGTTAACGGCAAAAGGTGAAGAAGCAAATAGGGTCCAAGGATTTGAAGTTGGTACTGATGACTACATTGTTAAACCCTTTTCTCCTCGAGAAGTAGTGTTACGGGTAAAGGCTCTTTTAAGAAGGTCTTCTACTACAAGTTTTTTACATACAGATACAAAAGCAAAAGATTTAATTGTATACCCTCATTTAACAATTGATAATGATGCACATAGAGTAACAGCTGACGGTGTAGATGTAAATTTAACTCCGAAGGAATATGAATTACTATACTTCTTGGCCAAAGCACCAGATAAAGTGTTTGATAGAGAACACTTGCTTAAAGAAGTTTGGCACTATGAGTTCTTCGGTGATTTACGGACAGTTGATACACATGTAAAGCGACTTCGTGAAAAGTTGAATAAGGTGTCAGAAAATGCTGCAAAAATGATTATTACAGTTTGGGGTGTCGGCTATAAATTTGAGGTTACGAATGAATGAGACTATGGAGAAGCGTTGTAGGAAAACTATGGCTGACGATTCTTTTATTAGTGTCGTTTGTTCTATTCATTCTCACTATTCTACAACTTGAATTTTTCCAAAATTATCATGTAGAAGTAGTCGAAAATGAATTGACAGATACAGCGAAAAAAGTAGCGAAAATAGTAGAAAACCATGAAAATCTTGATTTAGGTATAGAAGTTGGGAAAGAAATTATTGATGAGCCAGTAAATATTGTAATAGTTATGGACGACAGTAAAAAAGTATATTCACAGAACAGTGGAAGCATGCATCGTGATATCAAGGAAAAAATTGAAACGAATAAAGAACTCCAATCGGTACGGACAAAAAGGAAAACAGTCAAAATGGAAATGGAGTTTCCAGAGCAGGACACAACGAATCGGTACGAAAATATCATAATTGTTGGAACTCCCTTAGCAGTAGGTGAAAACCAGCATGGTGCAGTTTATTTGTATCAGTCATTAGGAGTTATAAAGGATACAACGCAACAAACAACAAAGCTAATCTTATTAGCTGCGGGTATTGCCATTGTGTTAACTACCATTTTTGCCTTTTTCCTATCTACAAGGATTACAAGTCCCTTGCGTAAAATGCGAGAGGCTGCTTTTGAAGTCGCAAGAGGAAAATTTGATACAAAGGTGCCGATATTAACAAAAGATGAAATCGGAGAGTTAGCGATTGCTTTTAATCAGATGGGGAAACAACTAAACTTCCACATCAATGCACTTAGTCAAGAAAAAGAACAGCTTTCAAGCATATTAAGTAGTATGGCAGATGGTGTTATTACTTTCAACAGAGACGGAACTATACTTATTACCAATCCACCAGCAGATAGGTTTTTACAACAGTGGTATTATCAGCAGGAAGGTAGTAGTGAGGTAGCAATCCCAACAACGGTTAAAGACTTACTGCAACGTGTTATTATGACGGAGACGGAGCAAACGGGGGAATTAGATCTTCAAGGGCGATCCTACGTTGTTATAATAAGTCCTCTGTATAATAATGATAATGTCAGGGGTGCAGTAGCGGTACTGAGGGATATGACAGAAGAAAGAAGATTGGATAAACTTAGGAATGATTTTATTGCAAACGTTTCACATGAACTTCGAACACCAATATCAATGCTTCAGGGATACAGTGAGGCAATAGTTGATGATATTGCTGCATCGGAGGAAGAGAAGAAAGAGATTGCCAAAATTATTTATGATGAATCGCTTCGTATGGGAAGACTTGTAAACGATTTGTTAGATTTAGCTAGAATGGAAGCCGGACATATTACGCTAAACAAGGACGTTGTCACGCTCGTTCCTTTTGCGGAGAGAGTGACAAATAAGTTTCAAGGACTAGCTAAAGAAAAAAACGTATCGTTATACTTTGAGAGTTCAGTAGAAATAAATGAAAAATTGATAATGGATCCCGATCGAATTGAGCAAGTACTAACAAACTTAGTAGATAATGCACTTCGTCATACTCCAGCAGGTGGAGAAGTGAAAGTTATGTTAAAACAAGCAATGAATGGATTTGTTTTTTATGTTCAAGATACTGGATCTGGTATTCCAGAGGAGGATTTACCATTTGTTTTTGAACGATTCTATAAAGCGGATAAAGCAAGGACAAGAGGAAAATCGGGAACAGGACTAGGTCTTTCCATTGCTAAAAATATGATAGAAGCTCATAAAGGTCATATTCAAGTGCAAAGCAAGGAGAACCAAGGAACAACATTTACGTTCTTTTTGCCTCAATAATCGCCACAAGTCGCGAAGATTCTTCGTTGTTCGATTCAACATTGAGGAAATTGGCGATAATTCTTGTTACATGAGAAACAGTACAGAAAATAGCAGCCGACCAAAAGGAAGTAACCCCCTTTTGATCGGCCTTTTGTCTATGGAATGATTTTTCTCTTTTAGATAGCTGTTTTGGAAAATGTTTATGTTAAGCTATAGAAGCTAGAGTTCATTCTTACTAAAATAGATAGAGAGAATGTATTCTTATTATTCGAAATGTTAATTTGTGGTATTCATGTGTTTTAATAAACGCTATTTTCTAAAGGCTCTTTTCTCATAGATTGTTGTTTTTGCTTATGAATTCTGCCCGTTGATTTCCGCTACAGGCACTTGCTTTCCGTGGGGAGGAATGGGAGCCTCCTCAGGCTTCGCCTGTGGGGTCTCCCACTTCCCTCTCTTCCCACAGGAGTCAAGTGCCCTCCGCTCCAATCAACTCAGTGAGGTAAACTTAGTTTTCCGTCAAAAAGCAACAAACTTTACGAAAATAGCCTTTCTAAAAGATTATTGCTTCTAACAACGGTTCATTGCCGATAAACAACAAACTTCACGGAAAGTGCTTTAGTAAAAATACTATATTAATAATATGAAACTTACTTACATGAATTACGACTAATATTTTTGAATGGAAAGGGGGAATAATTTGGACTCCGTTTTTGAGGACTTATACAATAAATACCATCAAGATGTATTTCAATTTTTAATTTATATGGTGAGAAATCGATCGCAAGCAGAAGATTTAGCTCAAGAAGTTTATATTCGTGTATTGAAATCCTATCAACATTTTGAAGGGAAAAGCTCAGAAAAGACCTGGTTATTTTCCATTGCCAAAAATGTTGCGATTGATCATTTTCGTAAACAAAAGAATTGGAAGAATAGGATAGCCGAAAAATTTGATTGGAACCGACAAGACTTAAAGACAGAAGAAGCTCTTCCAGAGGAAATTGCATTAGCAAATGAGGAAGTCTGGTTACTATACGATTGTTTAAAAAAGTGTTCTACTGATTATAGACTGGTGATTATCACGAGATACTTGCAGCAACTCAGTATTGTTGAAACTGCCGAAGTGCTTGGGTGGTCAGAAAGCAAAGTGAAAACAACCCAACATCGTGCAATAAAATTATTAAGGAAAGAAATGAGCCGAAGGTTAAGAGGGGAGGATGAAGATGGTGAAAAGGTCCGAGTGGAAAGATCATGATATTGAGGAGTTATTAAAAAAGCTTCCGAAAGTGAAAGACAAACAAACTCCACAGGAAATATATGCAAGTATTGAGCGGAAAAAACATAAAAATAAAGTGTATAGAACACGATGGATTACAGCACTATCAACGGTTACAGTACTATTTATCCTTGTTCTCTTATCGCCAGCCCTTTTTTCTAACTTAGATCAATTCCCTCTTGAAAAAGGTATGGAAGGTAACCGTGGGAATTCTTCGGAGGCTCAGGAACAGAGTAGTGAAGCGGTTCAATCTTCAAATGAAAAAAATAATTATTCTTTCTCTGAAAATTCAGAGGAGAGAAGACAATTTGCAACGTTTGATAAAAAGCAAGAGAGAATACAACGAAATTCTGTTTATGAGGAAGATCTAGTAAATCAACAACTTCTTACCTATGGTCTTGTCACAAACGACGCCATCACAGTACCGGTAAGTGTTCTTGTTCCAGAGTCAGCTTCTAACGACTGGCTAGAGGAATATAAAAAGGTTTCAACTCGACTACCAGAACAGAAATGGGGATTTGACGACTACTATCCCTTACAAGGGAACATGGAATGGGACTCTAAGCGTAATGAAATAGTGTACGAATTACCTAATGACAATCCTTATAGCGGAAGTAGTGCGAGTGAGTATGCATTTATTTATGCATTACAATATTCCTTTGAAAATCAAAATATCAATAATATCCGTTTGGTTACAGAAGATGGCGACACACCAATTTTTAGTCAAGTGGGAGAATTATCAGAATTAAATTTAGATCTGAAGAAAGGGACTTCGTTCTATATTTACTCCCCAACTGATAGTAATCGTTATTTTGTACCAAAAGAAGAAGCCTTTTCGACGATATCAAAAGCCATTGACAGCATGAAAGTAGCGCCGGCTGATTATTTTCAAGCTGTTATTCCAGAAGGTGTTAATATGAGTGTTGAGCAAAAGGGAAAGGATGTAGTTATAGTAACTAGTTTAAACGAGCTGGATCTGACTCAATATAAAAATCAAACAATAATGGAGTTAATAGAAGGGATATTATTAACTGCAAAGAGCTTTGGGTATAAATATGTTGAATTTAAAAATATCAAACAATCAAAGTGGAATAGGTTTGATTTTAGCGCTCCAATCAAGACACCTATCAGTCCAAATAAAAAAATTCTTCAATAGGAAAGTACTCAAAGAGGCTCTAAATGAGATTGATTTATCTTGTTTAGAGCTTTTTTTATTGAAGGAGCTTTTCTTATAGAGTGTTGTCTTTATTTATGAATTTTGCCCGTTGATTTCCGCTACAAGCACTGGGCTCGTGCGGGATCTCCCACTTCCCTCTCTTCCCGCAGGAGTCAAGCGCCCTCCGCTCCAATCAACCCAGTAGATCTAACATAGTTTTTAGCTAAAAAACAACAAACTTTATGCAAAACAGCCTTATTGAAAGAGTTGCTCCATTTCTGTTTTTCTTTGAATATTTACTTTAATTTTAGAGATACTATCGAAAGGAATATTTGGTGGATTTAGGAATTATCCATTTTGCAATATTGATTTCTTTTCTGCTTAAGGAAATCTTATTGCTTATTATTGTGCGGTGAGTGGAGGTAGATAATGGTTCTATCATAGTATAAGTCTACATACTGTTTTAACGGGGGTTAAATTTAAATAAATAATAGCGGTGGATAATCTGTTTAATTTTAGAAATGAGAGATATCAAGGAGGAAAACGATGATTTTTGATTATGTTAGACGTTTTTTAATTGTGTTTATTTTAGCATTGTGTGTCAGTTTTCTGATACTTAGTGGGCGTCAGGCTAAGGCAGAAGTCCATGATATTAGCCAAATAACGGAATCGTGGATATTTCCAGTTGAAGGGTATATAACAGATGCATTTGGGACAAGATCTGGCCACCATAAAGGTATTGATATAGGGGGAGAAGTGGGAAGTCCGGTTTACTCGGTGGATGAAGGAGTCATAAAAAAATCCTATTATTCCGATTCTTATGGTAATGTAGTTTTTGTACAACATCCGAGCGGCTACGAGACAGTCTATGCACATTTACATAATCGACAAGTTACAAAGGGACAAGCTGTTAGGAAAGGAGAACAGATTGGTTCACTAGGAAATACAGGGAGATCTACCGGAGCCCACTTGCATTTTGAAATACATAATGGTGAATGGAATATAACAAAAGATCATGCTGTTGATCCATTTAATGTATATGGGGATGGAGAAATTGGACAAGTCGTTGTTGCGCTAGAACATGATCCCTATAAAGCAGTAGAAATGACAGCACCTGTTAATGCTCCATTAAAAGAAGAAAATTCGAAGCAATCAAAACAAATGTCAAGGGTACATACTGTTAAAGAAAAAGAAACGCTCTGGTCAATAGCACAATTGTATAATATCTCAGTAGAAGATCTGAAGGAAAAAAATAATATAAGTAATTCTACTATAGTAGTAAATGATGTTTTGTCGATTCCAAAAGATTCAAAAATGGAATACGTCGTAAAAAAAGGTGATACATTGACTTCTATTGCGAAAAATAACAACGTTACCCTTTCTTCGTTACTAGAATGGAATGGATTGACTAGTAAACAAAATATTTTTCCTGAACAAGTACTAGTAGTGTATAAAAATTAATACTAATTCCACTAAAAACCTTAGGGTATAAATTAATGGTGCAGTAGTTAGCAGGACTGTACCGTACCTTTCTCTAAATGAGCTTGCTCTCTTCGAAAAAATGTCTTGGATTCGAAACAATTTCCTTTTCAAACTGTTATTCTTTTTGTATAATATAGTTGTAATTAAATAAGATTCGTCTTCGGGGCAGGGTGAAATTCCCGACCGGCGGTAATGAAACTATGTTTCTGAGCCCGCGAGCCGATATGCAAGTGGCAGGATTTGGTGCAATTCCAAAGCCGACAGTACAGTCTGGATGGGAGAAGATGAGGGTTTTAGCCAACGTTCAAAAAAAGGGAAACTGAACGTCTATTTGGGTATGCCTTTTACCTCCTAATGATCAGAATTAGGAGTTTTTTTGGGTTCCTTAGGCTAAACTTTCTTCCTTTCGTGAGATGAGTCACAATAGAGGAGAGAGAATGATGAAAAAAATGAACACACGTGCTTTTGTTACAATTGGTATGTTAAGTGCTATTTCTTATGTGTTAATGCTTTTAAACTTCCCTTTACCGCCATTTCCAGGCTTTCTATTGATTGATTTTAGTGATGTACCTGCATTAATCGCTGCGATTACGCTAGGACCACTAGCTGGTGTTTTGGTGGAACTATTGAAAAATATTGTGGATTATGTGTTAACAGGTAGTGATACTGGTGTTCCGGTAGGTCACGTAGCAAACTTTGCAACGGGAGTCCTGTTCATATTGCCAACCTATTATATTTACCGTCACTTCCAAACCAAAAAGGGATTAATAATGGGGTTAATAGCAGGAACTATTATAATGAGCATATTAATGGGAGTATTGAATTATTTCGTATTCTTACCTGCATATAAATATTTTATGAATTTTGATTTGCCTAATGCAATTATTGTGACTGGAATTGTACCTTTTAATATTCTAAAAGGAGTTCTCGTTACAATTGTTTTCTTAATTTTATTCCAAAGACTTCAAAATTGGTTATCTAAGCAATTTTCATTCAATAAAGCATAAAAAAGCGTTTGGCCTAAGGCCAAACGCTTTTTCAGGCTGTTGAGAAAGTTTTTTCTCAACAGCCTTTTTTAGGTCTATATGTACTCCTATCTGTTAACACTGCTAAAAAGAAAAGAAGAAGGAGAGATGCAGTATGATGGGAGCTTTACAGAATCATCGAGATCAAGAGGTAACCGCATCGGTTGAATCCTTAGTTCCAGAGGATCACTTTTTACGTGCCATAGAAGCCACGATTGATTTTTCATTTATTGAAGAAAAGTTACAACCTTATTATTGTGAAGATAATGGAAGGCCCTCCATTCACCCTATTACCCTTTTTAAAATGATGTTTATTGGTTATTTTTATGGCATTCGCTCCGAACGTCAATTAGCGAAAGATATTGGAATGAACCTTGCGTATCGTTGGTTTTTAGGATTGTCTTTATCCGATCAAGTTCCTCACCACTCCACCATCAGTTTTAACCGACGTACTCGCTTCCTTAACACCACGATTTTCGAAGACATCTTTGATGAAATTATCCATCAAGCTGCAGAACAGAAAATGGTAGGAGGGCGTATTTTAACGTCCGACTCCACTCATATCAAAGCAAACGCGAATAAAAATAAATTTATTCGAAAAGCAAAAGAAGAGCGTCCAAAAGAGTACTTAGAAGAATTAGAAGCAGCTGTGACAGAAGATCGTATTCAACACGGAAAAAAGCACTAAAACCAAAGAAGGAAGGCGTTGCCAAAACAAAACAAACGAGAGTGAGTAAAACGGACCCGGAAAGTGGCTTTCTTATGCGCGATGGAAAGCCTAAAGGGTTTTACTATTTAGATCATCGCACGGTAGATGCGAAATATAATATCATTACAGATACGTTTATCACGGCTGGAAATGTGGCAGATTCCGAGCCGTATTTGGCACGCCTTCAAAAGCAAATAGAGAAATTTCAATTTAACGTAGAAGCGATCGCTTTAGACGCTGGTTATTTTAACAACTATATTTGTAAGAAACTTAACGAACAAAGTATTTTCGCGGTGATGGGGTACCGACGCTTTGGAAACCCCAAGAAGAGTCTGCCGAAGCGTAAATTTCATTATGTAGAAGAAAAGGATGTGTATGCTTGTCCAATGGGATGTATTCTTTCTTATTCTACAACAGATCGTGATGGGTATCGTCATTACAAATCCAAAAAGAGTGACTGTGAAGTCTGCCCTCTTCGCTCAGATTGTATGTCTACGAAGCAAAAACAACGCACGATTACACGGCATATCTGGGAAGGATATAAGGAAATCACACGTCAGCATAAACGAACAAACGAAGGAAAACAGTTATATAGGCTTCGCTGTTCTACCATTGAACGGAGTTTTGCCGATGCGAAAGAGCTTCATGGTTATCGGTACGCACGATTTCGAGGGGTGAAGTCTGTCCAAGAGCAGGCATTTATGACCGCTGCTTGCCAAAATATGAAGAAAATAGCCCTCCATCTCATCAAAAAGATGGGATGGAAGGCTATTTTGAAGAATTATCCTTCTATTTCAATCCTTTTTTCCCTGTTTTCTATCAAAAACAGTTCAAGTTGTCGGGAACCTAAAGGGTTTCTCGACACTCTGAAAAAGCGTTTGGCCTTAGGCCAAACGCTTTTTTGCGTTCATTAATTATTCAAACTTTAAAGCATCTCCATCAAAAGGTTCATCCGCCACTTTGATAGAATCTGTAGGACATCCTTCAAAAGCATCGATCATATCATCTTCTAGAACGTCAGGAACTTCGACAGTCCCTTGGTTATCATCAAGGGTAACAAATGCGATTCCTTCATCATCATAATCATAAATGTCAGGAGCAGCCGCTCCACAAGCTCCACATGCAATGCATGTATCTTTATCAACTATTGTATATTTTGGCATAAAAAAACCTCCCGAATTATTATCTATATAACTTATCACTGTAAGTTTCCATATTGTATGAAAGAAAATTACACATATTTTATTGTAAAGGGGAATTCCAAACTTTTCAATAATAATGTACATAGAAAAGCGGAAGCGGCTTGGTCAGCTCGTGAAGAAAATAGGGATTTCCCTCAAAAGGCGTTTTTTGCCTTTAGAGGGAAGTCATCTTTTTCAGAGCAAGTTAGCCACTATATCCTACCACTCAAGCTTTTAACGAATGAAAGAATGCACTCTCTTATAACTTTACCCTTTAAACGAAAAAGAAAACAACGATAATAGTCAATTTCATGGTACAATATTTGACAAATAACGATAATTAAAGGAGCATAAAATGTTGACCTATTTAGAGACCATTTTGTTACATTGTTTGCAGCAAGTAAATGGCGAAAGGTCGGTATATTCTATTTATCATATTCTAAAAGGTAAAAAGTCTTCTCAAACAATCCAGGATTCGCATCTGTTTAAGCTCTCTTCTTATTTTTATAGTTTACCGAATTTACATCGTACATTTTATGATGAGAAAATTGGCGAATTAGTAGAGAAAGGTTATATCTTTATAGCCGATAATGATAGCGGGAAATTAACAGAAGCAGGAGAAGAAGTACTAAATAGTTGTAAGGAAGAAAAGTTTTTTCCTACACATATGGATGGTATTAAGTTTGGTGATAATTCGATTGTTTTTTGGAAACGAACTTCTCTGCTTATACAGGTATTGTCGAATTTAAATCAAGGAGAAAATCACTTTTTTCCAATTCAAAGAGAAAAGGAAATTCAAAATTGGGTAAAGATTTACATCAAAAAAACAGCAGACAGAAAGCTATTATCGAAAAAAATATTTGAAGAGCTTTACAGTATTTTTACCGATAACAATAATAATAAAAAAGGTCCCAAAATTTTTGTTTATAAACTCACTGGATACAAAAATATTGGGGGCACGGATGAACAAATAGCTGTTCATGATGATGCTGATGAAATAGAATATCGGTTTTGTTTTCTTGATATACTTCACTACATACTAGTGAAAATTCAAGAACACACCGAAAAATTCCCTGTCCTTTATTCTATTTCTCAAGATTTACTTGAGACATACGTGCTAACAGATTCTACTAAAAAAACATTATTTTACTTAAAGAAAGGATTTACTATAGATAAAATATCAGCGGTGCGGGGATTGAAAGAAAGTACGATTGAGGATCATATAGTGGAAATTACGTTTACAATTAAAGATTTCCCGATTGAACAATTTATCACACTGCATGAAATGGAGAATGTTACCGAAAGACTTAAACAACTGAAAACGAAAAAACTTAAACCGATAAAAGAAGCCTTTCCACATTTATCTTATTTTCAAATTAGAATGGTATTAGCAAAGAATGGTGAAAAACTATGAATATGAACGAAATACTGAAAAGCAGATTTGGTTATGAAAAATTCCGTACGGGGCAGAAAGAAATCATTCAATCAGTTCTGAGTAATCATGACACCATTGCAATGCTTCCGACTGGAACAGGAAAATCATTATGCTATCAACTGCCGGGTTACCTTATGGAAGGAAATGTATTAATTGTTTCTCCGTTACTTTCACTAATGCAGGATCAGGTGGAACAAATGAAAGTAAATGGTGAAAAAAGGGTCATAGCACTTAATTCCTTTTTACCTTTTAAGGAAAGGCAGTATGCTTTAAGAAATTTACACTACTATAAATTTATCTTTATTTCTCCAGAGATGCTTTGGAACGAAAATATAATAAAGAAATTATCTACATTAAGTATTTCTCTCTATGTCATTGATGAGGCACATTGTATTTCACAGTGGGGACCTGATTTCAGGCCAGATTACATGAAACTAGGGAGAATTAAAGCAGATATAGGAAACCCGGTAACACTTGCTCTTACCGCCACTGCAACAAAGGAAGTAAGAAGTGATATTAAGGGGGTCTTACATATGACAGATTCCCGCGAACATATATACTCAGTAGATCGAAAGAATATTGCAATAGCAGTGAAAAAACATGAAAGCCAGGACGAAAAATTAGAGTCGCTGCTTCAGCTGGTAAGTGATTTAAAAGGACCAGGAATCGTCTATTTTTCAAGCAAAAGAATGGTTGAAGAATCAGTGGATTGGTTGAAGTCTAAAGGAATAGACAAAATTTCGTATTACCATGGGGGAATGGAACAGGAGAAAAGAATTTTAATACAACAGCAATTCCTCTCAGGTCAGCTTGATGTTATTTGTGCTACTAGTGCTTTTGGAATGGGAGTGAATAAAGAAAATATTAAGTATGTTATACACTATCATTTTCCGTCTTCTATGGAGTCTTACCTGCAAGAAATAGGCCGTGCTGGGCGAGATGGAAAGGAAGCCATTTCGATTATTCTTTATGCAGAGCATGATCTTAATCTTCCGCTTCATTTGATAGAGCAAGAGCTACCGACGGATGCTCAAGTGGAAGGGTATTTAAGTTCCTTTACAAAAATGAAGGCAGAGGAGTTAAGTTTCCAACTACAATTAACAGATATACAGCAGCGTTTTCTACAATATTACGCTAGTGAGCTCCAAAAAATAAAAGTTTCTATTAAAGAAATGAAGAAGGAAATAAAACAGATACGGGACAACAGGATTTTACATAAAAAAAAGAAGCTTTCCATAATGAATACTTGGCTAATGACTTCTACGTGTCGAAGAGAAGGAATACTTCGCCATTTTAATGAAAAATTAGATGACAAACCTGAACAATGTTGTGACATATGCGGGATTTCTATGAAACGCTATGAATCAAATCGTAATAATAAAGAAAGAAACCAAGAGGAATGGTTATCATGGGAAAAAAGATTAGAAAAAATTTTACTTGGATAAGAGTGAAACAATGAGAAAAAGTCAGCAAGAGTTAATAAAACAAATTTCTGATAAAGAATTGACGTATCATCTATATTTTACGCAAATTTTACTATTAACAATTTCGTTCGTCTTAAGTATATTTTTATTTAATAACTTTTCGACATTTTTCTATCAATTTCAATTGTCCTGGGATATTTTTTTGATTGGTATATTGAGCGGAATAGTTATTGTACTTTTAGATTTGTGCTTAATGAAAATTATTCCGGAAAAGTATTATGATGATGGAGGAATTAACAAAAGGGTTTTTTCTTCTCGTAGTATTTCTGAGATAGCATTTTTAGCTGCAGTCATAGCAATCAGTGAAGAAGTATTATTTCGCGGAGTTATTCAATACCATTTCGGATGGTTGATTGCGAGCGGTATCTTTGCAGTAATACATTTCCGTTACTTTGCACATTGGTTTCTAATTAGTAATGTCGTACTATTGAGCCTTTGGATAGGTTGGGTTTATGAGTGGACAGGAAATTTATTAGTAACAATCATGATGCACTTTGTCATTGATTTTCTATTAGGAGTACACATGAGATGGAAAGCAAAACAGGCTGAAAAAAAAGAAGGGATATCCGATGAATAAAGATCCATACAGAGACAAAGCGGCTCAACTTAAACAGAAAATTGAAAAGGTTAGCCCAGAGTCCGATGAAAAAGTGAAAGAATCTCTACCTTCTAGAAGTGAAGTTCACCAAAATAAAAAAACGAAGAAAAAATTTAAGTATCCTTTAATCAGGGTATTATTGCTATTTTTTATCCTTTTACCGCTTATATTTTTTAGCTTATATTCAATATTAAATAACAGGGATTTACCATTAAATCCAACAAAAGCCTCGGATGATGTGGAAGAGGTTGAAATTGATAATGGGGAACCACTGGACAACGAGGAAGAAAATATTAAGGATACACAGTCTACTTCAAAAGGGAAAACTGTAGATAATAAAGACAAAGAGAAGGAAACGACACCAACGAGTTCTCAAAGCAAGGATGATCTCCAAGATGAGCTGTCTCTAAGTAAGGAAGTGGACAACACTAAAGAGACTCCTCCTCAATCAACTGATTCATCATCGGAGCTAACAGAACACAGCACAGTCTACCATACGGTGCAGCCAAAAGAGACATTGTACCGTATAGCTATGAAGTATTATCAATCTTCAAATGGCATTGAAAAGATAAAAAGTTGGAACAACCTATCTACTAACGAAATTCAATCCGGACAGGTATTAGAAATTCCAATTGATAAACAGACGAACTAATGTTAGCTTAATTCCCCCCTTATTCTTGTAGAGTCGTTACTAACTTTTAAAACAGTACTTGCAGGTATTCTATTGGACTGGACATGTTCATATGATTAGAGTAAGGGGGGAGAGTTGTGAATTCAACTATTCAAAATTTAAGCGAATGGACTGACCATGCTACAAAGCAGATGCTTCATAATGTAGTGGAAAGGAAACAAAAATTTGATAAAGCTAAGAAAAATCACTTAATTGTTTTATGGATAAGTGTTTTTACTGCCTTTTTCTTTTTTTATTATTTATATAAATATGTAATGGGTCCCTATTCCTATTCTTTTGCTGCAATGTTTTCTGTCTATGTATCTAAGTCTTTTCATGTATATATAACAATGGTTATAATAGGGTTATTTGGTGCGACAAAAGTCCTGTATCAAAAAAAAGAAAAAGCGGAAAAAGAATATCAAGCATTGAGGTGTGAAATCATCGACCGAAGTAAAGACTTATGGAAAGAAGATGCTTGGAAAAAAAGACATCAAGTATACGAATTAATGAAAAAAAATTGGGATATCAATTTATTTCATGAAAGTAAATGAAGAAGGGTATTTAGAAATGATTATATAGATGTTGAATAGTAATTGATTTACTAATAAAATTGGAGGGATCATATGTTTGTTAAAAGCGCAATGATACCAAAACATAAATGTTATACAGTTAGTGAAAACGATACAATTGAAAAAGTATTAGAAATGTTGGAGAAACACCAAATTGATGGGGTTCCAATTCTTTCTGGAGATAAATATGTTGGGGTTGCAACTAGATATAATATTTATCAGGGATTTTTTCAGTCTACTCTGGAAAAAGAAGTTTATTTAAAGGAAACAAAAGTGATAGATATTGCTGCCAATAAAGAGAAGGTATTAACAGGTGATGATATTTTTGAAAATACGCTTGTAGACTTGCAAGACTTCCCAATTCTATCCGTTGTAGATGAAAATAAAAACTTTATGGGACTCATTACTCGATTTGATATACTTGATCAATTTAAGAGTGCTTTTGGATTACAGCAAAAAGGAGTACGCATTGCATTTACCTCTGTTGAAACGGAAGGACGTATTGCTAGGTTAGGTGATATTATTCAACAATATTCAGAATCAGTCATCTCACTCGTGACGTTCGACGCTTCAGACAAGCTCCTTAGAAGAATTGTTTTAAAGATAGAAAAGAAGGGCAACTTAGATAAGTTTTTGAAGAAATTGGAAAAATCAGGTTTTCGGATTTTGCATATACAAGAAGATGAATAAAGTGAAACTAACAATCGGACATTTACTGCTGGTTGCCCGGGGAATGAGGCTTCTTAGCAGCTAATGTGGGATAAAATGTTTCATTAAAAAAAATCCTTCTCATATTGTTTTATGGGAGGGATTTTTTTGTATATACATTTACTAAAACTCGCGATAACTTTTATATTAGGCTACTTATTCATTAAATGGTTTCCTGATATTCAACCAATATATTTTTCCGAGTTTGTCATTCAACTTGTATTAAACCCTATTGAATTCTTTTTTGGATCAATTGCTTTAATGATGGGATTAATAATTCAAGGTGGGTTACTAAAAGTAGAGTTTAGATCTCTTTTTACAGCGTTTAAAGGGAGATGGCAATCACCTATATTGTTAATTCCAATTCATATGGTAACATTATACGCTCTAACATTGTTTGGAGAGTGGCAGACGTTTGTTTTTTCCGTACTGGCATTTATTTATGGTATTATTTCATTAGATTTACATGGCCGAGGAGGACAACATGGTTGAATTATTACTCATACTAGCTATCGCAGGCATTTGCCTATTTGTATTTATGTTAAGGGAAGCATTTCGAAATTATGTAAAGGAAGAAGAAATTTCTTTTCTAAACTTTCCGGATGATGTGGCCCCTTTAAAAATATTTTTTATTTCGGATATACATAAACGTAAAATTTCACAAAAAATAATTAATCATGTGAAAGGGAAGGCTAAAATAGTTATTATTGGAGGAGATTTGCTAGAAAAGGATGTTCCATTTGATAGAGTTGGAAAAAATCTTGATATGCTGTTAGAAATAGCACCAGTTTACTTTGTTTGGGGAAATAATGACTATGAGGTAGATGCGGATTATCTGAAGAACTTGTTTCGTGAAAAGGGTGTTATAGAATTAGTTAACAATGCCTTTGTGCTAGCTTCAGGTAAAGAGAAGGTAATTAACCTTATTGGTGTAGATGATGCAAGTACAAATCAAAGTTATTTATCTCAAGCAATGAAGCATGTTACTCCTGCTGATTTTAATATATTAATCAGTCATAACCCGAGAATGGTAAAGGAAATTAAAAAAAAGGATGGTATTGATTTTGTTATTAGCGGCCATACCCATGGAGGACAAATCCGTTTATTTGGCTGGGGTCTCTATAAAAAGGGACGTCTGGAAAGGAAATCTGAAACGACTTTATTAGTGAGTAACGGATATGGAACGACAGCGTTACCGTTAAGGTTGGGAGCAAGAGCAGAAACACATCTTATTACAATTGGAAAGTAAAAAGATATGTAATAAAGTGAAGAGGAGTCCTTCATCTCATCCCTCACTAATTGTTAGTGAAACCAATCAGGCATTTAGGAGCAGTTATCCCCCACATGTTGTGCTTATCTGATTTTTCAAATCTTGAAGCAGGGGCTTACAGCTCGTTAATGCGAGGATAAATAGTTAGAAATAAATTATAAAGGTATCACAAGCACTTAATTTTGCCCTCGACATAGTATGATGATAAGTCGTCACACTCAGGGGGCAATTTTTATGAGGCTCGAAAAAATTTCTGAAAACCAAATAAAGTTTTCTATAGATGTAAATGAGTTAGAAGATAAGGGGATTTTTGACGAAGAGCAATGGAAGGATTCTTTTGTTTGGCATGATCTTTTTGAAGATATGTTGGATGAAATTCAAAAAAAATTTGGGTTTGAAGCACAGATGGAAGTTACGGTCGAGATAGAGTCTGTTAATGATACGGAAATATGTTTGATTTTAACACTGGATTCTGAAGATGACTTTACTGAGGGAGAAAGCAGGCTTTCCACTAGTACAATCGATGAGTTAACATCTGTATACGAGTTTACTGACTTTGAAGACGTCATATCTATGTTTCTAAGACTGGACATAAGTATGTCTGAAACAGTTGGGGCTTGTTCCTTATATAGCTGGAAAAATCTCTATATTATTATTTATGAGAACTTACCAAGCGAGTTGTTTGCACTGATTGATTCATTAGGTACAGAATACGGAAAGCATAGCAATTATACAGTCCATATGGTAAAAGAATATGGAATGCCTATTCTGCTTAAAAACACAATTCAAACAATAAAAGATTACTTTTCATAAAATCACCTACTATCCTAATGGAATAATCAAATAGCAGATGTGATTGTACCATAAGATAAACTGAAAAGCGGCACAAGTTTACCCTACAACAATATAGCATATGAATCTAAAGAGTAAGATGTTGAAGTTGAATTATAGGATAGCAGGTGTTTTGTTTTTCTGCTTGTATAATTAAAATTATAATGGGACTCCCTGAAAATAATAAACCTTTAAAAATACATGTTTTAAAAAGTCTGATGCAGGGTATAAGCTATAATAAAGTTATAAATTCAAAATTATGATAGCGTTTTCAAAAAACTTTATTGAATTCCATTTTCCATCTTTGCAAGCAGTATCCAAACGTGTATACTAGTGTCTGAAAGCGGATATAAATTCCGCAATTCAGGGAAAATAACTGGGAGGTTTACATAAATGGTAGCCAAGAAAGGAACAGAAAATAACCATACAGAAGACAAGCATGATGTACTAAAGTCGACACAAACAGTCATTCATCATGCACTTGATAAATTAGGTTATCCGGAGGAAGTTTTCGAACTATTAAAGGAACCTGTTAGAATGTTAACAGTTAAAATACCTGTTCGAATGGACGATGGAACCGTAAAGGTATTTACTGGCTACCGGGCACAGCATAATGATGCAGTTGGTCCAACAAAAGGTGGAATTCGTTTTCACCCAAACGTGACAGAGAAAGAAGTAAAAGCTCTTTCCATTTGGATGAGTTTAAAATGTGGAATCGTTGATTTACCATATGGAGGCGGTAAGGGAGGAATTATTTGCGATCCGCGTGATATGTCCTTTAGAGAATTAGAAAGACTAAGCAGAGGCT
The DNA here is from genome assembly GCF_042684945.1 of Bacillus seohaeanensis. NCBI lineage: Bacteria > Bacillati > Bacillota > Bacilli > Caryophanales > Bacillaceae > Bacillus > Bacillus seohaeanensis. Next base: position 51,574 of record NZ_JBHUMF010000004.1, on the reverse strand, counting down.
ATGTTCGAGCGATCAGTCAAATTGTTGGTCCAACAAAAGATATTCCGGCACCTGATGTTTTTACAAATTCACAAATTATGGCGTGGATGATGGATGAATATAGTAGAATTGACGAATACAATTCGCCAGGGTTTATTACAGGAAAACCGATAGTACTCGGAGGCTCGCATGGTCGCGAAACGGCCACTGCCAAAGGCGTAACAATTTGTATTAGGGAAGCAGCCAAGCGTAAAGGTATTAATATTGAAGGTGCAAGAGTAGTTGTTCAAGGCTTTGGTAATGCAGGAAGCTTTTTAGCAAAATTTATGCATGACGCAGGGGCGAAAGTAATTGGGATATCTGATGCATATGGCGGTTTGCACGATGAAGAGGGATTAGACATAGATTATTTACTCGATCGTCGTGATAGCTTTGGTACTGTTACAAAATTGTTTAAGAATACTATTTCCAACAAAGAACTATTGGAACTTGATTGCGATATACTGGTGCCTGCTGCAATAGAAAATCAAATTACTGAAGAAAATGCACATGATATACGGGCGAGAATTGTCGTTGAGGCGGCGAATGGACCTACTACATTAGAGGCAACAAAAATCCTGACTGACCGTGGAGTACTGCTTGTACCTGATGTGCTTGCTTCCTCTGGAGGAGTAACCGTTTCTTATTTTGAATGGGTACAAAATAATCAAGGTTACTACTGGACAGAAGAAGAAGTAGAGGAAAAATTAGAAAATATCCTTGTGCAGTCATTTAGTAATGTATATGAAGCTTCCCAATCTAGAAGAGTAGATATGAGACTTGCTGCATATATGGTAGGTGTACGGAAAATGGCAGAAGCATGTAGGTTTAGAGGTTGGATATAGTCTAATGTTCTGTAAACATTTTAATAAAGCTTCTCTTTTGCATAATAAGGAAAAATCTCCTATCATAAGATAGGGGATTTTTTGTTGGAGAGATTTAGAGAGTCTCTTTTTGAAGAAAAATGGTGATTCTCCTAAATATCCCCCAAAAGGGCATGTTAAATAATAAAATCATCTTATTTCCGATAGAGAATTATAAGGAGTGTCGGAGCTTGAAAAAAGAAAAATGCATCATTATTGGCGGTGGTCCTTGTGGATTATCAACCGCAATTGCTTTAAAAGAAGTTGGTGTCGATCCTTTAGTAATAGAAAAAGGGAATATTGTTAACGCCATTTATCAATACCCTACACACCAAACCTTTTTCAGTTCAAGTGAAAAACTTTCTATAGGGGATGTACCCTTTATTATTGAGGGACATAAACCAAAGAGAAATCAAGCACTTGTGTATTATAGGGAAGTGGTAAAAAGAAAAAATTTACGGATAAACCGGTTTGAAAAGGTAAATAAGGTAGAAAAATTGAATGGAAGCTTTATTGTATATACTTCTAACGAACAGTATGAAACAGACAATGTTGTCATTGCTACTGGATACTACGATAATCCAAATTATATGAATCTTCCTGGTGAAAACCTAAAAAAGGTTTTCCACTATTTCAAAGAAGCGCATCCATTCTTTGATACAGATGTAGTTGTAATCGGTGGAAAGAACTCAGCGGTAGATGCAGCAATAGAACTAAATAAAGCAGGCGCAAGAGTAACGGTTTTATATAGAGGGTCGGAGTACTCAAAAAGTGTAAAACCATGGATTTTGCCCAATTTTGAAGCACTTGTTCGGCATGGAGAAATTGATATGGTGTTTAACTCAGAAGTAAAAAAAATTACGGAAAAAGAAGTCGTATTTGAAGTGAATGGTCAAACGAGAGTAATAAAGAATGATTTTGTTTTCGCTATGACTGGTTATCATCCTGACCATAGCTTTTTGACAAAAGTCGGAATTGAGATAGATGCAGAAACTGGAAGACCGGCATACAATCAGGAAACGATGGAAACAAATGTGAAAGGTATTTATATAGCCGGTGTCATCGCAGCAGGAAATAACGCAAACGAAATTTTTATTGAAAATGGACGGGAACACGGGGGATTAATTGCGAGGTCTATTAATAAAAATAATTAAAGTATAAGTGAAAATGAACTGCTTACCTAATTAGTTAGGGTAGGCAGTTCATTTTTTAGGGATAAGAAAAGTTTCTACATTGGTGCTTGTCTTGTGCTATGCCTAAGGCTAAATGAGCCGCTTCCGCTTTTCTGTTTGTCCAGCTCCAGCGGCTAGCTCGCTGTGAAAAAGATAATTTCCCTCTAAAGGCAAAAAGGCGCCTTTTGAGGGAAATTCCTATTTTCTTCACGAGCTGATCGAGCCGCTTCCGCTTTTCTGTTTGTCCAGCTCCAGCGGCTAGCTCGCTGTGAAAAAGATAATTTCCCTCTAAAGGCAAAAGGCGCCTTTTGAGGGAAATTCCTATTTTCTTCACGAGCTGACCAAGCCGCTTCCGCTTTTCTTAGTTTTTAAAGATTTTTTCTAATTCCATTAAGTCATTTGTTTTGGAGAGGGCAACCATTAATTTTATTCGTGCTTTTTGTCCATTTAAACCGTTTGAAAAAATAACACCCATTTCTTTCAATTGTTTGCCACCGCCAGGGTAACCATATACATCTTGAGCGATTCCATTGAAACATCTTGAAACCAATACAACAGGTATATTTGATTCGATTAACGCCTGAATACCTTCAAGAGATTGAGGCGGTAAATTTCCTTGTCCTAAAGCTTCAATAATAATTCCATCATATTGAAGATTCTTTATAGCAAAAAGTAATCCAGAGTCCATTCCTGCATATGCTTTAATGAGGGTAACTCTTTTCGTAACATCATTAATAGTATATTTTTCCACTGATGTAGGATGATGATGAAAGAGAACACCACGTTTCGTTACGATACCGATTGGTCCGTATTGCGGACTTTGAAAGGTAGAGACGTTGCTCGTATGAGTTTTCGTACAGTTCTTTGCTGAGTGAATCTCATCGTTAAGTACAACTAATACGCCTTTATTTTTAGAATTTTCTTCTGAGGCAACCCTAACAGATGAAATAAGGTTATATAAGCCATCAGCACCAATTTCATTGCTAGATCGCATAGCTCCTGTTACAACAACTGAAACGGGTAATGATATCGTTAAATCTAGAAAATAGGCAGTTTCTTCTAATGTATCTGTTCCATGAGTGATGACAACACCATCAAAAGGTTTTTTCTCATATGTTTCTTCGATTATGCTTTTTAGTTTAAGCATATGAAAAGGGGTAATGTGAGGAGATGGAAGATGGAATGCCTCTTTCATTTGGATATTAGCTATATCTTGAACAATAGAAGACTGTATAGACAACGGATTCTCCTCATTTGGCATAACAGCTCCTGTAGTACTATCCTCCATCATCGAAATGGTACCGCCTGTATGTATGAGTAGTATATTTTTTTTCATAGTAAATCCTCCAAACTAGAATAAAATGATATTTCCAATCCTACATATACATGATACGATTAAGAAAACAGAAAGAAAAGAGGACTTTTTATGCTGGTGATCTTGTCAGCTGGTATTGCACCAGGATTAGCTTTACTTAGCTACTTTTATCTGCGTGACCAATACGAGACTGAACCAATTACACTAGTTTTTAAAACATTTTTATATGGTGCTTTAATCACCTTTCCAATCATGTTTTTACAATATATATTAGAATTTGAAGGTATTACACAGTCGTACTGGATAAATGCATATTTTTCTTCTGGGACATTAGAGGAATTCTTTAAATGGTTTATTTTAATGTTTGCTATATTTCACCATGTTGACTTCAATGAGCCGTATGATGGGATTATTTATGGGGCGAGTGTTTCATTAGGCTTCGCGACAGTTGAAAATATTCTTTATCTAATTGCACATGGGGTAGAATTCGCATTTGGTCGTGCGCTTTTACCTGTATCAAGTCATGCGCTTTTTGGAGTGATAATGGGCTATTATCTTGGTAAGGCAAAATTCAGTGTAAAGGATGAGAAGGGGAAGTGGTTAATTATTTCCTTGCTTGTATCCACTATTTTGCACGGTACTTATAATTATATTTTCCTAGCAGAAAAGAATTGGTTGTACTATATGGTTCCATTTATGCTGTTTTTATGGTGGTTAGGCCTTAGAAAAGTAAAGCGTGCCCACAGGATGACTGCAAAACAGTATGAAACTGCTAAAATGGAAAAGAAAGTTCTTTAAAAAGATGATTCGTTTGAATCGTCTTTTTTTATTTAACCTTACCCCCTGAAGAGTCAGGTAGGAGAAAATTAGTTACCATAGGCTCTCATTTAAAACGAACGAAGAAAAGACAAATAATAAATCATCTTGTATAAAATGGCTAACACTACAAAAACTAGGTTTAATGTTAATTGAAGATTTGGAGGTTAAGCATTATGAAGAATTGCTTCAAATGGATAACTACTTTCATAGTCATGGTGCTTGTTTGTTTTGTTCTTTCTATCACTACGTTTGATAGACAGGCAGAGGCATTTACAAATCAAGTCATCCAAAAAGGAGCAACGGGTGAAGATGTTATAGAGCTCCAATCAAGACTCCAATATATAGGTTATTATAATGGTGATATTGATGGCGTCTTTGGCTGGGGGACATACTGGGCATTAAGAAATTTCCAGTACGAGTTTGGTCTTCCCATTGATGGTCTTGCTGGATCTAAAACAAAACAAAAACTCGTCAAAGCTTCTAAATATGATAAGGAGTTTGTTAAAAAACAAATTCGAGAAGGGAAAAACTTCAGCCACTACGGAGGAGTCGATCTAGCAAAACAAAAAGAAGCAGATAGTGGCGGTGGGCGTAACGGTGATGTGAAAAAAGGTGCGAAACCAGCACCAAAAGCGAACCAAGAGGCAAAACCAGCACCAGAAAAAAAACCGGAAGCAAAACCAGCACCAGCACCTAAGAAAGAGGCCTCAAAACCAACTGCGGTAAATACTCCTAATGGTTTCTCGCAAAATGATATTCAACTTATGGCAAATGCTGTATATGGGGAAGCGCGCGGTGAACCTTATGAAGGACAGGTAGCTGTTGCGGCTGTAATTTTAAATCGTATTGACAGTCCATCATTTCCTAATACAGCGTCCGGAGTTATTTTTGAACCAGGTGCATTTACTGCTGTTGCGGATGGTCAAATATGGTTAACACCAAATGAAAGGGCAAAGGAAGCTGTACTAGATGCAATTAATGGGTGGGACCCTACATCTGATGCTCTATATTACTTTAATCCTGTAACGGCAACTAGTGATTGGATATGGTCAAGACCTCAAATTAAAAAAATAGGTAAACATATATTCTGTGATTAAAGGGGTGAAAAGGTATGCTACGTAATATACTAGTTGGTGTTTTAGTGATAGGTGTTGCTGGAGCGGCGTATTGGGGCTATCAAGAACACCAAGAAAAAAATGCTATTCTTATTAATGCGGAAAATAATTATCAACGGGCATTCCATGAACTTACCTACCAAATGGATTTACTGCACGATAAAATTGGGACAACACTTGCAATGAACTCGAGAGAATCTTTGTCGCCTGCACTGGCGGATGTATGGAGACTTACTTCTCAAGCACATAGTGATGTGGGGCAGCTCCCATTAACATTGTTACCTTTTAACAAAACGGAAGAGTTTTTAAGTAATATAGGTGATTTTAGCTACCGGGTAGCAGTAAGAGATCTAGATAAGAAACCTCTTTCTGAAGAGGAGTACGGATCACTAAAGAAACTATACAAGCAGAGTGCAGATATTCAAAGTGAATTAAGAAAAGTTCAGCATATGGTACTTGAGAACAATTTACGATGGATGGATGTAGAAATGGCCTTAGCCTCAGGTGAAGAAACTTCTGACAATACGATAATTGACGGGTTTAAAACGGTAGAAAAACAAGTAGATGGGTATGATGAGGCAAATTTCGGTGGAACAACATTCGTGAATACTGCGAAGAAAGAAGAAAGCTTTAAAAAAATAAAAGGGAAGGAAATAACGGAGAAGGAAGCGGTCAATGTCTTACGTAAATACTCAACACTAGATAAAACGAAAGATGCCAAAGTAGTTCAAAGTGGTAAAGGAGCTGATTACGAGTTTTACAGTGTATCAATCGGAAATGGGAAAACTGAAGCAAGCATGGATATTACGAAAAAAGGTGGATATCCGATATGGTATATCCATAACCGTGATGTCGAAAAAAGTAAGTTAAGCTTGAATAAGGCCGGTGAAAAAGCAACTAAATTTTTGAAAGATAACGATTTTGAAAACCTTGAGATGTTTGAAAGCGCACAGTATGACAATATGGGTGTTTTTACTTATGTAACAACGTTAGATGGAGTGCGAATTTACCCTGATTCAGTCAAAATGAAAGTGGCATTAGATAACGGACAGATCATCGGTTTTGCGGCAGAGGAATATTTAAGGAATAGTCATGAACGAGATATTCCAAAGCCAACAATTTCTGAGAAAGAAGCAAAAACAGATATTAATCCAAATCTGAAGGTGATGGAAACACGTCAAGCTATTATTGTTAATGATTTGAACGAAGAAGTGCTGTGTTACGAATTTTTAGGAATGCTTGGGAAAGATACTTATCGTATTTTTATTAATGCGGATAGTGGGGAAGAAGAAAAAGTAGAAAAATTAAAAAATGCAGAACCAGTATATGATGAAGTAGTATAACAGTATCGTGAAGAAAACCCGTTTTTACAAAAAACGGGTTTTCTTCAGTTGCAGTAGAAAGAGGTTCGGGTGATTTTTAGAAAAGATTATTTTCGTAAAGTTTGTTGTTTGTGGGGAGTGGATACTTCCTTTCTGTTACAGGCACTTGCCTTCGGTTCCACTCTATTTTATATTTTCAAATGTTGTTAAAAATAACCTTTGAAAACAATGGAGGGTAAAAGTAATTTCTTTTATTTTTTATAGTAAATAAGTATTGGGTATTTAAGACTGTTGGTAATTAAGAGCTAAATAAACATTTTGCGGTTAATTATAAAGTCTTTCCTTTAAAATTATAGAAAAAGTGGAAAAACCATGACATAATATAAGAAAAATAAAATTGAAGGAAAACAGAAAAAGGGAGTTAAATACCATGATAAAAGTAGGAATTGTTTTGCAATTAGAACCCCTCGACAACACTGAAAACGAACGATATAAATGTAAAGTAGTGGAATTCGATGAAAATGTACTCTATATTGATTATCCAATCCATATGAAAACGGATAAAACAATTTTTTTAATGGATGGGACGCAATTAAAAGCAAGTTTTGTATTTAATGATCAAACGGTATATATGTTCGATACGGAAGTCTTAGGTAGAAAAAAATCGAAAATACCGATGGTACATATTGATTTTAAAGGTGAAGACCAATTAATTAAAATTCAAAGAAGACAGTTTGTGAGGGTTGATACCTCAATAGATATTTCCTTAATGATGAAAGAAAATCCATTTCCAACAATAACAGAGGATATAAGCGCAGGTGGATGTGCAGTTATTCTAAATAGAGAGATTGAACTCGCAAAAGGTAATCAGTTCCCTGTTTTATTAGTTTTTCCTATGCAAACTGGTGAATATCATTATTTAGAAATAGATAGTAGAGTGGTCCGACTATGGGAAAAAGATAAAAAAAGAATTGCCTCTATTCAATTCATTAACTTGGCTGAAAATGATCGTCAAATTATTATGAGATATTGCTTTGAAAAGCAATTAGAAATGAGGAGGAAAGGGTTAAAAGAATAAAAAAAAGTAATTTTACACATACTTTTTCTATATATGTAGGAAAGTAGTGGTAAAATGAAAAGAGTAGAAAGAATCCTTATCAAATTAGTATTTATTCATTTTCTATTTCTTTTAGCGGTGCAATTTTTTATTCATAAACTAGAAGTGCTTCCTGAAGTAAATAAAATTGTATTTTATGAAGGTGTAGAAAAAATGAAGTATAGCGAAATTATTGAAACATTATCAGGAAAAGTAGATGACTAAAAAAGCATTATTATTTACGCGATGTAGTCATATAGCGGGGACGGACTCTTATAGTTTTTAAACTTGTAGAGACTGTCCCATTTTTTTAATATAGTAGTGTACGCTTCAAAATTAAGCACATGTTTTATGTTAAAATAAAATAGTGGACTATATAGAAATTGAGTAGGTGGATTATATGGAAAAATTAAGAATTGCAATTGATGGACCAGCTGCTGCTGGGAAAAGTACAGTGGCAAAAATTGTAGCCGAGAAACTAACATATCTTTATATTGATACTGGAGCTATGTATCGTTCGCTTACATATAAAGCATTAAAACAAAATATTAACTTAAATGATGAACAAAAGCTGCTAAATTTGTTACTCCGTACAGAAATAAAGCTAGAACAAAATGCCACTGGTCAAACAGTGATAGTAGACGGAGAAGATGTCACGAACGAGGTTAGACAAAGTGATGTGACAAACTCTGTGTCAATTGTTGCGAAGCATTCTCTTGTAAGGGAAGAGATGGTGAAAAGGCAGCAGGAATTGGCAAGTGCGGGCGGTGTTGTAATGGATGGAAGAGACATTGGAACACATGTAATTCCAGATGCAGAAATAAAAGTATTTTTGCTTGCGAGTGTAGATGAAAGAGCTAAAAGAAGGCACGAGGAAAATGTTTCAAAAGGTTTTCCTTCCGATTTAGAACAATTAAAACAAGAAATTGCAACACGAGATAAACTTGACTCTGAAAGAGAAGTTGCGCCATTAAAAAAAGCAAAAGATGCCATCGAAATTGATACAACTTCTTTGACCATTCCTCAGGTAGTAGATGAAATAATGAAACTCACTTTAGAAAGGAACGGTTAAGGTGACATTTTATACATTCGCAAGAGGAGTAGTAAAAGTAGTATTGACTCCTTTATATAGAATTGAAACAATTGGATTGGAAAACTTTCCGAAGGACGGTGGTGTTTTACTTTGCGCCAATCATATTGATAATTTAGATCCGCCGGTCGTTGGCCTTACCGCTCCAAGACCTGTTTCTTTTATGGCTAAAGCAGAGTTATTCTCAGCACCTATTCTAAAAACGCTGTTACCCCATATCAGGGCGTTTCCTGTAAAACGAGGATTGAGTGACCGGGAAGCACTAAGAAGTGGACTGAGGCTTTTGAAAGAAGGAAATGTTTTAGGACTATTTCCAGAGGGAACAAGAAGTAAGACTGGAGAACTGGGTAAAGGACTTTCCGGTGCAGGTTTTTTTGCCCTTCGCTCCAATGCGCATGTAGTACCTTGTGCCATTATTGGCCCCTATAAACCTTTTAGAAAGCTTAAGGTCGTTTATGGAAAACCGATTTCTATGTCAGAACTTCGTGAACAAAAAGTGAATGCGGAACAAGCAACCCAAGCTATCATGGACCAAATTAAGCTATTAATTGAACAAAACAAATAAGCGTCTTGCTTGACAAATAGTTTGATTTGTTAGAAGTTTATAGAAAGAATATTTTAGGAAAATTGTGAAAAAACACAAATTCTGTAGTCATGGATTAAGGAGGAGTACATATGGTAGAAGACATGAATAATGTGGAAGTAAGAAATCTTGAAATTGGTGATAAAGTAAAAGGTACTGTAACCAAAGTTGAAGAAAAACAGGTCCTTGTAGATGTTGAGGGCAACAAAGTAGATGGACTTATCCCTATTAGTGAACTATCAAGTCTTCATATTGAAACGGCTTCCGATGCGGTGAAAGAAGGAGATGTACTTGAGTTAATCGTGACAAAAGTAGAAGAAGAGTTACTTGTTCTTTCTAAACGCAAGGTTGATGCTGAAAAAGCATGGGATGAAATGAAGCGTCTCTTTGAAGAAGAAAAAGTGTTTGAAGCAGATGTAAAAGATGTTGTAAAAGGTGGATTAGTAGTTGACCTTGGTGTAAGAGGATTTGTGCCTGCTTCATTAGTGGAAGATCACTACGTTGAAGATTTTAGTGATTATAAAGATAAAACATTAACATTTAAAATAGTAGAGTTAGACCAAGACAAGAATCGTTTAATCTTATCTCACCGCGCTGTTGTAGAGGCTGAAAAACAAGAGCAGAAGAAAAAAGTATTAGAAGATATCCAACCAGATAATGTGCTAGAGGGAACTGTTCAGCGCATTACTGATTTTGGTGCCTTTGTTGACATTGGAGGAGTGGATGGTCTCGTTCATATCTCCCAACTGTCTCATGAGCATGTAGATAAACCTTCTGATGTCGTTCATGAGGGACAAAAAGTTCAAGTTAAGGTACTTTCAGTTGATCGTGATAATGAACGAATTTCTCTTTCTATAAAAGAGACACTTCCAGGGCCATGGAGTAATCTTTCGGAAAGAGCATCAAAAGGAACTATCTTAGAGGGTGAAGTGAAAAGACTTGTATCCTATGGTGCTTTTGTAGAAGTATTCCCAGGTGTTGAAGGTCTCGTGCATATTTCTCAAATTTCTCATAAACATATCGGAACACCTCATGAAGTGTTAAAAGAGGGGCAAACGGTTAAAGTGAAGGTTCTAGAAGTGAATGAAAATGAACAACGACTTTCATTAAGTATAAAGGCCCTAGAAGAGAAAGAAGAAGAGAACTTTGACTATGAAATGCCTGAAGAGAATACTGGCTTCCAACTAGGTGAAATGATTGGAGATAAATTAAAAGATCTTAGAAAATAACGGTGATGAATAGTGACTAGAGCAGACAGAAAACAAGAACATATCCAATATGCCCTATCAACAGGGCAGGAAAGAAAAGCAGGTTTTGATGATGTTGCTTTTGTCCACCAAAGCTTACCGAATAGTATAGTTGAAGATGTGAGTCTTCAATCTAAAATTGGCGAACTATATTGGAGTTCGCCAATTTTTATAAATGCTATGACAGGAGGCGGTGGTGAACAAACAGCACTTCTCAACGAGCGCTTAAGCATTATTGCACGGGAAACAGGTGCAGCAATGGCTGTAGGATCTCAAATGTCAGCGATAAAAAATCCCTCAGAGCGTGGAACATATGAAATTGTACGAAAGAAAAACCCAAAAGGAACGCTATTAGCGAATTTGGGGAGCGAGGCAACTGTACAACAAGCTAATCAAGCTGTGGAAATGATTGAGGCCGATGCCTTGCAGATTCATTTAAACGTGATTCAGGAGTTGGTAATGCCTGAAGGAGATCGAGACTTTCGTAATGCTATAGACCGAATTGGACTAATTGCTGATAGCCTAAAAGTTCCGGTTATAGTGAAAGAAACTGGATTTGGAATCAGCAAAGAAGCAGCTGCGGAAATTGCTAAGACTTCTGTGGCTGCAATAGATGTTGGAGGTTTTGGCGGCACGAATTTCTCAAAAATTGAAAATCAAAGAAGAAGAAGAATTCTTCACTATTTTAATAATTGGGGAATTCCAACAGCGGTTTCTATAGTAGAAACAACAAGTTCAGCACGACCTAAACCTGTGCTTGCATCAGGGGGGATTCAAAATAGTCTCGATATGGTGAAGGCATTAGGATTAGGAGCTTCTGCTGTAGGCATTGCAGGATACATATTAAAAGTATTAAATGAAAGTGGTTTAGACAAGGCAATTGAAGAAATAAACGAATTGCAAAATGATTTAAAATTTCTACTTTGTGCACTAGGATGCACTTCTGTGTCTGAACTTCAAGACAAACCGATGATATTGTCCGGGGAAGTTTATCATTGGTTAAAAGTTAGAGGGCTAGAACCTGATCGTTTTAGTCAAAGGTAGTAGAAAAGGGATAAATCCATTCCGTGGATTTGTCCTTTTTTTGTTATCTAGTTCTAACGTTTAGCTTAGTTTTATGTTTAATATCTGCTGATTACTTGCGGTGTCAATCTTCTTCGCAAGCTGATCAAGCCACTGCTGCTTTTCTTTGTCTAGCGCCACCGGCTAGCTCGCTGTGAAAAAGATAAATTCCCCCTAAAGGCAGAGGGCGCCTTTTGGGGGAATTTCCTATTTTCTTCGCGAGCTGATCAAGCCGCTGCCGCTTTTCTTTTTACCGGCGTTGTTCTTTTCTTGCTTCTTCGGGGCTTTGCATTCTTGTTGCTCCACCGTAATGAAGAGCTTGGTCCCGATCCGCTTCTACTCTATTGCTTTTTCTAAGTTTTCTTTCTTGACGGTCTTTTCCCATGATTTCCACCTCCCTATCTTCATTTTTCTTCAAATTAATTTTTGCATACATGAATGGAATACATAAAATTTTTCCATAATGTGAATAATAGGAGGGAGTTGGGTTAAATGGAAGGTATATTTTATTTATGGATACTTTGGGCTATATGGGTATATACTACGTTTTTACTTAACAAAAACGTAGCCTATCGATATTCATTATCTTGCTTTTTATTAGTTCTTATTATTCTTTTTCCTATTGAATTGACTATATATTCCTATAAAATATCAGCCCCATTGTTAATGTTGTTGACTGTGGGGATTTACAAAAGTAGAACATTTTTATTGAAGGAAAAGCTCTACCTTCTATTATCTTCTATTACCGTTGGTTTAATCTATTCAAGCTTACAATTACTGGCGATATACGACCCGGTATGGGTCATCGTTGACCAAAAATGGATGTTCTCCATAATAAGTATGGTTAGTGTATACCTTTTGTTTTCTAATGCACATACTTCTAAAAAAAGAATCGTAACACTTGTTATGGGAAGTATAATTGGTGAGTTTTTTGCGGCGAGCGTTCTTCTAAATGTTGGGTTTCCATACACAATTGGAAGCTATGCGTTTCTAGATTACCTCTCTGTTTGTTTACTAGGCATTATGTTCATGCATATTATTAGTGGACTTCATGCCTCAATCGTGAGAATTCCAACTAGAAAAGGGGAAATGAAAAACTTATGAATGAGTATGTTTATCCAGTTATTTTCGGTGTAGTAATTGGGACTTTAACCCGAATTTATATGCTTAGAACGGATTACCGTCAGTATCCTACCTATCTACACGGGAAGATTATACATATTGCCTTAGGGTTTATTGCGGCAGGATTGGGAACAATTGCAGTACCTGCACTATTGGAAGAAAACTTCACTGCAATTACATTTTTGACAGTAGCTGCATCACAATTTAGGGATGTCCGGAATATGGAAAGAGGAACGCTTACCGAGCTGGATAGCTATGAATTAGTACCTCGAGGCAAAACGTATATAGAAGGTATTGCGGTCGCGTTTGAAAGTCGTAACTATTTGGTGATTTTTACTTCCCTGCTCACCACTTTAGCTTATATTGTAATAAATTTTTACGTAGCTTTAGTGATTGGTATTTTAGCGATGGTTGTTGCCCATTTTCTTATGGCTGGAGGTAAGTTGAAAGATATTGTAGACATTGAGTTTGTTTCACCTCACTTCGATGGTCCGGGATTATACGTAGATGATATTTATATTATGAATATTGGTTTAGAGGTTAGGAAAAAAGAAATACTAAAGTATGGTATGGGGTTTATATTAACTCCGAAAAGTTTTGATGCACGGTCTACAATATCAAATTTGGGGCAAAGGCAGGCAATATTACACGATATGTCTACATCTCTTGGGATTTTTAAAGACTCTGGTACTCCTGCGCTAACACCACTTGCGAAAAGGGATCTAGATGATGGACGTGTAGGGATTTTCGTTCTTCCTCAACGCAGGGATATTGAAAAAGCAATAGCGACTTTAGGGCAAGTACCAACCCTCGAAAATGCCATACGAATGCCAACTGAATCAAAGGCCAATAACGAGGAGAGCGATTCAAAATGAAGATAGAAAAGTATATATTGGCAGCAGTAACAACCTCCCCGGAAAGGGTACCAAGTGGGACGGCTGTTTTTCATTGTAAAACCGAAGAAGAGTTGCAAAAAATATGTGCAAATCTTGAAGCCATTTTAGATGGTATTGCCCATGAGCTAGACCCTGGATTATTTATTATCGTAAAACATTGATTGCGAGTTTCCACTTTTACTGATAAAATAACAAAGTTAGGGGCTGACCCATAAGGTAATCAATGGCCTTAAGGGTCAGCCTTTTTACTTGTAGGAGCCTTTATAATATTTCCTTTAGGATTTTCTTAGTAGCTTGTTAAATTAGGCTGACTTTATTCCGCGTTAACGGGCAGTATCCCTCTCCGCCTCAAGGTTTAAGAAATCATAGAAGCATAGGCAGGGACAACTACCCGTAAATGTTCAATTGATTGCCTGCAGCTACAGGATATATTATTTTAAAATAAGGTAAATGATTAAATGAAAACGGATAAAAGAATGCAATACTTTCTTTTTGAAAGGGTGACTAATATGACTAAACCAGTTGTAGCCATTGTAGGGCGTCCAAATGTGGGGAAATCGACAATTTTTAACCGAATAGTTGGAGAAAGAATCTCAATTGTTGAGGATGTTCCTGGAGTAACGAGAGACAGAATATACAGTTCAGCAGAATGGTTAACACATGAATTTAATATGATTGACACAGGTGGAATTGAAATTGGGGAAGAACCTTTCCTTGAGCAAATCCGTCAACAAGCTGAAATAGCAATAGATGAAGCGGATGTTATTATATTTATGGTAAATGGCAGGGAAGGTGTCACGTCTGCCGATGAAATAGTAGCAAAAATTTTATATCGCAGCAATAAACCAGTAGTTCTTGGGGTAAATAAAGTAGACAACCCTGAGATGAGAGAAATGATTTATGACTTTTATTCTCTTGGATTTGGAGAACCTTATCCTATTTCTGGCTCTCATGGTCTGGGACTAGGAGATTTGTTGGACGAAGTGGTGAAAAATTTTAAAAACATTGAAGATGATCCATACGAAGAAGACGTTATTAAATTTTCTTTAATTGGACGACCTAATGTTGGTAAATCATCGCTTGTTAACGCGCTATTAGGAGAGGAACGAGTTATTGTAAGTGATGTAGCAGGAACGACAAGGGATGCTATTGACTCTACATATACGTTTGATGAACAAGAATATGTCATTATTGATACTGCTGGAATGAGAAAAAAGGGTAAGGTGTATGAAACTACTGAAAAATATAGTGTTTTAAGAGCCCTTAGAGCAATTGAACGTTCAGATGTTGTCTTGGTAGTTATTAATGCTGAGGAAGGTATTATTGAACAGGATAAGAAAATTGCGGGATACGCTCATGAAGCAGGTAGGGCCGTAGTCATTGTAGTCAATAAATGGGATGCTGTAGAAAAAGATGAAAAAACGATGAAAAAGTTTGAACAAAATATTCGAGATCATTTCCAGTTTTTAGACTACGCACCAATTACATTCCTGTCTGCTAAAACGAAAAAAAGAGTACACACGCTATTACCTATCATCAATCTTGTTAGTGAAAACCATTCGCAAAGAGTACAGTCGAGTATTCTTAATGAAGTGGTGATGGACGCTGTTGCAATGAATCCGACCCCAACAGATAAGGGGAAAAGATTAAGAATTTATTATGCTACACAAGTGGCTGTTAAGCCGCCGACATTTGTTGTATTCGTAAATGAACCAGAATTAATGCATTTTTCCTACGAGCGCTTCTTAGAAAATAGAATTCGTGAAGCATTCGGCTTTGAAGGAACGCCAATTCGGATTATTGCTCGTGCAAGAAAATAGAGAGGCGGGGATTTTTTATGAATGAAAAAAGGAACATTGCTGTAATAGGAGCAGGAAGTTGGGGGACGGCTCTAGCAATGGTACTAGCTGATAATCAACATTTAGTTCGATTATGGGGTCATAAAAAGGAACAGATAGATGAAATCAATCATCATCATACTAATGAAAAGTATTTAAAAAATGTACAACTACCCCCTCGTATAAAAGGGTACACAAGCTTAAGTGAGGCACTTCAAGGTGTTGAATTAATTATCTTAGCTGTTCCTACAAAAGCAATCCGTGAAGTCCTAGGGAATGTTCAACAAGTACAACAGTCGCCGCTTACTGTTGTTCATGTAAGTAAAGGGATTGAACCAGATACATTATTAAGGATATCTGAAATGATTGAAGATGTGATGGAAGGAAATAATCTTAAAGATGTAGTCGTATTATCGGGACCAAGTCATGCAGAAGAAGTCAGTTTAAGACATCCGACTACAGTAACAGTTTCATCTAAGAATATGAAAGCTGCAGAAGAAATCCAAGATTTGTTTATGAACCAGCATTTTCGTGTATATACAAACCCCGATGAGATCGGAGTGGAAATCGGAGGTGCTTTAAAAAATATTATTGCGCTTGCTGCCGGAATAATCGATGGACTAGGTTACGGAGATAATGCAAAAGCAGCATTGATTACCAGGGGGCTAGCAGAGATTGCCCGCTTAGGTACAAAAATGGGTGCGAACCCATTAACATTTTCCGGACTCACAGGTATTGGAGACCTCATTGTTACTTGTACAAGTGTGCATTCAAGAAACTGGCGTGCTGGCAATATGCTTGGTAAAGGACAAAATTTAGAAGATGTTTTAGCTAACATGGGTATGGTGGTAGAAGGGGTTCGAACAACGAAGGCTGCCTATCAACTAGCAAAGAGATTTGATGTGAAAATGCCAATTACAGAGGCACTCTACTCCGTGTTATTTAGTAATGTTGAAGCATCGGTGGCAGCAGATGCATTGATGGGTCGCATGAAAACAAATGAAATGGAAGACCTTGTGAACATATTAGGAGAAAGAATGACAGACGAATAAAGTAAAACCTCAATTAGTTAGAGGATGCTGCATGTTAATGCATGGAAAATTCGTTCGTATAACTTTTCTTAATAAAATCTTTTTATAATAGGCATTCGAGGATACACGCGTGCTATCTATTGCATAAACTGTCTTGAAGACAAACAGCTTTGCCTTTGGATGGGAAGGTCAATAGTTAGGGCAGCTCGAACTTTCTAGAAAAAATAGGAGATTTAACATGTGAAAAAATAATTTTTCTTGGCAGATGCTGCATTCTTTTGCATGTTATTAAAAAACCTAGAATTTTTAGGAAAGTAGAGTCTGTCCTTTTTTTATTGGGCTGATTTCTAAAAGATTGTTGCTTTTAACAACAGTTGAAAATATAGAGTGAATTGGAGAGGAAAGCAAAGCAAAGCAAAGCAAAGCAAGTGCTTGCAGCGGAACGGTCCATTATCCACGAACAACAAACTTTATGAAAACAGCCTTTTCCTATCATCATTTTCATAATTATAATTGATATCGACTAATGGAAGCATTACCATTATCTAATGGAGAAGTGTAGAAATAGTATTTTACTATATTAAGAAACATTCAAAAATGAGAGCTGGTTCACTCTGTGGTCAACAAAATTCGGAAGGATAACATTTTAACTTTTTCATGAACAAACGGAATAAATGGCTAATAAAAATAATTGTTATGTTATAATACATACGTTAAAAATACCCGTATTGCAGAATAATTAATTTAGATTATATCTTTTACTAAGTAGAAGACTCTTTTAATAAAGGAGGGTGTTACAATGTCATCAATGACAAAAATGTGGATTTCATTTGCTTCTATGGGCTTTATGTTTTTTGCGATATTATCAATATACTTTAGTCGTTACAAATTAAAAAAGGGTGTTTTTCGTTTTATCACTGCCCTTATAGCCTACATATTTATGATATCTGGGGGACTAATGATGGTTTATATCGTTTTTAGTGGTCCGACGAACTAAGAAGATAGGAAAGGAGTATTTATGGCTTTAAAGAGAATAGGACAGGCATTATTTCTTGTCTTAACGATACCGATGCTAACAGGATGTCTATTTCCGGAAGAAAAAAAACAGCAAAATCAAGTGCCATATGAAGAGCAAATTAAAATAGTACAAAATGCAATCGATCAATATCAAAAAGATAACAATGGATTACTTCCAATAAAAACAAGGGACCAAGATACAGCAATTTATCAAAAATACCCGATTGACTTCCAAAAGATTGTACCTCAATACACCCCTGAAATACCAGGAAACGCTTTTGAAAATGGAGGTATATTTCAGTATGTGTTATACAATGTTGAAGAAGATCCGACAGTGAAAATTTTTGATTTACGGATAGCGGAAAAAATTCGTGAACTTACTATTCGAATTCAGGCACAAGGATATCCTCCGTTTAAAAATCAAGTAGTTGGTAATGTCTATACATTAAACTATAAAACACTTGGATATAAGGAAGAACCTCTTGTAGTAAGTCCATATTCTAACAAAAATTTACCGTTTGTCATCAATGGAGATGGTGAAATTTTCGTTGATTATTCAGTTGATTTATATGAGAAATTAAAAAACTCAGAATTAGACGTTAAACAAGGTGCTGATATTAGAAATGTCTTAACAGAGGACTCTTATTTTGTACCCGCGTATTCTTTGCCATATACTATTGATGAAAATAATGAGCCAATTTTTCTTCAACAATAGGTAATAGATCCTGAATTTATGTGATTTAACTACGGTTAAAAATGTAATTATCGCTTTAAACCGCAGTAGCTATGGCTGCTTTAATAAAATATAAAGGTTTCTTCTTTAGTTAAGTAAAGTTAATAACAAAAATAGTCATAACCTTTTCCTTGCAAAATATATTGTAGGGGAAGGGTTTTTATTTTTTCGTTACCCAAAGGGGTCGTATTCATCACTAAATCTTACAAAAAAAGTTCTGACAGAATAAATTTTATACCCTTTAGGCATAAGGAGGTAAAAAAAGCATATTAATAGTCATAAGTCATTAGGACAACATCATAAAAATAGAATGTCCAAACGAAAATATTCGGATGAAACATCCCTGGAATATAAAGATGGGAGGGAAATCTCTTGGAAAGAGTAGACCTATTCAAAGACATTGCTGAAAGAACTGGTGGAGATATCTATTTAGGTGTGGTAGGAGCAGTTCGTACAGGAAAATCAACATTCATCAAAAAATTTATGGAACTCGTTGTCCTTCCTAGTATTGCGAATGAATCAGAACGTGCGAGGGCACAGGATGAACTGCCGCAAAGCGCAGCAGGGAAAACAATCATGACAACTGAACCAAAATTTGTTCCAAATCAAGCGATTTCGGTTCAAGTTGATGAAGGGTTAGATGTAAACGTAAGATTAGTGGACTGTGTCGGCTATACGGTCCCAGGTGCAAAAGGATATGAGGATGAAAATGGTCCTCGTATGATCAATACCCCTTGGTATGAAGAGCCGATACCATTCCATGAGGCAGCGGAAATCGGTACTAGAAAAGTTATTCAAGAACATTCTACAATTGGTGTTGTTGTGACAACGGATGGTTCAATTGGGGAAATTGCCAGAAATGACTACATTGAAGCCGAAGAACGAGTAATTGAGGAATTAAAAGAAGTAGGAAAACCATTTATTATGGTTATTAACTCGGCACGCCCTCATGCACCAGAAACAGAGGATTTAAGGGTAAAGCTTGAAGAGAAATATGACATACCGGTTCTTGCGATGAGTGTTGAAAGTATGAGAGAAGCGGATGTATTGAATGTATTACGAGAAGCACTGTTTGAGTTCCCGGTACTAGAAGTAAACGTGAACCTACCAAGCTGGGTAATGGTACTTAAAGAAGACCACTGGCTTCGCCAAAATTATCAAGAAGCCGTGAAAGAGACAGTGAAGGATATTAAACGCTTAAGAGATGTAGACAGGGTTGTAGACTACTTCAGTGATTTTGAGTATATTGAGCGTGCAGGACTAGCGGGTATTGAAATGGGGCAAGGGGTAGCAGAAATTGACTTATTTGCGCCAGATGAGCTATATGATGAAGTACTAAAAGAAATTGTAGGAGTAGAAATTCGAGGGAAAGACCATTTGTTAGAGCTAATGCAGGATTTTGCGCATGCTAAGCAAGAGTATGATCAAATTGCTGATGCACTAAAAATGGTAAAACAAACAGGGTATGGCATTGCGTCCCCTTCATTAACGGATATGAGTTTGGACGAACCAGAGATCATTCGCCAAGGTTCTAGATTCGGGGTTAGCCTTAAAGCAGTTGCCCCATCGATTCACATGATTAAAGTGGATGTACAATCCAAGTTTGAACCTATCATCGGTACCGAAAAACAAAGTGAAGAGCTAGTACGTTATTTAATGCAGGACTTTGAAGATGATCCCCTTTCCATTTGGAACTCTGATATATTTGGTCGCAACTTAAGCTCCATCGTTCGTGAGGGAATTCAAGCAAAGCTATCGTTAATGCCTGAAAATGCACGTTATAAATTAAAAGATACATTAGAAAGAATTATCAATGAAGGTTCTGGCGGTCTGATCGCTATTATTCTTTAGACTCTCAATTGAGGGTCTTTTTTATTGTTGAATAAATTATAAAGTATTTTCATGTGAATGATTAAGACATAAAGTGATTTGTCTAGTTCTAGCGACTAGCTTGCTGCAAAAAAGATAATTTTATATTTTTCTCTAAAGGCCAAAAATGCTCTTTGAAAGAAATCTCTATTTTCTTCACGAGCTACTCTAATGTGCTTCCGCTTTTGTTCTTTTTGAGGTCTAAGCCCTTCTTTCTGCATAGTTAAAAATAATCATGTTTTGTTACATTTTTGTATCAAATAAGAAAAGATTCCCATTAATTCTTGGTTTATTGTTGCTAAGGGAATTTTTATGTGATAATCTTTTAACAGAATTGTTGTTGAATATTGATTCATCAACGTTTTTAGCGATTTTTCTACCTCTATGTATAGAATTCGCGAAAATTGTTTACTAATGTAAATAATAGAATTAATCATGACAAAAACATTTCCTTTGGGAGGAGGTGAATGGCATGAACAAGACAGAATTAATTAATGCTGTTGCAGAAGCTGCTGAGCTTTCTAAAAAAGATGCTACAAAAGCGGTTGATGCAGTTTTTGATACAATTCAAAGCTCACTAGCTGACGGTGATAAAGTACAATTAATTGGTTTTGGTAACTTTGAAGTACGTGAGCGTGCTGCCCGCAAAGGTCGCAATCCACAAACTGGACAAGAAATCGAAATCGCAGCAAGCAAAGTACCTGCTTTCAAACCAGGTAAAGCGCTTAAAGATGCTGTAAAATAATTACATACTTTGAGCGTAAGTTGAGGTCGCATTATTGCGGCCTTTTTTTATTGAGGAGATAAAATCAATATCTGGTAATGAAAGCTTTGAATGAAAGAAATTATATCCCAATGAGTTTTTTATAAATTAAGTTGCCTTTAGTATGGATTAAAAGCTCTGAATTTATTAAAAGATTTGGCTGAGCACAGGATTTTGATGGTATTATATGCTTATGCTAAGATTGAAAATGTTAAAATTTTTTTTGAAATGTAGGAGGACAAACGAATATGGCAGAAGTCAATCGTGCTCAAATAGAAGAAGCAGTAAAACTAATATTAGAAGCGATCGGAGAAGATCCTACTAGAGAAGGATTATTAGATACACCTAAACGTGTCGCTAAAATGTATGAAGAAGTATTTTCAGGAATTGATGTTGAGCCAAAAGAATACTTTCAAACTATTTTCAGTGAAGATCATGAAGAGTTGGTGCTTGTAAAGGATATTCCTTTCTATTCAATGTGTGAACATCACCTTGTACCTTTCTATGGTCATGCACATGTTGCGTATATTCCTAGAAATGGAAAGGTAACTGGTTTAAGTAAATTGGCTAGAGCTGTAGAGACGGTTGCCAAGCGTCCTCAATTACAAGAAAGAATAACTTCAACTGTTGTGGATTCTATTATGGAAACATTAGAGCCATATGGTGCAATGGTAGTGGTTGAGGCTGAGCATATGTGTATGACAATGAGAGGTGTTAAAAAGCCTGGAAGTAAAACTATTACAACAGCGGTTAGAGGAAGTTTAAAAGAAGATGCACAATCTAGAAATGAAGTGCTTGCGTTTATTAACGCTTAGACAATACAAAAAGTAACATCATCTTTTTCACAGCGAACTATCTACCGGAACTAGAGAATAAAGGGGTGGCAATATGGAAAAAAATGAATATGTAGTCATCAAAGCAATTGAAGATGGTGTAAACGTTATCGGATTAACCCGTGGAACGGATACAAGGTTTCATCACTCAGAAAAATTAGATAGTGGAGAGGTAATGATAGCTCAGTTTACAGATCATACATCTGCTATAAAAGTTCGTGGTAAAGCAAAGATTCTTACAAGCTATGGAGAAGTGGAAAGTGAGAATAGGAAATAAAGGTGGCAGAATTGTAGCTCAGGAAACTGTCTATGCTTTCTACCATGCTTTCTTTAGAAAAGAGTTAGAAGTATTGGAGGGAGAAGTCATTTGACTATCCCTTTATTTTTTGTGCTTGTAGGTTCCTTTTCTATTAGGATTGCCTCATCTAGCTTTAGCACCTAACTCCTTAATCCTATTGGGGCTAGTCAAGGAACTCTGCCTTTTAAACATTACTCTTACAAGAATTGTTTACATAAATTGTTATTAGGTGAAATGTGTATAATAAAGGTTCTTATACTTTATATGCACTTTTTATGCTATAATATATATTACTGAAATTTTTTTGTTCGATAGCTACTAGAAATGGGGAAAAGGGTTATGAAATTCATTGATTGGAACCACCAAGCGAATATTATTCAAGATTACTTGGACGAACAATTACATCATTCCTTTTTGCAGGAATATATAAAGGAGCCTACTGTAGACAGGGATCGGATTTATTTTCTCCTTTTGCCGTTTAGTGAGTCTGATATGTCCTCAAGGCAAGAGATTGTTCAGTGGATATCCACAGCAATGCTATTACAAGTAGCCCTTGATACCCATGAAAAGGTAACAGTTTCCGATGAAGAGTCACTACTAGAAAGACAATTGACTGTTCTTGCAGGAGTTTATTTTAGTAGTCTTTATTATAAAATACTAGCCAAAGCAGATAATATAGGCCTGATTAGAAAGCTAGCACGAGCTATTACAGATATAAACGAAAGTAAAATTTCTATCTATAAAAAAGAAGAAAATGATATGGAATCGCTCCTTGAAAACATTAGGATAATGGAGTCTTCTATCATTTCTCATTTCCTGTCTTTTTTTCATCAAGAAAGTTGGAGTCCACTCGTAGAGGAGGTACTTCTATTTAAAAAACTTGTTGGAGAAAAACAGAGTTTCGGTAGTAGAGATACAACTCCTTTTATTGAATCTGTGGTGAAGATTCATTTTTCTAAGACCATGAAAAGTGAACATCCTTTCATTTTGTCACAAGAACAAGTTACAATGACGAACAGTATTTTAGATGAACTTCTCATACAGTCAAAAAATGAAATTCTTTATCAATTAGAACAAGTGAAAAGTGAATCTCCCTTTATTTATAGTCAGATACTAAAATTGGTTGAACAATCATATACAATGCCACAAATGAAATTATATGCGGAAGAAGGGTAAAGTAGATGCAACAATCTAAAGAACAACGTGTACATCATGTTTTTGAAAAAATTTCCGATAACTATGATAAGATGAATTCTATTATTAGTTTTCAACAACATATAAAGTGGCGCAAAGAAACAATGAAACGGATGAATGTTGCTGAAGGATCCTCGGCTCTAGATATCTGTTGTGGAACAGCTGATTGGACAATTGCTCTTGGTGAGGTTGTAGGTAAAAAGGGGAAGGTATACGGTTTAGACTTTAGTAAAAATATGCTCTCTGTTGGTGAGGAGAAAGTGAAACAGTCTGGAATGGAGCAGATAGAACTCCTCCACGGAAATGCCATGGAGTTACCATTCGATGATAACACATTTGATTATGTCACCATCGGATTTGGTTTAAGAAACGTACCTGACTATATGCAAGTGTTAAAAGAAATGAACAGGGTCTTAAAGCCTGGAGGGAAAGCGGTTTGCTTAGAAACTTCCCAGCCGACAATGGTTGGTTTTAGACAAATGTATTTCTTTTATTTCCGTTTTATTATGCCTGTTTTCGGCAAGCTGTTTGCTAAAAGCTACTCCGAATATTCTTGGTTGCAAGAATCGGCTAGGGATTTTCCAGGAATGAAAGAATTAGCCCAAATGTTCGAAAAAGCGGGCTTTGAGAAAGTGATAGTAAAGCCTTTTAGTGGTGGAGTGGCTGCTATGCATTTAGGTGAAAAGTAGACGTTTTTCTTTATTAAATTGAATGAGTAGATTAGCGTCCATTTCTGTATTCAAATATAATACAAGAGGGTTTAAACTCGAGATAGCTAGGTGGAAAGATATGAAGCTAAATAGGATGTATTCGTTTTTAAAAGCGGATATTGATGAAATAGAAAAAGAACTTGAGGCGGCTATAGAATCTGATTCCCCTGTCCTGCAAGAAGCATCATTACATTTGTTGCAAGCTGGCGGCAAAAGGATTAGACCTATATTTGTGTTGCTTTCTGCTAAATTTGGTCAATATGATATTCATCAAGTTAAGAATGTAGCAGTCGCGCTCGAGCTTATACATACCGCATCCCTTGTTCATGACGATGTCATTGATGATGCAGAGATGAGAAGAGGAAGGCAGACGATAAAATCACAATGGGATAACCGAATTGCCATGTATACTGGTGATTATATTTTTGCCCGCTCGTTAGAGTACATAACCAGAATAGATGCTCCAGAAGCACATCAAATTCTATCCAATACAATGGTAGAGCTGTGTAAAGGGGAAATTGCTCAAATACAAGATAAGTATCGATTTAATCAAAACCTAAGAGACTACTTATTAAGAATTAAAAGAAAGACGGCTTTGCTCATTGCAGCAAGTTGCCAAGTTGGTGCTATTTCATCTGGTGCACCAACGGAAGTACATAAAAGACTATATCGATTCGGATACAATGTGGGAATGAGTTTTCAGATTACAGATGATATCCTTGATTTGACGTCGAGTGAAAAAGTGTTAGGAAAACCAGCAGGAAGCGATTTACTTCAGGGAAACATTACGCTGCCTGTATTGTATGCAATGGAACATAAACACCTTTATAACCAAATTATTAAGGTGAATGAGCAGACAACAAAAGAAGAGATGCAGCAGATTATTTCTCAGATGCTCGAAACGGATGTTATTGAGCGGTCTCATGCGATCAGTAGAATGTATTTAGATAAAGCGTTAAAGGAACTATCAATGCTACCGAATAACCGTGTGAAGAAAACCTTGAAAAACATAGCAAATTTCATCGGTAACCGAAAATATTAAGAAAATTTAAAATGGAAACGTTGCCAAAACCATTTTTCAATGTTACTATTTTTGTGGGACGTCTTAGAGCGTACTATACATATTTAGGAGTGGGGAAGATGGAAAAAACTTTTTTAATGGTAAAACCAGACGGTGTTCAAAGAGGGTTAATCGGTGACATTACTTCACGTTTTGAAAAGAAAGGTTTTCAACTTGTTGGGGCAAAACTAATGAGCGTTTCAACAGAACTTGCAGAAGAGCATTATGGTGAACATAAAGAAAGACCATTCTTTGGTGAATTAGTAGATTTCATTACCTCTGGTCCTGTATTTGCAATGGTATGGCAAGGAGAAAATGTTATTTCTACAGCACGTGGAATGATGGGTGCTACTAATCCTAAGGAAGCAGCACCAGGAACAATCCGTGGTGACTTTGGTCTAACTGTCGGAAAAAATATTATCCACGGTTCTGATTCTTCTGAAAGTGCTGTTAGAGAAATTGGTTTATTTTTCAAAGAAGATGAACTGATTGAATATTCAAAATTAATAAATGAGTGGATTTACTAATAAAATTTAAGCGGTAACAAAGATAATTTATTTTAAGAATATATGAGAAGAGTTAAAAGGGACTGCCCAGAAGAGAAGTTACAGAACTTATGGGCAAGTCCTTTTTATTATATGTGTATTGTAGAATATTCTCCTGTGGATAAAATCACCAATACAATTGTCTAGTTCTAGCTACTAGAGAGTGAGGTCTTTTTCCATAAATTTCATCAATTTTACAAAACTCCTTCAAAAAAACCTTTCTTTGTTCGATATACTATATATAAGATTTTATTAAGAGAGTGAGAAAAAAATGGGAAATGACTATTTAGAATTCATACAAGATGTAAAAAGAAAAACAGGAATTGATTTGTCTCTTTATAAAGAGGCACAAATGAAAAGACGATTAACTTCTCTTTATGAGAAAAAAGGATGTAAGAACTTCCATGAATTCTTTCGAACGATAGATAAGGATCCACAATTAATGAATGAATTTCTAGATCGAATGACTATAAATGTTTCAGAGTTCTATCGAAATTATAAAAGATGGGAAGTTTTGCAAGAGAAGATTATTCCTAGGCTATTAAAAGAAAAGAAATCGTTGAAGGTATGGAGTGCTGCTTGCTCTACAGGTGAGGAACCGTATTCGTTAGCGATGGTTCTTTCTCAGTTTCTGCCATTATCGGAAATATCTATTACAGCAACAGATATAGATGTGAATGCAATACAACGTGCAAAATTAGCTGTGTATCCAGAGCGCTCATTAAACGAGGTTCCCGTCCAAATAAAGAAAAGGTTTTTTACACAGGAAGGTTCTATGTATACCCTGTCAAACGATATTAAGAAAGCTGTTTCCTTTAAGAAGCAAAACTTGTTAGCAGATAAATTTGAAGAAAACTATGACCTAATCGTTTGTAGAAATGTCTTAATTTATTTTACAGAAGAGGCAAAAAACCAGCTATATAAAAAATTCAATAGCGCGTTAAAATCTGGAGGAGTACTCTTTGTCGGTAGCACCGAACAAATTTTTCACCCTGATCAGTTTAATTTTGAAACAGAAGATACATTTTTTTATAGAAAGAAATAATATGTCTGCCGAGCGGGACTGCCCCATAGTTGAAGAGCAGGACACCTTATCCGAAAACATTCACTTATAAAGAGAAAGAGTATGGATTTTAAGAAAGGTTCCTAGCATTTAGGGATAGTCCTGTTTTTCTATATACTAGGGAGAAGAACTTTCTCGAGAATAGATGCTACCAGAAAATTTGAATAACTTCATATAATTTTAAAATTTATACTAGGAATTAATCTGAATTATATGTTATATTGATACATAATTTCTTTAACGAGTTGAAGGGGGAAAGTGGATGAGGTACTTAACATCAGGAGAATCCCATGGTCCGCAGTTAACCACTATTATTGAGGGCGTACCCGCAGGATTACCATTACAAGCAGATGATATAAATGAAAACTTAGCGAGAAGGCAGAAAGGTCATGGCCGTGGAAGAAGAATGCAAATAGAAAAGGATCGAGTCAACATCGTAGGCGGTGTGAGACACGGGACTACTCTCGGATCCCCTATTGCTTTAGTTGTAGAGAATAAAGACTGGAAACATTGGACGAAGATTATGGGGATAGAGCCGTTGGAGCCAGGAGAAGAAGATGAGATCAAACGGAAGATTTCTAGACCAAGACCAGGACATGCTGATCTTAATGGTGGTATGAAGTATGGTCATAGAGATTTGAGAAACGTACTGGAAAGGTCTTCTGCAAGAGAAACGACTGTGAGAGTAGCAGCTGGTGCAGTAGCACAAAAATTATTAAATCAATTAGGAATTAACGTTGTTGGCCATGTTCTTGAAATTGGTGGCATAAAGGCAGAGGAACCTAATTATAAATCTATCCAAGAATTGCAAGAAGTTACGGAGGAATCTCCCGTACGTTGCTTTGATAGTGAGGCATCTCAAGAGATGATGGATGCAATAGACAATGCGAAGAAAAAAGGTGACTCCATTGGAGGGGTTGTAGAAGTAGTTGTAGAAGGTATGCCTGCTGGAATTGGTAGCTATGTCCACTATGACCGTAAATTAGATGCAAAGATTGCGATGGCCATCATGAGTATCAATGCTTTTAAAGGTGTTGAATTTGGACTTGGTTTTGAAATGGCACGAAAACCTGGTAGTGAAGTTCACGATGAAATAGCATGGAATGATGAACAAGGTTATTATCGGAAAACAAATCGTTTAGGCGGATTTGAAGGCGGAATGACTACTGGAATGCCGCTCCATATTAAAGGGGTAATGAAGCCAATTCCTACTCTTTACAAACCATTAAAAAGCGTTGACATTGAGTCAAAAGAAACATTTGAAGCGAGTATTGAAAGATCAGACAGTTGTGCCGTTCCTTCTGCCAGTGTAGTTGCAGAAGCAGTGGTGTCTTGGGAACTTGCAAAAGCGTTGACAGAACAATTTGATAGTGATCGCTTTGAAAGGTTAAAAGAATTGATTGAACAGCATCGTCAATATTCGAAGGAGTTTTAAGATATGGAAAAAGTGGTGATCAACACGCCATCTAATCGGTATCCTGTTTTTATTGGAAATCAGTCTCTACATAAAATGCAAGAGTTTATGCAAAAGAATTTTTCGCATGTTACAAAGGTCTGGATTATTGCCGATAAAAGTGTTTATTCCCTTCATGGAAAAGCACTAGTAGAATTGTTGAAAACAGCCTGGGAAGTAACTGTTTTTATTGCACCTGTGGGAGAAGAAGCGAAATCCTTTACGGTGTATGAGGAGGCAATTACTCATGGACTCGAAAATGGTGTCGATCGTAAATCGCTTGTGATTGCTTTTGGCGGAGGGGCGACTGGAGATCTAGCGGGTTTTGTCGCTTCAAGCTTTATGAGAGGCATTCCTTTTATCGGTGTTCCAACAACAATTTTAGCCCATGATAGTTCGGTAGGCGGGAAGGTAGCTATAAACCATCGTTTAGGAAAAAATATGGTAGGTCACTTTCATCAGCCAGAAGCAGTGTTCTTCGAATTAGACTTTCTAAAAACATTACCACAAGATCAAGTACTTTCAGGGTTGGCAGAGGTAATTAAGCATGCTCTTATCGCTGACGGTGATTTTTTGGAACTTCTATACAAAAACTTGGGCACTTTGTCTAGTTTAACGGATGAATTTTTATCCTACTGTCTTCAAAGAGGAGTAGAAATTAAAGGCGAAGTGGTTTCAAAGGATGAAAAGGAAGTAGGGGTCCGTGCCTTTCTTAACTTTGGCCATACATATGGTCATGCGGTTGAAAGTGCAAGTGGCTACGGTAATCGTACACATGGCGAAGCGATTATGGTTGGAATGGTCTATGCATTATTTTTAAGTAACAAGCTTAAGGGACTAAACTTTCCATTAGAAAATTTCATTCAATGGATTAAAGGGTTAGGATACAACTTAAACGTTTCGAACGAATTATCATTTGATCTTCTGTATAAGTTGATGACTCGTGATAAAAAAGCAAAAGCGGGTACACCGCAATTTGTACTATTAGACAAAATAGGTCAGCCTCTGCTTGAAAACATCGATAAGGAAATTTTAATAGAGGCCGATCAATATATACGCAGTATATGAAGGGGAGTAAATGATGATAAGGGGAATCAGGGGAGCAACCACATTTGAAGAGGATAATGAATTTGATGTAATAAGTTCAACAAAGCAGTTAGTAGAACAATTGATTAATCAAAATGAAATAGAACCAGGAAATGTTGCGTCCGTGTTTATTTCTGCTACAACAGATTTGACTAGTACATTTCCTGCAAAAACATTAAGACAATTTTCTGGATGGAAGTATGTTCCTGTTATGTGTATGCAGGAACTAGCTGTGCCTGGTGGGTTATCACAATGTGTTCGGATTATGATTCATTACAATACAGACAAAGAACAGGATGAAATAAAACATGTTTATTTAAAGAAGGCTGTTTCATTACGACCGGATTTAAATGAATAATAATTTACACTCTGTTTTTAGAAAAATAGGTGCCCCCTTAGTTTTTCATAGATCATTCTATGCAAAATAAGGGGAGTATTTTTATCCCGCATTAACGGGTAGTAAAACCCCCACTAATTGAAGTTTTACTTTATCTTACTCTACTAAATTAGAGGGGGAGTTTTGGGAGGATGAGAAGAACAATGAAATGGAAATCGCAATTGGAAAATTTAAAAGCCTATCAGCCTGGAAAGACAATGGAAGATGTGAAGGAAATGTTTGGACTAGAAAAGGTCACAAAGCTTGCATCTAATGAAAATCCATTTGGATGTTCAGGTCTTGTTCGAAAATTTTTACAGGAGGCTGCATTATCGCCGAATATATATCCTGATGGTTATGCTAAAACGCTAAGGTTTGCTCTGGCTGACCATTTGTCGGTAAAACCTACTCAACTACTATTTGGTAATGGATCTGATGAAGTAATTCAAATCATCTCAAAAGCTCTACTTACAAGGGATAACAATACAGTAATGGCAACACCGACATTTCCTCAATACAAACATAATGCAATTGTAGAAGGAGCGGAGGTAAGAGAGGTATCATTAGATCAAAATGGTAAACATCAACTAACGAAGATGTTGGAGGCAATAGATGAATCTACTTCCGTTGTTTGGCTTTGTTCACCAAATAACCCTTCAGGAGAATATATCCGAAATATGGAACTAATTGAATTTCTAGATAATGTTCCTGAGCACGTACTTGTAGTATTAGACGAAGCATATTATGAATATGTTGTCGCAGATGATTATTATGATGCATTACAATTATTGAAAGATTATCCCCAGCTACTAATAACAAGAACCTTCTCTAAAGCATATGGGTTGGCAGGGTTTAGAGTTGGATATGGTATTGCAAGTGAAGAGATTATTGCTATGCTTGAGCCTGTAAGGGAACCCTTTAATGTTAATACACTTGGCCAAGGAGCGGTAGTGGCGGCATTACAGGACCAACAGTTTATTGAAAAGTGCGTTGGTGAAAATCGTAAAGGATTAGAACAGTATTATGAATTTTGTAAAACAGAGGGGTTAAATTACTTTCCATCCCAGGGAAACTTTATCTTAATAGACTTTAAAATGGATGGAGATGAAGTTTTTCAGTATTTGATGAGTAAAGGTTTTATTGTTCGATCAGGTCAAGCTTTAGGCTATCCAACTTGTGTCAGAGTAACTGTTGGATCACAACAGGAAAATGAAAAAGTAATTGAAGTGATGAAGGGATTTTTGGCAACTAAGAAAAATAGGATTGTTTAATCTAACTAAATTGACAGTGATTTTACAAAGTATGCCTATGCTCAGAAAGATTAGGAGGAGATGAGTCTAGTGAAAGGAACAGTTTTAATAGTCGGCCTTGGTCTTATTGGCGGCTCCTTATCACTTTGTATTAAACAATCACACCCAGAAGCGAACATTATCGGATATGACACAAATGAGAGAGAAACTAGATTAGCGAGTGCTATGGGTGTAATTGATGAAGGGTCACTCTCTTTTCAATCGTCCGCTGAATGTGCAGATCTAATTATCTTAGCTACTCCTGTCTTTCAAACGAAAAAACTGTTACAGGAGTTAAGTCAGTTTACTTTAAAGAACGGTGTTATTATTACGGATACAGGAAGCACGAAAGCAAGTATCATGGAATCAGCACAAGAACTTTTGGAAAAAGGAATTATATTTATTGGTGGGCATCCTATGGCTGGATCACATAAAAGTGGAGTAGCAGCAGCAAAAACACTATTATTTGAAAATGCATTTTATCTTTTAACACCTTCTAAAGAAACAAGTAGGCAAGCTTTGATAGAGTTACAATATTGGCTAGAAGGAACCCGTGCTAAATTTTTGGAAGTGGATGCATTAGAGCATGATGAATTAACTGGAGCAATTAGTCATTTTCCTCATATTGTTGCTGCATCTCTGGTTCACCAGGTAAAGTTTGCATCCGAGACATCCCCCCATTTAAAAAGACTGGCAGCAGGAGGATTTCGAGATATTACAAGAATCGCATCTTCAAGTCCGATAATGTGGAAGGATATATCGCTTCAAAATAAGAATGTACTTCTTCATATCCTTGAAAAATGGAAAGTGGAAATGGAAAGGGTAATGGATATGATTCAACAAGAAGATGCTGAAAAGGTAGAAGCGTATTTTGCTGATGCAAAACAATTTCGTGACGAACTTCCGGTTAAAGCTAAAGGTGCAATTCCTTCTTTTTATGATTTATATGTGGACATACCAGATTATCCAGGGATAATTTCTGAAGTTACAGGTTATTTGGCAGAGGAAAGAATCAGTTTAACAAATATTAGAATTATGGAAACAAGAGAAGATATATATGGTGTCCTAGTAATAAGTTTTCAGACATCTAAAGATAGAGAAAGAGCGAGGGTATGCTTAAGTAATAAAACAAGCTATGAGTTATTTTTAACATAAGGGTGGTAGGAATAAATGAACCTAATATTAAAACCCGCAAGAAATGGTATTAAAGGAGAGCTCCAAGTACCTGGAGATAAGTCCATCTCCCATCGAGCGGTCATGTTTGGGGCTATTGCGGAGGGAAAAACGACAATACATAACTTTTTAAAAGGAGAAGATTGTCTTAGTACAATCCGTTGTTTCCAAAGCATGGGAGTTAGTATTAAGGAGGAAGACAATGTCATAACCGTTGAAGGTAACGGTTGGGAAGGTCTTGAAGAACCAAAAGAAATTCTTGATGTAGGAAATTCAGGAACTACGACAAGATTAATGTTAGGAATTCTTGCTGGACGACCATTTCACTCGGTAATTATTGGTGATGAATCAATTGCGAAGCGGCCAATGAAGCGGGTAACGGACCCGTTGAAGTTAATGGGAGCAAAGATTGATGGTAGAGAAGAAGGGCAATTCACCCCTATTTCGATAAGAGGTGGGGACTTGGAGTCATTTGACTACACATTGCCTGTAGCTAGTGCCCAAGTGAAATCATGCATTATTTTAGCAGGATTACAGACAGAAGGGAAAACAATCATTCGTGAACCTCTTCAGACAAGAGATCATACGGAAAAAATGATTCAGCAATTTGGTGGTAATGTTACGGTAGATAATCGAACCATTGAAATTATTGGAAATCAGCCCTTGAAAGGTACAGATGTTTTTGTGCCAAGTGATGTATCGTCAGCAGCTTTTTTTATGGTAGCTGGAGCTATTGTGCCAAATAGTAAAGTTACATTGACAAGGGTAGGGTTAAATCCTTCTAGAACAGGTATTATAGAAGTTATGAAGAGAATGGGTGCGTCTCTTCAAGTAGAAGAGGTGTCATCGACTGGAGAGCCGTACGGTACTGTAACGGTAGAAACATCTGAATTGACAGGTATCGAAATAGGTGGTGAATTAATTCCTTCTCTAATTGACGAATTACCCGTTATTGCCCTATTAGCTACACAAGCGAAGGGGAAAACAATTATTAAAGATGCTGAAGAGTTAAAAGTAAAAGAAACAAACAGAATTGATGCTATTGTCAAAGAGCTTAAAAAATTGGGTGCGTCTATTGAAGCGACAGATGATGGTATGATTATTGAAGGCTCTACAAAGCTAATTGGAGGGCAAGTTGACTCGTGGGGAGATCACCGTATCGGTATGACGTTAGCTATCGCATCATTAATCTGTGAGACAGATGTTGTATTAGAAAATTCAGCAGCGGTGAATATTTCTTACCCTACTTTTTTTGACGATATAAAAAAACTTTTATCACGCATTGACGGGTAGTAAACCTCTCTCCTCAAGACTTAGTGGAACCGAAGAAAGTATAGAGGGGAGATAACCGTTCGTAAAAGCCTGAATAGTTCAACTAACAATCAGCGGGGGAAAGCCTCTCATTAATGGAAGCTTTACTTTATCTTGATATACAGGAAGGTGTAGCCTTATGGTGAAACCTTCTTTTTTTAGTTTTAGGTGTTCAAAGTGATTTCAGTTTTGGATAAAATGAGGCATTTTTTTCTCTTTTTTATCATAGCTTGTCTAATAAAGAAGGGAGAAGGGTAGGATGGCTTATATAATAAATAATGCCAAATGGGTGAGTGACAAAAAAGTGAAACAAGCTTCCATATTAGTGAAACAGGACCGTATACAAGCGATAAGAAAAAGCTTTGACCGCTATCGTTACATGAAAATGGATGTATCTCCTTTCATTATGACACCTGTCCATGTAATGTGTGATAATGCACTACCAGAAACAGTAAATCACAAAATGATGAAAGATTATTTTATTGAGCACTTTATTTCAAAAGGTTGTACAACCTTACTAACTTCTTTTAAAATAGACTTTTTTCATCATTTTCAAGAAAGATTGCGGCAGAAAAAAAAGACTCTATTGAATAGCCCCATAGACTATCTATTAGGTGCAGTAGCTCCTGCATCATTAATCACCTCTGAACTCGTACGTTTATGTAAAAAGCATAAAATCCCCATTATCTGGATTGATCTATCTAGTAGAGATAGCTTTTTAAATATTAAATGGGGATGGATAAAGGACGTATTATTTCACTATCCCATTATTTTCGCCCCCTTTTTTTCGTCAGAAATAGACAATAATAGTAAAGCGAAAGAATTGAAGATTTGGCAAAAAACGATGAAATCTGAAAATATTCCTCATTTTTCAAAAGAAATATCACAAAAAACGCCTCTTTCGTTGGAGGAATTAAAAAAACTTGGTATTTACCCGAAAAGAGGGAATTTTTTAGTTGGTGGAGAAGTAAGTTATAACCTATATGAAATTCCAGAGGTAATATCAGTTGATGATAATTGGTCTATTGATTATGATAGTCATTGTCCAAGGTTAACTATAAATAAGGGCAAGCTATATAAAGTAAACAATCAAACCTTTTATTACCCTGGAGAGGGGAAAGAACTAATTATTAATACTCCAAGATTTTTTATTTAGGTTTAGAGAAATTGAGTAAAAGGAAGAAAGGATTAACAAATGTCATACAGAGAACAAATGATAACTGCATTAGAAGAGGGCAACTTAGAAAAAGCAAAAAAAGACTATAAAAAGGTAATGAAATCGGGGACAGATGAGGAGAAATATTTGTTGGCAGAAGATCTGCAGCATTTAGGTTTTTTACAGGAAACAGTGGACCTGTACGAAAATCTTCTAAAAAAATACCCCGGTGAAGGTGACTTAATAGTAGGGTTATCTGAAGTTTTTGTTGAAATGGATAATGAGGAAAAAGCAATTGAACTATTATTAACATTGTCTGAACAAGATCCAGAATATCCGCGGGCTCTATTATTACTCGCTGACCTGTATCAAATGCAAGGACTTCATGAAGTAAGTGAGCGCAAATTAGTACAAGCGAAGCAGTTGCTACCTAATGAGGAGGTTATTGATTTCGCTTTAGCGGAATTATATATGGAATTAGGACGTTTCCTAGAAGCAATTCGCTTTTACAATTCATTGCTAGCAGGAGGTACAACGGAATTTGCAGGGGTACACATTCATCAACGGCTAGCGGAGGCTTATAGCGTCGGGGGGGCATTTGAAGAAGCTCTTAAACACTATGAAAAAGCTAGCAGTAACAGCTTAGAAATTAATACGCTTTTTGGTTATGGATTTACTGCTTATCAAGCAGGGTTTTACGAAACAGCAATTGAAAAGTTTATTTCTGTTAAAGAATTAGACCCTGAATATAATTCCGTATATTTATTGTTAGCTAAAGCTTACGAACATGAAGAAAAATTGAAAGAGAGTTTTGAAACAGTACAAGAAGGAATAAGTAAGGATGAGTTCAATAAAGAACTTTACTTGTTTGGTGGGAAAATAGCCCTTAAGCAGGCACTAGAGGAAGATGCAGAGTCATTGCTGCGCCAATCACTAGCATTAGACCCAGGTTATTCTGAGGCAGCATTTACTCTAAATAAATTATTTTTCACTAATGAGAGATATTCGGATGTTCTTGAAATTATTAATATGTTGAAAGCAGAAGGAGAAGAAGACCCGCAAATTCATTGGGATTCTGCAAAAGCATTTGAAGGACTTGAACAATATAATGATGCATTAAATCATTACCGTACTGCATATACTTACTTTAAGAATCATGAGGGATTTTTAATTGAATATGGAGAATTTCTCATCGAAGAAGGGCTGAGGGAAGAGGCAATCGAAATATATAAGGAATTACTTCGTCAGGATCCATCAAATGTTGAATGGCAAGAGATGATTGAAAGTTTGAGAGACTAAGAAAATGTATTTTACAGAGGAGGGAATACGATGACCACCCCTGTTTCTGTCAACGAGAAGAAGGAGTTTATTCGTTGGTTTCTGAATCGATACCAACTGAAAAGAAGAGAATGCGTTTGGATTCTTAACTATTTAATGAGTCACGATCAACTGATGAAAAAAGTACACTTCGTCGAGGAAGCTCAATACTGTCCAAGAGGATTAGTTATGTCAACGCATTGTGTAGAGGATGTTCCATTTCGTTTTTATAAGGAAAACATTATGACAACTGATGCGGAAAAGTCTTTCCATGATATTCGATTGAATAAGGAAGAGGACATTTATATTCAGTTGAATTTTAGCAAGTCAAATGCAAGCTATCAATATGCCGCTGTACTAGAAGAGAATCCTTTTATGCCAAAGTATTTAGTAATAAATGAAAAAGACCGGATTATCGCAGAACAATTTTTGAAAGAAAGTATCCAAACTTTTCAGCGAGACAGGTTATTAAAAGCAATTGATGAGGCTTTAGATCGTCAGGACAAGGAGATGTTTAAAAAGCTTTCAGAACAACTAAAAAAAGTAGGGGGAAGTGAAGCCTATAGTTAGTAAAACCCCCACGAAGTAGTGAAAGTCTCATTGGATTTTCGGTAGATACTTATATACTTGATATTAATAAATGGGAAAAAGTGAAGTGACCTGCTATGGTGCTTCGCTTTTTTGTTTGTCCAATTCGGGCGGCTAAAGGAGGGCGATAAGCAGCTTCCACATTTCTAATAAAAATTTATTGTTAGAATGAAAAATGATATGATTAGATTTGTACTATAAGACAATAAAAGCGAGGGTTTAATATGAACTGGATTGGGAAAGATATTGATGTGTTATTGAGAGAAAAAGAGTTTATTGATACTGCTGTTATTCCGTTGATTCCTGTGGATTTTCTTGATGAGATAAAAACATCAGCTGCTCAGAATGAATTTATTTCTTTATTACAACTTCATTTAGAACGACAATTTAAAGGTCGTATGATTATCACCCCCCCATTTACATACTTACTAAGCCAAACAAAGGAGGATTTAAAAGCGAATTTATCTATGTGGACAGAAGCGGTGACACAGAGTGGGATAAAACATGCTTTCTTATTAACGTCTGATAGTGGCTGGAAAAAAGTTGAGGAAGACCTCGGTGATAATTTAATCTGGGTACCGTCAATACCACTTGAACATATGGAGGAGCAGTACAAGCATTCGATTATGGAAGATCAGGTAAAGCAGTTATTAAATGTAATTGTTCAGAAGTGGCAAAAGAATTCATAAAAACGTCACATTGTTGACATCAATTGATTCTGTCAGTTATTGACCTTGTACCAACTTTAATATATCATAGTGATGTCCTAGTTTTATATTTGTGCGAAAAATGTCCGATGGACTTACCTTACGATAGAGGGGGGAAAAGGATGAGCAAACAACGTGTATCAAGACGTCAATTCCTTAACTATACACTAACTGGTGTAGGCGGTTTCATGGCTGCTGGTATGCTAATGCCAATGGTTCGATTTGCAGTTGATCCAATCTTGTCAGCTGAAGCTGCGGGAGACTTCAAAGCTACTAAGCAGAAAATTGACGAGATAACGGAAAAACCAGTGCGTGTAGACTTTACTTATGAACAAAAAGATGCGTGGTACACATCTGATGTAACGCAAACGGCGTGGGTTTATAAGGACAATAAGGGGGAAATTGTTGCTTTATCTCCAGTATGTAAACATTTAGGATGTACAGTTAACTGGGATGGTGACAAAAGTAATCCAAACATGTTCTACTGTCCATGTCATGGTGGCCTTTATGAAAAGAGCGGTAAAAACGTTCCGGGGACACCACCTACAGCACCGTTGGATTCCTATCCAGTTAAAGAAAAAGATGGACTTCTTTATCTTGGTAAACCGGAACCAAATAAATTTGTTAAGTAAGGGGGGCGTAATCTGTGCTCAATAGAATTTATGATTGGGTCGATGAGCGTTTGGACATTACGCCTTTGTGGCGTGATATTGCAGATCATGAAGTTCCTGAACACGTAAACCCAGCGCATCATTTTTCCGCGTTCGTTTACTGTTTTGGTGGATTGACTTTCTTCATTACTGTAATTCAAATCCTTTCTGGTATGTTTTTAACAATGTATTATGTACCAGATATTAAAAACGCTTGGGAATCCGTATATTATTTGCAAAATGAGGTTGCTTTTGGTCAAATCGTACGTGGAATGCACCACTGGGGAGCAAGTTTAGTAATTGTAATGATGTTTTTACATACGCTACGTGTATTCTTCCAAGGTGCGTACAAGAAACCTCGTGAATTAAACTGGGTTGTTGGAGTACTTATATTCTTTGTAATGCTTGGTCTTGGAGTAACAGGATATCTTCTACCTTGGGATATGAAAGCTTTATTTGCGACAAAGGTTGTACTTGAAATTGCGGGAAGTACACCGTTTATCGGTGATATGGTTAAAACATTACTTGCCGGATCTCCTGATATTACTGGAGCTCAAACACTTACGCGTTTCTTTGCAATCCACGTGTTCTTCTTGCCTGCAGCATTGCTAGGATTAATGGGGGCTCACTTCCTGATGATTCGTAAACAAGGTATCTCAGGTCCACTATAAAATCTAGCATAATTGAAGAATACTAATAGCCTAACTTAAAGGAGGGGGACGCAATGCATCGAGGAAAAGGGATGAAGTTTGTAGGAGATTCACGTGTTCCTGCACTTTCTGAACGTAAGCCGAATATACCTAAAGATTATTCGGAATACCCTGGAAAAACAGAAGCTTTTTGGCCTAACTTTTTATTAAAAGAGTGGCTAGTTGGTGCTGTTTTTCTTATTGGTTATTTATGCTTAACGGTAGCACATCCGTCGCCATTGGAGCGTATGGCTGATCCAACGGATACTGGTTACATACCTTTGCCAGACTGGTATTTCCTATTTCTATATCAATTGTTAAAGTATACTTATGCATCAGGACCGTATAATATAATTGGTGCTTTCGTAATTCCTGGTATCATCTTTGGCGGCTTATTGTTAGCGCCATTTATCGACAGGGGACCACATCGCCGACCATTAAAACGCCCTTTAGCAACTGGATTTATGCTACTTGCTGTTGCAGGTGTAATATACTTAACTTGGGAGTCTGTTGTCAATCATGACTGGGAAGCTGCAGAGAAACAAGGTCAGATTGTTGCAGAAGTAGAGATTGATAAAGAGTCTGAAGGTTATAAAATTTATTCCGATCAAGCAAATGGTTGTATCAATTGCCATGGTGAAAATCTTGATGGTGGAGCTGGTCCGGCATTAGTCGACACTGGACTTTCCGCTGACGAAGTAAAAGATATTGCGGTAAATGGTAAACCACCTGGCATGCCTGCAGGATTGTTTAAAGGTTCGGATGAAGAACTGGATAAACTTGGTGAGTTTATCTCAGGTCTAAAAGCAGAATAACTAACTATACAAAAAGAGCCAGCACAGCGTTGGCTCTTTTTTGTTCAGTTTGAGTGTCTTGAGGAAATAGGGGAATCCCTGCGGATTGAAGTTTCACTTTATCATTTCCCGAAAGAAGATCCCTCACTTCAAACTTGCTAAGTGGGGGGCAATACCTTAGTGAGAAAGGAAAGGTTCACGTGATTTGGATTCTTTCAGTATTAAAGTCAAGGTCTTTTCTCTGGTTGCTGTTAATTATTAACCTACTTGGTACTGTGTATGGATATATATGGTACTTACCGCAGCTTGAAAGGACTTCTCCAGAATTCTTAGTATTTGTACCTGATAGTCCAACAGCAAGCTTGTTTTTCTGCTTTGTTCTAATCGCTTTTTTATTAAAAAGGAATTGGCCTATATTTGAGGTACTGGCAATTATTACACTTTTCAAGTATGGGGTATGGGCGGTAGTTATGAATATTTTGACACTGATTGTTTCAGGAGAAATGCCGTGGGAAGGATATATGCTTATTGCCTCTCATTTTGCGATGGCAGTTCAAGGTATTCTGTATTCATCGTTTTATCGTGTGAAACTGTGGCATATTGTTATTGGAGCCATTTGGACTATACATAATGATATTATTGATTATGTTTACATGCAATTTCCTGTCTATTCTAAACTATATTTATATATTCAACATATTGGCTATTTTACTTTTTGGTTGAGCGTTGTCTCTATAGGAATATGTTATTTTTATACACAAAAAACCAAAAGGCTCGACCTCTCTATGTAGTTGTCTAGCTTCAGCGGCTAGCTCGCTGTGAAAAAGGGAAACTCCCCCTAAAGGCAAAAAAGCTCCTTTAGGGGGAGTTTCCTATTTTCTTCGCGAACTGAATGGGGGCTTCCACTTTTCTTGGTCTACTCTTGTCCACCCTTTCATACAATTTATTAGTAGTTTGAGGAGGGACAAGTATGAAGATTATCCGATTATATATTATACCTTTACTAGTGCTATTTTTTTTATTTCCAAGTTCAATGCTAGCTGAGGAATCTCCGATTAGTGAATTAGATAATATTGCAGATCAAGCTTTGCAAATGACAAAAGTTGGTCGTTTAGAAGAAGCAAAGCAGTTGTTGCAACACTTTTCAGATGAGTTTTCTGTTGCTTCTGTTCATCATTCATTTTCTATGGATGAGCTGAGAGTGTTAACGGTTGCGCATAATCAAGCAGTAGAAGCCGTAAATAGTACAAGCATGAATTTACAACAAAGAGTAAATACGGTAACAAGCTTTAGGCTTGTTATGGACACATTATCGAGTCAATACCAGCCGTTATGGACGGAGATGGAAGATCCAATTATGACAACTTTTCAGCAAGTGAAAACAGCAGCGGAGAATGGCAATAGTGAAGAGTATCATAGTACACTAAATTCTTTTTTAACAAAGTACAATATCATCCAACCGAGCTTGAAGTTAGATATACCTGTAGATAAAGCACAGGAATTAGACACAAGGATCTCTTATATAGATCAATATCGTCAAGATGTAATTCAAAGTACAAACCCACAAGAAACCCTTTCTGATTTGGAAAAGGATTTGCAGAACCTGTTTGATGGTGTAACGGAGGATGAAAGTGACCCATCATTATGGTGGGTAATCATTTCGACTGGGAGCATTATTATTCTTACATTGTCCTATGTAGGTTGGAGAAAATATAAAGGGGAGTCAGAAGAATCAAAAAAGGCAAAAAGGCTTAAAGATTGACAACAGCTCTATCGCCATATAAAATTTGAGTAATATAACTTTTTGGAGGTTATCATTAAATGGCTGGTTTTATACTATACTTTTTATTGATTGCTCTTATTCCAATTTGGGCACAATTACGTGTGAAGAGCACGTTTAAAAAGTATTCAAAAGTTGCGACGACATCAGGAATGACAGGGGCTGAAATGGCGAGAAGAATCTTGGATGAAAATGGTATCTATAACGTGAAGGTTGTGGAAGGAAGAGGATTCTTGAGTGACCATTATAACCCCGTTACGAAAACAGTTGCCTTATCACCAAATAACTATCATGGACATTCCGTTGCTGGTGCAGCGGTTGCTGCACATGAAGTAGGTCATGCGATTCAGGATGCAGAAAGTTATGCATTTCTTCGTTTCCGTCATGCACTTGTACCTGTTGCAAATATAGGACAAAACCTATCATGGGTTTTCTTATTAATCGGGATTTTTTCACAAATTTCAGGAATGTTCTTACTAGGTATCATTTTACTAGCAGCTGGAGTTGTCTTTCAATTAATTACACTACCTGTTGAATTTAATGCCTCATCGAGAGCGATGAATCAAATTGTTTCTTTGGGATTAATACGTAATGAAGAAGAAAGGCATGCACGTAAAGTGTTAAATGCTGCAGCAATGACATATGTAGCAGCAGCAGCAGTAGCTGTTATTGAACTTCTTCGTTTAGTGTTAATCTTTACGGGAATGCAAAGTGACGACTAAAACAAAAATAGAAGCGAAAACTTTGATTTGCGGAACAATAAAAGCTGAGTGTATTCCACTCAGCTTTTATATTGAAAACATTTAGTTAATAGTATTATTAATGATCATCTAGTGGATTTTTATCTGCATCTAATGTAAAGCCTTCCCCTAAAACATCATGCACAACCGTTACGGATACAAAAGCATGAGGATCGACTCCTGTGATAATATTTTTAAGACGGACAATTTCATTTTTACCGACAACACAATAAAGAACCTCACGATCGGTTTTGGTGAATGACCCATGACCTTTTAAAACAGTTACACCGCGGTCCATTTTTTCGAGAATAACGTCCGCTATTTCTTCATTCTTTTCTGATATAATCATAGCACCTCTTGCTGCATAGGCTCCTTCTTGCATAAAGTCGATGACTCTTGCTCCAACAAATACTGCTACAAGTGTGTACATTGCTTCTCGATGATCCAAATAAGTGATGAGTGAGATAGCGATAACAACCGCATCAAACATAAACATCGTTTTTCCCATGCTCCATCCTATGTATTTATGAGCCAAACGAGCGATAATATCTACTCCGCCGGTAGTTCCTCCGTATCGAAAAATAATTCCTAAACCAATTCCAAGAAAAATCCCAGCAAACAACGCAGCTAAAAATAAATCTCCTTCTAAAGGAATTTGTAGTTGATAGCGTTGAAAAATCCATAAATAAACAGAGAGACTGACAGTTCCGAGAATAGTGTAGTAAAAAGCCTTTCTGCCTAACAACTTCCATCCAAGAAAAAACAACGGTATGTTTAAAGCGAGATTGGAATAAGAAGGGTCTATATTGAATAAGAAATAAAGCAATAATGTGATCCCAGTAAATCCACCTTCTGCAAGATTGTTTTGCATATTAAAATGTACAAGTCCAAACGCAAATACAGCAGAACCTAATAAAATGAAAATAATATTCTTCCATCGTAATCCTAACATGTTCGTTCTCCCTCCTTGTTATTGATATTCCCCAATAACAGACACATTATAATGTAATAAGATAAAACTAGCAATAAGAGCCGCCTTTTATACTTATCAAAGTTGTACTTAATATTTGTAAAAGTATAATGATTTAGCTAACATGAGAGAAGGTATATTTTGTTTAATTCAGGATTTGGAGTAAGGTTAAGGAGTGGTAGCTATTATGTCCAATAAATCAATGGAGCAAATGCAAAAAGAAGTGGATGATTACATAAGTCAATTTAAAGAAGGGTACTTTAGTCCACTCGCAATGATTGCAAGATTAACAGAAGAACTTGGTGAATTATCAAGGGAAATTAATCATTATTACGGGGAGAAACCAAAAAAGAAGACGGAAAAAGAGAAAACAGTGGAAGAAGAGCTGGGAGATCTTTTGTTTGTCACGATTTGTTTGGCTAACTCACTAAATATTAATTTAGAAGAAGCACACGATAGAGTGATGCACAAATTTAATACAAGAGATAAAGATAGATGGACAAGAATTGAAGGGAGAAACAATAATGAATCCAATTAAAATTACGATAGCAGGACCACGAGGAAGAATGGGGAAAGAAGCAGTTAAATTGGTAGAGGAGACAGAACATTTTCAGCTAATAAGTATGTTAGATCGAAAGCAGCCAGAAAAGGAAACAACTATACCTGTATTCACTAATATTGAGGAGTGCTTCCAAAGCGAGAAGCCGGACGTATTAATTGATTTAACTACGCCAGAGGTCGGCTATGTACATACAAAAACAGCTCTTGAATATGGTGTAAGACCTGTAGTAGGTACAACGGGATTTACTTCGGTCGAGCTTGAAGAATTAAAAGCGATTAGTGAAGAAAAACAATTAGGCTGT
The DNA here is from genome assembly GCF_042684945.1 of Bacillus seohaeanensis. Classification (NCBI taxonomy): domain Bacteria; kingdom Bacillati; phylum Bacillota; class Bacilli; order Caryophanales; family Bacillaceae; genus Bacillus; species Bacillus seohaeanensis. Next base: position 7,958 of record NZ_JBHUMF010000004.1, on the reverse strand, counting down.
ATTATTGCACCGAATTTTGCGGTGGGGGCTGTTTTGATGATGAAGTTTTCCAAAATGGCTGCAAAATATTTTGAGGATGTTGAAATATTGGAAATGCACCATGATCAAAAATTGGATGCTCCTTCAGGAACAGCTGTTAAAACAGCTGAAATGATTCGAGAACAAAGAAACTTGAAACAGCAAGGACATCCAAATGAAAAAGAAACAATCGATGGAGCAAGAGGAGCAAATATAGATGGTATGCATATACATAGTATTCGTCTGCCAGGCCTTGTGGCACATCAGCAAGTTATGTTCGGCGCAGATGGGCAAGCTTTGACGATTAAGCATGATTCTTTTCATCGTGGAAGCTTTATGTCAGGTGTAAAAGTATGTGTAGATACGATTATGACTCTAGAAACGCTTGTATATGGTTTAGAAAATATACTAGATTAAAAAGGGTGAGTTCATGAATATTGCGTTAATAGCTCATGATAAAAAAAAGGACGATTTAATACGATTTGTATTAGCATATAAACCTATTTTTTCTGAGCATCAATTATTTGCGACTGGGACGACAGGCAAAAGAATTCAAGAAGAAACGAAACTACCTGTTCACAGATTTAAATCAGGACCGTTAGGCGGCGATCAAGAAATCGGATCCTATATTGCAAACGATAAAATGGATTTAGTATTATTTTTCCGTGATCCTTTGACAGCTCAGCCTCATGAGCCAGACGTTTCCGCATTAATAAGGCTCTGTGATGTATATACTGTCCCACTTGCAACGAATATGGGAACGGCAGAAGTTCTCGTGAAGGGATTAGAACGTGGTGATATCGAGTGGCGGAGTTTACAGAAGGAGGATTAAGTCATCATGAGTGAAACTATTGATATATTGGCTTTCGGTGCCCATGCCGATGATGTAGAGATTGGTATGGGAGGAACAATTGCGAAACTTGCTTCAGAAGGGAAGAAAGTAGTCATTTGTGATCTTACAGAGGCTGAATTGTCATCTAATGGAACTGTTTCGCTTAGAAAGCAAGAAGCACTTGACGCAGCAAAGAAATTAGGAGTAGTAAAGCGGGAGACGTTACAAATTCCAGATCGGGGTGTTTTCTTAAATCAAGATAATATACAAGCTGCAGTAGAAGTGATTAGAAAGTACAAACCATTGGCAGTGTTTGCTCCATATGAACACGATCGCCATCCCGATCACGGCAATGCATCTAGGTTAATAAGAGAGGCTTGTTTTTCAGCGGGAATAAAAAATTTCCTTCCCAAGTTGGAAAAACATAAAGTAAATAAAGTATATTACTACATGATAAATGGATTCCATAACCCCGATTTTTTAGTAGATATTGAAGGATACATAGATAGGAAAATAGATAGTCTCTTGTCTTATAAAAGTCAATTTGTTCAGGGGGAGAGCGGCGTAAAGACTCCCTTAACAGATGGGTATATTGAATCAGTAAAAGCACGGGAAAAAATGATGGGAAAAGAAGCAGGACTACAGTATGCAGAAGGCTTTTTTTCCCAAGGGACCCTTGTATTGAAGGATGACTTGATAGGAGAATGACCATGAAATTAAAAATAGGTATCACTTGCTACCCGACTGTGGGTGGTTCCGGTGTGGTAGCAACAGAGCTTGGAAAACTTCTTGCAGAAAAAGGACATGAAATACATTTTATTACATCGAGTATCCCATTTCGATTGAATAAAATGTATCACAACATCTATTTTCATCAGGTAGAAGTGAATCAATATTCTGTTTTTCAATACCCACCGTATGATATTGCGCTTGCCAATAAGATGGCAGAAGTAATAAAAAGAGAGAATCTTGATATTCTTCATGTGCATTATGCAATACCTCATGCAGTATGTGCGATATTAGGAAAACAAATGTCTGGTACAGACGTTAAAATTGTAACAACATTACACGGTACAGATATTACGGTACTTGGGGATGATCCTTCTTTAAAAGAAGCAATTCGTTTTGGAATTGAAAAGTCTGATTATGTAACTGCTGTTTCGAAATCATTAGTAGGGCAAACATATGATTTAATACAACCGCAAAAAGAAATAGATACTGTTTATAATTTTATTGATGAAAGAGTTTATCAATGTGTTGATTCCACTGATTTAAGGTCAGAGTACGGGATAGACGAAGATGAGCAGGTTGTCATACATGTTTCTAATTTTCGTGGAGTGAAAAGAGTACAAGATGTAGTAAGATCTTTTTATTATATCCAGTCAGCTATTCCTACAAAGTTATTGTTAGTTGGAGATGGTCCGGAAATGACAGTAATTTGTAAACTAGTTAATGACTTGGGAATAACCGATAAAGTTTTATTTTTAGGAAAGCAAGATAACTTGGAAGAACTATATTCGATTAGTGATTTAATGCTTCTCCTTTCAGAAAAGGAAAGCTTTGGACTTGTCGCATTGGAAGCGATGGCTTGTGGTGTTCCTTGTATTGGAACGAATATTGGTGGAATTCCAGAAGTTATCGAGAATAATTATAATGGCTACATATGTGAACTGGGTAATACCGATGAAGTAGGAAAAAAATCGCTACAGTTGCTGCAAAATGTTGAATTACATAAACAGTTTTCCGAAAATGCGTTATCAACTGTTCGAAATAAATTTCATTGGAGTAAAATCGTTGAACACTATGAAGAAATTTATCACAATTTACTTTAAACAAGGAGGGGATGCAGATGGTACCGACTCTTTTTGAAAAGGCAATTCCACTATTAAATAAGATAGAACAAGCAGGCTATGAAGCATACTTTGTTGGCGGTTCTGTTCGTGACTATCTAATGGGTAGACAGATAAACGATGTTGATATTGCTACCTCTGCTTTTCCCTCTGAAGTAAAAAAGATTTTTCCGCATACGGTAGATGTGGGGATTGAACATGGAACAGTTTTAGTACTTGAAAATGGAGAAGAATACGAAATAACCACTTTTAGGACTGAGTCAGAGTACAATGATTATAGAAGACCAGAAGCTGTTGAATTCATTCGCTCTTTAGTAGAAGATTTAAAACGTAGAGATTTTACGATGAACAGTATAGCAATGGACATATCTGGTGAAATTCATGACCCTTTTAATGGGTATGAGGATATTCAATCAAGGGTTATTAGATCGGTAGGTTCAGCAAAAGAAAGATTTTCAGAAGATGCTTTAAGAATGATGAGAGCCGTTCGTTTTGTCAGTCAATTGGGGTTTGCATTAGAAGTGGAAACAAGCAAAGCGTTAGCTGAACATCATTCTTTATTAAGACATATTGCAATTGAAAGAGTAACGCAAGAATTTGAAAAACTTTTATCCGGACAAAACAAGCAAAAAGCGCTAGAACTCTTATTGTCCTCGAAATTATATAACCACTTGCCTGGTTTATCTAGTAAACAGGATTCTTTAATTCGAATGACTAATCTTCCAATTCATTCATTAACAAGTGCTGAAAGCTGGCTACTACTTCTATATCTATTACAGGAAGAGCAACCGAAGCATTTTTTAATTAAGTGGAGATTATCGACTAAGACGATAAAAAGATTGTGTAAAGACCTGACGTTTTTACAAGAACGTTTGGGTAATGACTGGTCGAACTATTTAGTGTACTGTGCGGGCTTACCAACAGCGCATCGAGTAGAAAACGTATATTCTGTTCTAGAAGGAAAAAAGAGTGTTGAGGTAGACTACATCACTACTATATATGAAAGTTTGCCTATAAAGAATCGGAGTGAATTGGATTTAACAGGCAATGATTTACTACAATGGACAAATAAAAAACCTGGACGATGGATCAAACAAATTTTGGATACTGCAGAAAAGTCAGTTATTAACGGCGAAATACAGAATGAGAAAAACGCTATAAGGGGGTGGCTTCATCGTTGCAAACTAATTTAAGAAAGAAAATATTAGATGCTTTTACGAAAGCTGAAGGAGAATTCTTATCAGGACAGGCTTTGGCTGATATTGTCGGTTGTTCTAGAACTGCGGTTTGGAAACACATTGAAGAACTTCGTAAAGAGGGTTTTCAGCTAGAGGCTATAAGGAAAAAAGGATACAGAATTATTGATACACCTGATAAAGTATCGCAAAATGAAATATTATTAGGATTAAAAACAAAAAAACTTGGCAGTGTCGTTCATTATGAGGAATCGGTAGGATCGACTCAGAAAATTGCACACAAGCTTGCTCAAAACGGTGCAGAAGAAGGAACACTTGTTATAGCAGATGAACAAACTGAAGGAAGAGGCCGACTTATGAGGGAATGGCATTCTTCTAAAGGGACGGGTGTCTGGATGAGTTTAATATTAAGACCAGCATTGCCACCGCAAAAAGCACCACAGTTTACATTACTAGCTGCGGTAGCGGTTGTACAGGCAATACAAGAAGTTTGTACTCTTGAGCCGGAGATTAAATGGCCTAATGATATTCTATTAGCAGGAAAAAAGGTGACAGGGATATTAACAGAACTACAAGCCGAGTCTGACAAAATCAATTCTATCATTATGGGAATTGGAATTAATGTAAACCAGAAAAAAGAACATTTCCCTGATGAACTGCAAAGGATTGCTACTTCTTTAGCTATTGAAAAAGGCGATAATATTAGTAGGCCGGCACTTGTACAATCTATTCTTGAAAATATGGAAAATCTCTATAATGTATATTTGCAGGAAGGATTCAAACCAATTAAGTTGTTGTGGGAAAGTTATGCTATCAGTATTGGAAGAACAATTAAAGCAACAACGATAACGGGGATTATTAGAGGAAAAGCATTAGGGATAACAGAAGATGGAGTATTGAAAATAGAAGACGAAGCAGGGACGATTCATAAAATTTATTCTGCAGATATTGAATTGAATGATTGAAGTAGTGTGCGGTGTTAGTCCCCTACAGTCCTGACCACTTTGTTGGACGAGTGTGTATGTAAATCATTCTTTTTTATAGGCTCTTTTCTCATAGATTGTTGTTTTTATTTACGAATTTTGTCCGTTGATTTTAGCTACGAGCACAAGACTCCTCGGGAAGGAATGGGAGCCTCCTAGAAAAGCGGAAGCGGCTTGCCCGGCTCGTGAAGAAAATAGGAAAATTTCCTAAAGGCGCTTTTTGCCTTTTGGGAATTTTATCTTTTTCACAGCGAGCTAGCCATCGTCGTCTGCGGGGTCTCCCACTTTCCTCTCCTCCCGCAGCGAGAATCAACTCAGTAGGTCCAACTTAGTTTTCTGTTAAAAGCAACAATCTTTACGAAAATAGCCTTTTTATAACAAGTATGGGGGACAGACCTCTCTGCCTCTTGGACGGGTATATAAACTACCGATTTCAAATGCAGACGGGTCTGTCCTCTTATCTAATTAAAGCGTAGATGACCTACTTTCCCTTCCTATCGAAACACTTTATTGGTCGGAGACTGACACTGCAATATGATTATGCTATACTTTTAATGGGCAGTATCTTCTAAGAACTGCACCTGCAGTGTATTATAGTACTATTTTTATATGATTCTGCCTTGATCCATCGAGGACTGGGACAGAGGGTCGAAACAATTATACCGAATGCACGAATCCCTTTGTCATTTTTTAATGAGGGGATTTTTTTCATTATTAGGAAAAAGGCTAACATAGATAGTTATCTTCAAGGACTAACTATGTAATGTTTTTTGTTCTATTAAATGAAAATGCTTTCATCCACCGTTTCGTCACCTCTATTGTTCTAGAAGTTTTCGCTAAAATGGGAAGAGTTTTCTCATTTAACTTCAGAAAAATAGGAGGAGAAAAATGAAGCAGACAACGGATTTTTTAAAAATGAAAAAGGACGACAGAAGGATTACGATGTTAACAGCCTATGATTATCCATCTGCTAAGCTTGCGCAAGAAGCAGGTGTAGATTTGATTCTTGTCGGTGATTCATTAGGTATGGTCGTTCTTGGTTATGATTCTACTATTCCCGTTACAACGGAAGATATGGTACATCATACGAAGGCAGTGAAAAGAGGGGCTAAAGACACATTCATTGTAACGGATATGCCATTTATGACGTACCACCTATCAAGGGAAGAAACATTAAAAACAGCTGCTACCCTGATGCAAGAAGGGGGGGCAAATGCTGTTAAAGTAGAAGGTGGAGAGCATGTTATTGAAATGATAAAAGCATTGACTTCGGCAGGAATACCTACTGTAGCCCATTTAGGATTAACACCACAATCTGTCGGTGTGTTGGGAGGTTATAAAGTTCAAGGGAAAACGGCTGAAACGGCAAGAAAGTTAGTGGAAGATGCAAAAGAATGTGAAAAAGCAGGTGCTTTTGCTCTTGTTTTAGAATGTGTTCCAAAGCAAATAGCAAAGGAAGTATCCGAGTCGATAACTATCCCAACAATAGGAATTGGTGCTGGAGATGAAACTGATGGGCAAGTCCTTGTTTTTCATGATCTTATAACATATGGAGTAGAACGAGTACCTAAATTCGTAAAACAATATAGTAATATAAATGAAGTTGTATTATCTAGCATTCGCTCGTATGTGGAGGATGTTCAACACAGGAAATTTCCAAGTGAGGAACATACCTTCAAGATGAAAGAAGAGGAACTGAAATCCTTATACGGCGGTGTGAAGTAGTGAAAATTATTCAAAATATAAAGGAAATGCAACAGGAAATTCGATATAGTAAAAGTTTGGGGAAATCAATTGGATTCGTCCCGACGATGGGTGCTCTTCATGAAGGGCACCTATCCCTTGTAAAAGAAGCACAGAGAGAAAATGATATCATTGTAATGAGTGTTTTTGTTAATCCATTACAATTTGGACCTAACGAAGATTTTGAATGCTATCCCCGTAATGTAGAAAAAGATGCTGCCCTTGCAGAGGATGCAGGGGTTCATTATCTTTTCTATCCAGATGCATCTGAAATGTATCCTAAACCTCTTTCTGTGAAAATGCTCGTAAAAGAAAGAGTTAATGTCTTATGCGGGGCAAAACGAGAAGGACACTTTGATGGAGTCGTTACTGTTTTAACAAAACTATTCCATATTATTCAACCAGAAAAAGTATACTTCGGGTTGAAGGATGCTCAGCAGATTGCCGTAATAGAAGGACTTGTAGAAGATTACTTTTTTCCAATTGAAGTAGTACGAGTACCAACAGTTAGAGAAATAGATGGCTTAGCAAAAAGCTCTAGAAATGTATATTTGTCAGAAACAGAAAGAGCAGAGGCACCCGCTTTATATGAAAGTTTGAAAAGGGCTAAAGAAAAAATAGAAAATGGTCGTGATGACCCGGAGGAAGTAAAGAATTCCATAAAAGACTTTCTTAGCCTTCATATAACTGGTGCCATAGATTATATTGAAATCTATTCTTATCCTAAACTAGAAAGAGTAGAGAAGCTCCAAGGGGAAATTATTATTGCGTTAGCGGTGCAATTTAAAGAGGCACGCCTTATTGATAACATAATCATCAATGTATAGCGAAAAGGGGACTATGTATGTATAGAACAATGATGAATGGAAAGATTCATCGTGCAAGAGTAACAGAAGCTAATTTAAACTATGTAGGAAGTATAACGATTGACCAAGACATTCTGGACAAGGTGGACATGCTCCCAAATGAAAAGGTACAGATTGTAAATAATAATAATGGTGCACGGCTGGAAACTTATATTATCGCTGGGGAAAGAGGTAGCGGTGTAATATGTTTAAACGGCGCGGCTGCTAGATTAGTTCAAAAAGATGATACCGTTATTATCATATCGTACAAGCTTATTTCCGAGGAAAAAGTAAATAGCCACTATCCTAAAGTAGCAATAATGGATGAAAACAATCATGTTGTCGAAATGATAAACTATGAACCAGAAGCAACAATCTTTTAAAAATGTACTAGAAAGGATTGATTCTAAAAAAGAATCAATCCTTTCATACTGTTGAAAAACAATCTTGGCAATAGACAAAACATAAAAATCTCGATAGAATTCCCTCGT
>NZ_JBHUMF010000003.1:0-505 GCF_042684945.1 Bacillus seohaeanensis | reverse complement strand
GCCGACCCCCTGCTTGTAAGGCAGGTGCTCTCCCAGCTGAGCTAATCCTCCGTTATATTTCGCCTAGCAACGTCCTACTCTCGCAGGGGGAGATCCCCCAACTACCATCGGCGCTGAAGAGCTTAACTTCCGTGTTCGGCATGGGAACGGGTGTGACCTCTTCGCCATTGTCACCAGACTCAGGTTATCCTTTTAAAGGACAAGTATTATTATACAATACTTTTAATATTTTTCAAGGGCTTTTTCAAAAAATTATTCCCTCAAAACTAGATAAAGTGAAGTCAAAAGATGGAGTATCGCTTGTTGGATTGTCCAGCTACGGCTTCTAACTTCTCGAGTCGTTATATCTCTTCCAATGAATTCTATCGAATTCCTCTACAGAGGTGTCAACGCTTGTCGAAGTTGAACAGTCGTATCTGCTTTTTCTATTTGGTTAAGTCCTCGATCTATTAGTATCAGTCAGCTCCACATGTCACCATGCTTCCACCTCTGACCTATCTACCTG
>NZ_JBHUMF010000002.1:0-269418 GCF_042684945.1 Bacillus seohaeanensis | reverse complement strand
TACTAAACAATTTAACCTGACATTGTTCGTCTTTAGGGGATAGTACTTTAGTTATGTCCCAGCCTCTTTTACTTTTGCTTTATTGTGGAACAATTTGAATGCCTAATAAAAGTTCTCGTATTTTCAATCAACAAAGCAACCTTCTTTTTACGAACTTTAGAGTAATGCTTCTGCTAAAAGAGTGTATGATTGCACTTTCTCTGCAAAATCATGAATATTCGTAATAACCATAAATTCCTCCGTTTCATAAAATTCACTAAAACGCAAAAGTTCGTCTTTCACTTGCTGAGGGTTTCCGACAATCATTCGTTTCCGATTTTCATGGACTTTGGCCTTCTCTAACTTTGTTAAAGACTTTCTCTTTGCTGATTCTAAGGAAGGAATCCTAGTATCTACTCCTTTCTCTACAGCAAGCAACCACATATCGAGACTAATTGCCAGTTCTTCCGCCCTTTCCTGTGTAGAAGCACAAACAACAAATATGCATATATTTACTTTAGGTTTCATTAAACTCGATGATGGTTGAAAATTATTGTAGTAATAATCAACAGGCCTTCTTCCGTTATCCGGATTAATAAAATGCCCATATGTAAAGGCTGTTCCATTTTCCGCCGCTACCCTTGCTCCTCTATGTGTTAACCCTAAAAGCCATGTTTCTGGCGTTGTGTTGATATGCGGATAGGCTGTAACATATTTGTATTCCTCTTCTTCCGGAACACTATCTGTCAAAAAAGAAGTTAACTCTTTCACTTGTTTTGGAAATTCGTTCATACTTTTCCTAATTCCATCTGTCAGTGCTAGTCGAGTCGCAGCCGAGCCTCCTGGAGAACGCCCAATTCCCAAGTCAATCCGGTTAGGAAATAGAGATTCTAAAACCTTGAAATTTTCGGCAACTTTATAAGGACTATATTGCGGAAGCAACACTCCTCCTGATCCTACGCGTATTTTCTTTGTACTAGATGCAATATGGGAAATTAATATTTCAGGTGATGTTCCTGCAATTCCATTAGTATTATGGTGCTCTGCTACCCAAAAACGGGTATAGCCCAACTCTTCGGTGATTTGAGCTAGCTTAACTGTATTTTTTAATGCTGTTTGTCCATTATCCCCTTCCGCTATTACGGATTGATCGAGAACACTCAATTTCATAAAAAAACCTACTTCCTATGAAAGAACTTTTAATCCATTATATAGTTTCCTTTCTAACCACTAAAACTATTATTGATTATGGTCAAAAAAGGACATGCCGAAATGACATGCCCTGATGTTAGTAGTTGCTAATTGGAGTAAATCTTTTTCGAAAAAGATTCTTATTCTTCGGCTGGACTAGTTTTTCTCAAAAAGAATGCTAAAATAATCCCAATTCCACTAACGACACCAGCAACGATAAAGGATACATTTACTCCATGTATGATCCCTTCCATTCCATATGTTTGAGGATCTCGTACATTATTCGTCATAACAGTAACCAATAATGCTGTCCCAATGGAGCCAGATACTTGTCTCATTGTATTATTCATTGCCGTACCATGCGGAATTAGCCGACTTGGCAGTTGATTTATTCCGGCTGTAGTTGTCGGCATCATTACTAAGGCGACCCCAAACATTCTTATCGCATTGACAATTGCCATAAAAGTAAACGACGTATCCGATGACAAGTTTGTAAAAAAGAATGTTGATATGGTCACGATGGTTAGACCCGTAATAGCTAGCCATTTGGCCCCTACTTTGTCGAATATTTTTCCGCTTATTGGTGACATAATCCCCATTATTAATGCACCTGGTAACAACATTAACCCTGATTCAAATGCAGTAAAGTGATGCATATTTTGCATGTATATTGGTAGGATTGTTGCGCCACCAATCATAGCGATAAACACCATCATTCCTAGTGCTGTCGATAATGTAAAGATTCCATATTTAAAAACTCTGAATTCCAGTATTGGCTGTTCGAGTTTTAGTTGTCTCATAATAAATATAAACAGTGAAGCGACCCCTATTAAAATAGGAATTATAACTTCTGCGCTTCCCCATCCATGCGTACCGGCAGTACTAAATCCGTACAGTAATCCTCCAAAACCAAATGTTGATAAAATAATTGATAATATATCGAGTTTTGGAAAGGTTCTTTCTGTAACATTTTTTAAAATAAAGTAAGCAACAATAAAATCAATAATGGCGATTGGAAGCACGATATAAAATAAAACTCGCCATGGGTACTGGTCAACTAGCCAGCCTGATAATGTCGGTCCAATAGCTGGAGCAAAAGCAATAACAAGACCGAATAACCCCATTGCGGAACCACGTTTTTCAACAGGAAATATAACGAAAAACACTGTCTGCATCAACGGCATAATAATACCTGCTCCTGAAGCCTGCACGATTCTCCCTACCATTAGTAGCGAAAAGTTGGGTGCAACCGCACATATTAGTGTACCCGTTGCAAAAAGCGCCATTGCGGTGAGAAATAGGCTTCTAGTGGTGAACCTTCCTATCAAAAATGCAGTGATAGGAATCATAACGCCGTTTACTAACATGAAAATTGTCGTTAGCCACTGAGCTGTATTAGCAGTAATACTCAAATCTGCCATAATATGAGGCAGAGCAGTAGCTAATAAGGTTTGATTTAAAATCGCTGCAAAAGCACCTGAAATTAAGACAGCAACTAAAGGGGCTATTTTAATTTCAGGAGTAGTATGCGCTTGGGTAGTTTGAGCTTGTGATATTCCCATCAACTATTTCCTCCTATTTGAATTATTCACTTGTACTAAACCTAGAATTGCCTCCATTTTTCAACCAGTTCCGTTCTACTAAAACAATATAATTATGCAACTATTTTATGATTTCCTAACGAACAAATAAAAAGAAGCAGGCTCACACGTATCCTGCTTCTTTTACTATACTATTCTATTATGATAGGTTGTTTTTTACAATAGAGATGCTTACACACCTTCCATTATTTATAAAAAACGAACAAGTATTTCTTAATCAATGTTTGTTTTTTTCTTAATCTCCACCGATTTTAACTTGTTGTCTTCAATTTTTTTAACCTCAAAATGTAAGTCGTGATATTCGTAAGTATCGCCTTCTTCAGGAAAATATCCAATCTCTCTCAATAGAAAACCTGACAGAACATCTTCTTCTTCTGGAATCTGTGTTTTAAATACTTCATTTAATCGATGCAAGGATATTTTCCCGTTACATATAACATGGGAATCTGATAATTCATCGATAAGACTTTCCTCATTTTCATCTGTCTCATCTTTTATTTCTTGACCAATCATCGCTTCAATAATATCTTCATGACTGATGATTCCCTCTGTCCCCCCATATTCATCTAAAACAATAGCGATGTGCTTTCTTTCTTTTAACATCATTTTAAACACTCTTTCTATTGAATGAAATTCAAAGACAAAGAGTGGATCATTATCAGTAAAGTCTTGTAAAGATTTCGTCGAGTCTAATGACCATGAAAGTAAAAGCTTTGAGTGAAACACACCAACAATATTATCCATGTTTTCCTTATATACTGGGTACCTTGTATAGTTACTATTCAAAACAATGTCCCGAGCATGTTCAAACGATGTATCGAAAGGGATACCTTGTATTTCCATCCTCGGCGTCTTTAGGGCATCTTTCACATCTAGCCTTTGGAAATCTATTACACCTTTTATTCTTTGTTTTTCATCACTTTTAAATGTTCCTTCTGCTGTAGCGATGTCAACCATTGTAATTAATTCTTCTTTTGAAAAAGACACCTCGTCCAAGTCAGATTTGGACAGAATCCTTATTACCATTCGGGTGAATTTTGACAATAAAAAGGTTAATGGCTTGAAAATAATCAAAAGAAATCTTATAACAGGAAAAACTGCATACGACACTCTTTCTGCAAATGTTGCTGCTACCGACTTTGGCAACACTTCCGCAAAGATTATTAATATAACAGTTAAAATTCCTGTTGCCACTCCGACATTAAAACCATACTCAATAGCAACAATCGTCACTAACGTCGGCAACATAATGTTAGCAATATTATTACCAATTAGTATAGCTGTAATTAACTCATCAGGCTTTGACACAACTTCAAGTAGCTTTTGAGATTTTTTATCTTGATTTTCCGCTTTTGTTTTTATTTTCATTTTATTTACAGCTGTCAGAGCTGTTTCACTGCCTGACAGAAAAAAAGACATTACTAAAAAGAATAAAATCGCAAAAAACAAAGTTGATGCCCTCCGTATCACTTGTAAAAATCTGTCCTTAACTTTCTCCGTGAGCTTATTATATAGAACTTAGGGTTAGCGAAGCAAGAATACTTCGCTAACTAACAACTTATTTTCTAGAAAATCCAGTTTAAGAATTCAGACTATCTCATTTTTTGTAAAAACCTACTATTTTAAATTCTATACGATTATTATGAAGCCTCCTCGATAACAGGTTCCTGTTTTTTTCCTTTAACAAATAACAATGTGTAAGTTATCAACAGTGCTACTAAAAACAAAATGGAAAAACCATAAATGAAATGATATCCAGTATAAGAAGCTAGCACACCAAGACCAGTAGAACCAATTGCCATTCCAAGGTCCATAGAAGAGAAATACATCGCATTTGCCGTCCCTTGTTTCTCTTTTGTTACCAAGCCTACCGCAATAGCCTGCAGAGTTGGTGTTACCGTTCCGTATGCAATCCCATAAAAGAAAGCTGCGATGAGTAATGTTAGGATATTTTCTGTAATCGTTAAAAGAAAGAGCCCGATGATCCCACTTAACACAGCAGGATAAATAATTACTTTATGGCCAAAGCGATCGAACATGCGGCCAGAAAGAGGACGAATAATTGTCATTACAACCGCCATGATAAGAAAGAATAGAGAAACAGCCCCTCCTAGATCGGCTTCCTTCCCAAGCTCACTAAGAAAGCTGATGACTCCCCCTAATGAAATCGTGAAAAAACTTGTTAAAATACATGGCAAAAACGCCTTTTTATCAAAGGCATATTCCTTAAAGGACCCCTTTTTCTTACTCGTATTACTTGGAATTTCCCTTTGAGGCGCTTTCACTACAAAGCTAAGAACTAGGGCAGCGATTGTAAGCAATACAGACAATACTATTAAAATATTATAGGAGAAGAATTGAAGAACTGATAAGGCTAACATTGGTGCTACCGTTGTACCAATACTAGTAGACAATCCATAATACCCAACACCTTCTCCAAGTCGTTTGACTGGAATAATATTTGTCGCCATCGTTGATATAATCGTAGATATAATCCCAAATCCGATACCATGTAGAACCCTTAAGAAAAGCAATAATGGTATAGAATCTTGACCATAACTAAATCCAATCGTAACTGCAATAAAAACAAGCGTAACGATACTCATTATTTTGACGTTAACTTGATGGAGTAAATAACCAATAAGGGGCCGTGTCACAATCGCAGCAACCATGAAGGCTGTTGTCATAAGACCACCTTGCGTAGGGTTATTTTTCACATCTGTAATATAAGCTGGAAATCCCGCAGTTAAAAGCTGAATACATAGGAAAAATAAAAAGGCCATTATGACAATGGCCGTAAACTGTCGTGTCCACAACTTAGATGATTCATTCATAACTATTCCTTCTTTCTAATCGTTAGGTTTTTCTAAAAGATCATCTATGTTTCCTTCGAGTTTAACCAATACTTCTTGATAAATTCTTAACTTGTCTTCCTCAATATGATCCGTAATTTTTGTGAAAATCTCTTCAAGATAAGGAGTCACTTCTTTAGCTAAGTTGGTTCCCTTTTCTGTAATTTTAATGAGAAAAGAACGGCGATCTGCAGGATTTGGTATCCTTTCTACAAATCCATGCTTTTCTAAAAGATCTAAAATTTTTGTTAGTGTTGCTTGATCTTTATCCGCCCTTTCAGATAATTGTTTTTGAGTAATTTGATCAGACTCATTTAGCGTTCGGAGCACACTCCACTGCTCCGTTGTAATGTTATAAGACTTTAAATAAAAGTTAATAATACGAGTGAATTTTCTACTGAGACGAACCGATGCAGATCCAATTGCTTTATCTTTTGACACAACCATAGAACCGTTCCCCTTTCCATCATACTTGCCCATTATACACCTACGTAGTATTTGTGTAAATATAATTTGTATACAAATTATATTTACACAACATATGTTTGGAATGCATTTTTTTGACATAAGAACGAATAATACAAATGGAAGGAAATGGACCTGTTCCTTGAGACATTTTTTACTGCATGAAAACAAAGGAGGATTATATGTTAAGCCCAGAAAAAATTAAAATTATTAAATCAACCGTTCCCGTTTTAGAGGAACATGGGGAAGCTATTACAACACGCTTTTACCAACGACTGTTCGAGAATCACCCTGAACTTCTAAACGTTTTTAATCAAGCGAATCAAAAGCAAGGAAGGCAACAAACAGCCTTAGCCAATGCTGTATATGCAGCAGCCGCTCATATTGATAATCTGGAAGAAATACTCGATAACGTAAAATTAATTGCCCACAAACATGTAAGCTTAGGGATTAAGCCAGAGCAATACCCAATCGTTGGCGAAAACTTATTAAAAGCAATGAAAGAAGTGTTAGGTGATGCAGCGACAGACGAGGTAATCGATGCATGGAGTGATGCCTATGGTATTATCGCAGATGCCTTCATCGGAATCGAAGCAGATCTTTATCAACAAGCAAAAGAACAGCCTGGTGGATGGGCAGGTTACCGAAAATTTGTCGTCGATAAAAAAGTGAAGGAAAGTAATGTGATTACGTCCTTTTATTTAAAACCTGAAGATCAAAAACAAATTGCCAAATTTAAGTCAGGACAATACTTAGGAGTGAAAGTTGAAATACCTGGGAAAGACTATACGCAACTTCGAGAATATAGTATATCCGACTCTTCCGGAAAAGATTATTATCGCATTAGCGTAAAACGGGAAGATGAACTCCCTAACCATCCAGAAGGAGTTGTCTCCAATTACTTACATAGTCACGTTCAAGAAGGAGATGTAATTGAAGTCAGTGCTCCTGCTGGTGTATTCACCCTTGATACCGAAAGTAATCTGCCAGTTGTATTCATTAGTGGCGGTGTCGGAATTACCCCGTTAATGAGTATGTTTAATTCCTTAGTGGAATCTAATTCAAAAAAAGACATTTATTTTATCCACGCAGCAATAAATGGTGACTATCATGCTTTTAAAGATCATGTAAAACAACGATCATCTGAAAAGGAAAATATCAAATCGCTTGTTTGCTATGAAAAACCGACAGAAGAAGATCGTCAAAATCAAAGCTTTGATAAAGAAGGATTCATTGACCTAGAATGGCTACAATCTGTCCTACCGTCAAATGAAGCAAAATTTTACTTCTGTGGCCCCCTTCCATTTATGAAGGCAATATACGGAGCATTAAAGAAATGGAATGTACCAGAAGAGAATATTCACTATGAATTCTTTGGCCCAGCCGGTACATTAGATGTAGAAGTAGACTTTGAACCTGCACTTAGCGATCATGATGAATGACTCTTAAGTGCACGCTGAAAAAGGCTTTCCACTATCGGAAAGCCCTTTTTCAAATTGGTCATAATATCAGTGGCCATGGTGGTAGTATCCACCGCATTTATGTCTTTTTCCATCGCATTTATGAAGATATCCCACGCAACTGTGAACTTATCCACTACAATTGTGACTTTATCTATCATAAATGTGAACTTATCCACTTTACGACCATTTTTCCAAAGAAAAACCTCTACAAGTTAGTTATCTATAAGGGTACCAATTTTGTATAATCGTCCCTTCCTCTCTCCTATGCGTGGAACGTTTAGAGAGGTTAAGAGATTTCTTGTTGCGGATTCGGAAGATAACATTAAAAACTCTCTTGCCTTTTGGTTACTAATATATGGATCAAATAGATAAACATAATCTTTTAAGGCATTAATATGAGCATCTTGGTACGATGCCTTGCATGATAAACATAACCAAAAGCCACGTTTTCTACTCATAGGTATTGCCGAACACTTTGGACAAATTACACCTTTTTTTATTACTTTTGAGGAAAGATTACTTTTCGTTAATATATCTTGTTTTAGTTCACTGTGGTTTTCTAAAAATATTGGTGACATAGCAGCAATTGTATTTAAAGTTGTAATTTGCGGATTATGTTTCTTTTCCAATGAGGAAATGGTTTGGGGTAACCTCACAGCGTGGATTATTTTATTCTCAAAGGAAGCGGGATGCTCGTGGTTTATTTTAATAATGGTACTAGGTGAACTAATTACTACTACTGATTCGACTGGGATTTTAGGGAGAGAATGATATAGAAGGAATTTTTCAAGTTGATTGGTTTGTCGGTCTACTTGAACCAAAGGGTCTTGAAATGCCTTTTTTGCATCACGATTTATTTGTATCAATTGGTGAGAGGGTATATCGAATATTAGGGTTCCCGCCATATTTTTAACCTCTAATATAATGGCTGTATGAATAGATAATACTAAGATGTCTAGTTGAAAATAGTGACTACCATCGAAAAGACGAAGATTATGAAAAATGAAATAATCATCTTTTGGGAGGAAACTTAAAGGATATTTAGTGGAAAACTCCCCTTTATAACCAGCCATTCTATTTTTATAGATATCTTGGAATTCACTAAATTGCTCATGGCTAGCCATTAGCCTTTTTACCAAGACTTCAAGCTGTAAAAGAGAATATGACTTCTGAAATGGTTTTACGAACATCGGCTCACTCCTTATAAATTTGGGATTTTTTGTTTATTCGATATACCATATAAAAAATCCTTTTATTAACGACTACTTTTTTCAAAAAGGGAGCCACCGACAGCGGTACTATTTTCTACTTAGAAATTTATCTAACCCATTTATGTCTTTATCCACAACATTTGTGACGATTTCCGTCGTATTTGTGAACTTTTCTAATATAAGTGTGACTTTATCTAACGTAATTATGAACTTATCAACCAATACTAAATAATTCCCCCCCACGACCAAATAGGTAACAGGGGGTAGTGCAAACAAATTTCTACTTATTTTCATCCGCATAGAATGCCATCGCATCACACATAAACTTTGCTAGACCTTCGCCAAATTTATCAATATTTTTCGTAAAGCGTTTATCATCAACGTACATTTGGCCTAATCCTTTGAATGCCTCCAACGAGTATGTTGCTATTTTATTTAAAAAATCATACCATTCTTTAATCGCTGTTTGTGCTTCTTCTGATTCTGGTGACTTATGACGAATGGACGCAAGCTTTCTATAAATAGAATTCATAGCATCTTGCTCCGATTTTCCAAATTTGACGTTGGCGTTATCCACTGCTTTATCTCCCCAACGTTCACGTGCTTCTTGTTCGTATGGGTTATTACTAAAATCAAAGCCTTCAAATTTCTCTTCATTTGACATATTAATTTCTCCTTTCGAATGTTTCATAGTCTTCTCAATTGTCGCTATCATTTGATCAAGGCGATTGCGCTTTTCTAGCAACATCTTTCGGTGGAGCTCTAATGCTTCCTGGCGATCAAAGGATGGACTATTGATGATTTCCTTTATTTTTTTCAAAGGGAAGCCAAGTTCTTTAAAAAATAAGATTTGTTGTAACGTCTCGAGATTTTCGTTGGAGTAAAGACGATAACCTGATTCGGTCGTCTCATTAGGGATTAATAATCCGATTTCATCATAATGATGTAGTGTGCGCACACTAATACCAACTAAATCGGCAACTTCTTTTACTTTCATTGTTGTTTGGCCTCCTTCACTAGTTACTATAAAGTATCACGCAACGTGAGGGTCAATACAAAAAATGCATAATTTTTTTATTGGGCTATATGCTACGGTATAAAAAAACATCTCCCAGCGATTAGAGAGATGTTTTCTCCTAGAAATTCTACTTTGTTTTTAGAAGACCGACTTCTTGTAAGTACTCTTTTGCAACATCCTCTGCTGACTCGCCTTGAACATTGACTTTGTAATTCATTTCCCTCATTTCAGCATCAGAAATTTTCCCACTCAGTTTGTTTAATACTTTTTCTAATTCCGGATATTTTTCCAGTGTCTCTTTTCTTAAAAGGGGTGCGCCTTGGTATGGTGGAAATAATTCTTTATCATCTTTTAGCACTTTAAGATTATATTCCTGTAGTTCGCTGTCGGTGGAATAGGCATCGATTAGGTTTACATCACCTGTTTTTATCGCATTATAACGTAAACTAGGTTCCATTGTTGTTAGGTCCCGAAAATGAATATTGTATAAGGCTTGAATTCCCTTATATCCATCCTGACGATCGGCAAACTCTAATGTAAATCCAACTTTCATCTCACCTTCTACTCGTTTTAAATCAGAAATTGTTTCTAGGTTATATTCTTCAGCCGTTTGTTTTGGCACCGCCAAAGCATAGGTATTGTTAAACTGCATTGGCTTCAATAATGCCATATCAAATTGTTCCTGTAACCCTTCTTTTGCTTGCTTGTAGACTTCCTCCCTGTTGGTACTTACCGCTTTTTCCTTCAAGAAGGTAGAAATGACTGTTCCGGTAAATTCCGGATATAGATCAATATCTCCAGAATCTAATGCATTAAATACAAAAGATGTTTTCCCGAGTCCCGTTTGCAATTCCACCTCTAAATCTGTGTCTTGTTCAATGAGCAATTTGTACATATTAATTAAGATTTCTGGTTCGGAGCCAAGTTTTCCAGCGATGATGAGATCTTTTTTACCTGTACCCCAAACGAGCGGAACGGTAATAATCAAAATAGCAACCAATGCAGCAATCGATACCCTTTTTAGCGTACGTTTAGAGGATGCCTTTTCTACCATTCGCAAAATTCCATCTAACACAATCGCCAGTAGGGCTGCTGGTATCGCACCGAGAATAATTAATGCATTATCATTTCGATCAATTCCAAGCAAAATAAGTTCTCCTAGGCCACCTGCTCCTATTAAAGCGGCTAATGTTGTTGTCCCGACTATTAATACCATTGCAGTACGAATCCCAGCCATGATGACTGGTAAAGCAAGTGGCAGCTCCACTTTTAACAACCGCTTTCTATTATTCATCCCCATCGCTTTCGCTGCTTCAACGAGGGATGGGTCCACTTCCTTAATCCCTGTATAGGTGTTACGTAAAATTGGTAGCAATGCGTAGACGACAAGCGCAATAATCGCAGGGATTTTGCCAATTCCAACTAAGGGAATAAGCAGCCCAAGTAGTGCTAAGGAAGGAATCGTCTGCATAACGGCAGAGATACCAATAACACTTTCAGCAATTTTATCCCGTTTTGTTAAATAGATTCCAACAGGGATTGCAATGATGATGGCCAATAATAATGCAATCACTGAAATTTGAATATGTTCTAATAACGCATTCCACAGTTGGTCTTGTCTTTCTTGAATAACATTAACAAATGAATCCATCTCCCTACCCCCTCTCTATCATTCTCTTAGCCAAATATTGTACAACCAATTGGCGAGTAATTGTCCCAATAACTTCACCATCTTTTTCTACAGGTATGTTATCGTTATCAGCCAACTGTGCTAACGCTTCTTCTAAAGTAGTTTGAGAAGAAAGGGGTTTGACTTGATAAGATGGAGAATGATCAGCAGAGATTCGATGTAAAAAATCCTCTACCGTAGCCTTCTCCTCTAGCTTTTCTAAAAAGTTTGTAGTCGCATTGGAACCAATGAATTCCTCAACAAAGTCATTTACAGGATTTTCAATAATCGCCTGTGGTGTATCTACTTGGACAATTTCTCCATTTTTCATGACACAAATTCTATCGCCAAGTGCTAATGCTTCTTGCATGTCATGTGTAACAAAAATAATTGTCTTTTTAATCCGCTTTTGCAGGTCAAGAATATCTTTCTGCAACTTCTCCCGGCTAATCGGGTCTAAAGCGCTAAATGGTTCATCCATCAAAATTATTTCTGGGTCCGCCGCCAATGCACGAATAACCCCCACCCGCTGTTTCTGTCCTCCAGAAAGTTCACTCGGCTTTCTTTTTCGGTATGTATCTGGGTCTAGCCCTACCATTTCAAGTAACTCCGTCACACGTTTTCCTATTTTCCCACGATCCCATTTACGCAGCTGTGGAACAACTGAAATGTTCTCTTCAATGGTCATATGGGGAAACAAAGCAATTTGCTGCAAAACATATCCGATGTTCCAGCGTAATTCATGAATATCATAGTTACTTACTTTTTTCTCGTTAATATAAATAGTCCCTTCCGTTAACTCGATTAAACGATTGATCATTTTCATTGTCGTCGTTTTTCCACAACCACTTGGACCAATAAAAACAAAGAACTCTCCTTTTTCAATCGTTAAATTTAGACGGTTAACTGCCTTTGTACCATCGTTATATACTTTAGACACATTTTCAAATCGAATCATTTCTTTTCTCCTTTTTTAAAAATAAGACTGTTTTTGTGAAGTTTGTTGTTTATGGGCAACGGACCATTCCTTTCCGCTCTATGTTTTCAACTGCTGTTAAAAACAACAATCTTTTAGAAAATAGCCTAAAATAAAAACAGATGGTTACCTATGTAGCCATCTGTCCAATAATAATTTTTATACGAAATTTATTTTAGCATAAACACTTTTACATCTATAATGAAAAAGCCAACTAATAGCATTATCCTCTAAAAAAACACCTCCCAAACGTTTAAGAGGTGTTTCCATTTTACTTATTCACAATATTATTATATGTCTTAACAGTTAACACATAATAACCTATATAGATAACAACAAAAGCTATTACAGCAGTTAAAATTGGAACCATAACACTAGCTCCTATTAGATCGGAAATGAAGTTGGTAATGAAGTTTAAAATTGTACTACTGTGTATTATCCCTACTGTTAAAGGTAATCCGAACACAAATAGCGTCTGCTTATTGATTGATTTACGCAAATCCTTTTTACTGAAACCAATTTTACGTAGTATTTCATAGCTGCCTTTTGCTTCATTTGCCTCGGTTAACTGTTTGAAATAAATGATACTTCCTGTTGCTGCTAAAAATACAAGCCCTAAAAATCCAAAGATAAACAAAGAGATTGCATTTCCTTCTTTTCCTTCCTTATAATCCGTGTAAAATGACGGAGATACCTGAAGTTCTTCGTCTCCAATAAGTTTATTCACCTTTTTAGAAGTTACTCCTGTTGTCTTCTCTTTTTCCACTTCATAAGCTTTATAAATTAATGGAGTTCGTTGCTTAGAAACTTCAGAGAACATTTCATCGCTAACTACGACATAGAAATCAGGATAATCGAACGGTAGAACACTTCCTTCCATCATTTTCACAAATGTTAGTTCACGACTACCTTCGGACAATTGTAGATTAGTACCTTTCCCTTTAAAATCTGACTCTGTATATTTTGTTAGTCTTGGCTTTATTACAGCTGCCTGATTATTCGATAGTGTTACTGTGTCTTCCCTATCTAAGGCTTCTGCTACTTTATTAAATGTACTTGCAGAGATAAGTTTAGTAGGATTTGTTTCATAATCAAATTCAAAAGAAAGCGTTCCTTTCACTTCCATAACCGGGATATCAAGTTGTGCCTTTATCGGATGATCTTTATCCTCTTCAATAATAGTTTCTACCTGCTTATCCAATTCATTTCCTTTCGATAAATGAGCGTAGCTAAATGGAGCCATTTCTTTTGCATTCTTTTCATTGCCATAATATCCACTGTATGTCGCACCAAAAAAACTAATAGTTACCGCACTCAATAACGCAATCATTGTAAAAGTCCGAGCATTTCCTTTAATATGGTGTAGTAATTGAGATGTTTCAATTAAGGTGGTTCCCTTGTAATAACGTGACTTGTTTCTTTGTGATAATTTTAATAAATAAACAGTAACGGAACGAAAAAACAAATGTGTTCCAATGATCAGTCCAACTAAAGCAAAACCGTAATTTAAATATAAATATCCCTCTGTAAGTTCATCAGGAAACGGCCTTAAAATCAGCCAATAACTAACTGCAAGCAAGATTATGCCGATACCAGTTGAAATAAGTGATGCCTTTGGTACTGTTTCTCCTTTTTTCTCCGCATGAAATAATTCGATTAGTTTAAAACGATAAATCAAACGATAGCCTTGAATCGATGTAAATAAGATAATGATCAAAAATACAATGACCGTTTGAATAATTGCTTGGATAGATATACCGAAATCTACCTCGACAGTAGAACCCATTAGTTTTATCAAAATCATGGAAAATAACTTTGATAGTAATGTTCCAAGAATAATCCCAATGACTAATGCCACTAATCCCATGATTAAGTTTTCATAAAATAACATTCTTCCAATTGTTTTCTTCCTTAAACCAAGCATTGAATATAGCCCGACTTCTTTTTTCCTTTGCCTTGTAAAAAATGAATTTGAATATAAAATAAAAATGGCTACAAACAAAAGTAAGATCATGGATGACACCATAAACATAAAGCTCATTGTATCTGATAGTTCAATGCTCTCTTGAATTTTTTCGCTATACTGCAAAGAAACAAACGTATAGTAAATGACCATGCTAAAAACCAATGAAACAAAATAAATCAAATAGTTTTTAAAATTCCCTTGAATATTTTTCTTCGCTAAACTAAATAATGTCATTTCCCCCACCTCCAAGTGCTGATAAAACATCTAACACTTTGTTAAAAAATTCTTTACGGGACATCTTGCCTTTCACAAGTTCTGTAAACAGTTTTCCATCTTTTATAAATAACACACGCTGACAATAACTCGCTGCGAATGCATCATGCGTGACCATTAAAATCGTCGCTTTGTCTTGTTCACTTAACCCTTTTAAACTCTCTAACAAATCTGTAGCGGACTTAGAGTCTAGTGCACCTGTCGGCTCATCTGCTAGTATTAAACTTGGCTTGGCAACAATTGCCCGTGACGCAGCTGTGCGCTGTTTTTGTCCTCCTGAAATTTGATAAGGATATTTTTCTAAAATCGAACTTATTCCAAACTTATCTGCAACATCACGGACTCTTCGTTCTAATTCTTCTACTTTCACTTTCGCCATTGCTAACGGCAATATGATATTTTCTTTGACGGTTAGGGTATCTAACAAATTATAATCTTGAAAAATAAATCCAAGCTTATCTCGGCGAAAAGCTGATAATTGTTCTTCCTTCATTTTTACTATGCTTGTACCATCTATTGTAATGTCACCTGATGTCGGTTCATCAATCGTTGCCAAAACATTTAATAAGGTAGATTTCCCGGCACCGGAAGGACCCATAATACCAACAAATTCTCCTTCTTGGACTGTTAAATCAATATCCTCTAATGCTGAAAACACATTTCCCTTTGCACCATATGTTTTTTTAATTCGCTTTGCTTCTACGATTGTTTTCATTTAGTTGAATCCTCCGTTTTGGTATTCAGTTTTTCTCACAGATTTCATTCTATAACAAGTAACTAGTATTCAAACTTACAGTTCTACTGGCTAACCTTACAATTTTGTCACCACGGTGCAATGGTACTTCAATTGAAGTAGTATTAAAGTTAGAGCATTTTTTATATGTTTGGGTTCAGCTGTTAATTATCTGGGCATTTTCAACAGGTGAATAAATGCCGTATTTCAACAGGCAAAAAATTAACTTTATTCAACTGTTGAATTACGAATGAATTTCAACAGTTGAATAAATGGTTGAATATATCGTTCTTAACATAGGAGGAACAAAAACATGAAAATTATGATAGTAGAAGACGATCCAACGATTAGAGATATGTTAGGAGAAACAATAAAAAAATGGGGGTTTGAAACGACTGACCTAGAGGAGTTTGACGAAGTGTTACAAGAATTCATTAAGGAAAAGCCTCATCTACTTCTATTAGACATTAATTTACCTTCGTTCGACGGGTTTTATTGGTGTAATAAAATTAGAGAAGTTTCCAAAGTACCCATTATCTTTATTTCATCTCGTAATACACCAATGGATATGGTAATGGCGATGAACATGGGCGGAGATGATTTTATACAAAAGCCATTTTATACAGAGGTACTAATGGCGAAAATTAACGCTCTCCTGCGTCGCTCTTATTCTTATATCGATACACAGTCAAACGTCTTAGAACATGATGGAGTTGTACTAAATCTGAAGGACTGGGAAATTTCTTATGGTGAAGCACAAATAGATTTGACTAAAACAGAATTTATTATTTTACATCTTCTTATGCAACATAAAGGAACGATTGTGAGCCGAAACAAGATTATGCGCAGTTTATGGAAGGACGAGAGTTTTGTAGACGATAATACATTAACCGTTAATATTACTCGTTTACGAAAAAAACTAGCTGAACTTGGGAAGGAAAACTTCATCACGACAAAAAAAGGAGAAGGTTATATAATTCAATGAACTTTTTAGACTACGTAAAAGATAAATGCTACTTTCTAATGCTTTACGTAATCATCATGTCCTTCGTGACGGTGATTATGATTGTAAGTTTTAATCAACAGTATGCGTTGAACAATATATTGTATACCAATATTAGTTGTTTGTTATTTGCAAGCCTATACATAATTATAGGGTACTATTATCGAAGAAAATTTTATCAAGAATTAACGGACGTAATGGAAAGTGGAAAAGAAGAAATTAGTGCGGTTTTACCTGAAGCACAAAATTTCGAACAAAAATTATTTCTCGAGCTTTTGAAAAAAATACATCAGGACGATCACAATCGACTCCAAAAGTTGTATGACGATAAGCGTGATCAACAAGAGTTTATTATGTCGTGGATTCATGAAGTAAAACTTCCGATTGCGGCAAGCCGCCTACTCATTGAAAATAGTGAGGGCAAAACAGTGGATATGATTGTTGATAAATTCGAGGACGAGCTAGATAAAATTGATGATTATGTCGAACAGGCACTTTATTATTCACGAATTGATTCATTCTCAAAAGACTATTTTATAACAGAAGTAAATGTAAATAAAATTATTAAAAACAGTGTGAAAAAGTATGCCAAGCTCTTTATTAATAAAGCAATTCATTTTGAAATGAATGAAATAGAACAGTCTGTCCAAAGTGATAGTAAATGGCTAGGATTCGTCCTTGATCAAATTATCGCTAATTCTTTAAAGTACACAAACGAAGGTGGCACTATTTCCGCTCATTTTGAGGAAGACAACAAAGAAAAAAGAATCATCATTCAAGATAATGGTATCGGAATAAAATCGGAAGACATCCATCGTGTTTTTGAAAAAGGATTTACTGGTTCCACGGGAAGAAGTCATGCCAAATCCACTGGAATGGGACTTTACCTTGCTAAGCAATTAGCGAATAAATTGGGGCATGACATTACCATCAAATCGGAGGAAGATAAGTACACGAAGGTTGTGATTCATTTTCCCAAAATCAGAAACTACTATCATTTGAATTAGCAAAGTTACTGGAAAAAGCAGAGAGTAATTCTCTGTTTTTTTATCACCATTCATTTTTTCTGAAAATTGTTACAAATAACCCTTTTTAAATGTAATTTCGTTTGTTATTATATATCTAACTGATATATATCAAAATGATATAGGGTGGTCTCATGGCAAAAGAAAATCATACAAAATACGCAATACTCGGGTTACTCACCACAGGATGTCACAGTGGTTATTCCATTAAGCAAATGATTGACGAAAGCTTAAACCATTTTTGGAAAGTGAGCTATGGTCAAATCTATCCTATCTTAAAACAATTAGTCGACGATGGTCTTGCAACTGTTCAAACGACCTCACAAGATAGGAAACCAGATAAAAAAGAATATTATATGACACCAAAAGGCAAACTCGCTCTTCAAGCATGGCTTCAAACACCTATCAAAGATATTCCTACCGAAAAAAATGAACTGTTGCTGAAATTATTTTTCAGCAGTCATCAAAGTAAAACCACTGCACTTAATCATCTCACACAATACCTAGAAAAAATCCGTGAACGTTACAATACCTTCGAAAGCATTGAACAAATGATTAACGAAAACTTATCGGATCAAGCAGATGCCCAATTTTGGCTTATTACATTAGACTATGGCAAACGGACCACCAAAGCAGTTATCGAGTGGTGTGAATGCACTATAAAAAAATTAAAAGATGGGTAGGTGGATATTTTTATGACGAAAGAAATATTACCCGGACGTTATACTGCTAAACTAGACGATGAAATAGTTGTGTTTATCATTGGGATGCGTGTGAATAAATGGTGGGCTATCCATAAGTGGTTGCCTGTGTTTAAGGCGATGCCGTCAATGATACGTGAACTTTATACAAATAAAGAAATCGGTTGTTTATCAATGGAAAACTTCTTTGGACTACGTACAACGTTAATGGTACAGTACTGGCGCTCCTCAGAAGATTTACTGGCTTATGCGAAAGGACAAAAACATTTAACCGCATGGAAGAATTTCAATAAAAAAATAGGAAATAATGATGCAGTGGGAATCTATCACGAGACGTATATCGTTCCAAAAGGAAATCATGAATCCATCTACGGAAATATGCCGCCTTTTGGACTTGCACGTGCAACAGGACGTAAAATAATTACACCAGAACTAAACTCCGCAAGTAAACGAATTAGAGCATAGCTATTATTGTAAAATACACTAGATGAATAGTCGCTAAAACGAATAAACGGACTTAGCCTAAGGCTATTTTCGTAAAGTTTGTTGCTTTTTAACGGAAAACTAAGTTTAACCTACTGAGTTGATTGGAGCGGAGGGCACTTGACTCCTGCGGGAAGAGAGGGAAGTGGGAGACCCCGCAGGCGAAGCCGAGGAGGCTCCCATTCCTCCCCGCGGAAAGCAAGTGTCCGTAGCGGAAATCAACGGGCTAAATTTATAAGTAAAAACAACAATCGATGAGAAAAGAGCCTAGCCTAAAGGGCAAGTCCGTTTATTCATTATTTTTTCTCGACTTTTGATCGATGATTGGGACCAAAATTGCACAAATGATAGCAGTGAAATACGAGAGGTATTTAATACCCATTGGTTCATTAAAAATCGCCATACCTATAATGCCAATAACACTTGATAAAGCAATCCCAAGAATAAATCCTCCAATTAACCCAACAATTATTGCTAAAAATGTTCTCATCCTAATTCTCTCCTTGTTTACTGTTCTTTTTATTAAAAAGGAAACGCCACGTCTTAGAAACCATCACAAACGATAAAATGAATAGCAGCATTGCAATGACTGGATGAGCTGCTGCTGCCCATGGCAATGCGCCCGTAATATTAGCCGTAAAGTACATCGCGAATACTAACCCAAGCATTCCAAAAATTTGCCAGTACGCAAAGCGTGGCATATTACCGGCAAATGCAAAGACAAGCATAAAAATGGGAATGCTAAACCCAAAGGCATGAACGAGCGCAGAGTGATTTGCCCAGTTTATTGGATTGACAAAAGTCGCCAATCCCGCTAGGAACACCTGTACAACAACACAAATAGCAAAAATAATAGCTAACACTAAATAACTAATTCTCCCAAAACGAACTCTAAATGAACCTGTATTTTTTTCCACTGTCATATCTCCTTTGTGTCATATCTTTTTCTATATGTTTAAGATACAGGTCATTTCTAAAATCCCTCTTATCAAATTCTTAAATATTTATTAAATAAGAAAAGCGGAAGCAGCTTGATTAGCTCGTGAAGAAAATAGGGATTTCCCTCAAAAGGCGCTCTTTGCCTTTAGAGGGGAATCATCTTTTTCACAACGAGCTAGCTGCTGGAGCTGGACAAAGAAAAGCGGAAGCAGCTTGATTAGCTCGTGAAGAAAATAGGGATTTCCCTCAAAAGGCGCTCTTTGCCTTTAGAGGGTAATCATCTTTTTCACAGCGAGCTAGCTGCTGGAGCTGGAATAAGAAAAGCGGAAGCAGCTTGGTCAGCTCGTGAAGAAAATAGGGATTTCCCTCAAAAGGCGCTCTTTGCCTTTAGAGGGTAATCATCTTTTTCACAGCGAGCTAGCTGCTGGAGCTGGACAAAGAAAAGCGGAAGCAGCTGGAACAGCCCCGACAAGCATAAGTCAAGCATCCCAGAAAGGCGCTTTTTGCCTTTTTGGGATGCTCGTCTTATGACCTCGAGGGGCTAGGTGCTGGAGCTGGATTAAAAAAAAGACTCACTACCAAGAGCGAGTCTGTTAAACATGTATTATTTAATTAGCTTACTCATCAAAAACCCAATTTTCTCTAATAAATGTTCCTTAATAGAATCGTCCAGTTTCATTTCGTTCAATGTTTGTTCCATTGTATTCATCCAAATTTCTGCTCGTTCAGGGGTCGTTTGAAATGGATGTCTTTCATTAATCTTGGATACATTGTCCTGGTCTTTTGATGCATCTTCAGAAACTAGGCGGCTTATAAAAGTTCTTTGTCTACTTTTAAGTAGCTCAATGTCTACTCCTCTTTCTTCAAACATGGAACTGTAATAGGAATCCTTTATCAGCTTGCTGTAAAAGCGTTCTACTAATTCATCAACTTTTTCCTGCTCTAATGTAACGGACATCATTTAGCTCCCCTTTTTACTAAAAATAGTTTACTCACCTCATTATAGCCAGTATAAAGAAGGGCATCAGTGAGATAACTCACAGTTTTAGAAATTCAATAGGAATAGAAAATCTCCTTAAGATTACTATTTAACTTACTTTCCATTTATTTTGCACCTTGAAAACAAGCAATCACCTAGGTGTCAAATAGAAATCAGCCCCTCCCTTTTTTTGGACTTTTTATCACTCTAGTGGAAATGCTAACTTTGTCGAATTTTGTTGATTTTATTTTATATCTTTTATGCTATCCTTATAGTGATACATTAAATGGATGTGAGTATATTGACATTAGATAGAAAAATTTGGATCAGTACTATTGGCTTAATCGCTGTTACAGAATTGGCGATTTACCTTCATTTTCATTCTTGGAAGGAACCACTTTTCCTTTACCTACTCACGCTTGCACTTCTTATTCCTACTTGGGTAGCATGTAGAAATATTAAAAGGTTAGTAGAGAAGGATGAAAGTTGGAAAAGTCATAGTACCGACCTAGAAAAACAAATGAACCAATTAAAAGAGCAAACAATGAAATATAGATACAGGGAAACAGAATTTAAAAATATATTCGATAAGATTAATGCGTTTGTTTTTTCACTAGACGTACCGAATACTAAATGGTTTATACCGAATAGATTTCAAGAATCCTCCGAAATGGAGACTCAGGACCTCCGAAAAGGAATGGAAATAGTTGAAGATAGAATCCACGATGAAGATAGAAAACTGTTTCTCCAAAAGAAAAAGGATTGGATTTCTGGCATTCCAACTACTGTAGAATTTCGAACTGTTTTAAAAGACGGCCAAATTCGTTGGAATGAATTGCGAACGGATTCTATTATTAACGCTTCAGGGAAAGTGGAAAAAGTATTTGGTATAATCATGGATGTTACTGATCGAAAAGAAAAAGAAGAAAAGTTGGCGCAAATGGCCTACTACGATACATTAACAGAATTGCCAAATCGAACAATGTTAAAAAGTCATTTAAAGAAAGTACTTGCCCGTGCTAATCGAAAAGAACATGAGGTCACCATTATGTTCATGGATTTAGATGGCTTTAAAGGTGTAAATGACTCTTTAGGGCATGATGTAGGAGATGCTCTTCTTAAAGAGGTTGCCAATCGATTAAGTGAAAGTGTCCGGGAAGAAGACCTCATTTCCCGTTTAGGTGGCGATGAATTTATTCTCGTATTTGAAGAAACAAATCAAAAAGAAATAACTATTATTGCTGATCGGATTTTAAAAAATATCTCTGAGGCTTACCTCCTTTTAGGTGAAAAAGTATCGATAACACCTAGTATCGGTATTGCTAGCTATCCTGAAGATGGAATGGATATTGAGTCATTAATTAGAAATGCAGACAAAGCTATGTATTTAGCTAAGAACAAAGGGAAAACAAACTATCAATTTTACACACCTGATCTTGAAGATTATCATCCAAAAGAATCTCTCATTGATAAGATGTTAAAACTGTTTCAAAAATAAAGGGAAACTTTAATCAATAGAAGTTTTCTTTATCCTTGATTGTTAGTCGAATATGGAATAAAAAGAAGTCTAACCCCAAAGTTAGACTTCTTTTTATTGTATTTTCCACCTTTTTCTTAACCAATCACAGGCAATAAAATATGGGAAGGATACCCTTCCTCATGATAAATTGTTTGACTTGCCTTTCTTTCTGCCACACTATTAATCATCGTTTTTCCGGTATTCAAATTCATGTCAAAACGAGGGAAGTTACTTGATGATATTTCTACTCGTATACAGTGTCCCGGCAGGAAGACGTTGCTTGTTGCCCAAAGATCTATCTCATATTCAATGATTTCATCTTTCACGGTTTCTTCTCGTTTGTCCCCATTTCGATATACAGCACGAACAATGCCATCTGTTAAATTATATGCTTTTCCGTCTGGCATGACGTCTATTAGTTTGGCTGTAAAATCTGTGTCGACTGCATCGGTTTTTGCCCACAGTTTGACTTTAATAGTACCTGTTACTTCAAGCGGTTCTGTTAAAGGTTCGGAAGTATAAACTAATACATCCTCCCTCGTTTCTATTTCACGTTGATCACGGGGACCCATCGTATTAACTCCAGCATATAAGTTACTTCCACCAGTTGATGGCACTGGGTTCTCTGGATTATATAGAAATGTATCGTTTGCCTCCTTTTCCGGTTCTCTAACACTTAACCTGCCATCACCAAAACGTGTATTGGCACTGCCTTCGCTATGTAAATAGAATGGAGTATACGTTGTCCGTGCTAATGGCCATTCATATTCATCCCGCCACTTGTTAATTCCCATCACGAACAGTTTTATCGGTGCCTCTTTCATAAGCGAAGAAGTCCTTCCTTTTAACAACGCATCGAACCAGTGGATGTGCAGATCCGTCAAATCTCCTTTTTGATCAATCCAATCACTGGAGGCATCCATACCGAATGACCTCTCTCCAAGTGTAGAATGGAATACGCCATGTCCCCATGGACCAATAATTAGTTTTTGTAAACTTGAATTTCCCCTCTTCGCTAATTCCGTATAATTTCGAACTGTCGACTGTAGGAAATTATCATACCAGCCAGCGATATGATAAGCAGGGGTATTTATATTTTCATATTTGTTCCTTATACTGATTCTTTCTTTATGCTCTTTATTTAATCGATTATTTACATAGTCATCAAAAAAATCTGCTACGCCGAGTTCTTTAAGAGGCGGCCAATTTTCCATTGGTTTGTATAAATACCAATCCTCTATTTTATTGTAATGTTCCACCAACTTGGTCATCATCGTAGCATATTGTTTCGGATCCTTGTATTTTCGTTTGATTTGGTCTGGTGCAATTGATTCAAGTGCCCACGTCTCCGATGAACCGACTAGAAACTTCCCGTCCCGTTCAACTGAATCACTCCACCAATCACTTAACGTCATTGCAGGAACTATTGCCTTTAAATGTGGTGGACGCTCAGCTGCCGCCAACAATTGTGTAAACCCATAATAGGATAAACCAAACATCCCTACTTCCCCTGTAGAATAAGGTAACCGTGCTGCCCACTCGACTGTGTCATAGCCATCTTCCGATTCATATAAAAATGGATAAAATTCTCCTTCTGATGCAAATCGACCTCTTACATCTTGAACAATGACGATGTATCCATTTTCGACGAGCCTATTTGTATCAAGGTAGCGGTGAGAAAACATCGGCAAATCCTTATTGTATGGCAAACGGGTCAACAATACTGGATATTTCCCTTCTTTATTTGGACGATAAATATTCGAATATAAAACAGTACCGTCCCTCATCGTACACGGAACATTTTTCTCTAACAATATTTGTTGAATCTCCTCCATCATTACCACTCCTATATAAAAATAGAAAACTTTGATTCTAGTAAAAATCCATCCTGGCATGTTAACCTGGATGGATCTTTTTACATATCAAACTTATATAGCAGGCTCTTCCGCTTTTTGCTTCCAAGCACTTTTCTTTTTCTTCTTTTTCACTGGAGATAGCTTACGTTCCACCCATGCCATCACTATATCAGCAATGACAGCCATTAAAGCTGTTGGAATCGCACCGGCAAGAATAATTGCTGTACCATCCGTAGCATTTGTACCGCGCAAGATAATATCCCCTAATCCGCCAGCGCCAATAAATGTACCGATTGTTGCAATCCCAATCGTAATAACGAGAGCAGTTCGCAAACCAGCCATTATCACCGACATCGCAAGTGGCAGTTCAACCATCCGTAACACTTGAAACTTTGTCATTCCCATCGCTTTACCAGAATCAAGCAATGCTTTATCTACATTCTGAATTCCAGTATAAGTATTTTTTATAATAGGTAAAAGCGAATAGAGAAAGAGCGAAAACACGACCGTATTCGTCCCAAGTCCCATGACCAACATCAGCACAGCTAGCATCGCTAAGGCAGGAATCGTTTGAATAATGTTCGCAAGTGACATTACCCATGGACTTAATTTATGATAACGCGAGATTAGGATTCCCAATGGAATGGCTACAATTGCGGCAAATAACACCCCATAGGCGGACATTAAAAAATGTCGATAAAACTGCTCCCAAACATAACCCGCATTCTGCGAATAATAATACAAAATGTCTTGGATTGTTTCCAATCTAGTCACCCCCTATAGTTTTACTCAAAATAATGATGTTCTTCTAAAAATTCTTTTGCAATAATAGATGGTTCTTTCATTTCCCCATCTGCTTTATAGTTCATTTCTTGCATTTTTTCTGTACTGATTGTCCCCGAAAGCTTTTGAAGGATTTCTTTAAGTTCTGGATGTTCCTTCAGTACTTCATTTCGTGCCACCAGCGATGTGTCGTATGGTGGGAAAAAATGTTTATCATCCTCTAAAACTTTTAAATCGAATGCTTTAATCCGGCCATCCGTTGTATAGGCTAGTACGACATCCATTTTTCCATTCGCCGCTGCTTGATAGACTAAACCAATTTGCATCGGATATGTTTCGCCGAATTCGAAACCATATTCTTTGACGAAACCTCCATATCCGTCCCCTTTCCGTTTTAACCACGAATTATCTACACCTAACTTTAAATCAGATACTAGTGGTTCTAAATCAGACACTGTATTCAAATTTTCCTCTTCTGCCAGTTCCCTCGTAACCGTAAAAGCATACGAATTGGCAAAACCATACGAATCAAACCATGTCTGATTGAATCTTTCTTCAAATTCACGCTGGACGATTTCTAAAGCTTTCTCTGGATCTTTAACAGGTTCCATACCTAGAGCTCCGGCTAAATCTGTCCCTGTATAGCGAGTCGCTGTAATATCCACATCTTCGTTCACCATTGCCTTATGCTGGACAATAGATGAACCTAAGTTATTAACCATTTCCACTTGTAAATCTGTGTGATGTTCAATTAATTGACGAACAATATTCCCCATAATCTGTGACTCTGACGTACCTAACGTTCCAACCGCAATCGTACTTTTAGATGGTCCACTCAATCCTGGAAGAGAGCAGCCACTTATAAAAATAGACAATGATAGAGTCAATAGAATGAGTAAACGATTTTTTTTAAACACTTTTCATGCTCCTCCTTCCTATGCCGCTTCTTTCAACTTTCGCATTCCTTTGGGCGTTACTAATTTTTCAATACGACCTAAAAGAAGGTCAATTAATAAAGCTAGTATTGTAACAGGAATTGCCCCTGCAATAATAAATTCGGCTTGATATAAGTTAAGACCACTAAAAATATAATCACCAAGGCCGCCTGCCCCAATATAAGCAGCAAGGGTAGCCCATCCAATTAGATAGACAGTTGATAAGCGAATTCCTGCCATAATAACAGGAATGGCAAGCGGTATTTCCACATACCGGATCCGTTCCCAACCAGTCATACCCATCCCGCGCCCCGCTTCAAGTAAACTACGTTTTACACCATTAACACCTGTATAAGTGTTTCTCAAGATGGGTAGGACTGAATAGAAAAATAACGCAATAATTGCAGGTATTTTACCAACACCTAGAATTGGGATAAAAAATGCTAATATAGCAAAACTCGGAAACGTCTGAATGACGCCTAAAATTCCCATCACAAATCCTGCACCTTTTGGAAAACGTGTTAAAGCAATGCCTAGCGGGACTGCTACAATGATTCCTAATAGTGCAGCAATTACTGAAATATATAAATGTTCCCATGTTTTTACTAACATTTCACTGCCATTTGCACTTAAAAATTGTAAAAATGTATCCATCTCATCTCCCTCCTATTCCTACTTATTGTGAGATTTCTTCGTCGCCCCAAATAGAGTCATAGACAATATCGACAAGGCTTGCTCTTGTTACAATACCGACAAGACGATGGTCTTGATCAACAACCGGTACATATTTCATACCTTTTTTCAAAATCTTGCGTATCGTATCTCGTACTAATGTATCTTTCCTCATTGTTAGTTCTGTTTCGATGACATCTCCTACGAAACTAGCTTTTTTACGTTTCTGATCGATAATTTCGATATCAATATACCCTTTCAACACTTGTTGTTCATCCACAACAAGCAATGAATCTACCCGGTTTTCTTTCATTAATTGAATTGCATCGGATAATGATCGTTCTGGCGTAATCGTAATAGGTTTAGGGTTCATTATCTGTTCAACCGTTTGGATGTTCGGTCTTGTTTGAACGAGA
The DNA here is from genome assembly GCF_042684945.1 of Bacillus seohaeanensis. Lineage (NCBI taxonomy): Bacteria > Bacillati > Bacillota > Bacilli > Caryophanales > Bacillaceae > Bacillus > Bacillus seohaeanensis. The sequence continues at coordinate 242,710 of NZ_JBHUMF010000002.1, read as the reverse complement.
CGATCCTTCCCAATAAACTCTTCCACAAATTCATCAATTGGGTTACGCAATATTTCATCTGGAGAACCACATTGTACTAACTCACCATCACGCATAATCACAATACGGTCAGCCAATTTTAATGCCTCATCCATATCATGTGTAACAAACACAATCGTCTTGTTCAATTTTTGTTGTAGTTTCTTGAATTCTTCTTGTAATGAATCCCTTGTAATCGGGTCAAGTGCACCAAATGGTTCATCCATTAAAATCAATGACTGATCCGCTGCTAACGCACGCAATACACCAATCCGCTGTTGTTGTCCACCACTTAATTCGTGTGGATAGCGATCTAGGTATTCAGGAGTCATATCCACAAGACTCAATAACTCTTTTGCACGAGCACGTCGCTTATCCTCTGGCCACTTCAGTAATTTTAAAACAAGTGAAATGTTTTCCTGAATGGTCATATGAGGGAACAAACCAATTTGTTGAATTACATATCCAATTTCTCTTCTAAGCTGAACTGGGTCCTTATCTGTAATGTTTTCTCCATTAATATAAATGCTTCCATCAGAAGGTTCGATTAAGCGATTGATCATTTTCATTGTCGTCGTTTTACCACAGCCGCTTGGCCCAATAAAACAGATGAATTCTCCTTTTTCAAATTCTAATGACAAGTCATTAACCGCTCGTTTTCCTCCTTTATACACTTTTGAAACGTGATCGAATTTCAGCATATGTAGACACCTCCATATTTTTTCTTAGCGAATACTAAGTTAACTGCACGTATTAATTAGCTGCATTCCTTAGTATAGCGTAAAGTTTGTAAAATAAAAAGTTTATAAACTTTACGTATTGTACAATATTTACATAAAATAATTATTGTACAAAGTTTATAATGGTATTTTCTCAAATTTCCTCTCCTTTCCCTTCCTTTCCTCCCAAATTCTCATTTTCCGATTTCCACCCAAATATGGTACATTGACATATGAAGTTGGCAATTGGAAGGGTGATCCATGTGAATGAAAAGCCATTAATGAAAATTAAAGAGGTTGAAGATCAATTTACAGAAAAAATTGCAGACAATATGCGCGCTTTCGGGGTCTCAACGACAGTCGGACGAGTACTGGGAATTATCTATATGAATAGGAAACCAATGACTCTTGATGAATTGTCGGAAGCAACGGGAATGAGTAAGACCCGTATGAGCCAGGTCATGCGAGAAATGCTTGATCTTAATATTGCAGAAAAGGTTTTTGAAAAAGGAGTCCGCAAAGATCTATATAACGTTGAGCAGGACTATTATCAAACCTTTATCTCATTGTTCACATCCAACTGGCAAAAAGTAATCAACAAAAACAAATTGTTTGAGAAAAAGCTATCAGCTGAATTATCGGATGTTCTTCAAAATGAAAATATTAATGAGGAAACTGAACAAAAGATAAACGTTCTGCTAGCAGAAACGAAGGAATGGCTGAACTACTACCAATGGATAAACAACCTAGTCGAATTCTTCGATAGCGGAGAAATTTTCAAACATGTTCCAAAGCCGTAGATACAGTGAAGCTTAAATCAGTGGGGAAGTTCTTCTATACCCCACTGATTATCAGCCCCGTTCTACTATCGCTAAAGCCCCACTTGTCAGTGGATGCTTCACCGTTTTTTCAAACCTTGAGGTAGGGGCTTACTACCCGTTAATGCGAGATGAACAAAAACGATACGGTGCTCCAATGCCACAATTTTTGATGAACAATTATGCAATAGTAAAAAAAGAAAATGGAAAATAAAAAACCATTTTCTTTTTTTATTCATTTTTTTAATAAAAGAAGGAGGAATTTCAATGAATAAAAACGCAATCGTGACCGCTGCAGTAACAGGTGCAGGCGAAACGACGAAAAAAAGCTCACACGTCCCAGTTACTCCAGCAGAAATTGCACATTCAGCTATTGAAGCAGCAAAGGCAGGGGCAACAATCGCTCACATTCACGTACGTGATCCAAAAACAGGGGGATTAAGCCATGATCCAGCTCTATTTAAAGAAGTAGTAGAAAGAGTTCGGGAGTCGGATACAGATGTTATCTTAAATTTAACTGCAGGGGGCGGTGGCGACTGGATTCCAAGCCAAGAAGATCCAACAATTGGTGGACCAGGGACAGATATTCAAACACCAGAGGAACGTCATGAACCTATCGGGGCGTTATTACCTGAAATATGCACACTTGATTGTGGAAGTCTAAACTTCGGAGATCAACTTTACGTCAGTCCAACTGATTGGCTTCGTAAACAAGCACGCTTAATACAAGAAAGCGGCGTTAAGCCAGAAATGGAATGCTTTGATACTGGTCATGTTCGCTTTGCTAAACAATTAATCGATGAAGGGCTCATTGATGGTGATCCAATGTTCCAATTTTGCCTAGGTATTCCATGGGGAGCGGATGCGGATGCAGAAACAATGCTGTATATGCGCGATAAGCTTCCTGAAAACGCACACTGGTCCGCTTTTGGTATTGGACGCATGCAAATGCCAATGGCTATCCAATCGATGCTCCTTGGCGGAAATGTTCGTGTAGGATTGGAAGACAATCTTTATTTAGATAAAGGCGTCTTTGCAACGAATGCACAGTTAGTAGACAAAGTTATCACAACAATGGATGGTCTAGGGGCTAAACCTATGACACCACAAGAAGCAAGAAAACATTTAGGACTAAGAAATCCACACGGAAAGGCTGAATAATATGAAATCAACTACTATTAAACAAGTAACGGTTGTCGGCACTGGCGTAATCGGAAATGGATGGATTGCTCGTTTTCTTGCAAAAGGCTATGACGTTATCGCAACAGATCCAGCAGAAGGGGCAGAAGTACGTATACGTTCAAGCATTGCTAATGCGTGGCCTGCACTAGAAAAACAAGGTTTAGCAGAAGGGGCATCTAAAGATAGGCTAACGTTTGAGCCAGACCTTGCTAATGCCGTCGCAAATGCTGACCTTATTCAAGAAAATGTACCTGAGCGAGAAGAGTTGAAAAGAAAGGTTTTAGCAGATATAGACCGTCTCGCAAAACCGGATGCCATTATTGCCTCTAGTACGTCAGGGCTTAAGCCTAGTACCTTACAGGCAGATTGCGCAAAACCTGAACGCGTCATTGTCGCGCACCCGTTCAATCCAGTTTATCTAGTTCCTCTCGTTGAATTAGTTGGAGGAGAAGCTACTACAACGGAAACGATAAAAACAGCAGAGGAATTCTATCAATCTATCGATATGAAACCACTTGTCATCTCAACAGAAATCGAAGGTCACGTCGCTGACCGCCTCATGGAAGCCATTTGGCGCGAAGCTCTTCACCTTGTAAATGATGGAGTAGCAACAACAGAAGAAGTTGATGCAGCAATCATTTATGGTCCGGGATTACGCTGGGCACTAATGGGACCATTCTTGACGCTTCACCTCGCAGGCGGTGAACAAGGAATGAAACATATGCTTGAGCAATTCGGTCCAGCCCTAAAGCTACCATGGACAAAACTAGTAGCACCAGAACTTACAGAAGAACTTACAAACAAAGTTGTTGATGGGTGCGAACAACAAACAACTGGACACTCCATTACACAACTCGAGCAACGTCGAGATGACTTCTTAATCGAACTTATGCAACTACTTGAAAAATATTGGCCAGGAGCAAACCTAAACGGAAAGATATAAAGAAAAGTGGCAGTGGCTCGTTCAGCCCCGACAAGCATAAGCCAAGCATTCCGGAAAGGCGTCTTTTGCCTTTTTGGGATGCTTGGCTTATGACCTCGAGGTGCTAGCCACTGGAACTGGACAAGGAAAAGTGGCAGTGGGTAACACAAGCTACTTACCTTTTAAAGAGGCAACGGGGTCTGTCCCCATTTTTCTTTTTAAAATGGATGACTTACTTACACTTCCAACAACGTGGCTACGTCTGCTGGGGACTGACACCGCAAAGTAATTGGCTAACACCAAGTTTAAAAATCTGGACATTTTTTTTACTAGCAACTGCAAACTACGTCACGGTGTCAGTCCCCGATCGACGAAGAATTTGATATGTTGGGAATGTAAATCATTTATTTTTTTAATGGATAAGGGGACAGACCCCGTCTGCATATGAAAAGGAATGGCTTATACGCTCTTCTCAGGGGGCAACTGACACCACAAGTAATCAGCAAACACTCTACTAAGCTATGAAAGGAGAAATACCTATGTCACATGTTAAAAATCCACTCTTAAAAGACATTGTCCGTAGCGAATGGATTGACTATAACGGTCATATGACTGATTCTGCCTATGCTGCCGTTTTTAGTATTGCAGTAGATCAATTGATGATAGAGCTAGGGATTGATGCAGATTTTCGTGATAAATATCACTATTCCATCTATACATTAGAAACACATCTATGCTATTTAGCGGAAGCTCATGAAGGGCAAGACCTTTATGTCAACATCCAGCTAGTAGATTATGATACAAAACGTCTCCATGTATTTTTTGTAATGGAAAATGATAAAGGGGATCATCTTGCTACAAGTGAGCAAATGTTAATGGGGATGGATATGAACGAAGGCCGCCCTGCCCCATTCCCAACCGAAATTCAATCACGTGTTGAAACCTTAGGAAAAGCACACGCAAACTTACCAAAACCTGATCATTCTGGGAGAAAAATTGGTATACGGAGAAAATAAGGTAAATTAGAAAAGACGTTAGGTGCCTAACGTCTTTTCTGATTTTACCTACCTTTGATAAAACGTAAAATAGTAATACAATTATCTACTTCGGAGAAGATAATTCATCTCGATCAGCGGCTTCAGGAGGTCGCTCCATCCATCCACGGTCAATCATTATACTAGCTCCATCCTCCACATATAGCCCAATATCTATTATAAACTTAGCAAATATACTTCCTATATCCGGTCTTCCATTTAGTGAAATTGCATTTGCATACGCTCTTATCTTCATTGAAAACATGTCAATTTTATGAAACATCATTAATTTATCTGAAAAAGGTGGAACAGTGGAATTACTTACTAAAGGATCCAATAACGGAATTGCTGATAAGTTATCTTTATTTAAAATCTGTGAACATTTTTTTATGTGTTTATTGGTAATTTCCTTTCCTCGAACCATAAATTTTCGTACATCTTCATCTTTAGCCACTTGACTAAACCCAATTAATAAACACTTGCTTGTTACATCATTATCAATATTATCGTAAAGATGTGTAATTTCTAAGGCATGCAGTGGCCTTACATCACCAAAAAAACCTTTTACGTAACTTTGTTTATTAACAAAATCCACTTTATCTGGCACTGGAATTTGTGGTGGTTTTGTTAATTCCCCTTTTGCTAACATTACCCTATCAACCTCATTTAATAAAGTAACAGTGGTAGTAATACAATTAGTAAAAAAATCTCTAATATCACTACGAATTACTAAAGGCGTACCAGCGGAATAAAGACTTAAACCTGCCTTTCCTGTATACCTTAAATAATGTAAATAAAACTCATCTTCAAATAACCGAGGGGCATCTAAATTTACATCTGTATCATTAAATCCGACCGGAATGGGAAAATTCTCTTCCTTAAATATTTTTTTTATGGTTTGTATAAAGGATTCACATATATTTAAAGCATCCTCTACTATCTTTTTAATGTCTTTATCTTCAACATGTTGAAGATAATACTGTAGAACACATCTTGACATTGTGTTTCCCATATAAGTAGCCCAGAGCTTTCCCATTTCTGTGGAGATTAGTTTTTCCTGAGACGAACTGGATTTAACTACATTAAGTGGTTCATTTGTATCCATTATCAACTATCCCCTTAATTAGTTTTCTTATAGTTTTCTCTTTAAATCAACATATATTCACTTTAAGTAGTGGTAACTATCTATTTATTGCTTGACCTATCTACCTTTCCTTTTAACACGGGGACGAAAGATATTAGCAAGTTTGTCCATTTATAAGCATATGAATAAAATATTCCTTTCTAATTCAGAGAGGAAAAAATATTTATTTTGGAGCATGATCATGATTATTGGACTGTTGGTTATTTTCATTCTTGTCTTGTTTTTACCTTTTACAGTAAGTGTTGTAGAGAAAAACTTAGAAATATTCCTGTTTATTATGGGATTAGTTGCAGCGCTGTTAAGCGGAGTTTTCAACGGTGCACTTTTTGTAAAAGCAGCATCAGACCCAATTAATATTTCAATTGCGGTATTAATAGCTGGATTATTGTTTAAGTGGCTGCAAACTCCTTTAGAAAAAATGATAACGGGGATGAGCAGAATCATCCCTTTTCGCTTGTTTGCGTGTCTTGTTGTCATTTTATTAGGGTTAGTTTCTAGTGTAATTACTGCTATTATCGCTGCCCTTGTACTGGTATTGGTCGTCGGATCACTGCAGCTTGATCGTAAATCCGAAGTTCGCTTTGTTGTACTAGCTTGCTTTTCCATAGGTTTAGGAGCAGCCTTGACTCCCATTGGGGAACCTCTATCAACAATCGCAATTAGTAAACTAAATGAGGAATTTTTCTTTTTGCTGGAGTTAATCGGGCCAAAAATCCTGCCAGCACTCGCTGTATTCGGACTTTTATCGGCACTGTTCGTACAACCTCCTAAATTGGACAAAAAAGTAAATGATAAAAAATCGAACAGTGAGCGGTACGAAGAAATCTTCATTCGTGCATTAAAAATTTTCTTTTTCGTAATGGGGCTAACGTTACTAGGAGCAGGCTTTGAACCACTAATTAACCGCTACTTACTTGGGCTAGATCCATTACTTCTCTATTGGATTAATATGATTTCAAGCGTATTAGACAATGCAACCCTTGCTGCAGCAGAAATTAGCCCTTCCATGGATCACTTTACAATCCAATCGATATTACTCGGACTTCTAATTAGTGGAGGTATGCTAATTCCAGGTAACATACCAAATATCATCGCAGCAGGAAAACTAAAAATCACAAGTAAGGAATGGGCTAAATTTGGTGCCCCCATTGGTTTCCTTACAATGCTTGTTTATTTTATTATTATTTTACTTTCCTAAAGGCATAGAAAAAGGACTAATCCAGTTGGCTTTGGAGTAGTCCTTCCTCTTTTAAAAAGGCGCTTTTTGCCTTTAGGGGATTTCACCCTTTTTACAGCGAGCTAGCCGCTGGAGCTAGAAATACACTTCGCCTGCAGGGTCTCCCCCTTCCCTCTCTTCCCTCAGGAGTCAAGTGCCCGCAGCGAGAATCAACTGAATAGGTTAAACTTAGTTTTTTATTCAAAAGCAACAAACTTTACGAAAAAAGCCTTTAAAAATAAACAATATAGATAACAACTACTAATACAATTCGATAAATGGCAAACGGAACTAGTTTGATTTTGTTTATCAGTTTCAAAAAGAATTTAATTGATATTAATGCAAAGAAGAATGCGCTAATAAACCCAGCAATGAAAAACGGCATCGCATCTAAGCTAAAGTATTCCCAGTTTTTTAATAATGACAAAGCACTCGCTCCAAACATGATTGGAACAGCCATGATAAAAGTAAAATCTGCTGCCACCCGGTGACTCATTCCTAGTAAAACGCCGCCAGATATCGTTGACCCTGACCTAGAAAAACCAGGCCAGAGAGAAAAACATTGAATTAATCCAACAGAAAATGCTTGTTTATAAGTGATTTGATCTACTGACTGAACCTTAGGATCCTTAGGACCGAAAATGTCTGCAATGATCATTAATATAGCCCCTACTACCAAGCCAATTAACACTGTCTCAATCGAGAATAAATGTTCATCAATATAATCCTCAAACAAAACTCCTAAAACACCTGCAGGAATCAATCCCACAATTACTTGCGATAATTTTAGTCTTTCTTGTGTTGTCGCTGCATTTTTGTTTAATCGTCTTAAACCTAGTAAATCCATAAAACGCCCCCAAAAAACAACCACAACAGCTAATATAGAACCAAGCTGAATAACAATTTTAAACGTATTAGCAGTATATTTACCCAAAAACTCTTTCGATTGGAGCCACATATCATCAACGATAATCATATGCCCAGTAGAGGAAACAGGTGCAAACTCTGTTAATCCTTCTACCAATCCAAGTATAATGGCCTTTAATAACTCAAAAAAATTCATCATGCAGACTCCTTCTGACATAGTTCTCTATTATTTTATTGGTAAATGTCTAAATCAAGACTTTCCTCAAATTTCTCAAATATTGAGAACGGATGAAAAAGAAATAAATAACCTGAGCAATGAAAAATCCAGCAAGAACCATTACCATTTCATTCGCAATCGATAAAGTGAAGTAACTTTGTAAAGCCATAAAGGCAAAAATGCTATGGATTATTGCAACAATGATTGGTACAAAAAATAATAAAAGCAATTGACGTGTAACAATTCTTTTTAACTCTTTCTCTGTCAAACCGACTTTCATAATCGTTAAATATTGTCGTCTGTCATACTCCAAGTCAGCATATAGACGGAAATATAGGAAACTTCCTGCTGCTATGAAAAATACTGCTCCTACCAATAATGCGACAAATAGCATCATGGTAAACAAACTCATCTGGTTCTCGAGTAATGTTCCGCTAACTGTCATGGCATAAGGCTTATCTTCGTAGTGCCACATAGTTCCTTCCGTTACGAGGTTTTCAAACAATTTATTTGTTTCCTTCATCTCTTTAATGAAAAAGCCAGTAAATATTTCTTTATTACCTTCTAGTTCGTTAAACAGTTTATCACTTACAACGAGACCTTCATTTTCAAGCAGTTCCTTCGGAAAGACAACATGCTCTGTATAGTTATTTCTTTGTACTTTTACGCTTCCTTGTGTCAATGTATAGGTTGCGTTTTCATCCCCTACCTCTAATTGATGCGTCTTCATCCCAAATACTTGTTTTTCTTTAAGTTGCTTCTCCATAAAATCAAAATTCGCCATCTCTGCTATCTTTTTATAGTCTGTAAAAGAAACAACAGGGAGTATTTCAGGAGCATATTTATCTGTTGACGAAGCCACCTCTACATACTTAATTGGCATTTGATAGGTCTTATAGCTAACTTGTTTATTCGTTAACTCCGTTTCTATTTGCTGTAAATTTTGTTCATGAATTGGTTTGTCATTCTCTGCTATATAACCTATCTCCGCAGGATAGTCAGCTTCAAATTGTTTATTGATCACATTCATCGATGCAAGTGTACCAACCGCACAAAAAGCAACAGTAGAAACAATCGTCACCATGAAAAACATGCGAGCATTATCCTTCAAACGATAAGCGAGGTTGGAAATCGTAATCAAATTTGTTTTTCTCCAAAATAAAAGTCGATTTTTTTGCAATAATTTAATGATGAAAACAGATAATTGTGTATAGAAAAAATACGTTCCAATAATCGTCATGCCTATTACAGGCAGTATACGATAAATTAATGTCATTATCGTCGTTGTCGCCGCTAAATAGTAACTTGCAATTAACAGAATGGCAGAAATGATTGATAAGAAAATCGATACTTTCGGTTCTTTTTTTGGCTTTTGTCCAGATTGAAATAAGTCTATTAACTTATTCGTACGTACCATAAAGGTGGTGAATAGCGAGATAAAGAGAAATAATAGTAAAAATGCTACTGTCGTTAAACCTAAGGCTTTCCAAGATAGATGGAATGATAATGTTTCTATATCAAGCATCACGGAACCAATCATAAAAAATAATTTTCCCGTGATTAATCCTAAGCCAATCCCTACAATGATAGCTCCTATGCCGATCATCATATTTTCTAGAAATACTAACCAATTTAGTTGCCTTTTGGTCATTCCATGCATCATCAAAATTCCAAACTCACGCTTTCTCGTTTTTAGAAACGTACTGACGGAATATATGACAAAGAAAAAAGAGAAAAAATACATAATAAACTCAGCTGCAATCATTAACTGAACAGCAGCTAGATTAGTAACACCATTTTTTATATCCGGGTGAAAAATGAAAAGTGCATAGACGAAAAAAATCATCACAGAGAAAGCGCTACTTAAAAAATAAGCAGCATATGTGCGTTTGTTCCGAACAACATTTCTATAAGCGAATTGTGGAAAGGTCATGACTGTTTCCTCCTAGCATCGAGAGCATATCAATAATCTTTTGGAAAAAGGCTTGTCGGTTGTCACCACAATAAACTTCGTTATAAAGTTGTCCATCTTTAATAAAAATAACGCGATTACAGTAACTTGCCGCAACAGGATCATGCGTGACCATTAAAGTGGTCGCCGCTTCTTCCTTGTTAATTGTTGAAATTGTGTCTAGTACATCTTTTGATGATTTGGAATCCAAGTTCCCCGTCGGTTCATCTGCTAAAATAAGCGACGGATCGTGTATAATAGCACGGGCGATTGCCGTCCGTTGCATCTGTCCTCCGGAAATTTCATACGTACGCTTCTCCAAGATTTTTTCAATACCCAATCTTTTTGCAACTTGGTTAAGCTTATTGTCCATTTCACTAACCTTTGTCCCATCTAATGTGAGGGGTAAGACAATATTTTCCGCCACTGTTAACGTATCAAGTAAATTAAAATGCTGAAAAACAAATCCAAGCTCATGACGCCTAAATAACGCCGTTTCCTTACGATTTAATTTATGTGGATTCTTTTTGTTAATAAAAATCTCACCAGATGTAGGTTGATCGATTGTAGAAATTAAATTTAAAAGGGTTGTTTTTCCACTCCCGGATGGCCCCATAATACCGACAAATTCCCCCTTCTCAATGGAAAAATTAATATTATCTAATGCCTTATGAGCCATCTTTCCCTCATATATCTTAGTTAAATGCTCCACTTTTAAAATAGACATACTTTCACTCCTTGTTCGTTCTGTACCCTTATCTTACCTAGAACAGAAGAACACTACCATTTCATAAAATTACAGTTACCTTACAACATTGTAAGGTAACTGCATACTAAAATATTATTCGAACCGTCGTCCCAATAGCTACTTCTGATTCGATCTCCACTTCATGCCCTAATTTATCACAGATTTCTTTCACGAGATAAAGCCCCATACCTGTAGACTCTTGAAATTCCCGACCATTTTCGCCTGTAAAGTAAGGGTCGAATACACGAGGTACATCACTCTTTGGAATACCTACCCCTTCGTCTATCACCTCCAGAATAGTTCGATTACCCATCTGCATGCCCTGGAAAATAACCTTTTTCCCTTTTTCAGTTGTATACTTCACCGCATTTGTCACTAGTTGGGAAAGAACAAAAGAAAGCCATTTCTCATCAGAAGTAACTTTTATGGAAGGATCAATCACAAGTTCGGGGTATACTCTGTTACGAATAAAAAGCCGCTTCTGCGCGGAAGTGACGGTTCGAATAATAGTTTCTAGCGAAAGGCTTTCGACATGAAAGTCTCTTTCAAATGTTTCAAGTCTTGAACTATATAAAATCATCTCAAGACCTTTTTTTAGTCGATCAAGCTCCTCATCAATGGAATCTGAATGTGAATCACCTAATTCTTTAATAATTAAATGGATAACAGATAGCGGCGTTTTCATTTGATGCACCCATTGGTTAATAAACTGAATATGGTGATCAAGTTTGTGTTTATAGTTATATATTTCTTGTTGATAGAATTGAAATTGTTGCTTTTGTAATCTGTCTAGACTTTCAGGTAATGGTGCGGATTGATGTTCTATTTCTAAGTCATCAAGTGATAAAAGTGGTTTAGCTAACCTCCTGTAAAACGATCTGTTCGTAACGTATCGATAACAAAGATAACCTATGTAAAAACATGTACTTAAGAAACAAGCATATAGCATCACAGTCAGATTTTCGTATCCATCAAGCCAAAAAAGAAGAGCAACAACAAGTAATTGAATAAAATATACGAAGGTTAACGAAAGGTGATCCCGAACAAATAATTTCAATGCTCTCCACTCCAGTTTGCTTTCATTTGATAGCCTTTTCCCCTCACTGTTTGAATCGCACCATGAATATCGAGTGTAGCTAACTTCTTACGTACTCTTGTTATATAAACATTTAACGTATTATCATCAACGAACACTTGGTCGTCCCAAATTTTCTCTAGCAGTCGCTCACGACTAACAACACGATCCGCCTTATTCATCAACTCCTCTACTATTCTTGCTTCGGTATGGCTCAATTCTATTTTATTCGCAGCAAGCTTTAATTCTAGTCTTTCCACATCTAGTACTAAACCATTTACCTTTATAGCCCTTCCATCTTGGTTCGCTGCATAAGCTCCATACGCTCTTCTTAATTGACTTTTTATTTTCGCAAGTACAATTTCATAATCGAATGGTTTAGTAATATAATCATCTGCTCCATTTTCAAGTGCCATTACTTGATCCATTTTTGCATCTCGAGCAGAAACAAAAAGAATCGGGCATGTTGAACTATTTCTAATCTGCCTACACCAGTAGTAACCGTCATATTTAGGCAAGTTAACATCAAGTAAGACAATATGTGGTTCAAACTGTTCAAATTGGTCTAATACCGTATCAAAATTCTTTACTGCATATGGTTCATATTCATATTTTTTAAGGAAGTCGTTTAATAGAGAAACAAGCTTTACATCGTCTTCTACAATAAAAATCTTGAACATAACTGATAAATCTCCTCTTTATCTAATTTGGCTGTTTTCGTAAACTTTTTTGTTTGTGGTTGTTAAAAGCAACAATTTTTTAGAAAACAACCTTTAATTTTTACATCCTTTAACTGATAATATATCAAATTAATGATACTTAAGCTGTTACGGATTTAAGGGAAGGGGATTAGCAAGTAGGGGGAGTTTAGAGAAGAATATTTTACAAAACAAGACCCCATTGAAGCAAAATCAATGGGGGTGCACTACTACTTTTTTCTTTTTTAACAGTTCCTCAAACTCTTTCGCCGGTAATGGTTTATTAAAAAGATAGCCTTGTGCTTGATTACACTTTTGTTCTTTTAAGAAACCAAATTGTTGTTCGTCCTCTACTCCTTCTGCAACAATATTCAGGTTCATGTGCTTTGCCAAAGAAATGATGGCAGAGACAATTGCAGGGTTATGGGAATCCGTTGTAAGTCCACGAATAAAAGATTGATCAATTTTCAACGTATGAATTGGGTACTTTTTAAGATAGTTTAGCGAACTGTATTCAATTCCAAAGTCGTCAATGGCAATACTAACTCCTAGGTCGACTAATTGGTTTAATATATATTCCGCACGATTCACGTTATTCATAGTCGTACTTTCAGTAACTTCCAACTCAAGGTAACTTGGATTAAGTTTTGTTTCTTCTAGAATCGTAGCGACAGACTCTACAAAATTCTCATTATGAAATTGTCTTGTAGACACATTCACTGCTACTTTATAAAGTTGAAGTCCGCTCGCTTCCCACGTTTTTAATTGCTGGCATACCATTCTCAAAATTTTTTCTCCTAAAGGAATGATTAATCCAGTCTCTTCTGTTAGAGGTATAAAACAGCCAGGTGAGATCAAACCTTTTGTTGGATGGATCCAACGAACTAACGCTTCCATTCCAATTATTTCCCTTGTTTCAATATCAATCTTTGGCTGATAATAAATTGCAAATTGATCTTCCTCAATCGCATTTCGTAAGTCTTTCTCTAATTCTATTTTATCTGTTTCTTGAGCATCTACAGAAGAATGATAAAATTTATAAGTTGATTTCCCTTTCTCTTTTGCTCGGTACATCGCGATATCTGCCTTTTTCATTAACGTTTCCACTTCTTGTCCGTCAGTTGGGTATTGAACAATTCCGATACTAGTAGAAACAAATATTTCATGTTTGTCTATGATTACCGGTTCCTCTAAAACCTTCATAATTTTTTCTGCCATCGTAGAAGCTTCGTGAATATGCCTTACTCTAGGCATTAACAATGTAAATTCATCTCCACCCATGCGAGCAACTAAATCCTTTTTTTCGATGCAATTATGTAAACGCTCAGCAATTTTCTTCAACAAAAGATCTCCAATTGAATGTCCTAGTGTATCGTTAATTGTTTTAAAACGATCTAAATCTAGCAACATTACAACAAGTTTTTCCCCGTTTGTTTTTGCTTGTGTTACTTCTTTTTCCATTATTTGATTAAACCGTCTTCGATTAGGTAAATTCGTTAATTCATCATGATAGGCTTGGTGGTTAATTTTCTCTTCCGACTGTTTCCTCTCTGTGATATCGCGGATAATTCCACTAAAAAATATTTCGCCATTGACTGTCCAAGTAGATAGCGAAAGTTCGATTGGTATTTCAGTCCCGTCTTTTTTAAGACCGAGCAATTCCACTGTACTACCGATAACTTTGGAAGTATTCGTTGTCAGAAATCTCTTTATACCTCTATCATGAGCCTCACGGTATTGTTCAGGTATGATAATGTGTAGGTTTTTACCTAAAACCTCTTTCTCATAATGACCAAAGATAGATTTGGCACCATTATTCCAAGATAAGATTTTTGCATTACTATCAGCCAAAATAATTGCGTCATTTGCCGAACCTATAACGGAACGAAATTGTTCTTTAGACTCCCGCAATTCTTCATCCATTCTCTTGTATTTCTGATTAAATTTTAAATAAAAATAGAAGTACACACTAAATAGGATGACAATAAGAAAAATACTAAAAACAATGATAGTTTTCATGTCGACTTGCATTGATTGACCTCACTTTGTCCAAAGGAATTTTGGTTTATAAGCTTGATGACTAGACTTTACCATAGAAATAATTCCCTTTATTTTATCATTATACGGTACGACCACATACCTTTAAAAGAGTATTTTTACTATTCTGTCAGTTTATAAAGTAAAAATCATTAAAGTACAAATGTCTGTAGCTTTAATAGAGTATGGAAAATCTGGATGGCAACTTTTATCTTAGGCTATGTTATTATATATATGGAGGAAAATTTTATTCATAGTTTTATAGAAATCAAGGGAGGAAAACATAAATGGATTTTTTATTTCCACTTGGGCTGGCGATTTCATCTGGTGCAATCATTGCACTTTTAAAAATAATTGCTATTGATATTATTCTCTCTGGAGATAATGCAATCGTCATTGCAATGGCAACAAAGAAATTACCAAAAGAACTTCAGAATAAAGCAATTTTCTGGGGAACTGCAGGGGCTGTCATCTTACGTATATTATTTGCCGCTATCATTGTTTATCTATTAAAAATACCCTATGTACATTTAATTGGTGGTCTATTACTTCTGTGGATTGCTTATCAAGTTCTCGTTGAAGGTGAAGAAGATACAAATATCAAATCACACAGTGGGCTCAAACAGGCCATTACAACAATCATTATCGCAGATGCAGCAATGAGCCTTGATAATGTTGTGGCAGTAGCAGGAGCAGCACATGGTCATATCGGAATGATTGCCCTTGGAGTATTTATTAGTATTCCAATCATGATTTTTGGATCTAAGTTCATCGTAAAAGTCCTAGAAAAATATCGTTGGATTGCCTATGTTGGTTCAGGAATTCTTGCATGGACCGCCGGGGAAATGATTGTCGGTGATGAAAAGGTATTAGAACTGCTTAATATTCATCATGGTCCTATCACTTATATTATTACGGCAGGACTTACAATCGCTGTTTTACTAATTGGTTTTATAATGAACAAGAAGGCTTCCGCTAAAGCTAGTAATGAGAAAGTTCAACACGCTAGCTAATATATAGAAAGAGATGCTTAAATTTATTTTAGGCATCTTTTTTTGATTACCTTACTAGAACAGCATCCTACTAACTTGGAAAAAATGAAAGTAAACTTCTTTAATATATTCTTTTCTTTCAAATAGCTTCTTTTACAGGTTACACATATTGATTTGGAAGTAATATGTGTAACCCTATCAAGCATCTGTCTTTTTCCCTATGTGGTTGTGTCATTCTAGAACACCGTTTTATGTGTTATGCCGCTAACGAAGGAGTAGTAACTTCCTTTTCCTTCGTAACAATAAAGGCAATGAGTGCCGCTAACACTCCTGCCGTTAGTTTCCCTACAATCATCGGCACTATATAGTCTTTATCCACTGCTGCCACAAATCCTAAATGACTTCCCATTACAAATGATCCACTTACCGCAAAAGCTGTGTTTATTACCTTCCCTCTATCATCCATATTACTAATATTTGCAAACATAGGAACATGGTGTGCTAAGGAAGTTAAAAAACCTATCAGTGAATATTCATTGAGATTAATCTTATTACCTAATCTTTCAAAAGGTTTTTTTAATAGTTTTTGTAAAACATAAATTAGCGGAAAAGCCCCCGCCAACACAATCGTAATATTTCCTATTATTTCAAGACTATCAGATAAAGGCAACATACCTTCTAGTACCTTTATTCCAACTAAGGTTTCTAACATAATCAATAGTAATCCTATTACTACTATGATTTCTACTAATTTTGAAAATCCCATAAAAACCTTAATCGTAATTCCTGGAAATTTAGATATAAAAAAGGTTATTAAGATAGCAAGTATTATAGTAGGTAATAGATTAATAATCATCCACTCTACCTCAAACCCCGCGAGAAAACCTCCAGCGATACACCCAAAGGGAATAGTAACTAATCCTATAAGAATCCCTTTTGCGAAATAGGGCTGTTCTTTTTTAGGAATAATATTTAAAGCGACTGGAATGGTAAAAACGAGTGTAGGGCCCATCATTGTACCTAAAAAAACCCATGAAAATGCTGCAGATTCAGGATCCTTTGCCATTTCCATCGATAATTTATGGCCTCCCATATCTAGCGCAAAGACCGTCGAGGCAAACATGGATGGGTCTGCACCTATTTTTGTATAAATTGGAGTAACGATAGGTATTAATAAATTGGCCAATACGGGGGATAGTGATATAACTCCAATCATCGATAGAGCGAGTGCTCCCATACTATGAAACGCACTTGTGAACTTCTCCCCTAGACCAAATTTATTTCCAATTAATTTATCAATCCCTCCCAAAATAATAAATACTGTTATTAAATAAATAATGAAATCGTTCATGTTAATTTCCCACCTTAAAATAGTTAGAACCAGTATTATATCTGGTCCTAACTACTCATGTCACTATAATATAATCAATTCCCTAGATGATTTTGTTAATAATTCATATCCATTATCTGTAACTAGAATATCATCTTCAATTCTACATCCTCCCCAGCCTGGGATATAAATTCCGGGTTCTACCGTAACCACCATTCCCTTTTGCAACACTTCTTCACTCTCACTGGACAGTCGCAATGGTTCGTGAACTTCTAACCCAAGTCCATGGCCTGTTGAATGTCCAAAGTTTTCACCGTAACCATGTTGATCTATATAACATCTTGCCAAGCGATCAATTTCTTTCGTCGGTTTTTGTGAGCAGATTCCTTTTGTCCCTCTTTCTAAGGCCTCTAAAACAATGTTATATATTTCTTGGAATTTCTCTGTTGGTTTTCCTACCGAAACTGTTCGCGTTATATCAGAGCAATACCCTTCATACACCGCCCCAAAATCAAGTGTTATCATGTCCCCATTTTCAATGACCTTATGTGACGCAATTCCATGAGGTAATGCTGCTCTTTCTCCAGAAGCTACAATGATATTAAAAGAAGAGGATGTTGCCCCTAATTTTCTCATATGTAATTCCAGTTCATTCCGAACCTCAATTTCTGTTAATCCGGGTTTGATAAAGTTAATAATATGAGCAAATGTTTCGTCTGCAATTTCTGCAGCTTTATACATTTTTTCCATCTCCGTGCTATCTTTAATTTCCCTAATTTTTTCTATTAAGCTATGCGATGGCAAAAGACTGGCACTAGTGTACTCTTTTAAATCTAAATAACTCTTAAACGTTATACCATTCTCTTCTATTAGAATAGTTTCCAAAGCTAACTTATCCACTAAAAGTCCAATCTCTTTTAAAAGATTCCCTTTGTGAATAATAATATTCGCCTCTTTCACCTCGGCTTTCGCTTGTTCGGCATATCTAAAATCGGTAATAAAGAATGCCTCACTTTTTGTTACTAACACTGCTCCTGCAGTTCCCGTAAAACCTGAAACATATCTTCTATTAACATCTTTTGTAACTAATAAGCCCTCAGCATTTTGTTTTTCTAATTCTCTTTGTACTCTCTCCACTCTACTCAATTATCTCATCCTTTCACTATTTGTAATTCTTTCGAGAATTTAGTCAATATTTCAACGCCATTTTCGGTTATAACAATGTCATCTTCAATACGAACCCCTCCAAGGGTTGATATATAAATTCCTGGTTCTACAGTCAGCACCATTCCTTTTATTAATGTCTCATGATTATTTGCATGGAGCGATGGTTCTTCATGGACATCTATCCCAAGGCCATGACCAATTCTATGAGGAAAATACTTTTGATAGCCTTCCCCACTAATTACTTTTCGTGCTACTTTATCAATTTCCCCAATTTTATTTCCAACTTTACATTTTTCAATTGCAGCTAGATTCGCTTGAAGAACGGTGTTATAGATATTTTCCATTTGCTCATTTGTTTCCTTAAAAAATACTGTTCTAGTAATATCTGAGCTATACCCGTTATATTTAACTCCCAAATCAAAAATAACAGAGTCTCCTTTTTGTAATGTATTTTCCCCAGTAACACCATGAGGATTACTAGCGTTTTCTCCAAACAGTACCATAGCGGAAAATGACATTTCACGAATGCCTTTCTTTTTTAACTGGTATTCAATCTCGCCTAATACTTCAAGTTCTGAAATTCCTTCTTTCAGGGCATTAATGCCAACCCCTATAGCAAAATCAGCGAATTCAGCCGCCACTCGTAAATTTTCTATTTCCTTCTCACTCTTTACCATTCTCATTTTCGAAAGTTTTTCATCTATATTTTGGAACTCACCATTTGGCAGTAGAGCTTGAAGCTTCTTTATCGTTGAAAATGTAATTTGACTATTTTCAACCGCAAAATTTTCTATCTCACCAAACTCTCCTAGATACCCCTCTAATTTCTCCCAGATATTCTCTGAATCCTCATAACCAAGATAAGGAGCATTCCAATTATTCTCCAGCAGCATACTTACTTCCATATTAGGCAATACAAATAATGGATCTTTTTCAGGAAATATAAATATACCTACAAAACGTTCATGTGGTTCATAATCAAAACCAGATAAATAGAAAATATTATTTCTTGAAGTAATCACCCCTCCTTGCCAGTCGTTCTGTTTTAAATAGGTTTTTAACTCTGAAAGTCTATTTTCCATAAATATTCCTCCTCCTTCTCCCTAAATTAAATGCAAATTTCATGCCAAAAAGATATGCACTATTTACCGCAATTTAAAATAATTTGTGTTTATAAATGTGGACATGTTTTATTTCTTATGTTTAAATTTCTAGACACCTATTGGTTAAGCTATAAAAAAAGAGCGAAGACTTCCTCCGACGAGAAAATCTTCACTCTTTTTACTACTTCCTATTTCGTTTTATCATGGTTTATTTTCATTCTTATTAAGAATATCTAATTTCTTCATTTTGTTATATAGCGTGGCCCTTGAAATACCTAATCTTTTAGCGGCCTCTTTTTTATTCCCTTTCTCTAATTCAAGTACTTCTATTATCTTAAGTCTTTCATATTGATTTAATTCTGATTGTAATGCTTCAGGGGATGATTCCACATAACTCTTATCACTTTCATATATCTTTTTCGGCAAAAGATTAGGTGCGATAGCCCCACCTTCCGAAAGTATTACCGCTCTTTCTATTACGTTTCGTAGCTCTCTAATATTACCGGGCCAATCATAATTTAATAGATATCTTGTAATAGGGGGAGCTATATAGTGTATCTCCTTTTCATATTTTAATGAATACTCATATATAAATAAATGAAGAAGTTCCACTATATCCTGTTTCCGCTCTCTAAGCGGGGGAATAGTTAGAGACATTGTGTTCAATCGATAATATAGGTCTTCTCTAAATAATCCTTTTTCCACCAATTCATCTAAATTCTTATTTGTCGCCGCTATAATTTTGCAATTTACATGACTTAATTTTATACCACCTACAGGATAATATGTCTTATTTTCTAAAACTCGTAATAATTTAACCTGCATATCTAAAGGTAAATCACCAACTTCATCAAGAAATAGCGTACCATCTCCAGCAAGTTCTATTTTGCCTATTTTCCCTTTCGGATCTCCTCCAGAAAATGCCCCTTTAACATATCCAAATAATTCACTTTCAAACAAAGTAGGAGAAAGAGCTCCACAATTAAGTGCAATAAACGGCTTCTCTAGTTTTTCTTGATCATGAATAGCTTTGGCAAACACCTCTTTTCCTACTCCTGTTTCACCAAGTAATAAGATATTCACATTAGTCTTTGCCACTTTTTTTGCTAGAGAAATTGCTTCTTTTATTTGGGGGCTAGAACCTCTAATTTTCTGAAATGAATCTACGGACTCTGTCCATTTAGAAACTTCCTTTTGTAGCTTTTGTATTTGGGAAGATGCTTTTAATAACTCTTGATTCATCATTACTTGACTCGTAATATCCGTTTCTGCCGCGACTGCTCCAATTACTTCACCATTTAATAGCACAGGATTAACATTTATTAATACAAAAAGGTCCTCCCTCGGTTTATGAAGGTGATGCTTAAATGATTTTCCAGTCATCATAGAAACATTATTTAATAACATTTCTTCCGGAAAAAAACCATTCATATCTTTTCCAAGAATATCTTCTTTTTTTATGGAAAAGATACTTTCAGCCCCCTTCGTCCAAACAATAGTCTTCCCTTCTCTATCTACTACAGATACCGAATTTTCCATCGTGTCGATCACCGTTTGGAAGAACGTTTGTGTTCGTTGTAATTCTGACTGTAAAATAGGAAAAATATCCTTTAACAACACATACCCTATTATTTGTTGCTTATCATCCTTTATAACACTAACATCACTTTTCGGTGGTACATTTAATAATTCTTGGGTATTCTTATCATTATATACGGAAGCTTTTTTCCAATATAATTGGTCACTTGTTTCTTTATAGAAAAGATACTCTTCTTTCTTTATATAAAAACATTCATCTTCTTCCAGCTTAAATAGGAAAGAGCTGTTCTTTATACTCGTACTATCTTTTCCTGTAGAGTCTATATAAAAATCAGTGCGAAGTATTTCTTTTATATGAACATAATCCATTATTCCATCACCTCTTCTAAGAAAGAAATTCAACTAAACTATAGAATAACAGAAATGGCTAATGGTAACTATCACAGCATGACTCTAACCTTTGATTGTTAGAATACTACCCGCTTAATATCATCCTTAACTTTTTATTCCTTCCTAGTCCCTATCATAAAAATCGCTAAAAAACTAGATAACCGTACAAACATTGTGGGGAGCAACGAATATACTACTAGTAGTAAGAGTAATAGGAAAGGAGGAATATTATCATGACTAATCATAATATGGAAAATATAGATGAAGGTAATTCTGCGACACCTACAAATAACAACAGAAACAGAGTTGATGATAGAAATAGAATTGACGACAGAAATAGAAACAACAATAATCTTGCAAACCAAGGTGGGAAGGCTGGTGTGACACTATCCGCAACTGGTGGCGGACAAATTAGCGGGAATCGCGGTACAAACGTAAATCAAGGTGGACAGATTGCTAAAAAATACGGACAAAACGCAAATCAAATGGGACAAATCGCCAAAAAACATGGTGAAAATGACATCGAAGAAGGTATTATTAATGCGGGTGCTGGTCCTGACCCGGGGCCTGGTGAAGGCGGCGACCGAAACGAAGACGCACTATAAGCTAACTATACCGTGAAATTGGACGACCTCAACTATTAAATAATTCAGTGGAGGACGTCCTTACTTTTTGCACATTATTTTATCTGAAAATTAATAATACTGACAGAGGATTGGAGAGAAAATTCTTATGCCGAAACATAATAAACGTAGTAAACATAATGATGATAAGGAAAAAAACTCAAAGAATTCATCCTCCTTTAAATATGAGAAGGATGGTCTTTCTATTGAACTCAATATTTACATTAACATTTATAACGACAATGACAACAAAAATAATCTTGCAAATCAAGGCGGGAAGGCTGGTGTGGCACTAACTGCAACTGACAGCGGGCAGATTAGTGGAGATTATGGAACGAACGTAAGTAAAGATGGACAGATTGCTAAAGAGCTTGGGCAGAATGCAAATCAAACGGGACAAATCGCTAAAGAAGAGGGAGAAGATAATACCGAAGAGGGAATTGTCGTGGCAGATTCTAGTTCTAATAAAAGCGGACAGAACACTAATTAAGAGAACCAAACACCTATTGAAGACAAACCTTAGGATAGGTATTGGAAAAGATATCGGAGCGAACCTTGTGACTTTACTTAGGCACTATACGGTAAAAATTTCTCCTTTACTCCCACCATTTCTTCTGTTTTATACATTTTAATCCTACGCCTAGTTTAAAAAGACCCTATTATTTATGAAAAAACAGCCGCATTATTTAAATCAATAGCTAAAAATTTTGCATTCCACAACGCAAACAAACGAACAGCACTTGCCTCTCACATCGGTTTTTGAAAATAAACTATTATAAATGGATATTAAGAATAGAGGAAGAACAAGGTTTTACAATAAATGCCGTAAATTATAGGTTCTACCCCAACATTTGACGTAGAACCTCTTTTTCCCTATTAGGTTGTATCATTCTAGAACACCGTTTTATGTGTTAGTTCATTAATGAAAGGTTAGTACCTTTCTTTTCCTTGAAATTAGCACCACCAATAATACTAGCATATCCAAAAACCCCTTGATTCTACAATTACTTAGCATTTATAGCATTCCCCCCTATTAAACTTTGTTTTATTCTCTTGACTTTGTATTTAATACGGCATCAATTTCATGATTTTCCCTTCTTTACTTATAAAGAAGTAAATTTAATGGCATTGACAACCAAAAGGGGCTGGGATAAATGTGTTCTAGGTGAATAAAAAACCGAATTAATTCTTTCATTTGAAGGCGAATTAGTTCGTTTTTTTATGAGTCTTCATAAAAGTTATTCTTCTTTTTAACTTGTTCTAGCTGTTGATTGGAGTGCAAGACGAAGACTCCTGCGGGAAAAGCAGAACAGGTGAGACCCCGCAAGAGCGCAGCGCATATCTAGCTCTAGTGGCTAACTCGCTGTGAAAAAGATAAAATCCGCTTTTCCCGGAGGCTCACCGCCCGCCCGTGGAAAGCGAGGTCTTGACACGGCAATCAACAGCGGTGTTTAAAAGCGACTACGAAACAATTTAACCTGACCTTGTTCGTCTTTAAGGGATAGTATTTTAGTTATGTCCCAGCCTCTTTTGAAATAAGTTTCTTAATACTCTTCTATTTTCCATTCCTTTTTCGATTTTCCTATTAAAAACAAAACTAGCATATCCCCAGTCACGTTAACACCAATTCGTTCCATATCTAAAATGGTATCAATAGTTTCTTCCTAACTAACCCCCTCACTTCTTTGTATATCCTCTTCCTTAAACGTCAAATTAAACGACTCCCGTCCAATCTTCCCTGCACTAGGAAGCTTTCTTAATTGAGGATGTAAAAACCACACAATAGCAATAAAAAGCACACCTGCTCCTGTATAGGTAAATAAGGCTTGACTACTTATTCTCGTAGCAAAATATCCACCTAATAACGATCCTATAGGCATTGCAATAATGCTCATGCTGTACATAACTGAATTCACTCTTCCCAGTATATGATTAGGAATAATTGATTGAGAAATTCCAGAAAATAAAACATTTACCGCCCCAATTGGAATCCAGGCTAAACCAAATAATATAGGTGTTAAAATCGGTGAAGCAACGATAGCGGCTATCATCCAGCATCCCGCACCTAATGTAAAGCAAATAATAGCTAGGAGGCCTACACGGTATTTACCAACAATGGAACCTAGTAAAGCTCCTATTAATGAGCCTGCTGATAGAGCCGTCAGTAAAATTCCATACATTTCTACTCCACCTATCGAGGCCGAGAATGCTGGTAGGATTGCCATTGCAATGCCAATTCCAAAATTTGCGATAAATGAGCCAATTAAAAAGGCCCATAGTAATGATTTAAAGACAATGGAAAACCCTTCTGATAGATTACCAAAATAATCCCCTACAGCCCTTTTTAAAGAGACTTTCTCTTTAGTTTTATTAATCTGTTCCCCAGAAATCTTTAATAACCCAAAAAATAGGGCTGCAATCGCAAAGGTAACAGAATCTACTAAATACAGAGTAGTTGCCCCCACTACTGCTACAAGGATGCCTGCAGATGCATTAAAAATAATATCTACTCCTTGATATGCAAAGGCAAAGAGAGAATTCCCTTTTATTAATTCCTCTTTCTTAAGGATAAGTGGTAGTGCCTTAGTTTGCGTAGGATAAGCAAATTCTTCTATAAACGCAATAATAGGCATGACAATTAATATAGTCTGAACAGTAAGAACGTCATAAAGATAAGCTATGGGAATAATTAGTATGAGGATGCACTGTAATAATTGAGTGATTACAAGTGTCCTCTTGATTCTCCATTTATCTATAAAAGGTCCTGTTAAAAACTGCAATGCTTTAGGCAAGAGAACCAAAAAACCTGCAAGTCCTGTATAGAAAGCACTTTTGCCGAGATCATAGACAAGCCACATTGTCGCTACATAATAAATGCTATCCCCAATGTTCGTAACGAGCCTGCCAAGGAATAACATTAAAAAATTCCTATTTTGTTTAAGTAAATTCATTATTTTCATCTCCCTTTTTGATTAGTTGTAACTAAGGTGAAGGGGATGACCCAATTACAATTTACCTTCTAAAAGATTGATATTTTTCAAGAATTTCTCTCAAACTTGAATTATAAGGTAAATAGAAAATTAGTTTGGTCAACCCCTTTAGGATTCATTCGCCTTTACAAAAAACGTGGCGATTATAATAAAGGACAGACGAAATATACACCTTTTTCACGCATTTAAAGTTATGAAAATCCAATCTTTTAGATAGCCTCAATGGATTCACTACACAAAAGGGAATGATCATAATTTGATCCGCTTAATACAATACCGATATTATTAATACTCTTTGGAAGCTTTTTGTAAAGCAAAACTGCTATAACAACTGCTGATGAAGCTTCTATCTTCAATCCTAGCTTTGTATGAGAGAAATTCATCGCAGATAGGATTTCCTCTTCTGTGACGGTAATCACATCATCTAAATACTTCTTCATAATCGCGAAAGTAAGCTTTCCAGGTTGACTATGCCTTAATCCATCCGCAATTGTATCCGGTGTAGGAATGCTTGTTATTCTATTTGCTCTCAATGATTTTTTCGTATCACAACCTACTTCAGGTTCCACTCCTATTACCTGCACTCGTGGATTGATATGGTGAGTAGCTAATGCAATACCGGAGGCAAGACCTCCACCCCCTACTGGTATAAGAATAGCGTCTAACCCATCGTATTCTTCTAGCATTTCAATACCGATTGTCCCCGTTCCCGCAATGATTCTCTCATGATCAGAGGAAGGGATAATATGTAGGCCATCACTTGTCGCAATTTCGTCCGTCAACATTGTTCGATCTTGCTTTTGTCGATTAAATAAAATAACCCTCGGATTAAACTTATTTATCTTCATTAACTTTTCTCGCGGGGCATCTTCTGGAATACATAGAGTGGCATTTATCCCAAATTCTCTCGCAATCCGTGAAACGGCAATTCCATGATTTCCAGATGATCCAGCAATTACTCCATTCCCACTCTTTCTATCTAATTGGGAAATAAAATTATATGCTCCTCTATATTTAAAAGAGCCTGTCCACTGCTTAAACTCTGGTTTAATAAAAACCTTCTTACCCGTAATAGAGTTTAAAAAATGGTTTTCCAGTAACGGTGTTGGTTTAATACTATTCTTTAAATTCTCTCTTGCTAATTGAATATCATTAAATTGAACACACAGGTGAATGACCCCCTTTTGAATTAATAGTAGGCATTAACATCATTTCAATATCCTCTATGACACGACTTTGGTTATGTTTAATATACATATGGCCGCCATCATAAAGAATAATGTTACGTTTGAAATTCACTCTTGTTCCCCAGCTTTCTAAAGATTGATAAGGCAATAGCTTATCAGACTTTCCGCCCATTACCGTAAAAGGCACAGAATCCACAATACTCGGCAGCTTAACGTCTGATATGGACATTAGTAGAGCAAGGTCAGCTTTTAAAATAGGTAAGTAAATTTCAAGCAGTTCACTATTCTCCATAATTTCTTGATCCGTATCGTTAGCAATCAGCAAATCTTCTAAGGACTCCTCCCGATCAATCGATGATTGGGAGGGAGGAGCGCTAGCTGAAATAAACACATGTTCAGGTGTATGAAGCCCGTTTTTCTTCAAATGTTGTACGAGCTTATATGAAATGACTCCACCCATGCTATGACCAAAAAAGGCAAACTGTTTTTCAAACATAAATTCCTGTAGGTCATATAACAAGTCTTGGCAAAGTGTATCGATGTCTTTATAAAACGGAAGGTGGTACAAATTTTCTCTTCCTGGCAATTGGATAGGGCACACCTCTATATTAGGGTTTATTAATTTAAAATAGGTAAGATAAAAATTTGCTCCCCCCCCTGCCCAAGGAAAACAAAATAGTCTTATTTTCCCTTCCTCACTGTTAAGTCTATTGGGAATCCACTTTCTTAAACTTTTCATAGAATCGTCTCCTTGAATCGCTTAATTTTCAATCATGCATGCTATTGAACTAAACTTCCGAATACATGGCGAATGACAAGAATGCATTAAAGCTATGGAAACTAGATAATCCTCTTCTAAAGGAAATGTATGAAACCACCAACCGTTAATAAAGCCATTAGTATCATCAACTGAGGAAAACTGAAGTTTTTTTAACGGATAAGAAAATCCTCTTCCATCTGCTTTTATGATAGCCTCCTTTTTAGTCCAAAGCTTAAAAAATGAGTAAATCATTTCCTCCTTCGTCGAGTAGGACTGAATGTGTTTAATTTCTTCTATAGAAAATACCTCATCCATTACATCTAAGTAATCCTTTCTCACAAATTCAACATCCAACCCGACAGGACTTGTATCAGAAAGGATGACCATAACCAAATCTTCTGAGTGTGAAATGTTAAAATGAATATCCTCATACTCTTCTAGGAATGGTTTGCCATAGGGATTTTTCGCTAATTTTAGAATCTCAATATCTAAACCCATTTCTAACTTCAGCGCTAACTTTAATAGTGCTCTACCAACAACATATTCTTTCAATCTTTTCACGCTGTATTTCCCAATGATTCCCCTATCTTCTTCACTTAAATTAGTATGATAATATCGAAAAAATTCTTGGTCTGATATCTCAGAAAGCGGGATATAGTAGATTTTCGGTTGATTCATCTTGAGCTTCCCTTAAACCTTTTCTGTATCATTTTCAAAAATCATTTTCTCTAACATCGGAGAGAGTTGATGAATGGTTGGATAGTCAAAAATCATCCGAATGCTTACACTTTGTTCTAATACACTTCGAATTCTTGACATAACCTTAGTCGCAAGTAACGAATGACCACCAATTTCAAAGAAATTGTCATGAACCCCAATTCGGTTATTCTCTAATATTTCACTCCAAATTTCTACTAGAATTCTTTCCATTATGCTCTGCGGGGCAACATAATCACTTAAGTCCATATCTACACTGGCTGGTTCAGGCAATTGGAGCCGATCTACTTTCCCGTTAGACGTTAAGGGTAATTTTTCCATTTTTATGAATATGGATGGAATCATATAGTCAGGTAACATATTACTTAAAGCGTCTCTAACCTCCTTTTTAGACACATCTCCTAAAGGAGTATAGTAACTTACAATTTTCGATTCTTCCTGTTCTGTTTTCTTTAGCAAAACTACACACTCTTTAACCAAACCGGTTTGACGTAAGGACTCCTCTATTTCACCTAATTCAATTCGATAACCCCTTAATTTAATCTGATAATCTCCTCTACCAATATAGTCAACATTTCCATCTGGTAAGTATCTTACAATATCTCCGGTTTTATATAATTTCGATTCAGGGTCTGTACTAAACGGATTTTTCACAAAATTCTTCTCAGTTAAGCTTGGCTGTTTCCAATATCCTATAGCTAATCCGTCTCCTCCAATAAATAGTTCTCCAGGCACACCTATTGGCACAGGATTCATATTTGAATCTAAAACATATACTTGTGTATTGGATATTGGCTTTCCAATTGGAAATATCTCTACATTTTGGATGCTACCGGAGGCAATACTATATGTAAGAGCAAAAGTCGTACTCTCCGTTGGGCCATAGGCATTTAAAATCTTCTTAGGCGGACCGTAGGTTAATACACGGTTTATCATCTTTGGACTACATGCATCACCGCCAACTAATAAGTATTTCATACCAGAAAATGCCGTTGGTTCTTCTTGAGCAACTTTATTGAAAAGAGCTACGGTAATAAACATTGAGGAGATGTTATGTTCCTTTAGCCATTTACTAAATTTTTGGGAGGAAAGAATCAATTCTTTCTCAGCAATGATTAGCTTAGCTCCATTTAATAATGCTCCCCAAGCTTCAAATGTAATGGCATCAAATGCGGCACTTGAAATTTGGGCAATATGGTCATTAGGTAAAATCTTAATATAATTAGGATTCTTAACTAGCCTAATCACACTTTTGTTCTGAATAGCTACACCCTTGGGTTTCCCAGTCGAACCAGATGTGTAGATCATATAGGCAAGGTGATCTGGATGACTTTCTAGGTTCGGATTATTTTGGTCCCATTCATCAACCGTGTCTTTATTATTGTTTAAGATAACTAGACAATTTTCGTATTCTTTCATTTTCTCTATATATTGAGAACTTGTTATAATTGCAGTTGGTTCCCCATCATCTAAAATTGCTTTTATCCTTTGCTGCGGCAATCCAGCATCAAATGGCAAATAGAAACTGCCTGCCTTTAGAACCGCTAGGAAAGCGACTAGTAATTCAGGGGTTCTTTCAAGACAAACTGCTACCGGTTTGTCTTGATTCACACCTTTTTTAATTAACTTGTGTGCTAGTCTATTTGCTTGTATATTCAATTCTCGATAGGTCATCTTATGTCCCAGATATTCGATTGCGATAGCATTAGGTGTCTTTTCAACCTGTTCTTCGAAATACTTGTGGACAGATCCTTCTAAACAGTTGGGTTCATCACTATTAGTCAGAAGGAATAAATCCATTTCTTCTTTAGTTAAAATTGGAATATCTGTGATCTGTTGCGATAGATCCTTTACAATCTCTGTAATTAAATTGACTAGGTGCTTACACATTCTCACAACTGTACTTCGCTTGAATAAATCAGAATTATACTGAAATTCACCTAGGAAACGGTCATCATCTTCCTGCATAAACAACGCCAGGTCAAATTTAGCCGTCTTATTCTCTAATTCAAGCATTTCCACCTCTAAATCTTTTAACTGGATATCTGCCTGTATAGTATTTTGTAAGGAGAATAATACTTGAAATATAGGTGATACACTTGAACTACGTTCCGGACTTAATTTCTCTACTAACTTTTCAAACGGAACATCCTGATTTGAATAAGCCTCAAGGCAAACATTTTTTACTTGATTTACATAGTCTCTAAAGCTTGGCTTCTCACTTAAGTCTGTACGAATAACTAATGTATTAATAAAAAATCCAATCAGTTCTTCAATTTCCTCATGATTTCTTCCAGCAACCGGAGTACCAACCAATATATCTTCATTACCAGTATAGCGATAAAGTAGAACTTTGTAGGCTGCTAGAAGAGCCATGTTATGAGTGATTCCCTCTTTTTTACAAATTTGTTTTAACTGGCTCGAAACTTCCTTAGGGAGTTCGAATGAAACACTATTTCCATTAAATGTTTGTTTAGAAGGTCGCGGATAATCTGTCGGCAATTCAAGGATTGGTAGCTTCCCTCCTAGCTTCGACGACCAATAACGTATCTGGTCATCTATTCCCCCTTCATCAAACTGAGCTCCCTGCCAATTAGAGTAGTCCCAATATTGGCAAATAAGATCAGGCAAGTTAGTTACATTCTTTTCTTTATAGCCATTATAGTAATGACTAAATTCCTTTATAAATAGTTGTTGGGACCATCCATCAAAAATAATATGATGCATATTTACGAATAGAAAGGATTCTGAATCAGTGCATTCAAGTAGCTTTGCCGTAAATAACGGGCCTTTGTTCAGATCAAATGGAAAATTAGTATTTTCCTCTATATATTGGAGAATAAGTCCTTCTTCTTTGGACTTTTCTTTAAATGAAGTCACCTCTAGGTGGAATTTAAAGTTCTCAAGTACTCCAACTGTAGGCTTCTCTCCATCAACAATAAAGGATTTCAATACTTGATGGCGGTTTATGATTTCTCTAAAGGCAAAACTTATTGCCTCTTTGTCTACTTTTCCCTTTAGCTTTATGCAGAAGGGAACATTGTAGATTGCTTTATTATCTAGATATTTGTCTAAAAACCACAAACGCTGTTGCGAGAATGATAAAGTTTTTTCTTCCCATGGTTCTAGCTTAATAATTTTATTACTATCTTCCATTTCATCTTCTAGCATTCTTTTCAGTAAGTCCTGCTTTGCATTAGACAATTTATCTAAAGTAATACTCATTTTTATTCCCCCCTATTTAATAAGAAGATTCTCCGCCTCATCCTCAGACATCATTTCAAGTTTTTTATAGATTTCTATTTCAATATAATTTGCTATTTCCTCTACTGTAGACATTTCAAATAATACTTTCAGAGGAATTTTCACCTTAAATTTCCTCTGTAAACGCGAGATTACCTGAGTTGCAATAAGGGAGTGTCCTCCTAGTTCAAAGAAGTTATCCTTTACACTGATTTTTTTAAGGTTTAATACCTCTTTCCAAATTCTCGCTACATTTTTTTCCACTAAAGTTCTTGGTTCATTTTGCTTGTCATCTGCTTCTACTAATTTCGGTATAGGTAATGCTTTATAGTCAATCTTCCCATTTGCATTAAGTGGGAAAGTGTCAACGACTTCTATTTTGTATGGAACCATATACGGCGGTAAGGCTTTCTTTAAGAAATCAATCAATTCCTTATTCTCAATGTGGTTATCTGAAATAATATAGGCCACTAAATGTTTTTCATCTTTAATTTCCTTAACAGTTACCACTACTTCCTTAACATCAGGAAACTTTCTTATACTTGCTTCAATTTCACTAGTTTCAACTCGATACCCTCTAACCTTGACTTGGTTGTCTTTCCTACCGATGAACTCCAAATTTCCATCTGATAGGTATCGAGCCAAGTCCCCTGTTTTATAAAGTCTTTCATTTTTGTTAAATGGATTGATAACAAATCTTTCAGAAGTTAAATCCTGACGGTTATAATATCCACTCGCTACCGCTGATCCGCCAATATACATCTCTCCTGCAACGCCTTGAGGAACAAATTGCATATGTTCATCAAATAAATAAATATTGACATGCGGGAAAGGTTTGCCTATAGGTACAATTTCAGTAGTTAGCTTTGTCTCATCATTTAAAACAAAATAGGTATTATCAATTGTCGCTTCTGTTACCCCATAGGAATTAATAAAATTCACATTTCTATTGAAGAATTTCTTTATCTCTTCAAAGTCCTTTACATACCACGTATCGGCACCTGAAACGACTACTTTTAAATCCTTCAAAACCTTTCCAGTGTCTTTCATATATGTGACAAGATGCTTTAATAGAGCAGGTACAAATTCCGCAAAATCAATTTTTTCATCTGCTAGCACTCTGTATAATTCCTCGGGATGTATAATTGTATCCTTTGAACAAAGGATTAGTCTTCCACCTGAACATAATGCTCGAAGCATATCTTGAATAAAAACATCAAAAGCAATACTAGCCAACTGAATGAAATTTGATAGTTCACTCGTCTTATAGGCATCTAAGTATGACGGAAAGGACTTTGCTAGATTTCGGTTAGTAATAGTTACCCCTTTTGGCTTTCCGGTCGTACCAGATGTAAAGATAATATAGGCAAGATGTTCTGGATTCCTGTCATACTCCGACGGTTGACTTGATTGTGAAAGAATGTCTCCCCATATCGAATCCACACTCAATAAGTCCACAGACGTATTTAACTTACTCATCCATTTATCTTCTGTAAAGATTGCCTTCAAACTTACATTATTTACAATGTAATGAATCCTGTCGTTTGGATGCTGTGGATCTAATGGAACAAATACATGCCCTGCTTTCATGATTCCAATAATAATTGGGATCACGGTAAGATTTTTATTCATACAAACACCTATTGTGGATTGAGTTTCATACCCTTTTTTCACTAGGAAATTCGCTACCTGATCAGAATATTGGGATAACTCTCTATAGGTAATAGACTCCCCTTCAAATGAAATGGCTTCCTTGTCAGGAGTTAAGCGAGCCGTTTGATCAATCCTATCGTAAAAGTATTCAATACTTTTATCTTCGATAGCATCCGCTCTCTCATTTACATAATTTTCAAATTCTGCCTCATCTAATATTGGTAGTTGATAAATACTAGTGTCCGGGTTCTTCACTATACCTGCTAATAGGTTTACTAAATGGGTGCTAAATTGCTGAATTGTATTCTCTCTAAACAAATCAGTATTATACTGTAGCTCAAGCATAATCGAACGCTGATTATCACTGACATTTAGAGATAAATCAAATTTTGAAACCTTGTTCTCTATCTCTAATGAAACGAATTGATTCCCTAATAGAAACTGCTCTGATTCATCCATGGAATGGTGAGAGAACATAACCTGGAAAATTGGACTATGGGTTAAATTCCTTTCTGGTTGTAGTTCTTCCACCAGTTTTTCAAATGGCACATCTTGATGTGAGTAGGCTTCTAGGCAATTCTCTCTTACTTGTTTTAACAACTCTAGAAAAGTTGGACTTTCTCCCAGTTCTGTCCGGATAACAACCGTATTGACAAAGAAACCAATTAAAGACTCTAATTCTTTCTGGTTTCTTCCCGCTACAGGAGTTCCAACGAGGATATCTTTTTGACCTGTATAGCGATATAACAAGACCTTAAATGCCGAAAGTAAAGTCATATACAATGTAGCGTTTTCTTGTTGGCTAAATGATCTCAGTTGCAGTGCTAAATCCTCAGGGATAGTCAGTGTGATACTCTTTCCATTAGATGTTTGTTCCGGTGGCCTAGGGTAATCAATTGGGAGCTCAAGTATAGGTAGTTCACCGGCTAATTTTTTGCGCCAATAATTTAACTGGTGATTTACATTCTCACCTGCCATCAACTCTTTTTGCCACTGGGAATAGTCTGAATACTGAATATCAAGATTTGATAAAGTAGTTTCTTTCTCCTGTTGCAATAATAAGTAATGGTCATTGATTTCCTTAAGGAGGATGTCTGCTGACCAACCATCAAATATGATGTGATG
The DNA here is from genome assembly GCF_042684945.1 of Bacillus seohaeanensis. NCBI lineage: Bacteria > Bacillati > Bacillota > Bacilli > Caryophanales > Bacillaceae > Bacillus > Bacillus seohaeanensis. The sequence continues at coordinate 209,245 of NZ_JBHUMF010000002.1, read as the reverse complement.
GATAACAAATAATAAAGTATGATCTGTTTCTGACATTTTAATAAGATATGCGCGAAATAATGGCCCTTTAGATAACTCAAAAGGTTCCCATGACTTCTCACTAATAAGATTGGTTAATTCCTGAAATTGCTCTACTTCTGATTCATTTTCAAGGTTAATAATAGTGTAATAGTTATCCACTTGATTTTGGATGATTTGGTATGGTTCACCATTTTCAGCTTTAAAAATCGTACGTAAACTATCATGTCGGTTCAACACAGCGTTTAAGCTCTTCTCAAAATTTCCGTAATGAAGGTTTCCAGAGATTCGAAAGGCAAACGGAATATTGTAGGAGCCATTCTCCGAATCCATTTGATTTAGAAACCATAATCTTTTCTGCGAAAAAGAAAGTGGATATTTTTGGTCTTTATTTTTTTTCACTGTGATTGGTTCCTTATCCTCTGTCTGATCACTCTTCATTAATTCTGAAGACATTTCAGAAATTGTTGGAAACTCAAAGATTAAACGTAAAGGGATTTGCTTCCCAACAGTATCCGCTACTCTTGAAATGACCTGTGTTGCTAAAAGAGAATGACCGCCTATTTCAAAAAAACTGTCATGGATGCCAATCCTTTCAAGACTTAAAACCTCTTGCCATATATTCGTCAACATTTCTTCCACTGCATTTCGTGGAGCTACATATTCTCCCATTTCAAAGTCTTTCTCTGTTGGCTTAGGTAGGCTTTGACGGTCTACCTTACCATTAGACGTAAGTGGAAGATTGTCTAATTCAATAAAAATAGAAGGTATCATATAATCAGGTAATTTATCACTTAATTCCTTCCTTAGCTCACTTTTAAGAAGAGAGCCATCAGTTGTATAATAGCTGATTAATTTCTTATCGCCGTCTCCATTTTCTTTTAAAAGTAAAACAGCATCTTTGACTTTTGGGTTTTGGCGGATGCTTTCTTCAATATCACCTAATTCAATTCGAAATCCACGGAGCTTTACTTGATGATCTGCTCTTCCAATAAAGTCAAGATTTCCATCATCTAAAAACTTGACGATATCCCCAGTTTTGTAGAGTTTTGCCTCTTCAACCTGACTAAATGGATGCTCAATGAATTTTTCCTTTGTTAAATCAGGACGATTCCAGTAGCCTGCTGCTAGGCCATCACCGCCAATATACAGCTCCCCTGGAACCCCTATTGGCACTCTATTCAACTGTTTATCTAATACATATACTTCTGTGTTATTGATTGGTTTACCAATTGGTATCGTGTCACTTTCTTTCTCCGTTAAATGTCGACATACTTTATTCATAACATAGTTCAATGTTATAGCTGTATTTTCACTTGGTCCATACGAATTAAGAAGCCTTTTCGGAGCACCATGATTCAAGACTTGGCCTACCCATTTAGGACTACAAGCTTCTCCCCCCACTAAAACATTTTCCACATCTGAAAATGCAGTCGGTGCTTCCTGTGCCACTTTGTTAAACAATGCGGCTGGAATTGCTAGTGTTGTAATCTGTTTTGATTTTAACCAATTACTAAATTTCTGTGGGGATAGTATCGTATCCTTATCGGCCATAATCAATTTCGCTCCATTCAATAAAGCTCCCCATATCTCAAAGGATGTGACATCGAAGGAGATACTTAGAATTTGAGCGATATTAGACTCGGGCTTTATATCTATATAATTTGTATCTTTTACAAGCCTGATGACTCCCTTATTTTGTATAGCTACCCCCTTTGGCTTACCGGTTGATCCAGATGTATAGGTGATATAAGCTAAATCTAGTTTTTCACTTTTAATATTAGGATTACTCTTTTCCTCTTTCTTTACTGCTTCTTTAATGTCACTTAGACATATTACATTATTTTGATCACCCCAAAGCTTATCTTTATGACTGACCTCTGTGATAATCGCATTTGGACTACTATCTTCTAAAATGTCCTTTATTCGATTAGCTGGCAATGTAGGGTCTAATGGCAAGTAAAAACTTCCTGCTTTAAGTACTCCTAATATGGCTATCATCAGATCAGGTGTTCTCTCAAGACAAACCACAACAGGTTTTTGTTTATTCACACCAAGTTTCATTAAATAATGCGCTAGTTGATTGGCCTTTGAATTTAATTCAGAATAACTTAATTGAGTTTCCTCATGTTCGAGCGCAATAGCATGAGGATTATTTTTGACCTGCATCTCAAATAGTTGTTTTATGGAACCGTCCAATTGATTGGGTTCCGAGCTATTTACCTGCTGGAACAATTCATTTTCCTCACTCGTTAGGATAGGAAAGTCTGCAATTGACTTGGAAGGTTCTTCGATAACTGCTGTTACTAAATTCAAGAAGTGTTGTCCCATTCTTTGTACCGTACTCTTCTTAAATAAATCTGTATTATATTGCAACTCCCCAACGAAACTGGCGCCCTTCTCATGCATGATGAGTGAAAGGTCGAATTTAGATGTTTTGTTCTCATTCTCTAAAAGTTCAATAGCCACATCTTCCATTTTAATGTTTGTCTCTATCTTATTTTGTAAAGAAAACATGACCTGGAAAATTGGGGCTGCACTTGAACTTCTTTCAGGGTTTAATTTTTCAACTAGATGTTCAAATGGAATATCCTGATTTGAATAGGCTTCTAAACAAACATCCTTCACCTGATTTAAATAGTCTATAAAACTAGGATTTTGACTAAGGTCCGTGCGAATGACTAATGTATTTACAAAGAACCCAATTAAATCCTCAATCTCTTCTTGGTTTCTTCCAGCAATTGGCGTTCCAATTAAAATATCGTGTTCACCTGTATAACGGTATAGCAATACTTTATATGCCGCTAGTAAAGCCATATTAGGTGTTACATTTTCCTCCTGACACCACTTTCTCAGCTTTATGCATAATTCTTCAGGAATTTCAACTTTAACACTACTCCCATTAAAGGTTTGTTTCGGTGGCCTTGGATAGTCTGTTGGTAGTTCTAAAACAGGAAGTTTTCCTCCTAGCTTTGTAGACCAATATTGAAGTTGATCATCTGCATTCCCTTCTTCTAACCACGATTGCTGCCAGTAAGAATAATCAGAATATTGAATCTCTAAATCTGGTAATTCAATTTTAGTAGACTGGAGCTTAGCACGATAAATTTCAACTAATTCATACATAAATTTATTAAATGACCAGCGATCAAAAATCATATGATGGATATTTACAAAAAATCTATATTGCTGGTCATTAATCCGCAATAGATAAAAATGATAAAGATTCTTGGATGTTAAATCGAATGTATTATCCTGAAGTTCATCCATAAACTGTTGAATTTTTTCTTCTTCACTTTCACCGTCCAGCGATTCTAGTTCGACTAATTCAAAATTTAATTTTTTTAGAGGATAAACTACTTGCTTATAATCAGAACCTTCTTGTTTAAAAAAGGTCCTGAATATTTCATGTCTCTGAATAATTACTTCCAGGCTTTCTTCAAACTTAGAAATATTCAATTCTCCATACATATTAAATGAAAAAGATATGTTATAAGCATTTAAATCCACGTCATAAGATTGAAGAAACCATAACCTTTTTTGACTGTAAGACATAGGAGCTTCCAAAAGTGTCTCTGTTTCTTTTGTGGTAACCTCATCTTTTAATAATTGATTTCCATTCATGTTTTCCACCTCTTATATGTTCTTTCTTCTAGGTACCCTTTTCATTTTCGTTATTTTTCGATTAGTTGGTGTCATTTTTTCTAACTGCATTGATAGCTGTCGAATCGTTGGATATTTGAATAAATAAAGTAAAGGTACTTCTAAATCTAGGTTTCTTCTTATTTTAGAAATAATTTGAGTTGCTAACAAAGAGTGTCCTCCAACCTCGAAGAAATTATCGTTTACACTTATATTCTCTTTGTCTAAAAGTTCATTCCAAATATTTAATATCTTTTCTTCTGTATCGTTTTTAGCAGGTTCTACTGAATGATTTAAATTACTTCTAACCGTCACTTCATGGAGCCTTTTTCTATCAACCTTTCCGTTTGGTGTTTTAGGAAGGGAATGGATTATATTTAAATAAGCAGGGACCATATAATCAGGACAGTTATTCCTTAAATAGGTAAACACTTCTACCAAATTCAATTCTTGCCCCTCGTTAGGTAAGATATAGCCTTCCAAATATTTTTCTTGCTGCTTATTTTCCTTTACAAGTACACTAGCTGTATGAACAGCTGGGTGTGTAACAATGATTCTTTCTACCTCATCCATCTCAATCCTGAAGCCTCTAATCTTTGTTTGTCGATCGATTCTTCCTTTTAGTTCAATATTCCCGTTAGGAAGATATAGACCTACATCACCCGTTTTGTATAAGGGCATATCATCGTCGGAATACGGATTAGAAATAAAGCTTTGCTCAGTCTGAACCGGATTATTATAGTATCCTTTTGTAATTCCCACTCCACCAATATAAATTTCCCCTAACACACCTGTTGGAACAGGCTGAAGATGCTTGTCTAATATGAAAACAAACATGTTATCAATCGGTTTCCCGACGTCATACGTAAAGGATGGTTGTTTATCCATATACTTAAAAGTAGTTGTGAGCGTACATTCTGTTGGGCCATATAAATTAACTAATTTTGTATGGATAAATCTATTCAGTACTATCTTAATGGTTTGGTTATTTAATACTTCGCCACTTGAAAAAATCAATCTAACAGATTCATAGTTAAGCCCCTTCTCCATGGCTGAACTTGCTAACACTTTTAGCATAGAAGGAACCGTACTTAGCAAGCAGGTGACTTTATTAGTATCAATAAGAGATAAGAGATGATCATGATCCTTAACTTTTTCATCCTCTACTAGGATAATTTTTGCTCCAGCTGTTAACGGTCCAATCAAGTCTCGTAAAAATCCATCAACAGACAAGGATGCTAATTGTAAAACCACATCCTTTGGATTAATACCAAATTTTTGCTTCATAAAGGTTAAGTAATTCGTTACCCCTATATGTCGGTTAACAATGGCTTTCGGATCCCCTGTCGAGCCCGACGTATAAATAATGTAAGCACTATTATTAGGGTCCACCTCAAATTGACAATTACTTTCTGTTTCAAGGTAATTTTCTTCATCTACTACAATTGTTTCACCACTAAAAATACTTTCTGCATCTAATACATATTGTTTGGCTGTTAGAATAGCCTCCGGCTTAGAATGGTTTACCATATATTCCTGCCTGCTTTTAGGATAATTTACATCTATCGGCAATAGACAAGCTCCTGACCTAAGAACAGCCAAAATTGAAATCACAACATCAATTGATTTCCCGCAATATACACCAACAATGGAATTCTTTTGGATTCCCTTTTTTTCAATTAAGTATTGTGCTAATTTATTTGCTTTTTGTTCTAGTTCCTTGTAGCTAATTGATTCGTTTTTAAATTGAAGTGCCACCGCTTCAGGTGTAAACTTAACCTGATCCTCAAATAAAGTATAAATACTCTTTAGATCTGAGAAACCTTTAGAATTAGATGCCATTTCTACGAAATTTTGTTTTTCCCTTTTTGATAGAATGGGAATATAATCTATTTGCATTTCTGGATTTATCGATACTGTATCTAGTAAGTTTAGAAAGTGGTCCAAAAACTGTTCTATTTTTCTTTGTTTATAAATAGCTGTCTTATATTGAATCTCTCCGACGATTCTATTACCCTGATCCTCAATAAAAAGTGTCAGATCAAACTTTGTATGCTCTTTAGAAACTACAATTTCTTCTTTTCCTATATAAAAAGAATTTCTATTTGATTGGTCTTTATTATGATAAATAAACATTGCTTGAAAAATAGGATTGTGGCTTAAGTTCCTTTCTGGTTGTATTTCTTCTACTAACTTTTCAAAAGGAACCTCCTGGTTGGCGTAAGCCGCAAGACAAGCCTGTTTTACTTGATTTAGATATTTTTCAAAGGTTTGGTTTTGCTTTAACTCCGTTCGAATGACGATTGTATTTACAAAAAAACCAATTAGTCTTTCAATTTCTTCTCTATTTCTACCACCAACTGGGGTACCAATTAATATGTCCTTTTGCCCGGTATAACGATATAGCAAAGCTTTAAATGCAGCCAAAAAGGTCATATACAAGGTGGTGTTTTCCTTTTGACTCAATTCCTTCAATTGAATGGACAATTTCTCCGGTAATTCAAATGTAATACTGTTTCCTTTTGTCGTTTGTTCTAATGGTCGAGGATAATCAGTCGGTATCTCAAGTACTGGTAACTCCCCTTTTAACTTTTCTCTCCAGTAAGCTTTTTGCTTTTTTATACTTTCTCTATCTATCCAGCTTTGCTGCCAATCGGAAAAATCTGAATATTGGACCCTTAACTCAGGTAATTTAGCTGACTGGCCGTTTTCTAATGAAGAATAAATTGCATTTAGCTCTTCTAAAAATAATTTTTCTGACCATCCATCAAATGCAATATGATGTACAACTAATAGAAGAACATGAGAAGTAGCAGAAGTTTTTATAACCTTTGCTCGAAGCATTGGCCCTTTCTCTAAATCAAAAGGAACCCACGATTCTTTCTTAAGAATATTTGTTAATTCGCTTTCTTTGGAGGAAAGGTCTGCTATATTAATAACCTCAATACTTGTATAGGATTCAGTCTGAACCACTTGTATAGCTTCACCATTTTCTTCCTTGAATGTCGTACGCAAACTTTCATGCCTTTCCATTACTTTGTTAAGACTTTTTTCTAAATGTTCATAGTTTAAGGGCCCTGTTATTTGATAGGCGAATGGGATATTATAAGCTACATTTTCAGGTTCCAGTTGATGGAGAAACCACAATCTTTTTTGTGCTAATGAGAGTGGGGAGCGTCCATCTGATTTCTGTTTTTTCACAATCAAATCGCTATCATTAATTTGTTCACATTCTAATAGATGTTTTGCCAACTTCGCTATTGTAGGAGACTCGAATAATTCTTGGATTGTAATTCTCTTTTTTAGTTTCTTAAATATTCTAGAAATAACTTGTGTAGCTAGGAGGGAATGTCCCCCTAGTTCAAAGAAATGATCATAAATACCAATTTTCTCGATATCTAATACATCTTCCCAAATGCTCGCTAAAGTTTCCTCAAGATCATTCCTTGGGGAGACATATTCTCCTAGCCCCAAGTCCTGCTTTTTTGGTGCCGGAAGTTTTGCCCGATCAATTTTCCCATTAGAAGTAAGTGGAAATTTATCCATTTCAATAAAGACAGATGGAATCATATAATTCGGTAATTTCTTACTTAAGTCTGTTTTTATTTCCCTTTTAGAAATGCTTTCTTCTGTGGTGTAATAACAAACTAATTTCTTATCATTATTTTTCGCTTCTTTAAGTAAAACGACTGATTCCTTGATTACTTTATTTTGTCGAAGTATTTCTTCAATTTCTCCTAATTCTATTCGAAATCCACGCAGTTTTATTTGGAAATCAGAACGACCAATAAATTCAATATTGCCATCAGGTAAATATTTAACGATATCCCCTGTTTTATAAAGCTTTGAATCTTTTTCTGCACTAAAAGGATGATCAATGAATTTTTCCTTTGTTAAATCAGGGCGATCCCAATACCCTATCGCCAGACCATCCCCACCAATATACAATTCGCCAGTTTCCCCTACTTTAACAGGCTTCCTATCCTTCCCAAGTACAAAAGCCTCTGTTTTTGTAATAGGTTTTCCAATTGGAATGGTATCTGAGTGTGTAAATTCTTTTGAATCATTTACACAATAACTTAAGGCAAAGGTTGTACATTCGGTTGGTCCGTACACATGAAATAACTTTTCAGGTGCCCCTTTTTCCATCACTTGTTGTACCCATTTTTTATTACAAGCCTCTCCTCCAAATAATAAATTTTTCAATTGTGAAAAGGCAGTTGGTTGCTCCTCGGCCACTTTATTAAAGAGAGCAGTTGTAATAAACATTGTTTTGATCTCATTCGCTTTAAGCCAATCACTTAGTTTATTTGGAGATAGGATGAGTTCTTGCTCTGCGATTACTAGCCTTGCCCCATTAAGCAATGCCCCCCAAACCTCAAATGTAATCGCATCAAATGAGGCATTGGACACCTGAGCAACATTTTCATGTGCAAGGATATTTACATAGTTTGTGTTTTTCACCAACCTGATTATCCCTTTCTGCTTAATCGGAACCCCTTTAGGTTTTCCTGTAGATCCTGAAGTATAGATAAGATACGCTAAGCTATCTAAGGAAGGTCTCGGAAGCTCCACAAGATTTTGAAATTCTCTTTTTGTTCGCAAATCTGTAATATTGACATCCTTCAAATCCCCAGTTTCAAAGTCTATCGATGTATCAGAGCTGCTAATCAGTAATTTTACTTTTGAGTTTTGTATAATGTATTGAATTCGTTCCTTTGGATTTGTTGGATCAATTGGAAGATATGCTGCTCCTGCTTTGAGCACACCTAGCCAAGTAACAAACAAATCAATTGAACGGTTCATTAATGTACCAACGACTGCCCCTGCCTTTACACCTAAATCAATTAATCGACAGGCAACAATGGTAGATTGTTCATCTAATTCCCTGTAAGTAATTTTTTCTTTGCTTGATTCACATGCAATAGCATGTGGATGTTGAATAACCTGCTCTTTAAATATCGTTATAAGGGATTGCGGCCCTTTTGAACTAGCATGGTCTTTATTATTGACAGTTTGAATCGTTTGATTGGTTAATGTCACAACAATACCTCCATAATGAACTGTTTTATCTTTTCTAAGATAGATTAAGGTAAGGTATCACTACTATTAATTAACATGGGATAAAACGATACCTTCTAAGTAACTTTTTACCTTTCCAATGAGCTCTTCTACAGTTTCCCTCTTGTGTAAATGACGTGAGTAGTGCCAACTAACAATTAACTCACCGTTTTTAATTACCCCTAAAACCTCAAACTTATGAGCTCTTTCCTGCTTACTGCTATTTAGACTTCCTGCAAACTCTTCTGCCATTTCTACAAGAGACTGAGATGAATCATTTCTATTTTCACTATAATGATTTCCATTACCAAAAAAATTAAAGAGAATTTCAGAATCAAGATGATTAAATTTAATTGAATCGTTTAAATATCTTAAAACCCCGTAACCTAAACCGTTATTAGGTATTTCCTCCATCCTTTCACCAACTGAATAAACTGTATCTTCAATAGATTTATCTTCTCTCCCCGTGTAAAGAAATGGATAAAGGTTTGTAAACCACCCTACTGTTCTTGATATATCCATATTGTTAAAGATGTCTTCTCTCCCATGACTATCAATGTCAATTAATACAGATGTTTGATTACTCCATTCCATCACCGCTTTTATTACACATGCTAATAAAACCTTATCAAGCTTACTATTAAGTTCCTCGAGTCCTACATGAAGTAATCGCTTCGTAGTCTCCCTATCTAGCACAATGCTAATTTCATCAACTGAATTTCTTATATTTTCTCCTTTTGAAAAATCTAAAGGAATTCTAGGCTGATTAGACGTGTGGACCGTTAACCAAAATTCTGTTTCATTTAACAAATCGGGTCTCTTAGAATACTCCTCAAGCCTTTCAATCCAACCTTTAAATGAATGTGTCTTCGCAGGCAATTTGATTTCTTCCCCTACTGACAAACTTTGAATTATTTGAGAAAGATCCTCAAAAATAATTCCTCCCGAAATCCAATCAGTAACTAGGTGGTGAATAACTAATAAAAGTTTATTTTCTTTGCCTTCTGTTTTTATAAACACAGCTCTAATTAAATTGGATTTCACATCTAAGCTAGATTGATAAATAGATCCAATTCTATTTATCTCGGTGCTTATGTCCTCGTCTTTCCCTACCTCGATGATGTCAAATGGCATTTCATAGGACTCATCACCATAATATTGCTTGACTTGACCATCAACCTTTTTAAAGTTCAATCGCAGTGCATCATGATAGGAATATAATCGATTAACTGCTTGTTTTACTATGTCTGTGTCGACCTGACTAGAAACGGAAAACAGCATCGAAAAATTCCAATGATGTTCATCCGTTAGATTCCTTTCAAAGAACCATTCCTGTATAGGGGATAAGGAAAATTCCCCTTCGAGAGAAGAGTGTTGGCTATTGATTTCCTCATTTTCTTTTACATACTCTGACAGCCTTTTAATGGTCGGATTCTGGTAAAGAACGCGTGGAGTAAAAAATAACCCTCTTTCCTTCGCTCGAGAAATAATTTTAAGAATTAATAATGAATCTCCCCCAAGTTCAAAAAAGTTGTCCTCTATATGGATGGATTCTTTATTAAGTACCTCCTCCCAAATATCCTTTAACTTACTTTGAACTGGTGAAATGGAATCATTATCACTTCTACTTACCTTAATAATTGTTTCCGGCGCCGGAAGCCTCTTTCGATCAACCTTTCCGTTAGGAGTATAAGGAAATTGTTCTAGTTCAATGATTGAAGCTGGAATCATATACCCTGGTAATTGATCTTTCAACTGACTTAGTATTCCTTCTCTTGAAATAATCTTTTCTTTATGTAAGGTAATATAAGCTACTAATTTAGAGTGTTTATTTTCCATTGTTTTCAAATCTACAACTGCTTTTGATACCCCTTCTATTTCTAGTAGAGCATTCTCAATTTCGCCTAATTCTACTCTAAAGCCGCGGATTTTTACTTGGTTATCGATTCGGTCTAAAAAATCTATTGTGCCATCTGGTAAATATTTCACCCTATCTCCGGATTTATAAAGACGTTCATTGCCTTCTTTAAAAGGGTTTTTCACAAATTTTTTATTTGTTAATACAGGATCATTAAAGTATTCTCTTGCCAATCCTATCCCGCCTATATATAGTTCGCCAGGAACACCAACAGGCACTAATTCCATTTGTTCATCTAAAACGTATACTTCACTATTTGGTATAGGTCTCCCAATAGGGATGATTTCCTCATTGTGATATTTATGTACTGTTGCACAAACAGTTGTTTCTGATGGACCATAAGCATTCCAGAATTCTTTGTGTTTTGACCATTCCTTAGCTACATTTATTGGGCATCTCTCACCAGCAACAATAACCTTTTTTAATTCTGGAACATCTTCTGGATTTATATTCGCCAAAAATGAAGCAGGGAATGTCCCAATAGTTATTTTGTTTACCGTTAGGAAGCTAATAAAATCAATATCCAAATTATCAAAGTCTTCAGGCATCAAACACAATGTTGCACCGTTAGCAAGTCCCATGAATATTTCCCATACGGAAGCATCAAAACTCATGGAGGCGAATTGTAGAATCCGATCTTCTTCTTTTACCGTAAATATTTCTTTTTGGGCATGAACTAAATTACATAGACCTTTATGTTCAATCACAACACCTTTTGGTTTTCCAGTTGAACCAGAGGTAAAGATCATATAAGCTGCATCATTACCAGATGTGACATGATTAGAATCATCTATAAATTCGGTTGATTCATTCTCTACTTCCCTTAAATCTATTTTTCTTATAGTTTCTGATTTAAATTGTTCAGGTGTTTGTGTAATTAAATAGTTTAAGTTAGATTTATCTAACATATAATGAATTCTATCTTGAGGATAGCTAGGATCTAACGGAATGTATGCACCACCTGCTTTTAAAACTCCGAGAATGCTAACAATTAATTCTTTAGAGCGCTTAATATTAATCCCGATAAAGTCCCCGTTCTTTACTCCTATCTTTTTTAGATAGTTTGCTATTTTGTTCGCTTCATTGTTTATTTCTTGATAGGTATACTCATTCCCATTAACTAAGAGAGCAGTTCTTTTAGGATTGTTTTGAACACACTGTTCAAACATTTTATGTATGTAATCAGTGGGGTCATAGTGAACTTCATTTTTATTCCACTCGTTTAATAGTTGTTTTTTTTCTAAGTTTGTGAGGATTGATAGCTTATGTATCGCTGTGGTGGGTTGTTCAACAATTCTTCTTAATAAAGTAATAAAATGATCTGTGAACCTTTCGATAGTTGACTGGTGGAATAAGCTATCATTATATTCTGTAACAACCTTTAAGCCGTTATTACTTGTGTCTATTGCAAACAAACTAAGGTCAAACTTTGAAGTATAATTATTTATTTCCAAGTTGGACATTTCTAGACCTTTTAACGCGATTCCTTCACCTTCGGGTTGATAAGTAAAGGTTGTTTGAAAAAAAGGATTAATCCCAACATCTCGATCAGGCTTTAGTTCATTGACAATTTTATCGAATGGAATATCCTGATTATCCATTGCTTTTAGCACCGTCTCTTTGACTTGGCCCAAAAGATTGAGAAAACTCTGTTTGCAATCTAGCTTGGTTCGAATCGGTAATGTATTTACAAAAAATCCTATTAAACTTTCAAACTCTTTATTCTTTCTACCAGCTATAGGAGAGCCAACAATAAGGTCAGCTTTGCCTGTATATTTGTGTAATAAAATCTTATAAACAGTAAGTAAAAACATGTATACTGTCACTTCGTTATCGTGACAAAGTCTTAATATGTCTGCCCTCAACTTTTCAGGTAAGAAGCCTTCGACAATATTTCCACGATTTCTCTCTTCTGTTGTATCCCTTCTTTTATCCGCTGTAATATCTAAGACCTCTGCATTATGTAATGTTTCACGCCAAAATTGCAGTTGATCACGCATGTAAGGTTTCATTACCTCTTCCTGTTCCCATTCAGCAAAACCTGTAAATTGAATCTCTAACTTTGGAAGTAAATCTTCTTCCCCATTTGAATTATAAAGAGCACATAATTCTTTCCAGAATAGGCCAGAAGACCATCCGTCATAAATACTGTGATGAAAGTTTAAAAATAAAATATGACAAGATTCATGAATACAATAAAGTCTGTATGTGAATAAAGAATCTTTCGTAAGTTTAAACGGTTTTGCGGCTTGTCTTTTAATTAACTCCATCGCTAACCATTCTCTATCTTGATAAGGAAACTTTCCTAAATCTATTTTCCTGATTTTTTTATAACAAAAGTCTTTTACTCTTTGTCTTGGTTCTTCCCCATCATCGATATATTCTGTTCTTAAAATTTCATGTCGTTTAATGATTGTGTTAATAGACTTTTCTAGCTTTTTAATATCGAGGGCACCTACTAATTGAACAGCTTCGGGAATGTTGTAAGCAGATGACTCAGGATAAAGTTTATTTAAAAACCAAAGTCTTTTCTGTGATAAGGACAACCTTGATTCTTTTAAACCTTTGTACTTCTTTGAACTTTTATCTCCGTCCTTTTTACTTTTTACCATTGCTAGTTTTTTCTCAAGATAGGCATTTTTAGATAGATAATCAGTGTTATTTAGCACGTTGTACCCTCTCCTATTTCCTTTTCTGTTCTAACAATGGATAATATTAGCAAGAACCATTTTCAATTTCAAGATTTTACTTAATTATATAATAATGGTTATATATGAAAATATTGTAAAAAAAATAATGAAATCCCCTCTCTAATTACTCAGTTAAATAACTGAGAAAAAAAACCTAAATTGCTATTTCAGAAAATAACTTTAAATATTTATTCGACATTTTCCTTGAATTTTCTTATAAAAAATTCAACTATTATTATTTTAGAATATTTATTTATTTAGGACATTTGACCATATATAAAGAGACGAAGAATTCTATAAAGGTCTTTTTCAAAGAGAAAAAAGAGACAAAAAAAAAGGAACAAAGGCCCATAAACGGAATACGGGTATGTTCCATAAAAATCATCATATTTATATTTATAAAACGGTAACCTCTTTCGAAACTTCAGTAATTAAATCCTATCTGTTCATTAAATTTTTTTAAAAGGTGCGGGGAATTGTTTTTTATCAAATCCAATAAAATAGCAATTTCTAAATCCTTTTCGCCAAGCAATTGTTTTAGTTTTTCGTTTTCAAGGGATAAATTCCTATAGGAAATAGTTGTCTCTTCGTCCATTCCATATTTCCCTAGCTTGTATTCATTTACCCAGCGATTCACCATAGTTGGACTTAGTTCGTACTGGCGAGCTACAAGTGCAGCATTCTCTACATTAATTGCTTCTCGGGAAACTTGTATTTTAAACTCTGTTTTATAACTTTTTCGTTTCATTTTTCACAGCTCCTTTTACAGTAGACTTTTAGAATTTTAGTGGAGCTGCTATTTTAATATTTAAACTCTTCGTCAAGGAAATATAGGTTTACGTTTAATTACTAAAGAAAGTACACTAGCTTTTATTCTAACGTTAAATCTCCTGAGCTTGTTCTTACTTTAACTTCATACTCCCCATTTCCCTTTACTCCTACAGCACTATTTTCACTTTTATCTTCAAATAGCAATCCATCTACACTAATATTTGGTTCTCCAGAGCTCCCTTTAAAATCTACCTTCACTGACTCAGGTGTTTGAGAAAAGTTGATGGCAACATCACCACTCGAAGTTGTAAATTCCATATCACTTTTTAATTGTTCACCGTTGAAAACAATATCGCCTGATGATGTCTCAAATACAGCATTTTTTGAACTTAGATGTTCTGTATCAATTTTTCCGCTTGTTGTAACAAATTCTGCTGTGTTCACTGTATTTTCTTTTGTTTTTATACTCCCGCTTGTTGAACTTAATGCGATATGGTCACCGGCCTCGCTACCAATTATTGATTGATCACCAGAGGTAGACTTTACGATTATTTCGTTAGCCTTCAAACGATCAATAGATATGTCCCCTGATGATGTTGTGATCTGAAGATCGTTCAAAACTTTATTAGGTACCTTTACTTGAAGTGTGGTATCTTGAACACTCCCCAATTTAATGCCAATTGTATTTTCATCTAAGATAAAGTTAATATTCAACTTTTTATGGCTATGGCCAACTTCGAATTTATATTTATCCTCTAAATCTTTATTAATTTTACCATCCAAGAGAATAGCGATCTCATCACTTTCTGATGGAACAACCTCAACGTCTGCTGAAGAAGTGTTTATTTCAATGTCTTCTACCTTATCCTTCTCCACTCTCTCTTCTTTATGAATCTCTACTTTAGAAAAGGACGATTGGAAAAACGTCACAGCTACTACTCCTACTATCCCAATACCTAAAATTAATAAAGCAAAAAAAATAACTTTATTCATGAGTGATTCACTCCCTTCACAATATTCACATTAAATTTTATATAGCGAATTAAAACGGTATAAAGGAATTTTCCAATTTTCATTAAACCTATACATAACATCACTCCAAGGCTGCATAAAATGAACGAACTAAAAATTGTTAACCAACTATTCATATAGCCATCAAAAAATAAACTGCCAAAAACAATTAAAGGCGATAATGATAAGGCTATAGCCAGAACAAAACAGCCCACAAATAACCCAAATATCCCCACCACAGGACCAATAATAAATACTGAATTTAAAAAACCAAGGCTTAAAGAAGCTACTACTGCGCTAACTATATTTTTTACAGAACGGTGCTTTTCTGCTTTTGAAATTTTATAATCGGCAAGTAACTCTCTTGCCACTACTTTAGGGGAACCAAGCTCCTTAGCAACTTCAGTCTCTGTTCTCCCTTCAACCTTCGCAACATCAAAGTGTTCTTTATAATCGTATAACAATTCCTCTCTGCTCTCCCTGTCCATCTCTTTTAACAAATCCTGCAACTCTGATAAATATTGATTTTTATTCAATAGCTATCCCTTCCTCTATTAACTGATTAACGGAATCTGTAAAATGCTCCCACTCATTTATTAGAACCTCTATACGTTTTCTACCTTTATTCGTCAATGAATAGTACTTTCTTTGAGGCCCTTCTGATGAAGAGGTAAAATAGGTTGTTAAATACTCCTCCTTTGTCAACCTTCTCAACAAAGGATAGAGTGTGCCATCTGCGATTTGTATTTTCATCGAAATCCTTTGGGCAAGTTCATAGCCGTATTGATCCTTTGAAGCTATTGAGATTAAGACACATAGCTCCAGCGCTCCTTTTTTAAATTGAGCATTCAAAACAGGATCCCCCCAACGTGATTAATGTTAAGTACTAGATATAGTTCAATAGATTGGAAAAATAGAAATTTTCAGGATAATCAGCTCAAACAAAGACATTATGAATATTTTTAATAAGGGGGGCGTTACTACTAGTAGATTTTAACTTACATCTACCTTTTCAATATTTCTAATAGAAAGAAAAGCAATCAATACCCCCACCGCCGCTAATGATAGCGGAATAGCAATAATAGAAAACAATGAAAAGTCATTACTAGTTGAATTAGTCAGCGCTACAAGCAGGATTGAGGAAACAATTGTTGCAGGAGCAGATCTTTTTCTTAATCCAAAAAGTAATGGAATTAAACTCAAACCAGCAGTGGCTATTGAGCCTACAAACGCACTAACTAAATGACCATTTAATTCCTCTCTCGTCAACTCATCTGGAACAAATTGTACGATGGAATCTGCGAAATAAAATAGCCCTCCAATAAATAATGAAGATAATAGAACAGTAGAAAATGTAAAAAACATTACAATATTAAGTTTAGCAACCATAATCTTCTTCCGATTAATAGGATATGTGAACATCACTTCAATCGATTTGGTTTTATACTCGTCTATAATCAGTTTTACAATGAGAACAGAAGCAAATATAATAAAGGTTGCTCTTACCATTGTTCCAATAATAGTAAATGCCATATCATAGCTTTCAAAAGGCACATTCCCATCATTCTTCTCTAGAAAGTAAATTAAAGAAAGTAACCCAATAAAACCAAGGTTTGCAAATGCAACTCCTTTTAAATAATGAAAGAGCTTAAATTTCCTGATTTCTAAATTAATTAATTTAAGCACTTATTCCACCTCCATTAATCAATGTCATGAAGTAATCTTCTAGTGAGTGACTCTTTTTATTTATTTCCTCAACCATTACATCATTTAAAATAAGGGCTTGTGAAATCTCTCCTTGTGAAATGGTCGATTCATAAATTCGAATTCGTGATTCTTCTATCACCCTAAAGTTAGTCAAGCGAAGATGTTCTTTAATGACATAGACGGCCTTTTTAATATCATTTGTTTTCAATTCAATATACTCTGTATTTTCTTCTCGAATAGCATCAATAGACACCTCCTCTACCAAGTTCCCATCATTAATAACCCCAACTGTATGGGCAATCTGTTCTATTTCACCTAATATATGACTCGAGATTAAAAGAGTGATTCCATAGTCTTCGCAAAGCATTTTAAATAAATTTCGCAGTTCTTTAATTCCTACAGGATCTAATCCATTAATAGGTTCATCTAAAATTAGAAGTTCTGGTTTTGTAATAATAGCTCGTGCAATACCAAGTCTTTGTTTCATCCCAAGGGAAAAGTCTTTAACTGATTTCCCTTCAATATTTTTTAATTGAACTAGGTCCAATGCAGAATCAATGGCCTTTTTATTGTAATATCCAATATATTCACAGTGTAAATCCAAGTTTTCCTTTGCACTCATCTTGTCGTAAAAAACTGGGTATTCTATAATACTTCCCATTCTTTTTAGTATCTCGTATGAGGTAGAGGTTAACCTTTTTCCAAAAAGTTCAATTTCACCACTAGTAGGTTTTACAAGATTCATTAACATTTTCATGACAGTGGTTTTACCAGCACCATTTGGTCCTAAAAACCCGTAGATTTCTCCTTTTTTCACCTTCATGTTTACATTCTTAACAACATCCTTCCCTTGATAGGTTTTCGTAAGCTGATTCGTTTGAATGATATATGACATAATACGGCTCCCTTTCTTATTAACTGACTACTTCTATTCTAGTCAAAATTGTTGTCTTTTCTCTTACTCAAACCTTACAAAAATCTTAAGTTTCTTCTTTCGTACAAAAAAGAGACAAACTCAAAAAGGGGTGAGGCTACAACGTATATCAAAATGCAAAGGGAGTCTAAATGGTTCTTCTCAAAAATGAGGTTATGATTCCTAACAACCTGGTAATGAGTCAGCCTCTAATGTTAGATTAAGGCTCTTTTCGTAAGCTTGTTATTTTCAAGAAATAATGGACCATGTTCCTTAGCAATGTTTATACTTCGCGGGGAGAAGTCGAGGTCCTTCCTCCCCCATCCACCCTACATTTTCAATATTGTTAAAAGCAACAGTCATAAAAAAACAAACTCGATTAATAAGTAAATCGAGTTAATTTAAACGTAAATGTAGTTTTCTCAAATGGCTTACTATTAAGGAAAATTTCTCCTCCTAATTTTTCAATAAGCCTTTTTGTAATCGTTAATCCAAGACCACTTCCTTGGTAAAGTTTGTTCCTTGAATCTTCAAGGGTATACATTCGTTCAAAAACTCGATCTTTATGGAGCTCACTTATCCCTTTTCCCTTATCCCAAACGTCAACAAAGACCGAATCATCACTATTACGTAAGCATAGCCCGAGGACCTTTCCATCTCCGCCGTACTGTATTGCATTTGATATTAAATTATTCAATACTCGGTTTAATTCCTCTTCGTTCCCCCAGACATAAAGGTCCACATCAGGAATGTCAACAACAACATCAAACCCTTTTTTCGTCAAAATATCATAAAAGCCTAAAATATTTTGTCGGCAAACCTCATTCATATTGACTCTCGTAATTGGAAACTCCTTATCTCCTGATTCCAATCTAACCAATTCAAAAAATTTTTTGATTAGATTTAATACTTCAATGGTTTTATTATTTACCTTTTTCAATAACTCTTCAGTTTCTTCTTTACTAAGATTCGGTTCGTATAATATAACTTCCATATAACCTAACACAACGGTCAAAGGTGTTTTTAAGTCATGTGAGATATTGGAAAGCATTTTTTTCATTGAATTTTCCATTTGATGATGTGTAGCAATGATTTTTTGATTATGCTCTAACAACCGATTAATTTCAATTAGCAATCGTTTAAAACTTTCGTCTTCTGTATAAAGTAAAAGTTTTTCATCAGTTTTATCATCCACAATGCTTTTTAATTTCTCGTAAGCATAGGTCAAACGGTCTTTTTGATTTTGTTGAGATCGATATTGAATGAAATTAAGGGTAACTAAGCCAATAATAAGAAAGATTAATATAATTGTCATAGTTAAAATTCTCCCAACTTATAACCGATTCCCCACAAGGTCTTAATATATTTAGGGTTAGATGGATCATCCTCTATCTTCCCTCTTAATCTTCTAATATGAACATTAATAACATTTTCATCTCCAAAATACTCTTCATTCCAGATTGCACGATAAACTTGAGCTTTCGTAAAAACCTTATTTGGGTTAGTTAAAAACAATTTAAGAATATGAAATTCTTTAGATGTTAGTTTAGTATCCAAGCCATTTTTATGTACAGAAAAATTATTCATATCGACAACAAGTTTACCAAATGCCTTAATCGTATCCTCTTGCTGTTTCTCTCCTCCTGAATATTCATTCGCTCTCCTAATGACAGCCTTTATTCTCGCTATCAATTCAATCATAGAAAACGGCTTAGTAATATAATCATCTGCTCCAAATCCAAGACCTAATGCTTTATTTACATCCCCATCTTTGGCAGACATGATTAAAATCGGAATTTTACTTTTTTCTCTTATAATTTTTAAAAATTCCATACCATCGAGTTTTGGAAGCATCAAATCCAAAAGAATTAAATCAAAGGACTCCTTTAAAAAACATTCAATACCTTCCTCACCGTCAAACGCTACTTCGACTGTAAAGCCTTCTTTCATTAATTGAGCTTTTACCATTTCACTTATTGATTGATCATCTTCTACTAATAGTATTTTTCCATTCATAGGAAGTCTCCTTTCCCTAGAATATCGAGTCATTTCTTATTTAAGAACAATGAAAATCTTATACAGAAGGTTTCGCTATTACTACTAACCTATATATTATAACTTTTTTTCATAATTATTCCAAAATCAAAAATTCGTATACGGTACTATAAGAAAATAAAAATCTATTTTTTGAAAAATCCTTCTTTCTAATTCTACAAATTATTTTAAAAATGAGTTTCTACTATACATGCATTTATTTTTTAAATAAATATGATTTAAATTTTATTAATTCGGACATCAATTGGGGAAATATTTTAGAATTCCTTTTATTCTACTTAACAAGGGGAAATGACAAGTAAAAGTTTAATATATGCTTAAAAGCATATAAATATATGCATTTAAACCAAATATGAATCATTCCTATACTTTCACTTGCAATTTAAGCGGAGAATCCTTTTAAACTCAGTTGTGAAATAACAACCTTAGCCTATACTATAAAGATAAAATAAATATATTTCCCCATAACTTTATATCTATTTCATTCCCATATAAAATAAATAACTTCTATATTTCTTTCTAATAATAATATGAAATGGAGACTTTTTATGGACAAAAACATAATGATTGGTTTAAATAGAATGATTTATGAGTATGGTCAACTTTTGGAGATTATAGGAAAATCAGAGTATCCTAATGGTGTTTCCTATATTTCACAGTATGAATTAGCTAAAAAGATTAACAAATCACCGAGAACAGTATCAAAAAGACTCAACTATTTAGAACAATACGGGGCAATCAAAAAAATAAGTGCAGGATGTTATAAGGTATTGAGTACTAAAATGGAAAATACTCCATTTAAACTAGTTTTTCTTGTAATGAACCTTATCCAAAAAGACTTTGTGATAAAGGACGATTATGAAGAACAGGCAAAAAGAATCGGTGTGACCACAAAAGAAATACGGCAATCATGGGGATTCATTTATGCAGCTATACAAAAATCTAAAAACTGTACTGAACCATTAGAGAATAAGGGTGATAATAGTCTAGATGGCGGAGACACTAAATTAAGGTTTTCAATATGATGACAAAAAACATTACGACAAGGGAATATAAACTATATGCGGTAAAATTGGTGGAGAAAGATAAAAAGAGAACTACAGAAGTAACCAGAGAGTTAGAAATTTCACAACAGACATTGCACAATTGAGTGATAAAATATCGTGAAGAGTCATGATAATAGTTTTGTGATGATTAGCTATTTAAAGCCTGAGGATAAAGCTGTTCGTGAGATGGAAAGCGCATTAAAACCCTTGAAGAGGCAAATACCATCTTAAAAAAGCTATGTTTAATCACGCCAAGTGTATGCTAGTCCTAAATTTACAACATGGCTGAATGCGCAAGGAGCTAAGATTTAACAAAAGAAATTACATTGTATAATGCAGGAGAACCAAATATATTCCAAGACATTTAAGAAATATAAAACAATGACCAACTCTAAGCATAAATTCCTTGTCTATCCTAATCTATTAAATCAAGAATTTAAGGTTGACAGGCCGGGTAAAGTCTGAGCAGGAGACATTACGTATGTGCTAGCAAAACAAAGATGGCTGCATTTAGCGCACAATACTGAACTTATGCTTACTCCAAAAGAACTATATATTTGGCATTGAGCCACAGGATGACGAAAGTGCTTGTCATAACAGGCTTAAATCAAGCTATGGCAAGGCAACAACAAAAAAACTGACCCACTTTCTAGCCGAGGAGCGCAGTATGCATCATTAGATTACAAGCATATTTTATTTTAAAAAAGTATACTATCATGACAAGTATGAGTAGAAAAGACACTGTTATAATGATGCCTGTACTGAACCGTTTCCTAGTTTAATTAGGAAAGCGCCGATCTTTCAGGAAAACTATCAAACTCGTAAACAGGCAAAGAAGAGCATAATCAAATATATTGAATGTGTTTCTATAACTAAAAATGTATTCACTTAGCAAATGGGCACCTATCTCCAATCGCTTATGAGAAAATTGCAAGAGCACTTAAGATAAATAACCTCTTAATGACCTTGGTTTGGATAGTCCCCCTCAATAAATCCATTACTATAACCGTAGGCAAAACTACTTAAAACCTCTATTCTACCTGATAATTCTTTAAAATCTGATAAGCTTGGTGGAATTCCTTTTACTCCTAGACTTTCTAATTCACGGGAAAAGTTGTAGTAAAACACAAAAACCACCAAATATGTATTTGGTGGAGACGGAGGGAGTCGAACCCTCGTCCAGAAATATCGCCACTTAAGCGTCTACGAGCGTAGTCGATATATTTGCATTTTCGCTAACCCCTATGCCTATCGACAGGCGTCGGAGTAGCTAGTCTGGTTATTCTCTTCCTTCATCCTCAGACGGTGGAATCCGGCGTAGCCCACTAAGAGTGAGTCCCTTACCCTACCACATGGGCGATGGAGGGAGGAACCGCTAAGCTAGCTTACGCTGCTAAAGCGAAGTTATTGTTTGATTTGCCAGTTATTATTGGCGTTGACGTTTTAACGAGGACGATCCCCTCGGCTCGCAACCCAAGCTCGAACTATCCCTGTCGAATCCGTAACGTCCCCATGATAAAAAGGGATGAACGGGAAGAATAAGTTGAGCTAAAGTCAACTATTCAATTGTCAGTTCATACACTATGTTGTCGCTTATGTTTCCCCTGCGACACTTATTATTATAACAAACCTACGGAAAAATGCAATTGTAAACTTTTGGTATACTACATTCCTTTTTGTCTATGTGCAAGCTCACGTTGGATGGATCGGTTTGCTTCTTTTCTCTTCAGGTCTTCACGCTTATCATATTTTTTCTTTCCTTTACCAAGACCGAGAAGAACTTTTGCAAAACCATCTTTTAAGTAAAGCTTCAATGGAACTAATGCGTATCCTGTTTCTTTTGTTTCACCAATAAGTCTATTGATTTGTCTTTTATGCAGAAGAAGCTTACGCGTCCGTAATGGGTCATGATTATGAATATTTCCTTGTTCATACGGGCTTATATGCATATTATGAAGAAAAACCTCTCCATTACGAATACGAGCAAATGAATCTTTCAAGTTAACTCTGCCACCACGAATTGCTTTAATCTCTGTCCCCTTTAGGACAATCCCTGCTTCCATTGTGTCTTCAATGGAATAATCGTGACGTGCTTTCTTATTTTGGGCAATTTGCTTGCCTGCTCCCTTTGGCAATCCGGACTCCCCCTTTTCTATCTACAAGTGAAATTTTTTCGATTATTTCTTTATTATACAGAAGATTGACGAAGGAGCAAAGTCACATCCTTTGCTCCTTCCGAGATTATCTTTTTTTCGTTCTCCGTTTGCTGACAGGTGAATTTTCAAAATGCTTTTTGTTATTCTTTTTCTTCTTTTTGTTTCTCGGTGGTCGAGTAGACCATTCTTCTTTGCCACCATTGCCTTTTGAATCATTCTTTTTACGCGAGCGATCCACTCCACCCGTTTTCACTGTACGAATTCGGTCTTGTCGATCACTGTTGTTATTTTTCATGCCAACAATTTCAAAATCAATAGCACGTTCATCCTTGTTGACGTTGACTACCCTTATTGTGATTTCATCACCAATTCTAAAAACATTGCCGGTTCTTTCCCCAATCATTGCAAGGTGACGTTCATCATAACGATAGTAGTCATCTGTCATATAACTAACATGAACAAGCCCCTCAATTGTATTTGGCAGTTCAACAAACATTCCGAAGTTTGTTACAGAGCTAATAATCCCGTCATACTCTTCCCCAATCTTATCTTCCATATATTCCGCTTTTTTCAGTTCGTCTGTTTCTCTTTCTGCGTCCACTGCTCTTCTTTCACGGCTTGATGTATGTTCAGCAATATGATCCATTTGTGCATCCCATTTTGCTCTTGTTGATTCATCCAATTTACCGTCAATAAGATACGTACGTATTAAACGGTGAACAATGGAATCAGGATAACGACGGATAGGCGATGTAAAGTGCGTGTAGTAATCCGTTGATAATCCAAAATGCCCTAAGCTTTCTGGGTCATATTTTGCTTGTTGCATCGAACGAAGCATGATAGTGGATACAACCATTTCTTCTGGCTTCCCTTGTACATCTTCAATAATTTCTTGAAGCGCTCTAGGATGCACAGCATTTGCTGTACCTTTTACAACTAATCCAAAGTTTGTGATGAATTCAAAGAAGCGTTGTAACTTGTCTTCTTTTGGATCCTCATGAATACGATAAATAAACGGAACATCCATCCAATGAAAATGCTCTGCAACCGTCTCATTTGCTACCAACATAAATTCTTCGATTAATTTTTCCGCTACAGAACGCTCTCTCATCGCAACGTCTACAGGTTTGCCTTCTTCATCGACAATAACTTTTGCTTCTTTAAAATCAAAGTCGATTGCACCACGTTTCATCCGCTTTGTTCTTAAAATTTGAGCAAGCTCTTCCATCTCTTCAAACATTGGAACGAGCGGCTCATATCGATTGCGCAGCTCCTCATCTTTATCAACTAAGATTCCATTTACATCCGAATACGTCATTCTTTCCGTTGTTTTAATCACACTTTGGAAGATTTCATGTTTGACAACTTGACCTTCTGAATTGATTTCCATATCACAAGAAAGTGTCAATCGATTAACTTTCGGATTTAAGGAACAAATCCCATTAGATAAACGGTGTGGGATCATTGGAATAACCCGGTCTACTAAATAAACGCTTGTTCCTCTTTCAAATGCCTCTTCATCAATCGGTGATCCTTCTTTTACATAGTAGCTGACATCCGCGATATGTACACCAAGCTTATAGTTTCCGTTATCGAGCTTTGTTACAGTCACCGCGTCATCAAGGTCTTTTGCATCAGCACCATCGATTGTAACGATTGTTTGATCACGCAAATCTCGACGATTAACTAAATCTGACTCATCAATCTCATCCGGAACCTGGTTTGCCTGTTCTAACACTTCATCAGGGAAGTCTACTGTTATACCGTGTTTATGGATTACCGATAGAATATCTACGCCAGGATCATTTTTATGACCAAGAATTTGAGTGACCTCTCCTTCCGCACTTTTACGCCCTTCAGGATAAGAAGTCAATTTCACTACTACTTTATGGCCTTCCACTGCGCCCATATTTGCAGATTTGGGAATGAAAATGTCACTTGCAAACTTTTTATCATCTGGAAGCACAAATCCAAAATGCTTACTCTCCGTGTATGTTCCAACTATTTCTTCTACACCACGCTTGAGAATACGGACAACTGTCCCTTCTCTTCTTGAACCGGATGATTCAGAAGATACTCGGACTAATACAGTATCTCCATTCATTGCATTGTTTGTTTCATTTGGAGGGATAAATATATCATCCATGCCTGATTCTTCTGGAATCACGAAAGCAAATCCTTTGGCATGGGCAGAAACTTTCCCTCTTATTAAATTCATTTTTTCGGGCAAGCCATAACGATTGCTGCGTGTCCGAACGACTAATCCCTTCTCCTCCATTACAACTAATGCCTTTACAAATTCCTTGAAGTTCTCAGATCCTTCAATCCCAAAAGCATCTTCAAGTTCTTGTACAGTTAATGGTTTATAAGCTTCATCTTTCATATAAGAAAGTAGCCTGTCCACATGCTCTTGTATGTTTTCGTCCATGAATAATCCCTCCTAATTCTATTTCTACGACAAGCCTTTAAGGCCTTAAAATCATTTAAACAGTCCAATTTAGTTTTTCTAAAAATTGATAAACATCCTCATGAAGCTGTTCTTTTTCTTTATCCAACGTAATAACATGACCTGAATTTTCATACCATTTCAAGTCTTTTTCCTCAGACTCTACTTCGTTATATATAATATTTGCAGAATCTGTATTAATCATGTGGTCATTTCGTGCTTGAACAACAAATGTCGGGGAATAAATCATATCAACATTTTCTCTTACTTCCGCAATCAGTCCTTGAAGAGCTTCTAATGTATTCATAGGAGTTTTCTTAAACTCTTCTACTTCTTTTTCAATTTGATCTTCTGGTTTTCCTTCAAACTTTTTAAATTCACGGGCGTACTCTACTACACCCTTATACATGACTTCCTCACTTTTTATATACATTGGGGCACACATAGGGACAATACCCTTTACAGGAACAGTGTAACCTAATTTGAGGGAAAATACCCCACCTAGTGAAAGTCCAGCAACTGCTATCTCTTCATATCCCTTATTTTTCAAATGTTCGTAGCCATTTATCACGTCTTGCCACCAATCCTCTGGGCCTGTATGTACTAATTCCTCTGGGGGCACACCATGACCTTTATAATGTGGTGCATGGGAGGTGTATCCTTTCTTTTCTAAAAAACGCCCAAGCATTCGCACATCTGACGAATTCCCTGTAAATCCATGCAACAATAACACCGCTCTTGAGCCGGCTTCAAAGGTAAATGGTTTTGGTAAAACTGTTTTCATTTTTTTCTACTCCTTTAGTTTTAGGTTATGTATATCTCCGAAGTTTAACTAATCATTTTCTTCACCTATTTATTTTTAGCAAAGAATGAACGTACATTCCAATATTTCGTATTATATTACTGTTTTATACTGTTCTGTGCCAGGAATAAGTTGGACTTTCTGTGCCAGGAACAAATCTAAAGATTTGTTCCTGGCACGAACTGCAAAAAAACAAAATAAAATAAAAAAACCCGACCATTAAAGATCAGGTTTCAGTATCTTATAGAATAATAACACCTATTGTTAAAAGAAAGAACAATACAGATACAACAATTGTAGCTCTATGAAGTACTAAATCAATTCCGCGTGCTTTTTGCTTACCGAACAATTGTTCCGCACCACCAGAGATGGCACCTGAAAGTCCAGCACTTTTCCCAGATTGAAGTAATACAAGAACGATAAGTGCGATTGATACAATAACAAGTAAAGTGACTAATAACGTGTGCACGAGCCCACCTCCTGATACGAACATTACAGTATTTTCAGTTTACCATAGTCGTCTAAGATGGACAAGAAAATTATCTTAATTCTGTATCAGAGACCTTTATCTCCTAGATAAGTTGCCATTTTGGACCTGGCATCTTAGCTCCTGGACAAAATATAAATTAACAAAAAAGCAGAGCAAATCCCCTTAAGAATTTACTCTGCTTTTACTAACGCTATTGAAACGAAAGTTTATCGTTTCACGTTATAGAAAGTTTTCGCACCAAGATATTGAGCTGTGTGAGCTAATTGATCTTCGATACGTAGTAATTGATTGTATTTTGCTACGCGGTCTGTACGAGATGGAGCACCTGTTTTGATTTGACCAGCGTTTGTTGCAACAGCGATGTCAGCAATTGTGCTATCTTCTGTTTCACCAGAACGGTGAGAGATAACTGCTGTGTAGCCAGCACGTTTTGCCATTTCAATTGCATCAAAAGTTTCTGTAAGTGTACCGATTTGGTTTACTTTGATTAAGA
Source organism: Bacillus seohaeanensis (assembly GCF_042684945.1). Classification (NCBI taxonomy): domain Bacteria; kingdom Bacillati; phylum Bacillota; class Bacilli; order Caryophanales; family Bacillaceae; genus Bacillus; species Bacillus seohaeanensis. The sequence goes on along the minus strand of NZ_JBHUMF010000002.1, from coordinate 182,026 downwards.
TTGAGTTACCAACACCTTGTTCGATACCTTGAGCAAGTTTATTTGTATTTGTAACAAATAGGTCGTCACCAACTAATTGAACTTTGTTTCCTATGCGGTCTGTTAATAGTTTATGACCTTCCCAGTCGTTTTCATCTAGACCATCTTCAATAGAGATGATTGGGTATTTAGAAGCCATTTCTTCATACCAGTCAACCATTTCTTCAGAAGTACGAACAACACCTTCACCTGAAAGATGATATTTTCCATCTTCTTTATTGTAGATTTCAGAAGATGCAACGTCCATTGCAAGAAGAACTTCTTCTCCTGGTTTGTAGCCGGCTTTTTCGATTGCTTCAATGATTGTAGATAATGCTTCTTCATTTGATTTTAAGTTTGGTGCGAAACCGCCTTCGTCACCAACTGCTGTGTTATAGCCTTTTGCTTTAAGAACTGCTTTTAAGTTGTGGAAGATTTCTGCTCCCATGCGAAGTCCTTCTTTAAAAGTAGAAGCACCTACAGGCATAACCATGAATTCTTGAATGTCTACGTTATTATCTGCATGTTCTCCACCGTTTAGAATGTTCATCATTGGTACTGGAAGTTGCTTCGCATTAAATCCACCAAGATATTGGTATAATTCTACGCCGAAGAAATCAGCAGCTGCACGTGCAACAGCCATAGAAACACCAAGGATAGCATTCGCACCAAATTTACCTTTATTTTCTGTTCCATCAAGTTTGATCATTGCTTGGTCAATTGCCACTTGATCTGTTACATCGTAACCGATAATTTCTTCTGCAATTTCACCGTTTACATTTTCTACTGCTTTTTGTACACCTTTACCTAAGTAACGGTCTTTATCTCCATCACGAAGTTCTACTGCTTCATATTCACCTGTTGAAGCACCTGATGGAACAAGCGCGCGTCCGAAAGCACCTGATTGAGTGTAAACTTCTACTTCTACTGTTGGGTTACCACGTGAGTCTAATACTTCGCGTGCATATACATCTGTAATAAATGGCATTAAAAATCTCTCCTTTATTTTTGAATTAATGATTTTCCAGTCATTTCAGTTGGCTGATTTACATTTAATAAGTCAAGCATTGTTGGAGCTAAATCACCAAGAATACCGCCATCACGAAGTTCCAATCCTTTTTTCGTTACGATTACAGGAACTGGATTTGTCGTATGAGCTGTCATAGGACTTCCTTCTAACGTGACAACTTCATCAGCGTTTCCATGGTCAGCAGTAATAATCGCTGCTCCACCTTTTTCTATAATAAGGTCGACGATTTTTCCTAAGCATTCATCGACTGTTTCGATTGCTTTTACAGTAGGCTCTAACATACCAGAATGTCCTACCATATCAGGATTTGCAAAATTCAAGATAATCGCATCTTGTTGATCGTCTTGAATTTCCTTCATAAGAGCATCCGTTACTTCATATGCGCTCATTTCTGGTTTTAAATCATATGTTGCAACTTTTGGAGAATCAATTAGAATTCTCTTTTCTCCAGGAAATTCTGCTTCCCTACCGCCACTCATAAAGAAAGTGACATGTGGGTATTTTTCTGTTTCTGCTATTCGCAACTGTTTCAAACCATTTTGAGATAACACTTCACCAAGCGTGTTGTCCAAGTTAACTGGCTTAAATGCTACAAATCCATCAACCGTTTCACTAAAATGCGTTAAGCAAACAAAGTGAAGGTTATTAGGATGCTTCTCGCCACGATCGAAGTCACGGAAGTCTTTATTTGTAAATGTATTCGAAATCTGGATAGCACGATCAGGACGGAAGTTATAGAAAATAACCGAGTCATCGTCCTTAATGGTAGCTACAGGTTCCCCATTTTCTTTTGTAATAACGGATGGAAGCACGAATTCATCGTAAATTCCATTTGCATAAGAATCATTTACAAGTTCAATCGGATCCTGATATGTCGGTCCTTCACCATAAACCATTGCACGATAGGATTTTTCTACACGATCCCAACGTTTATCACGGTCCATGGAGTAGTATCGACCGGAAATAGTTGCAAATTCCCCTACACCAGTTTCCTCCATTTTCTTTTGTGCACTTGCAATATATTCTTTTGCCGTCTGTGGTCCAACATCCCGTCCATCTAAAAATGCATGAACATAGACATTCTTCACACCTTCTTTTGCGGCTAAACCAAGCAAGGAATAAAGGTGTTCAATATGACTGTGTACGCCTCCATCAGATAATAAGCCAAAAATATGAAGGTTTGTTCCCTTTTCTTTTGCTGAATTTATTGCATTAAGGAATGTAACGTTTTGTTCAAATTCCCCTTCACGGATTGATACGTTTACGCGGGTTAAACTTTGATACACAACGCGTCCTGCTCCGATATTTAAATGTCCCACTTCGGAGTTACCCATTTGTCCTTCTGGTAACCCGACAGCTTCACCACTAGCTGTCAAGGTATTATGAGGGTAACTATTCCAATAGCGATCAAAGTTTGGTTTTTTCGCATGTGTTACTGCATTACCTTTTTCTTCGTTGCGCAACCCTAATCCATCTAAGATGATGAGTGCTACAGGAGCTTTACTCATTAGAACCTGCCTCCAATAATTGCAAGAAAGATTGAGGTTCTAAGCTTGCACCACCAACAAGAGCACCATCAATATCAGATTGAGCCATATATTCTTTAATGTTGGCAGGTTTTACACTTCCGCCGTATTGGATTCGCACCGCATCTGCTGCATTTGAAAATTCACCAGCAACTACTTGGCGGATGTGTGAACAAACTTCATTTGCATCTGCTGCTGTAGAAGATTTACCTGTTCCAATTGCCCAAATTGGTTCATACGCAATAACTGTTTGTTTTACTTGTTCTTCTGTTAAACCAGCAAGAGCTTTTTTCACTTGACCCGCAACAATCTCTTTTGTTTCTTCGTTTTCACGTTGTTCTAATGTTTCTCCAACACAAACGATTGGTGTAAGGTTATGTTTGAATGCAGCTAACGTTTTTTTGTTAACAGATTCATCTGTTTCATTGAACATTTCACGACGTTCAGAATGTCCAAGGATTACATATTTAACGCCTAAGTCTTCTAATGCCACTGGACTTACTTCTCCAGTAAAAGCACCACTTTCTTCAAAGTGCATATTTTGAGCACCGATTTCAACATCGTAGTCTTTTGTAATTTCTACAAGACGCTCTAAAAATAAAGCTGGAGCACAAATAACAGCATCTACTGTGTCTGCTTTTGGAACAAGTCCGTTCACTTCTTCTGCAAAAGCTTTTGCTTCCGCCATTGTTTTTTGCATTTTCCAGTTACCAGCAATAATTGGTTTACGCATGTCAATCATCCTTTCTTGTCTAGCTATAGCGGCTGAGAGGCTCAAAGTCGTTTCTACTTTTCGGTTTGTCTGGTTCCAGCGGCTAGCTCGCTAGAAAAAAGACGACTTCTCCATAAGGCAAAGAACGCCTTTCCGCAATGACTACCTTATGCTTGTCACCTCTGAACAAGCCGCTTCCACTTTTTGAGTTGTCTAGTTCCAGCGACTAGAGGCTCGAGTCATAAGCCATTCATCCCAAAAAGGCAAAGAGCGCCTTTCCGGGATAACTGTCTTATGCTTGTCGCCTCTGGACGAGTCGCTTCCACTTTTTGAGTTACTTGTTGTTTAGCGCAACTACGCCAGGAAGTTCTTTTCCTTCCATAAACTCTAACGAAGCTCCTCCGCCAGTTGAAATATGACTCATTTTATCGGCTAAATCAAACTTTTCAACAGCTGCTGCAGAGTCACCGCCACCGATGACGGAATATGTATCTGTTGCATCAGCCAATGCATTTGCTACGGCTTTTGTTCCATTCGCAAATGCTTCTAATTCAAATACACCCATTGGCCCATTCCAAATAACAAGCTTCGAATTTTTAATAACATCTTGGAATTGCTCTCTTGTTTTTGGACCGATATCAAGCGCTTCCCAATCAGCTGGGATAGAGTCAATTGATACTACTTGAGTGTTTGCATCATTTGAAAAGTCATCAGCGACAACAACATCAACAGGCATGTAGAAGTTAACGCCTTTTTCTTCTGCTTTTTTCATAAATTGTTTTGCTAGATCAATCTTATCTTCTTCTAAAAGGGATTTCCCTATTTCATGGCCTTGTGCTTTTACGAACGTATAAGCTAAACCGCCACCAATAATAAGGTTGTCCACTTTTTCTAATAGATTGTCGATAACACCAATTTTATCTTTCACCTTCGCACCGCCGATAATAGCTGTAAAAGGACGCTCTGGATTAGAAAGTGCTTTCCCTAAGACCTCAATTTCTTTTTCCATTAAAAGACCAGCAACAGCAGGAAGATGTTTCGCTACACCCTCAGTAGATGCATGTGCACGGTGAGCAGCACCGAACGCGTCATTCACGTAAATATCTGCAAGAGAGGCTAATTCTTTAGCAAGCTCTGGGTCATTTTTTGTTTCACCAGGATAGAAACGAACATTCTCAAGAACGAGAACGTCACCTTCTGACATGTCGTTTACTATTTGCTGAACATTTTCTCCGTATGCTTCATCGGCTTTTTTTACATCTTTGTTTAAGATTTCACCTAATTTTTTAGCTACTGGAGTTAAACGTAGTTCTTCCACCACTTGGCCTTTTGGACGACCTAGGTGGCTCGCTAAGATGACCTTTGCTCCCTGATCCACTAAGTACTGAATAGTAGGCAAGGCAGCACGAATGCGAGTTTCATCTGTTATCTTTCCGTCCGACATAGGAACGTTAAAGTCGACACGACATAATACGCGTTGCCCTTTTACCTCTACGTCTTTAATCGTCTTTTTATTCATTTGCAAAAGGCCTCCTTTAATTAATCTTGTATCTCAAAATTAGAAAAAGGGGAGTGGGGAATCTTCCCCGCTCCCCTTCATCCCTTTATATTATAGATGGCGGGACATAATTTATCCAATACAAGCTAGATAATTATGCCACGTTAATCATTATTTAATTAAAGACCTTTTGAAGCGATATATTCTACAAGGTCTACAACGCGGTTAGAGTAACCACTTTCGTTGTCATACCAAGAGATAACTTTAACCATGTTTCCTTCCATAACCATCGTAGATAAAGCATCGATAGTAGAAGAAGCTGGGCTACCGTTGTAGTCAGTAGAAACTAATGGATCTTCACTGTATTCAAGAACGCCGTTTAAGCTTCCTTCTGCTGCTTCTTTAAATGCTGCATTTACATCTTCAACTGTTACATCTTTGTCAAGTTCTGCTACTAAGTCAACAAGGGAAACGTTTGGAGTTGGAACACGAACTGCTCCACCATTTAGTTTACCTTCTAGCTCAGGAAGAACTAGTGATACTGCTTTAGCAGCACCTGTAGTTGTTGGAATAATGTTTTCTGCCGCAGCACGAGCACGACGATAATCTTTATGAGGTAAATCTAAGATTTGTTGATCATTTGTGTATGAATGAATAGTTGTCATCATACCACGTTTGATACCGAATTTATCGTTAAGTACTTTTGCGAATGGAGCTAGACAGTTTGTTGTACATGAAGCGTTAGAAAGTACATGATGACTAGCTGCATCATATTTATCTTCGTTAACACCCATTACGACTGTAATATCTTCTTCTTTAGCAGGAGCAGAAATGATAACTTTTTTCGCACCAGCATCTAAATGTTTCGCTGCATCTGCACGGTTTGTGAAGCGACCAGTAGATTCTACTACTACTTCAACACCAAGATCTCCCCAACCAAGTTGAGCTGGGTCACGTTCTGCTAATACTTTCACTTTTGTACTACCTACAACAAGGTAGTCACCGTCTACAGAAACTTCTTGATCAAGTTTACCGTGAACAGTATCATATTGTAAAAGGTGAGCAAGCATGTTTGCATCTGTTAAGTCATTAACCGCTACTACCTCTACATTTTCATTGTTTAAAGCTGCACGGAACACATTACGTCCGATACGTCCAAATCCGTTAATACCAATTTTAGTTGCCATGAATAACTTCCTCCTTTAGGGAATTAAGGATGTTTATATATTTCAAAAGGGAATTACCCTTTTAAAAGCACTCTCGCTGCTCCTTCGTCTGTAATTAATACAGTTGATGATGGAGCACTTTTCATATAGGCTCGTATTGCTTTTGCTTTTGAGCCTCCGCCTGCAACGGCAATTACATTGTTTGCTTTACTCAAATCTTCTAGCTGGAGACCGATAGTGGGAACTTTATGTACAACTTCGCCTTCCTCGTTAAAGTAGTATCCAAAAGCTTCCCCAACTGCATGTTCACTTAAGATTTTTTGAAAATCTGCTTCACTCGTTTTTCTACGCTCCGCCATCGTCACCGCATCACCAATTCCATGCAAGACAATATTGGCAGAAGTGATAAGACTTAACACTTCTTTTATCATTGGCTCTTTTAAAAACGATTTATAAACCTCTTTGCTAACTTGATCTGGTACATATAATACCCGGTGACGAGCACCCGTTTTTTCAGCCATTGTGGAACAAATCGTGTTAGCCTGATTTTTCATATCTTCCCCAATCCCGCCTCTAGCTGGAACAAATAGGGTTTCATCACTTGCAAAATCTGGAGTAAGCATTTCTGCGACTGCCGTCATAGTAGTCCCGCCGGTCACAGCGATGATATTTTTCCCCGCTAATCGTTTTTTCATACTAGCAGCGGCTGCTCTTCCTAATTCTTCTTTTACCCAAGGAGAGTCATCGCTATTCCCTGAAACAATAACTATTTCATTAAGATTGAGTAAACTTTTTAACTTTTGCTCCATTTCATTTATTCCCGAAATCTCTCTCATCAAACTTCCGACTCTTTCCAACAGGATGATTCCATCACCCGTGAGACTCATTCCGGATGTTCTAATTTCAATGAGATCTTGATTTTTCAAGAATTCTACTTCGCTCCTTAATACCCTTTCTGTTAATCCTAGTGATTGGGCAAGGCTTCTACGGCCAACTGGCTGCATATAGCGAATAGAACGAAGAATATAATGGCGCTTATGCATAACTTCAAGCAGGTCAGGTAATAATCGCTTTTGTATATCAATAATTGACTCCATATGTAAAAGCTCCTTTAAAATGTAAGTGGTCAAAATAGGTCCCACATAGACATATTATGTCCCACTACATGCAAAAAAAATTCATCCCTGCTTTCAATGTTCATTTTAACAGGTGATGAAACAAGATTCAACTATGATAACTCAACATTTTTCGTGTAAACGTTTGCTTAAAGTGAAAAAGTCAATTTGTCCATATTGAAGGATTTCTCCTTCTAATTCAATGACCGGAATCATTAATCCAAATTTCTCTGTTAACTCATCACTTTCCTCAATATCCTTTTCAATTATCTCAAAAGGACAATCTTCCTGTACCAATTTCAGTAGTTGCATCGCCTCGGTACATAAATGGCATTTATTCCTTGTATAGAAAAAAACTTTCTTCATGATTTCTCCTTTTCACAATAAAAGTGGAAGCGGCTTGATCAGCTCGCGAAGAAAATAGTGAGCTAGCCGCTGGAACTAGACAATATAAAAATAGTGGCGACCCGATTAAGTTACCATTTAAAGAGGCAAAGGGGGTCTGACCCCTTCCCTATTGATAAGCATAATGACCAACACACACATTAACAAAGTGACCATGTCTACAGGGGTCTGACCCCCACAAGTAATCAGCAGACACTAAATATAAAAACTAAACTGCCCCCTAGCCGCTCAAACTCAAAAATAGTCAATATCGTTTCCGCATCGTCGAAGAAGGGATATTCAATTGATCACGGTATTTAGCAATGGTCCGCCGTGATACATCAAACCCTTTTTCTTTTAACTGCTGCACAATTTTCTGATCAGATAATGGCTTTTGTTTATTTTCATCCTTGATTAATTTTTGAATCGCCTTTTTTACTTGAGTACTAGAAACAGCTTCTTCCTCAGAAAACATTGAGGTTTTCACGGCAGTTGTAAAAAAGTACTTCATCTCAAATATCCCAAAGGGCGTCTGCATATACTTGTCCCTAACCGCTCTTGAAACGGTTGACTCGTGTAACCCAACTTCCTCAGATACTTGCTTCAATGTAAGAGGACGTATCTTTTCAGGTCCCCCTAAGAAAAATTGTTGTTGTTTCTCAACTATTTTCTTTCCTACCTTTAAAATTGTTTCACTTCTTTGCTGTAAGCTTTGAATAACCCAACTATAATCCTGCTGTTTTTCACGTAAATACTTCTGAACGTCCGGATCTGCTTTTCCTGTAAAAAACTGATCATATTCTTCATTATACTGAACTTTTACGATTGTTCCATCAAAGAGCGTTACAACAATTCCCTCTGCGCTCGTTCTTACAATCAACTCAGGTATGATATAAGAAGGATTTTCCTTCGCGTAACACGCCCCAGGACGCGGGTGGAACTTCTGAATATAGTCTGCCACTTGCTGAATACTACTAATATCAACTTCTAATTCCTTTGCAATCTGAGCCCATTTTTTCTCGGCAAATGCTTGAAAGTGGTCACGAATGACTTGGTTAACGAATGTCGGGGCATCATTGTCTTTTTCCAGCTGTAGGAGAATACATTCCTGTAAGTTTCTAGCCCCCACTCCTACTGGTTCAAGTTGCTGCAGTGTATGAATATAGTAATCTAGCTCCTCTTGTTGAAGATTATACTTTGCCAAGAAGGAAGGTTCATCAATATGAAGATAGCCATTTTCATCCAAACTATAAATTAAATCAACAAATGGCTTATTTTCCATATAAGAAAGCGATTTCAAATTTAGTTGTGCAAAGAGATGATCTGCCAATGTTGCGTTAGAGACAGATAATTGTTCTATCCATTCCAGCGGACTTTCTTGTGTCCCTCTATTAGTTTTACGAGATTGATATTCTTTATAGTCAACCGTCTCTAATTGTGGTCTTTCTAATTGAATAAGAGGATTTTCCAACGCCTTATTTTCAAGGAAAGCATTTAATTCCTGGGAAGAATATTGTAAAAGTGTAATGGCTTGAGTAAGCTGTTGTGTCATTTGCAGTTTTACACTTTGTTGTTGCCATAAACCAGCCTTTAAATTCATCATAATTTCCCTCCCTATTTTTCATTTTACACGAAATAGAACTTGTCGTTAATGGTAATTAAGTGAAATGATATTCCATGTCGACAGTTTATGTCTGATCATCAATTTCTACATATCGCAAGTCGAAATTTACGGTAGCGATCACTGTTTTATTAGAAAATATATGTAAAAAGAAAGGAATTAAAACTGATAGAGGCAGAAAGGATATAAAAAGAAGTTTGCACCTACGTAGGAATTACCGAGCTACAACTCAAGAACCAGAATCTCTATTACCTAGTGGAAGCATAACTGCAATACTGCAAAATCGACCTTAGCGTTATTTCTATATTAGTGGAACGTAGGAAACTTTGTCAACGGTCGTTTTTTACGGTATATTGACAACCACTTCCTACTAGCAAAACGCTCGTTCGTTATGGATGACTCCCTGTAAAATAAAAATGGAGAAGCCACATTAAAAATAATGTAACTTCTCACAAACTCTCACTTTAATAATGCTTCCACGCTTCATTATATTTTTTAATTAAAATTGGATCCATTAAGGTGTTAACCTCTAATGGAATCTTCTCTCCATCCTTCTTAATGTTTCTATCAATATCTTTCCCAAAACTTCTTAAGCTTGCAAGAGTCTCTTCATCTAAAAATTTCGTCCCTTGAGGAAGTTGCACCCCGCCCCACTCGATAGGCTCTCGCTTTGCAAGTACGAATCCCCAGTCACCGAAGCTTGGAATATCCACATGTAAGTTTGTAGTCTCTAACCCTGTTGCTCGAATTGTGTTATCAATTGTCCAATAAACTTCTGTCGCAAATGTTGGACTTGTCGCTTGGATCATCACACTTCCACCAGGGTTTAAGTGGTTTCTTACTAGTTGATAAAACTCCAACGTATAAAGCTTATTCAATGATTCATTATTCGGGTCAGGCAAATCGACGAGAATAACATCGTAAAGTTTTTCCGCCTTTTCTAAAAAAACAAACGCATCCTTATGTATCGCCTTGACTCGCGGATCATCAAAAGCATGATCATTGAGGTCCACAATATCATGATGATTCTTTGCCAGTTCTACCATTTCCGGATCTAAATCAACAAGCGTGATTGTTTCTATTTCATCATATTGCTTCAATTCGCGAACAGCCAATCCATCTCCACCACCGAGAATCAGTACATCCCGTTTCTTATCAGACATCGCCATCGCTGGATGAACGAGCGTCTCATGGTATCGGTATTCATCTGTAGAACTAAACTGAAGCTGTCCATCTAGAAATAACCGCAAATCGCCTTGCTCTTTTGTTAAAATAATCTGTTGATACTTTGTTTGGTCATAGTGAACAATTGGATCACGATACAGCTTTTGCTCTAATGAAAAAGCTAATTCTTCTCCAACAAGTACCCCAGCTACTAAAATGACTAATATCGTTATCCCTGCTGCAGCGTGACGTTTAATTTTTTTTATTTCATCCCGAAAGTAAAAAAGAAACCATAAAGCAACCGCGACATTAATCATGGCGATAACAAATGCTGATTTCACTAAACCTAGTTCAGGGCGTAAAAGATACACAAATAAAAGACCACCTATTAACCCACCTGCATAGTCGGAAAACAGAACTCTTGCAGCACTTCGGTTTAATGTTTCTCCAATTTCATTTGCTTTCCGAATCAATATTGGCAACTCCACCCCAGTCAACGTTCCCACTAAGAGGGTAATAGAATATAAAAACAAGGCATCTGTTCCTTCTCCTATGTATGCTGTCACTCCGAAGAGAAGAAAAACGGATAGTCCTCCTAAAAGGCCAATTAAATATTCAATCCAGACAAAGGAGAGAATCAGATTCTTCGTCACCTTTTCGCTTATCGATGCTCCTATCCCCATTCCTGTAAGAAAGAGGGAGATGGTTAGCGTATACTGCTTTACTCCATCTCCCAAAATATAAGATCCTGCTGCACCAAAAAGCACTTCAAATATGATGCCACAGATTGATACAATTCCTGATGCCCAATATATCGCCTTTGTTTTCTTTATTTTTTGTTCCTGCATGTTTATGATTCCCTTCTTCAACGCCTTACGTAACGGATGCTCCTATTACAAAAGCTAATCCAACAGACACAGCAAAGCTAATGATCCCTACTGAAATATTTCCTTTTAGTAATTGCTCTTCGACAGAAAACTTTCTTGTCAGGAGTTCAAAAATTAAATAGGCAATCATTTGAAGAACAACACCAAACGCTCCCCAGATAAGGGTATCCACCAATTCTGAACTATGATAAATAGAGAAAGCTAGGATAATACAAATCCCAATAATTTTTCCACTAATAGAGAGAGCAACGGCATTATTCCCGTTTAAAACCTCATCCCAATCTTTATATTTTTTTGTCAGCAATTCAAAAATGACTAATCCAATAACAACAATAATAATAGATAATGCAAAATACATAAGTGTTAATAAAAATGGTTGCATTCTCTTACTCCCTTCATCTATTTTCCTGAACCCGGTCCTCCACCTCGTACTGACGAAGACCCGCCTCTAATAGTTGGTGTTTTATTTAATCCTTTAAAGCTTCCACCAGATGCCCCGTAACCACCATAACAATTATTAGGGTTTCGCTGACATTTTAATCTTTGTTTTTTCCCCCAGTCATCCACATCTAATACTTCATCCAATACCCAAAGTAAAAGCAAACCATCAAAGAAGCTGGGACTATAATTATTTCGAACAAATTCGTCATTAGCAACTTCAATAGTAGTATTTGCACTATCTTCCTTATCTTTTGTCAAAATAACAAAAAGGGTGTCATACACGAGAACCTGCTTATCATCTTTCACCTCGCTTTTTTCAACTGGCTCCATATGACTACTTATATTCGATGCCACTTCTTCAATTGACTGGTTCTCTGCTATGTATATTTCAGAAAAATTAGAGCTATTCGAGGCACTTGAAACGGTATCATAAAGGGTATATTCATTATTAATAAACTCTGCTATTCCTTCTTTAAATAGCGAACCGCTCCCAGCATTCGAACCACAAGCTGCTAACAATAGAACGACAGAGAGAAGAAGGGGGAGAAGTCGTTTTTTCATTTATTCACCCACTTTCCATTCAAAACTAACGGGACTGAATATTAGTCAGCCCCACCTGCTTTATTCTTTTTCTTTTCCGATTTGCTTTTTCAAAGCCGCTAGCTCATCATCTACACTATTCTTTTTGTCTAAAGCGTCTAACTCATCATCTAAGCTTCGACTAGAAGAACGCATATCATCACTTGTCTCTGCCTCCGCTTCGAATTGTAAAACCTTTTCTTCCATACGTTCAAATCCTTTTCTGGACTGGTCTCCACCAATACCAGACATTGCACGGTTCATTTTTGTTCTTGTTTTTGCCGATTCTGCTCTTGCTTTGAGAGAATCTTTTTTCAGTTTCATTTCGTTGTATTCGCTCTTCATTTCATCAAGCTTTGTTCTAAGCGTATCAGCATCTTCTTTTGCACGAATATAGGATTCATGTAATGTATCCGCTTGGGATTGATACGTTTTTTTATCCTCTAATGCTCTGCGTGCTAAATCCTCATTCTCTGCTTCCAGTGCTTTAACGGCTTGTTCTTGTCGTTTCGTTGCCATCTTCTCCGCATCTTCATATTTCTTCTGAAGCATTTTTTCGTTAGCGATTTGTTTTGCAACAGCAGCCTCCGCATCACGAATATCCGCTTCCATCTCACGCATGAACTGATCTAACATTTTTACCGGATCTTCTGCTTTATCAAGCATTGCATTTAATTCTGAACCTACCACTGTTTTCATTCGTTTAAAAAATTGGAACAAATAAATCTCCTCCTAATTAATAGTTATTTACCAGCAATAATTTTTATTTCATATTCTTCAATTTCATATCCATAGCTTACTTCAATTTCTGAACCCCAAACCTCTACAGATAGAAATTGTTCCTCTTCCTCATCACAATAATCATAGTACTTACACTGAATGTTGTTAACATTTTTCCCTCGACCTTCACCACGAACAGTCGCTACACCAGATTCGTCTAAGGTAAAATTGATTCCGTCGTGTTGAAGCTTTTTCGGAAGTGGCTCTTGAAGCTTCAACTTTATTTTTTCATAGACTCCTAAATAAAGTTCATCATCCATTTCCGCACTTAGCCAAAGCGTCTTAGCTGGACTTTGAAGTTGGTAAGCAATCCACTCAAATCCATGGTCGTTATACGTTAATTTCCCTACCACTTGATAATCCTCGAGATCGTAGGAAATAATATCCCCCACCTCTATTGATAAGACATCGCGTTTTTTCACTTCAGGAATCTGCTTTTCCTTTTTCCCAAATAGTTTATTCAAAAAGCCCATACAACACCTCCGTTCTGCTCACATATATTATGTACGTGTAACCGTAGTGATAAGTTTCATTTTATAATAATTTTTTCTACTTTTAGTTTACCCCTGCTGATTGCTATCAAAAACAAATAAAGTTAGAGATAATTCGGAGATTAACGTAAAAACTGTTATAAGTCATTTTAGATATGTTATTAAAAAAATGAAGACTGCTTGTATGAAAAAATATTTTTACGCACCGTAAAGTCGTTTAGGATAATCAAAATGAATCGATTCTAAACCCCTTTGGCACTAAATTTACTTTTTTATAGTAGCTGGTGGCGGCTTCGTTTCAGCCACCGTGTAAGTTTTTCGTAAATATTATTGCTTTTAACGGAATTTAAGTTAGACCTACTGAGTTGATTGGAGCGGAGGGCACTTGATTCCTGCGGGAAGAGAGGGAAGTGGGAGACCCCACAGGCGAAGCCGAAGGGTCTTGTTCCCGTAGCGGAAATCAACGGGCAAAATTCATAAGCAAAAACAACAATCTGTGAGAAAACAGCCAAAATAAAAAAGGTGTATTTGCGTTTACTAAATCGCAAATACACCTTTTTTATAACTTTACGCCCTCGGAGGGAATCGAACCCCCATTTCAAGAACCGGAATCTTACGTGTTATCCGTTACACCACGAGGGCTTGTGTCATAAAAGGTTTAATAGCCTCGTACAAATGTATATTATAATAAAAAAAATACCGAATTGCAATAAGAAAAGCGGAGGCGGCTTGATCAGCCCCGACAAGCATAAGACGATTATCCCAGAAAGGCGCTTTTTGCCTTTTGGGGATACTTGACTTATGACCTCGAGGGGCTAAACGCTGAAGCTGGACAGATAGAAAAGCGGAGGCGGCTCGTTCAGCCCCGACAAGCATAAGACCAGCATCCTGGAAAGGCGCTTTTTGCCTTTTTGGGATGCTGGTCTTATGACCTCGAGGGGCTAGCCGCTGGAGCTGGACAGACAGAAAAGTGGAGGCAGCTCGTTCAACTCGTGAATTTTATAGTACCCTTCCTATTAACATTTCCCCTGTTTAAAAAAGGAATCAATGGGTATGATGTAGAAAGGATTGTATTAGGAAATTGAAAAGCAAAGAGTTTGACCTTAATTGACCAACAGTGTATGATTACAGTACATAGTAAATATGGTTTTACAAAGAATTGATCAATATATATTAGAGGAGGAAAAAAAGCATGAACTTAATTCCTACAGTTATTGAACAAACAAATCGTGGTGAGCGAGCTTACGATATTTATTCTCGCCTTTTAAAAGACCGCGTCATTATGCTAGGAAGTGCTATTGATGACAATGTAGCAAACTCCATTGTAGCACAGCTTCTATTCTTAGAATCCGAAAATCCTGAGAAAGACATTTCTATTTACATCAATTCACCAGGTGGTAGTATTACTGCTGGTATGGCTATTTACGATACAATTCAATACATTAAACCAGATGTTCAAACAATTTGTATCGGAATGGCAGCATCTATGGGTGCTTTCCTATTAGCAGCAGGTGCAGAAGGCAAACGTCTTGCTCTTCCAAATGCAGAGGTTATGATTCACCAACCGCTAGGCGGAGCACAAGGTCAAGCAACGGAAATTGAAATTGCTGCAAAACGCATTCTTTTCTTGCGTGAAAAACTAAACCAAATTCTCTCTGATCGTACTGGTCAACCATTAGATGTTATCGCAAAAGATACAGACCGCGACAACTTCATGACTGCTGAAAGAGCAAAAGAATACGGTTTAATTGACCGCATCATTACTCGCAATGACATGAACAATAAATAATAACAAAATCGAAAGTACAAACGGCTCATTAAGAGTCGCCAAACTTTCTCGGAAAAACAGCTGAGATCTTTCTTGATCTCAGCTGTTTTTATGAAAGCAACCTCAGACAAGCTTGCAAATAGAAAAGCGGAAGCGGATTATTCAGCTTGCGAAGAAAATAAGAAAAGCGAAAGCGTATCGTTTACAAAAAACAACAAAAGAGTTATTTGAGGAAAACTCCCTCAAATAACTCTCTTTTCTATTAAATTACTATCCTTCCTTCTGAACAAAATCAACTAGTGCCCCGACCGCTTCCTCTTCATCATTACCATCTGCAATCAGTGTAATCGCAGTACCCGTACTAATAGCTAAGCTCATTAATCCCATAATACTTTTAGCATTCACTTTCTTTCCATCTCTCTCTAAAAAAATATCAGAAGAAAAACGATTTGCCTCCTGCACAAATAACGCTGCCGGACGAGCCTGCAATCCCGTTTTCAGTGTAACTTCCGTTTGCTTTTCTACCATAGGTCCTCTCTCCCTTATCAAATTTTATCTATGATTATATATTATTTCCTGCCCTCTAAAAATATAGCGCTTACATAAGTGGATATTTTTAAAGTTTAATGAACCATTCAAAAGGATTCCCTTTTCAAGTGATTCACTAAACTTACTTTGACTTTACATAACACCATCAAATGATGGAAGTTTCCATTCACTGTACTTTTTCCCCACTGCGTAGTCTGTCCGCAATTTGATCAATTTTACGTAAGCGGTGATTGATACCAGATTTACTTATCGTTGCCCCAGAAACCATTTCACCTAATTCTTTTAATGTAACATCTTGATAAGTAACTCGTAATTCCGCTATCTCCCGCAACTTATCTGGAAGTACACCGAGTCCAACAGTCTGCTCAATTAGCCGAATGTTCTCCACTTGTCTAAGTGCCGCTCCAATTGTTTTATTTAAATTAGCCGTTTCACAATTTACTAACCTGTTAACTGAATTTCTCATGTCTCTAACTATCCGAACATCCTCAAAGCGAAGCAATGAACGATGAGCACCGACGATATTAAGAAATTCGGTTATCTTTTCCGCCTCTTTTAGATATGTTATGAAACCTTTTTTTCGTTCTAATGTTTTACTGTTTAATCCAAACGAATTCATCAGTTCAGACAATGCTTGGTTATGCTCTTGATAAAGGGAGGCCACTTCTAGATGATAAGAAGAAGTTTCTGGATTATTTACAGATCCTCCCGCAAGAAACGCTCCCCTTAAATACGACCTTTTGCAACATTTCTTCTTAATCAAGCTTGGAGCGATATTATGGACAAATGTAAATCCATCACCTAAGATTTGCAAGTCTTCTAGAATCTCTTTTGTATCCTCTTTAATTCGAACAATATAGACGTTATTTTTCTTTAAACGCATCTTTTTGCGGACAAGAAGTTCAACAGGAGTGTCATAGCTTTTTTTAATTAGCGTATAAATTCTTCTTGCAATCGCTGCGTTCTCCGTCTGAATATTAACGACCAACATTTGATTAGAAAACGACAATGATCCATTCATACGAATTAATGCAGACAGTTCCGCACTGGAACAACAATCTTTAATTTCAATATTCGTTAACTCTTTTTTCGTTTCTGACGCAAATGACATCCCATCGTCACCCCCTAAAGCAAACGCTCGCATTCCTATTTGCTATTTTTGTAAAAAATTATATATAATCTCCGCCACCCGTTCAGTATTATGACGAATTACTCCATTTTTATAAGAAATGACTTCATCAAAAATGACGTCTAATCCCATATTCTGAAGAGCATCTACATCAAAAACTACCGGTTTGGCAAGTTCTTCATCATAACGAGACTGAATTTCCTGTGGGACCGGCTCATTATTAACAAGGATAGCATCAATAAATGGCTGATCTAAATGATCATAAATAGCCTTTACATGATCACTCGCAGTGTAATGAAGCGTTTCTCCTGCTTGTGTCATAATATTGCAGACATATAATTTTTTTGCTTGTGATTTACAAACTTCCTTGCCAATTTGCGGAACTAAAAGATTTGGCAAAATGCTTGTATAAAGACTTCCAGGTCCCATTACAATCAAATCGGCATCCTGTACGGCCTTTACTGTCTCCCATAAAGGTTGTACGGGTTCAGGAGTAAGAAAAACGCGTTTAATTTTTTTACCAGAAAACGGAATTTTCGATTCACCTGAAACGACTGTACCATCGTCCATTTCAGCGTTCAATACAACACTTTGATTCGCTGCTGGCAGTACCGTCCCTTTTACATTTAACACCCTGCTCATCTCTTGAATAGCGTGACCAAAGTCACCTGTAATAGAGGTTAATGCAGCAATTATTAAGTTCCCCAGAGAATGTCCTGATAGTTCATTAGTTGTATTGAAGCGATGTTGAAACATTTGCTCTATAAGTGGTTCCACTTCAGAAAGTGCTGCAAGGACATTCCTGACATCACCGGGAGGAGGTACTTGCAAACTGTCTCTCAAGCGTCCTGAACTCCCTCCATCATCTGCCACCGTCACGATAGCAGCAATGTCGACTGGATATTTTTTTAAGCCACGAAGTAAGACTGGGAGGCCTGTTCCTCCTCCGATGATAACGACCTTAGGCAGCTCGGTTTTTGTCATGTTGTTGTCGAATCCTTTCTCTTCTTAATATCTCGATGAGAAATCTTCGTATGATAATCTTTTTCAAAGAAATGACCGATATATTCCGACAATGCAACCGAACGGTGTTGTCCACCAGTACAGCCAATTGCCACCACTAATTGGCTTTTCCCTTCCCTTTTATAGTGAGGAAGCATAAAGCCTAGTAAATCGGTCACCTTTTCAAGAAATTTCTGTGTTTCATTCCACTTTAGTACATAGGTCGAAACATCTTCATCAAGTCCCGTTTGCGGGCGCATATGATCGATATAATGTGGGTTGGGAAGGAAACGAACATCAAACACAAGATCTGCATCAATCGGAATTCCGTGTTTAAAACCGAAAGAAGTCACATTCACCGTAAAAATAGACTGTTTATTCATAGAAAATTCCGTAAGAATTTTTTCCCTTAACTCTCTCGGTTTCATGGTAGAAGTATTATAAATTTGTTTTGCTCTACCCTTAAGTTCCTCCAAAAGCTCCCTTTCTTGACTAATTCCTTCGAGAGGAAGACCTGATTGCGCAAGCGGGTGGGAACGTCGCGTTTCTTTGTACCGTCGCACAAGTGCAGAATCATCCGCATCTAGAAATAAAATCTGCGGAGTAAGCCACGAAGTTTCCGCAAGATCATCTAATGCTTGAAAAAGATGATCAAAAAATTCTCTTCCTCTTAAATCCATTACTAATGCAACTTTATTCATTTTATTCCCTGATTCTTTCATCAGTTCCAAAAATTTGGGAAGGAGCGTAGGAGGTAAATTATCCACACAGAAGAATCCTAAATCTTCGAAACTCTGAATTGCGACGGTTTTCCCAGCTCCGGACATACCTGTAATTATGACTAATTGAATATCATTACTAGAACCTGTGCTCATTGTCTTCCCTCACTTACTCTGGATTTTTATTAACTAGGATCTAACCGATATGCTAATAATTTGAAATCAGGCGTATACGTGAACGTTCCATAGATTGTACCATTGCCATGCAATAAATATTCTAAAATATGGCGATCACCTTCCGCCATTGGAAGTTCCTTGATTTCCTCTAAAGGGTGCCATTTCAACAGCCCCTCCTCAGATTCCAAAACATTAACACCGTCTGCTTCTGTTGCAAAGAAGGAGAACATCATCCATTCGGATACTATTTTATCGCCTTCTTTTATAATAAAAGTGAAAACACCTTTTAACGCAGGATTTTTTAAGTAAATTCCTGTTTCTTCACGATACTCTCTAATGACAGCATCTTTGATGGACTCTCCTGCCTCCATCTTACCACCTGGGGCGACCCACCAGTTTCTTCTTGGTTTTTGTAGAAGAAGCACGTCGTCTCCTTTTCGATATAAACAATTTGTGACACGTTGCAAGCCATTCACCTCAAAATCATTGCTGTCATTAAACAGCTTGTTCAGTCTTTCTCATTCTCTACATTATACTATGATTAGGGATGGTCTACAATGTTTGCGATTGAACGTACTTTGTTAAGAGAAATGATTTCTTTGGGAGTATCGGCAAATTTTTGAAACTGTTATATATAGTAATAATTAAGGGAATGTTCAAGTATGAGGACGCTATGCATCTGAAGCGAGTAGCACGTCCTAGCATTCGCGGTGAGGTTCAACAGTTTTTGGGGCACCTTCTAAAAAAGTAAAAAAATAGACACAGGCGATTCCTGTGTCGTTAATGGGATTTATTACTTAAAAAGGGGGTCAATTTCTTAACCCCAATAATACTTGATAAATGTTTCACTACTGTTACAGCAGATTTAAAAGGTGATTACGGAATTATTAAGTCACCTCAATAATTCTCGTGAACTCTCCACAACACAGCGATTAAGTTTCTACTATATGTTTACTTACTTTATTTATACCCAAAACAAAAAACTAGCCACTAACCAAATTCCGTTTTAAGAGCTTACCATCGTACCACCATTTACATGGATAACCTGCCCTGTCACATAACGGGAATCATCTGAAGCAAGGTATACATAAGCAGGGGCTAGTTCAAAAGGTTGCCCTGCCCTTTTCATCGGTACATCCAACCCAAATGTCTCCACCTTTTCAGCTGAAAAACTAGATGGAATAAGCGGTGTCCAGATTGGTCCGGGCGCTACCGCATTAACACGAATATCGTCCTCTACAACATTTTGCGAAAGCGCTCTTGTAAAGCCAATTATCGCTCCTTTTGTTGCAGTGTAATCGATCAGTTGCTTATTTCCTTCATACGCAACTACAGAAGCAGTATTGATAATAGTATCCCCCTTTGTCAGATATGGGAGAACAGCTCTAGTCATATAAAAATAACCATAAATATTCGTTTTAAACGTTTTATCCCATTGTTCATCCGTTATATCCGTCAACTTAGCTTGCGTATATTGAACGGCGTGATTATTAACAAGAATATTGATTTTCCCAAAATATTTCAGCGTTTGTTCTACAACATATTTACTTTGTCTTCGGTCACCTAAGTCCCCCGTAATTAATAGGCATCTTCTCCCTAACGCTTCTATCCTGTTCTTTGTCCTAAACGCATCAGCATTTTCATATTCAGAATAATAGGGAATAACAATATCTGCTCCCTCTTTTGCAAATGCAATTGCTGTCGCCGCACCTATCCCACTGTCACCACCAGTAATAATAGCTACTTTATCTTTTAGCTTGTTACTGCCTGTGTAATTCGGATTCTCCACTATCGGCCTAGGGTTCATTAATGTTTCAAGGCCAGGCTGGCGCAATTGATGCTGAGGCGGAAAAGAAAGGGGCTTCTGTTCGCACTTTGTTGTTGTTGTGTAATAAGGATATTGCGGATACATCCCTTTACCTCCTTACTAAACTATTCTCATTAGCCTATTCAAAAGGGATGCAGAAGTGAGGAAATATTATTTTTTATGCGTACCAAATTGGGCATTAATTTGACCACTGATCATTTTTTTGTGAAGTTTGCTACCCTTTTTATATTTTTTCTCAAGCTCTTCTTTTATTTCACCAGTCGGAACTCCTTCCTCCCTCTGGTTAGCTATTTCAATTAACGTTTCAACATCTAAAAAAGAATATTTTCGATACCCTTTATTAGACCGTTCTGGGGATAAAAGTTTTTTCTGTTCGTAGTACCTTATTTGTCTTTCTGACAATCCCGTTAATTCGCTAACAACCCCTATACTTATTACTTTTCTTTCCTTGTAGGAAATTTCTTTTGCCACTCCTTACCATCCCTCTCTGTCAGTCGCACCATTTATTTTTATTATACATATAAAAAAAGTGAATTTTCACTCTCTTTGTAAGGTTTTCTAACATAAAAATAAAAAGTATGTAATAAGGCTTAACAAGAAAGTTGAAACATCCATATTGCCTAGCGATAATTTTATTAAAATTCATATAAGGAGTTGGGAAGATGACCTATTTACGAGAGGCGGTTGAGAAGAGGCGACAGTATTTTATCAAATTATTGATTCAAAAAGGGGTATTCCAATCAACAAGTTCATCTATCGAAAAATTGACTTTATCTGAGTTGGAATCTGTATATAAGAAATTTCAAAATAAAAAACCCTGAAATGAACGCTTCATTTCAGGGTTTTTTATTTATCTCGCTGTGAAAAAGGTGATTCCTCTCTAAAGGCCAAAATCGCCTTCAGGGAGAAATCCCTATTTTCTTCGCGAGTTTCCCAAGGCACTTCCGCTTTTGTTTCATCCAGCTCCAGTGCCTAACTCGCTGTGAAAAAGACGATTCCTCCCTAAAGGCAAAAAACACCTTCAGGGAGGAATCCCTATTTTCTTCGCGAGTTTCCCAAGGCACTTCCGCTTTTGTTTCATCCAGCTCCAGTGCCTAACTCGCTGTGAAAAAGACGATTCCTCCCTAAAGGCAAAAAACGCCTTCAGGGAGGAATCCCTATTTTCTTCACGAGTTTCCCAAGGCACTTCCGCTTTTGTTTTTAAGCTTTGATTTTTTCTTTTAATTCTTCTACATAATGTTGTGCAGCTTGTGCCGCGATACTTCCGTCACCAGTTGCTGTTACGATTTGACGAAGTGTTTTTTCACGCACATCTCCAGCGGCAAAAATGCCCTGCACCTTCGTTTCCATTTGGTCATTCGTTTCGATATAGCCCATATCATTTGTAATACCAAGGTTTTCAAATGGTTTTGTTAATGGAACCATACCAATGTAAATGAAGACACCATCTGCTTCAAAATTGCGCTCTTCTCCGTCTTCTGTAGAAACTAATGTCACACTGCCAACTTTAGCGTCTTTATCGTTGATTTCTTTAACCGTGTGATTCCAAATAAAGTCGACTTTGTCATTATCAAACGCACGTTGTTGAAGAATTTTTTGAGCACGAAGCTCGTCACGACGATGAATAATCGTTACCTTGTTGGCAAAACGAGTCAAATATACACCTTCTTCAACAGCAGAGTCTCCTCCACCTACAACGACAAGATCTTTGCCTTTAAAGAATGCACCATCACAAACAGCACAATAAGAAACACCGCGTCCGCCTAATTCTTTTTCACCTGGAACACCAATTTTCTTATATTCAGCACCTGTAGAAATAATAACAGCACGCGTTTTGTATTCTTTTGAGCCTGCTTTTACCGTTTTATATTCTTCGCCGTCTACGATTTCTTTAATATCGCCGTAAGCGTATTCGGCACCGAATTTTTTGGCATGATCGAACATTTTATTTGATAGGTCTGGACCTAAAATATGGTCGAATCCTGGGTAATTTTCTACCTCTTCCGTATTCGCCATTTGCCCACCAGGCACGCCACGCTCAATCATTAATGTAGAAAGATTTGCACGACTTGTGTATACAGCAGCTGTCATTCCTGCTGGTCCAGCACCGATAATAATTACATCATAAATTTTCTCTTCAGACATAGTTCAAGCACTCCTTTCGACCTGATTACTATATCAATACTTTGAGTTCTCCCACTGAGTGAGAAAAAGCGCACAAAGCACGATTTTGCTCATGTCTTTTTATAGTATTTACTTTCTTATCCTATCCTATAAAATTAACAAGCCTTCGTCCAAATTTATGCTCACGGTAGGTAGCTTTCTACTATTCCAATATATTTTGTCAATGTACTTGTAGAAACACCGTATTGTTCACTGATTTCTTTTTTTGTCTTCTTTTCACTTCGAATCCGACGCCACACATATTCGATTGCAGCCGCAAAAGCACTAAGGTTTTTAAATTCTTCGCCTTTTTTTATTCCGCGGTGGGCAGCGTGAAACCATGTTAAAAATAAACCAGAATCGATTGCATCGACAGGCTTGTGATGTTGATACAAAAGATGAGCAATTCCGTGGATATTCTGCACTTCTTTATTCACTTTAATAGAACTGTTCACATTTTTATTTAACACTTCTGCTAAATATAATTTTTCCAATATTGATAAGTCTTCTATATCGCAAAAATCTGCGTGAGATAAAATTTCCTTTTGGAACTGAGATACGGAAACAAGAAATAGGCCAAAAAGTTTTTCCTCACTTGTCTCACTTTGAAGCTTTTTTAGAATAGATGGTATATGGTTTTCAAAACCTTCAGGATTTCTTTCTTCATTCCAAGGTTCTAATCCCTCTTTTTCCGGGTTTACTTCTAATACCTTTTTCCAAGCTGATTCCGCTGTTTGACGATGTCCTGTATGAAAGGCAGAATGAGACAACCAATAATAAAAGCCACCATCGCCCTCAAATCCTTGCTTTTGTAAAGACTTTAACCACTCATATGCTTTATTGTATTTGCCAATTAATGCAAAAGTAGCCCCGAGTTTAAAGCGATGTTCAAATAATAAAGGTCTTACTTTTTCCAAACCTGCCACTAATTCAGCTAGTTCATCATCACGTTTTTGGTAATAATAAAAAACAGCTGTATTACAAAGAGCATGGAGGTTACCTGGATTTTTTTCGAGCACTTCTTCTAATGTAGCTGAAGCTTTCTCCACTTCTCCAAGGTAGAAATAGGCAAGTGCAAGATTATTGTAAGCTGACCAAAACTCTGGATAGTTTTGAATTACTTCTGTTAGCGTATCGACTGCTTTTTGAAAATTACCAGACTCTAGAAGCTCTCTAGCTTTTTCTTGCTTTATAATCAATTCATCGTGCTCATATAATGATTCCATCGTTTCATCGCCATCTAATTCTAGTACCTCTAACAAGTCTTCGGCATCCTCAACAAATTCACCATATTCATCTTGGTCCAAATAGATAGTCACCTGTTCATAGGCTTCTTTAAACAACCCGAGATGTGCATAATTATTGGCAAGAAAATAACGACATTCGACCATCTGAGGGTCCAGTTCATCCACAACTTTATGAAGTTGATCATTCGATTTTTTATATTCACCGAGTTCCGTGTAAACGATGCCTAACTGACAGGCAATCATCGGCTCTAATGGTTCTAATTGAATAGCTCTATTTAAATATTTTAATGCTTTTTTTAATTCCCGACGATGATAGGCTCTCATTCCTTTATTAAAGTAATACTCGCCTGTCGGGACAAAAGATAGCACATTCGTTCTTTCCTTACTTGCTTTTGACCCTTTTCTCATAGAAGTCCTCCGAACGTTCATAGTAACTATCGTAGTATACCATACAATAAAACGTTACTTAAACACCCAAAATAAGTAAACATGTGGGCTGACAGCACTTTAGCAGGGTGAGGGACGGACCTCCTCAGAGGTCCGTCCCTCACCCTGCTAAAACGTTAAAGAAAGTGCGTTTATTCCAACGATCTAGAATAAACGCACTTTCTTTTATTTGTTATGTCTTTCTATTAGTACCTGTAAAACCTCATTTAGAGGAAGTTTTTGTTCGCGGAGAAGGACTAATACATGGTAGAAGAGGTCTGCCACTTCCCATTTTAATTCTTCGCTGTCTCTATTTTTAGCAGCAATAATAACTTCTGATGCCTCTTCTCCAACCTTTTTAAGGATTTTATCTACCCCTTTTTCAAATAGGTAGGTTGTGTATGCTCCGTCAGGTTTTTCTATTTCCCGGTCCGCAATAAGCTTTTCTAGTGTGAAAAGGATTTTTTCAGGATCAAGTGATACTTCACCCAACTCTTCTTTAGTGTTTTCCTCTCTAACAACGGAATCTTCAAAACAGCTTACAGACCCTTTATGGCAAGCCGGACCACTCGGATTAACAAGTAGTAAAATTGCATCTTTGTCACAGTCCCACTTTATCTCCACCACTTCTTGTACATTACCGCTCGTTTCCCCTTTATGCCATAATTGCTGGCGCGAACGGGAATAAAACCATGTTTCATTCGTTTCTAATGTTTTACCCAACGACTCACTATTCATATAAGCTAGTGTAAGTACTTCTTTCGAAGAGGCATCTTGGACAATAGCAGGAACAAGCCCTTTCTCATCATATTTTATAGATTCTATTAGGTCTTTTGTTTTCATCGAACATGTACCTCCATAGCACGTAAATATTTTTTCACTTCATTTACACTTGTTTCTTTATAATGAAAAATTGAGGCTGCTAGTGCTGCATCCGCTTTTCCTTTTACGAAAGCGCCGGCGAAGTGTTCTGCATTTCCTGCTCCTCCAGATGCAATAACAGGAATGGAAACTGCTTCACTAACAGCTTTGGTTAGCTCAATATTAAAACCTTTCTTCTCCCCATCACTATCCATGCTTGTTAACAAGATTTCTCCTGCACCTAATGCGGCTACTTCTTTTGCCCAATCTACTGCATCTTTTTCTGTCACGTTTCTACCACCATGTGTATAAACTTTCCATCCACCTGTTTCTTCGTCAAACTTGGCATCGATCGCCACTACAATACATTGAGACCCAAAGAAATCTGCACCTTCAGTAATAAGCTCCGGACGAAGAATAGCTGCTGTATTAAGGGAGACCTTATCTGCACCTGCACGCAGTATTTTTTTCATATCCTCAACAGAGTTGATTCCACCGCCAACTGTGAATGGAATAGCAAGTTCAGCAGCAACGGATTGAACAACTTCCACCATTGTTTTGCGCCCTTCATGGGATGCTGAAATATCTAGAAAAACTAACTCATCCGCACCTTGTTTATCATAAACTTTTGCAAGTTCAACAGGATCCCCCGCGTCCTTTAAAGAAAGAAACTGAATTCCTTTTACAACACGACCTTCCTTCACATCTAAGCATGGAATGATTCTTTTTGTTAGCATCCTCTCACCTCTTTTACTGCTTCTTTTACTGTGAACTTACCGGTATAAAGAGACTTGCCACATATCGCTCCTGCTACCCCAGCTTTTTCCGATTGCTTCAGTATTCTCAAGTCCTCTAACGAACTAACGCCACCTGAGGCAATGACAGCTTTTTCTGTTTCTTTTGCTAAAAGAGAAACAGCTTCCACGTTCGGTCCCGAGAGCATTCCATCCGTTGCGATATCGGTAAAGATAAATGTTTCTGCGCCTGCTTCTGCTAATTCTTTTCCAAGGTCAACCGCTGTTGTTTTCGACGTTTCAATCCAACCATGTGTTGCAACAAAGCCATCTTTTGCATCCAAACCGATGACGATTTTTTCTTTATAAGTAGATAGCCATGTCTTAACAAGATCAGGATTAGAAACAGCAATACTTCCGATGATGACGCGGTCGACACCATTATTCAAGTAATGTTCAATATCCTTTTCCGTTCGGATACCGCCACCAACCTGAACCTTCGCGGGAAGTTCTTTTGCAACCTTAATAACAAATTTATCATTAATCCTCGAACCTTCTTTTGCACCATCAAGATCAACCATATGAATCCACTCTGCTCCCTCATCAACAAACTGCTTTGCCATGTCAAATGGGGAGTCGCCATACACTGTTTCTTGGTTATAATCTCCTTGAACTAAGCGGACACATTTTCCTCCGCGCATATCAATAGCTGGATAAATCGTAAAACTCATCGAATCACCTCCGATTGTTGAACAAGATCTGTAAAACGTTTAAATAATTTCATTCCCAGTTCACCGCTTTTTTCTGGGTGAAACTGCATCCCCAAAATAGTTCCACTGCCAACGATGGCAGGAATCGTTACACCTGCATATTCTGCCGAACCAACAAGGTTTTCGTTTGGAACATCTTTTATGTAATAGGAATGGACAAAATATACATAGTCTTCTTTTACATTAGCCGTAATAGAAGATGGCGTTTGAAAGGAAACAAAATTCCACCCCATATGAGGTACCTTATACTCTTTTCCTTTATTGTCACGACTTGGGATTCGCACAGCGTCTCCAGAAAGTAGGCCTAGTCCTTCAACTTTTCCATTTTCTTCACTACTTTCGAATAATAACTGCATACCAAGGCAAATCCCAAGTAGCGGCTTGCCTTTCTGAACAAAGCTCTTAATTGTTTCGTCAAGAGATGTTTCTTTTAGCAGTTCCATTGCATCACGGAAAGCCCCAACACCAGGTAAGAGTAAACCGTCTGCCTCTAATAATTTCTCTTTATTATCTGAAATAAAATACGGGACATTTAAGCGTTCTAACGCCTTACTAACGCTAAACAAATTCCCCATACCATAATCAACAATACCGATCACGATCTACAACATTCCTTTCGTCGATGGGATCCCTTTTACACGAGGATCAATCGTTGTTGCCTCATCTAACGCACGTCCTAATGCTTTAAAAATCGCTTCAATAATGTGGTGAGTATTGTGTCCATAATGAACAATGACGTGCAAATTCATTCTTGCTTCAAGAGCAAACTTCCACAGAAATTCATGAACAAGCTCCGTATCAAAGGTCCCAACTTTTTGACTTGGAAGCTCTGCTCGGAATTCAAGGTGAGGGCGGTTACTTAAATCTACCACTACTTGTGCTAGAGCTTCATCCATTGGAACAAAAGCACTCCCATAGCGTTTAATCCCTTTTTTGTCCCCAAGCGCTTTTACTAATGCCTGTCCTAGGCAGATTCCGATATCCTCTGTTGTATGGTGATCATCAACTTCGGTATCCCCTTTCGCATCAATCGTCACATCAAACTGTCCATGCTTCGTAAATAAATCGAGCATATGCGACATAAACGGAACACCCGTCTCAACCGACGAATCCCCCTCTCCATCTACATTCAAATTCAAAGCTATATTCGTCTCATTCGTCTTCCTAACAACCTCTGCACTTCGTACCATCAATACTTCACTCCTTTAAAGTACTGAGGGACGGACCTTTAGCAGGGCTAAAGGTCCGTCCCTCCCATCACGTTACCTCTGCACTGTATTAAATAGATTTTATTTTTTATGGAATCTTGTTTCTACTGCTCTTGCATGGGCTTCAAGTCCTTCCAGTCTTGCTAAGGCAGCTATTTTTTTATAATTATCTTTTAGTGCTGTCTCGCTATACGAGATTACACTCGATTTTTTCATAAAGTCATCAACGTTTAGAGGACTCGAGAATCTTGCTGTTCCGTTTGTCGGCAGTACATGATTCGGTCCAGCAAAATAGTCTCCAACAGGTTCTGAACTGTAACGTCCGAGGAAGATTGCTCCTGCATGACGGATTTTCGCCATCACCTCTAAAGGCTTTTCCGTTACAATTTCCAGATGCTCTGGTGCAAGTTCGTTCACAACATCAATTCCCTGTTCTAATGTCTCTGCAACATAAATAGCACCATAGGAAGCAATCGATTCACGGGCGATTTCCTCTCTCGGAAGTGTCGCAAGCTGAGATTCTACTTCCTGTGAGATACGTTCCGCTAAGGCTAAAGAAGTTGTCACCAACACAGCGGATGCTTGTCTATCATGCTCTGCCTGCGATAAAAGGTCTGCAGCTATTTCTTTAGCCTCACCATTTTCATCGGCTAGTACTACTATTTCACTTGGTCCAGCAATCATATCAATGGCAACATCACCAAACACCTCTCGTTTTGCTAATGCTACAAAGATATTCCCCGGACCAGTTATTTTATCTACAGGAGAAATCATTTCTGTACCGTACGCAAGAGCTGCAATTGCTTGGGCCCCACCTACTTTATAGATTTCTTTTACCCCCGCAATCTTGGCAGCCACCAACACGCCTGCTGGCAGCTTCCCCTCTTTATTCGGCGGGGAAACCATTGCGATTCTCTCAACACCTGCCACTTTAGCAGGCAGAACATTCATTAAAACCGAAGAAGGATAAGCAGCTGTTCCCCCTGGGACATAAACCCCAACAGAATCGAGAGGTGTGAGCTTTTGACCAAGCATTGTACCATTCTCATGTGTTGTAAACCATGAAGATTGCTTTTGCTTTTCATGGAATAAACGAATATTTTCTGCTGCTTCTTCAATAATAGTAATTACTTCGGGTTCCACCGATTCAAAAGCTTCTATAATTTCAGCTTCTGTTACTTTTAAATGATTAAGATGTACACGATCGAATTTCTCTGTGTACGCAACAAGCGCACGATCTCCTTCATCCCGTACAGAGCGAATGATTGACTGAACTGCCTTCCGTTGCTCCTCTGTTCCTTGATCGACTGAGCGTTTGATCGATACATCCTGCAAATCTCTAACAATCTTCACCTTCATCACCAACCTCTGGGATACTTTACTACTGTACTGTGGTGAGGGACGGACCTTTAAATAAAGAAACCCCATTTAAAGGTCCGTCCCTCACTGGTTTAGCGCATTAAAGCACTTAAACATCATTCACTAATGATTTGTGTAAGTCGGGTTACTAGTTCTTCAATAGTGTCATCTTTCATCCGGTAACTAACAGGATTAACGATGAGTCTAGATGTGATTCCGACTATTTTTTCATATTCGACCAGCCCGTTTTCTTTTAATGTTCGACCTGTTGAAACAATATCAACAATCCGATCAGCAAGACCAATTAGTGGTGCTAGCTCAATCGATCCGTTCAATTTAATAATCTCGACTTGTTCCCCTTGCTCTCGAAAATAGGAGGAGGCAACCTTTGGATATTTCGTTGCGATTTTCGGCGCGACATTACTCATCTTCGTATCAGGTAGTCCCGCCACCGCTAAATAGCATTCACTAATTCGTAAATCCAGCAATTCATACACGTTCCGCTCTTCTTCGAGCATAACGTCTTTTCCAGCAATTCCTAAATCTGCAACACCATGTTCTACATAGGTAGGAACATCCATCGGTTTCGCTAAAATAAAGCGTAAGTTCTCTTCTGGCACTTCCAGAATCAGCTTTCTGGAATCATCAAATTCTGGTGGCAAATTATATCCCGCTTTCCGCAAAAGTTCGACCGCTTCTTCAAATATTCTTCCCTTTGGCATGGCAATTGTTAAGTCTGTTGTCATTTTGTCACCTCGCCATTCCCATTTCGTTCTTGACCAACAACATAGTGAACCTCTTCAAATTCTTTTGTAAACTCATCAACATCGTCTACGCCTTTCCAATTTTGAAGCACGACCTTTTTCCCCGTCTCTCGCAATTCCTTCGCTAAAGAAAATGCTTCGCTTCTTCTTTCATCACTAAATAGCACACAATACTGATCTGGATTCGGAGTCTTCACTCCTACTGCTTCAAGAAGATAATCCATTCGTAAACCGAAACCAGTTGCACCAGAGTCCTTTCCAAATTTATGTAAAAGTTTATTGTAGCGACCGCCATTTCCGATAGCGAATCCTACTCTCTCTGCATACACTTCAAACAGAATCCCGGAATAATAGCTCATATGGCTGACTAAACTTAAATCGAATTTTATATATTGCTCTACCCCATAGTCTTTTAAGATATCGTATAACTCTTTTAATTGCGCTAAGGCCTCTCGTCCGCTTTCCCCTTCTAACAAGGAAAGAGCTTCACCGATAACACCTTCATTCCCCCTCAATTTTAAGAAATCCAACAATCGTTGTTTATCTATGGAAGAGAGCGCTAACTCCCCAACATGCTCCCGATACCCTACATAATTTTTTTCATATAAAAACCTTCTTAAAATACTTGCTCTTTCCTCTGTACCAACGATTTGCGTAAAAAGTTCTTGAACAAAACCGATATGTCCGATGGAAATTTTAAAATTTTTCAACCCTGCTTCTTTTAACACCGATACCATTAACGCTATAACCTCAGCATCAGCACTTACCGATGTATCCCCAATGCACTCCATCCCTACTTGTTCAAACTCCGCTGGGCTTCCTCCCTCTCGCTGCTGCGCTCTAAAAACATTGGCTGAGTATGCAAGCCTTAGCGGCGATTTATCTTTTAGCAACTTGGATGCTGCAACTCTAGCTATCGGTGCTGTCATATCAGGCCTAAGCACTAATGTGTGGCCCTGTTGGTCTAACAATTTAAACAGCTGTTGGTCCAAAATAGCTGACGCTTCCCCTACTGTTTCATAATATTCGAGTGTAGGAGTTTCAATAAACCTGTACCCCCATGTTTTCATTACTTCTTCCATTCTCATTTTCGTTGTATTCTTTACTTCATATAAGTTAGGAAATGTGTCTCTCATTCCCAATGGCTTTTCAAACATAAACAGTTTTGACATAGTAACCACCTTCTTTTTTCAGTACAAAATACTATTTCATCTATTATAGACATTATTCTAACTATTTTAAAATCCTTTAGTTCACTAACACACTAACAAAGTGAAGTTATATGTAGTTTATCGCTTAATTTTCTTTCCGTCAATAAAAAACTAGCCTTTTTAACGCTATATGTAGTGATGGTTGATTGGAGAGGGGGAAGCGGAGGTGTGGAGGTGGTAAAGTAAGTCGAATTTTCCCGTTTCGCCGATAAGTTAAAGGTTGCTAACACAATCAGTCACAATAAAGGCTAAAACTACACGCTGAAGTTTATAAAAAAAGCAGACTAGGAGAGTAGATTATCTACTCTCCTAGTCTGCTTTCACGCTGTTTTTCTCCATATATTTCGTCTTGTTTCCATCGTTGTTCTAGTTGTTCCTTCGTGTAAATGACTCTCATTGGATTTCCCCCAACGAAAGCGCCGGGTGGGACATCTTTATGTACAAGTGTTCCGGCTGAAACGATGGCTTTATCACCAATTTCCACTCCGGGCAAAATGGTCGTGTTCGCTCCAATCATTACCTCTGAGCCAATTTTCACTTCTCCAAGCCGGTATTCTTTAATTAAATACTCGTGAGCAAGAACCGTTGTATTATAGCCAATTACCGTGTTTTTTCCAACAGAGATTTTTTCTGGGAACATAACATCAAGCATGACCATTAAAGCGAAGGAGGTTTGGTCACCTACCTTCATTTTTAAAAAATTCCGGTACATCCAATTTTTCAGTCCTAAAAATGGAGTATAACGAGCCAATTGAATGACGATGAAGTTTTTCACCACTTTCCAAAATGGCACCGTTTTATAAACATGCCATAATGAGTTCGCTCCCTCAACCGGATAGCGAGTGGTTCTTCTCATTCTGCCGTTACTCCAACAACAGATAAAATGTCAGGCATGGTGTCTAGCATAAAATCAGGATCATACTTTTCCAGATGCGCTTTTCCTTTTGCACTCCATGCAACACCTGCTGATAGTACGCCAGCATTTTTCCCAGCCAAAATATCATGATGATTATCTCCGACCATTAACGCTTCATCCGCACTTGCACCAAGTTCTTCTAGGGCTTTTTCAATTGGTTCAGGATGCGGTTTTGCATGTTGTACTTCATCAAGGGTGATAACTACTTCAAAGAATTGATCCAAGTTCGTAAGTTTTAATCCCTTTAAAACGGCATTACGGGTTTTTGTCGATACAATTGCTAGTTTCAAACCATTTTCATGTAATGTTTTAATTGTCTCAAAAACACCTTCAAACTCTGTAACAAGCTCATCATGCTTTTCCAGATTATACGTACGATATCTTTCTGTCATTTCTTCTACTCTATCTGGGTCCACCCCCTGAAAGCTTTCTTCTAATGGTGGCCCCATAAATTGCAACACATCTTTTTCTTCATATTGATCTGGATAATAGTGATTTAATGTGTGTAAAAAGGAAGAAATAATTAAATCATTTGTATTAATTAATGTTCCATCTAAATCAAATAGCACTGTCGTAATTTTACTCATAAGGTTACTTCCTTTCCTTTTGCTACTTCTAATCTTTTCCATATAAAAGCTACTGTAACCGTTAAAACAACGGCTGTAACTAACCGAATAATTAACAATGGTAAGACAGGTATCCCAAGTGGAATGAAGACCAATGTATCTTCTACAACAGCATGGCACGCCACTAAGAAAATAAAGGCGATCGTGATGTCTTTTTTACTAACCCCATCTTCCTTAACCGCTTGAATCATCACTCCTGCTCCGTAGGCTAGCCCGATTGTTAATCCAGCCACCATGGTCATCGATGTATTTTCATTCATTCCGAGTGCCCGCGTTACCGGAGACATCCATCTTGAAAATACGTCCAGCCATTTTTTATCCTTCATAATTTGGATGATAATCATTAAAGGAATCACGATTATCGCTAATTGCAGGACACCGATCCCTGCTTTTTCAAGACCTACTAAAAGAATTTCTCCCCATCCATTAGGTTCCGCTTCTTGTGGAGGCATCATTCCATATTGAGCTAATTCTCCTCCACCATTCCACACTAAATTAATAACGAAAGCAGATAAAATAGCTAACCCTACTCTGACTAAAACAATAACCCAAATCTTTACGCCGACTTTTGCTGCAACGGACGATTCTATTAATAGATTATGGGAAAATGATAGCATTACAGCAATAATGAATACTTCTTTTACCGTCAAGTCCAGCGAAAGAATACCACCTATCCCTGCGTAAAGGTTCAAAAAGTTACCGAGTACGAGCGGTATTGCCGCATCCCCAGACAAGCCGAACAAATTCATAACAGGTGATATTTTTTTTATAATCCATGGCAGTACAGGTGTATACTGCAACAAAATAACAAGCAGGGTCACGGGGAATATAATCTTCCCTAGTGACCACGTCGTGTTTAAACCGACAAATGTCCCTTTTTTCACAGATGAAAATAACATTTCCCCTTGCTCCCTTATAAAATTTTTATTTTAACAAGTAAGGTCACTACTTGTTAATATTCATTTGTCTTATTTATCATTAAGAGAATGTCTCTATATTTCTTCTCTTATCCCTGTACATCATATGCTTTATCAGCATGGCCTTTCGTTCTTCTATAGACCCAGATCGCTAGTGCGACTGCAATCAGTACAATAGAAATTACTTGGGCCATTCGTAAATATTCCGTTAACATTAGACTGTCTGTTCTTAATCCTTCAACAAAGAAACGACCGACTGAATACCAAATAACATAGGAAAGGAAAAGCTCTCCTCTACGAATCGGAGCTTTGCGTCTTAATACGAGAAGTAATATCAATCCAGCAATATTCCAAACTGATTCATAAAGGAATGTCGGATGATAGTAGGTACCATTTATGTACATTTGGTTAATAATCCAGTCTGGTAGCATGAGATTTTCCAAAAATCCACGTGTCACTTCGCCACCGTGCGCCTCTTGATTAATAAAATTTCCCCAGCGACCAACGGCCTGCCCAAGAATGAGGCTTGGTGCAGCTAAATCCGCAAGCTTCCAGAACGATATCCCTTTTATTCTTGAAAAAATAACAGCAGTGGCAACAGCACCAATTAACGCTCCATGAATGGCAATTCCACCGTTCCAAATCTTGATAATATCTCCAGGATTCTGAGCGTAGTAGTCCCATTCAAAAATAACGTAGTACGCCCTTGCACATAAAATAGCGATTGGAATCGCCCAAACAAGCAAATCCACAAATGTGTCTGGATGAAGTCCAAGACGCTTACTTTCTCTTATTACCATAAAGAGGCCAATAGCGATTCCAATTCCAATAATAACTCCATACCAATGAACCTGTAGGGCCCCTATTTCAAAAGCAATCGGATCAATCGGGGTGATAGTTTCCTCCATTTTTTCTCTCCTTTATCATTTCATAGATTATAATTTTTTCGCTTTTACTTATTCAAATTCTTCAGGAACACTATCTTCTATAACATTTGCCAATTTACTTGTAAACTGTTCTGCAGCATTTACTCCCATTCGTTTTAAACGGAAATTCATCGCTGCTACTTCGATAATAACAGCAAGGTTTCGTCCAGGTCTAACAGGTATCGTTAATTTTGTAATCTCCGTATCAATTATTTTCATTTTATCTTCTTCAAGACCTAGGCGATCATACTGCTTGGCTTTGTCCCATAATTCAAGGTCAATGCATAATGTGATTCGTTTATTAGTACGTACCGCACCTGCACCAAATAATGTCATCACATTGATAATACCTAACCCTCTAATTTCCAAGAGATGTTCAATCAAATCTGGGGAATTTCCGACGAGAGTATCCATATCCTCTTGTCGAATCTCCACACAATCATCAGCAACTAAACGATGCCCACGTTTAACAAGTTCAAGAGCGGTTTCACTTTTACCAACACCGCTTTTACCAGTAATTAAAACACCAACACCATATATATCAACTAATACACCATGAATGGCAGTAGTTGGTGCAAGCTTACTTTCTAAGTAGTTTGTAAGCCTTGATGAAAAACGTGTCGTTTTCATCGGTGACCTCATCACTGGAACTGCATAGCGATCCGCTGCTTCAACAAACTCATCTGGAATTTCAAGCCCACGTGTAATGATAATCCCAGGCGTGATATCTGCACAAAGTTTTTCCATTCTAGAAAGTCTTTCCGTTTTATCCAATAATTCTAAAAATGACAACTCTGTCTTTCCCAACACTTGTATGCGCTCTGCAGGATAGTAATTGAAATAACCTGCCATCTCTAATCCAGGACGTGAAATATCACTCGTTGTAATGGGACGATGCAATCCTTCTTCTCCACCAACAAGCTCCAAATTAAACTTTTCCATTAAATCTTTCGTACGAACTTTCGCCAAGGGCTTTTCCTCCTTCAACATCGTAAAGACTGACTTACCTATACCCTTCCCCTATTTTAGCAATTAAAAAAGTAAACGGCTAGAGGAACACTTTTTTAAACCTGTAAAGCATTCTGGTACGTTCCTTCATTTTTCTAGGCTGTTTATATGAAAAAAAGTATTTTTAAGCATCATAAAATCATTTAGGATAACCAAAATGAATTAATTCTATACCACTTTGAAGTCAAATTTGCTTTTTAAAAGTAGATGATGGCGGCTTGGTTTCAGCCGCCATGGGGGTTTTTCGTAAAGATTGTTGCTTTTTAACAGAAAACTAAGTTGATTGGAGCGGAAATCAACGGGCTCAATTTATAAGTGAAAACAATAATCTATGAGAATAGAGCCTTTTTTATTTCTAGGTGTCCTCCGGAAGAACATTTCACTATTTAAAGGTTGAAAAGAATTTTTATTTTAAAAAGAAGGTGAAGTATGATGAAAATTGTAGTAGATGCAGGACACGGATTTGAGACAGAAGGAAAACGAACACCTGATGGAATGAGAGAGTATGAGTTTAATCGGGAAGTAGCACGGATAGCGAAAGCAGAACTGCAGCAGTATAAAAACGTGGAAGTTTATTTCACTCATGCAGATGAAAGAGATGTCCCACTATCTATCCGAACAGATCGCGCAAACCAATTAAAGGCAGATGTATTTGTATCAATTCACGCAAATGCTTTTGGGAGTGGTGGCTGGAATCAAGCGAGCGGCATTGAAACATATGTACATCCTACTGCTTCAGCAAAAAACGTGGAACTGGCAAAAGCAGTACAAAAACGACTAGTTACTCTTACCGGACGACGAGATCGTGGTATAAAAACAGCTAACTTTCATGTGTTAAGAGAAACCACTATGCCGACTCTCTTAACAGAATGTGGTTTTATGACAAATCAAGAAGAAGCAACACTGTTGCAAACATCCGCTTATCGAAAAAAATGCGCCCAAGCTATCGTAAGTGGTCTAGTAACCTTTTATAAACTAATGAAAAAAACAAGTAACGCAAATGAACAAGGACTTTATAAAGTTCAAATTGGCGCTTTTTCCAAAAAAGAAAATGCCGAAAAATTGGCAGAGGTATTAGAAAAGGATGGCTATTCTACCTTTATCCATTTTAAAAGTTAGGAACAACTCCTATCAAAAAAAGCACTAAAAATAAAAGGGAGCTTCTTCGTGAGTCAAACTCATTAAGCGGCTCCCTTTATTTTTCCTTCCTTGATTCTACTGCTTTTTGAATAATGAGGTTAACAAGTGAAAGAATAACTGATGCTAAAAGGGCCATTCCAAAACCAGAGATTTCAAAAGCATCTCCCATTAGCCCGTCTGTTAGTAGAAGTGTTACAGCATTTATGACAAATAAAAAAAGTCCAAGTGTCAAGACGGTTACTGGTAACGTTAAAATAATTAATATCGGTTTTACAAGTACATTTAAAATCGACAACACAAAACTCGCAATAACCGCTGCTGCTAGCCCACTTACATTAAACCCTTCAAAGTAACCTGCCATCGCTATAAAAAGTACCGCATTAATCAAAATGCCAATTAGCCATCTCATTATCTTATAGCATCCTCCTCATTCGGAATTACAAATGCTAATAGAGCATACACAATTACAAGTGGAAAGAAACCTGTTGGGAATAGTAAGATGATAAAAGCGATTCTCAAGATTGTCGCGTCTATTCCAATTGTACGTGCCAACCCTCCTAATATTCCAGCCAATTTTCGATTCGATCTTGATCGTGTTAAACTTCTCATTTACAAAACCTCATTTCCATATGATGGTTAGTCCCGTTCTATTATTGCTCAAGCGGGACCTTTACCATCATTTTTTAACATTCTTCTTTACAATACATCTGACATTTCTACTACAAGCAATAACATTAGGCGATGTCCTGAACTAGACATCTAGGGAGTATCTCCTCTTTCTATTTAATAAGAACAGATCCTGATTTCGTTTCAGCAAATATGTGAAGCTTTTTATCTGCTTCTGGATTTTTTGAAAAGCGAATATGCTTTTGGACAATATCATTTTTTTCTTCTACTACATTTATTCCCTCAAGCTCTACTTTAAAACCACCGAGATTTGATTTAGCTTCCCCAACAACAGCATGACCATTAGGTACATAAATATCGATATTTCCTGTTACTGCCTTGCTATGAATAGTATCCGCTTTTTCTCCCGTTAACTTGCACACAATGTTCCCATTCAGAGACTGAACATCACTGTACCGAATATCGCCTTCTACCTCAATTTTCCCGTTTATCGATTCAGCGTCCAAGTTATCCGCTTTGACATCAAGTAGCTGGATAGCCCCATTCGACGTTTCGATTTCTGCCTTTTCACTCGTTATATGCTGAATAAACACTTTTCCGTTTGCTGTTTTTGATTTAAATTCCTCCACAGAAATATTCTCTGCCTTTAACCCTCCATTAAACTGCCTAATAGAGATTTTTTTGTAATGTTTCTTCGGAACATAGACCTTTGTATCTACTTTCATCCATTTTAATTGTGTAGAATAAAACAATCCTGCATTTTCAACCACAAACGATGTATTTTCAAGAAATTGCTTCCTCGCTTCTTCTCTATCTTCAGTTCTATACACCTTTGCTTGGCATTCAAGCCTAACATCCTGCTGGTCCCATGGAATAATTTCTACTTTTCCATTCGCCACATCCATATCAATTTTATCTAAATGTACATCCGCCTGTTGAAACACATGAGAAAGCTCAACGGAATGCTTCCACTGAAAATCAAAATCAAAGTTTTTAATCTTATTAAGAGCAGAATTAACAAAGTCCATTACTTTGTCCTTCGGCTTAGAGGAGGAGTAAAAAGAATCTTTACTGTTCTCCTCTCCTTTTTCCTCATGCACACTCGTAACTAGCTCATTAAAAATTTGCTTTTCTTGATCCTGTTGTGACGCTTGCTTTTTCTCTAATGCCTCTAGTAGCGTCAAGGCCTCCTGTGCAGATATCGTTCCCTTTTCCACCATCTCTAAAATCCGTTTACGCTCTTCACTCATATTTTTCATCTCCCTAAAATAATCTTATCAACTCGGCCTCTTTTATTTGTAAAAAACGAATGAAAATATTGCTTTATTTATAATTCGATTGCATTCTTCCCATACAGTACTTCTTCTAAACCAATATTCGAAGAGAATCTCTTTCCCCTCAGAAAACACTTATACTTTTTACTTACGTTTTTCTCCTTTAAAGGTTTCATGTGTATCATTCTTCTAATTTTATTTTCTCATAAAGCGAAACATTCTTACTCCAACTTGAGACTTACTTGGTGTCGGTATTAGGGTGTGTTTTTTTGCAGGTTTGTTGGATTCGGTACTATGGGGGGTGGGTCATTTTAGGTGGGATGGGTCTGGCGCTTCGGGGTCTGGCACTTTTCACTCGATTTGGGTCTGGCACTCCGGGGTCTGGCTCTTTTCACTCGGGGTGGGTCTGGCACTTCGGGGTCTGGCACTTTTCACTCGATTTGGGTCTGGCACTTCGGGGTCTGGCTCTTTTCACTCGATTTGGGTCTGGCACTCCGGGGTCTGACTCTTTTCACTCGGGGTGGGTCTGGCACCTCGGGGTCTGGCTCTTTTCACTCGATTTGGGTCTGGCACTCCGGGGTCTGACCCTTTTCACTCGGGGTGGGTCTGGCACTCCAGGGTCTGACCCTTTTCACTCGGGGTGGGTCTGGCACTTCGGGGTCTGGCACTTTTCACTCGATTTGGGTCTGGCACTCCGGTGTCTGACCCTTTTCACTCGATTTGGGTCTGGCACCTCGGGGTCTGACCCTTTTCACTCGGGGTGGGTCTGGCACTCCGGGGTCTGGCACTTTTCACTCGATTTGGGTCTGGCACCGAGGGGTCTGGCACCTCAAAGACGATACTCCCTCCGCCAATAAAAAACAGGCTTGTCATCAGAAAACAAGCCTGTTTTTTCACCACGTATATTTAGTTTGTTACCTCTTCCTTTTCTTTCACCCGTTTTTGCATGCGTTGTCTGTCACGTTCTAAAATAGGTTTTAAGTATTTACCAGTATAGGATTCTGGCACTTCTGCCACTTTTTCTGGTGTACCGCTAGCGACGATTGTTCCGCCTTTGTCTCCACCTTCTGGTCCTAAGTCAACGATATAGTCTGCGGCTTTAATGACATCAAGATTATGTTCAATGACAAGTACGGTATCTCCATTTTCGACTAATCTTTGGAGCACAACAAGAAGCCTCGCAATATCATCCACATGTAATCCTGTCGTTGGCTCGTCAAGGATGTACAAACTTTTTCCCGTTGATCTGCGGTGAAGTTCAGACGCTAATTTCACTCTCTGTGCTTCTCCACCTGATAATGTTGTTGCAGGCTGACCTAGTTTTACATAGCCTAGCCCAACATCGGCAAGTGTTTGAAGTTTACGTTTGATTTTAGGAATGTTTTCAAAAAAGTCTAGTGCGACTTCAATTGTCATTTCTAAAACATCCGCAATATTTTTGTCCTTGTACTTCACTTCCAATGTTTCACGATTATACCGTTTACCGTGACACACTTCGCAAGGAACATATACATCCGGAAGGAAATGCATTTCAATTTTTATAATTCCATCTCCGCGGCACGCTTCACAACGTCCACCTTTTACGTTAAAACTAAACCTTCCCTTTTTGTAGCCTCGAACCTTTGCCTCATTTGCTGATGCAAATACATCACGAATATCATCAAACACACCTGTATATGTTGCAGGGTTTGATCTCGGTGTTCGACCGATAGGTGATTGATCGATATCAATTACTTTTTCAAGCTGATCAATACCTTTTATTTCCTTATGCTCACCAGGTTTTGTTTTTGCATTATGAAGCTTTTGTGCTAAAGATTTATGAAGGATCTCATTAATAAGGGTACTTTTCCCTGATCCTGATACACCTGTAACCGCGGTAAATACCCCTAAAGGAATCTTTGCTTTTACATTATTTAAATTGTTTTCTTTTGCTCCAATTACCTCGATGTACCTGCCATCTGGCTTCCTTCTTTCATGTGGGAGAGCAATAAATTTATCTCCTGATAAGTACTTACCTGTCAGCGAATTCGGATCATCCATTACTTCTTGTGGTGTTCCAGCAGAGACAACTTCCCCACCATGAACACCTGCACCAGGACCGATATCAATTAAATAATCCGCTGCAAGCATTGTATCTTCATCATGCTCGACAACAATAAGTGTATTTCCTATATCACGCATATTTTTTAATGTGCCAATCAAGCGGTCATTATCGCGTTGGTGAAGTCCAATAGAAGGTTCATCCAATATGTAGAGTACACCTGTTAAACGAGAACCGATTTGGGTAGCTAAACGAATTCGTTGTGCTTCCCCACCCGATAATGTTCCAGCAGCCCGACTCAATGTTAAATAGTCTAGCCCTACATTAACAAGGAATCCTAGCCGTTCGCGGATTTCACGCAGGATTAAGTTAGCAATTTTCATATCTTTTTCGGATAATTCAAGCGTAGCAAAAAATTGATCTGCTTCTTCAATAGAGTAAGATGTCACTTCCCCAATGTGAAGGGAATTAACCTTTACTGCCAAGGTTTCTTCTTTTAATCGATAACCTTTACAAGTCGGACAAGCTTGTTGTTCCATATACTTTTCCATTTGCTCTCGTATATAGTCAGAACTAGTGTCCCGATATCTTCGCTCTATATTTCTAACTACACCTTCAAATTGGATATAGTTTTCCCGCACTTGACCGAAGTCATTTTCATATCGAAAGTAAATTTCCTCTTTACCTGATCCATAAAGAACTTTATCCATTAAATTTTTTGGAATATCTTTTGCTGGAATATCCATATCAATTCCATAATGGTTACATACTGCTTTAAGAAGCTGTGGATAGTATTGTGAACTTGTCGGTTCCCACGGGGCAATAGCACCATCCTTTAAGGATTTGTTCCAATCTGGGATAACCAACTCTTTGTCAACTTCTAGTTTCGTTCCTAAACCATCACAACTTGTACACGCTCCAAACGGACTATTAAAGGAGAACATCCGTGGCTCTAGTTCACTTATTGAGAATCCACAAAGCGGGCAAGCGTGGTGTTCACTGAACACTAACTCTTCTTCTCCGATAACCTCAATGATAATTCTTCCATCGGCTAGATTTAATGCCGTTTCTAATGAATCTGATAATCGTGCTTCGATCCCTTCTTTCACAACAATCCGATCGATAATCACTTCAATTGAGTGCTTTTTGTTTTTTTCTAACTCAATGTCTTCTCCTAGATCCCGAACTTCCCCATCGACACGAACGCGGACATATCCTTGTTTTTTAATGTCTTCAAATGTTTTCACATGCATTCCTTTTCGTCCTGAAACAACAGGTGCCAATACTTGAAGCTTTGTTCTTTCTGGATATTCCATAATACGGTCCACCATTTGTTGAATTGTTTGCGAAGAAATTTCAGTACCATGTACAGGACAAATTGGTTTACCTACTCTTGCAAACAGAAGTCGGAGATAATCATAAATCTCTGTAACCGTTCCTACTGTAGAACGAGGGTTTTTACTTGTCGTTTTTTGGTCGATTGAAATAGCAGGAGAAAGTCCTTCTATCGAATCTACATCTGGTTTATCCATTTGCCCCAAAAATTGACGAGCATAAGCAGAAAGCGATTCTACGTATCTCCGCTGTCCTTCTGCGTAGATCGTGTCGAAAGCGAGTGAGGATTTTCCAGAACCAGAAAGACCCGTTAATACGACCAGCTTATCTCGTGGAATAGTTATATCAATATTTTTTAAATTATGAGCTCTTGCTCCCTGAACGATAATTTGGTCTTTTGCCATGTACCGTCACCCTTCCGCTTTTAGTTCAAGGATGGAATCGCGAAGCTCGGCAGCACGCTCAAAGTCAAGTGCTTTTGCTGCTTCTTTCATTTCCACCTCTAAGCTTGTAATAAGTTTTTCTCTCTCTTTTTTCGTCAACTTCGATAGTTTCGGTTGATCGTTTTCATACACTGCTGATTCTTCTGCAGCATGTGTCGCACGAATAACATCTCGAACATCTTTTTGGATTGTTTGTGGTGTAATCCCATGTTTTTCATTATATTCTTGTTGAATGATCCGTCTACGTTTCGTTTCATCAAGCGCCTTTTGCATAGAGTCAGTAATCTTATCCGCATACATAATAACATGGCCTTTACTATTTCTGGCAGCACGTCCGATTGTTTGAATAAGAGAACGTTCAGAACGCAGAAACCCTTCTTTATCTGCATCTAGTATAGTTACTAAAGAAACTTCTGGAATATCGAGCCCTTCCCGTAATAAGTTAATTCCAACAAGCACATCATATTTTCCCAATCGCAAATCACGAATAATTTCAATTCTTTCTAGTGTTTTTACCTCTGAATGAAGGTACTGAACTTTAATTCCCATTTCTTTTAAGTAATCAGTTAAATCTTCAGACATTTTTTTCGTTAACGTAGTGACGAGCACACGTTCATTATCTTTAATTCTGTCATGTATTTCCCCAAGAAGATCGTCAATTTGCCCTTCAATTGGGCGCACATCAATCGTTGGGTCTAGTAAACCTGTTGGGCGAATAATTTGCTCCACCATTTCAGGACTATGTTCCATTTCATAAGGACCAGGTGTAGCAGAAACGTAAAGAAGTTGATTTGCTTTCTCTTCAAATTCTTCAAACCGCAGTGGTCTATTATCCATAGCCGACGGAAGCCGAAAACCATGGTCAACAAGTACCTTTTTCCTTGCTTGGTCTCCATTAAACATCCCACGTATTTGCGGAAGTGTAACATGAGACTCATCAATAACAATAAGGAAATCTTCCGGAAAATAATCTAATAAGGTATAAGGCGTAGAGCCAGCAGGTCTTAATGTTAAGTGACGAGAATAGTTTTCAATTCCTGAGCAAAATCCCATTTCCCCCATCATTTCCAAGTCATAACGT
The DNA here is from genome assembly GCF_042684945.1 of Bacillus seohaeanensis. Lineage (NCBI taxonomy): Bacteria > Bacillati > Bacillota > Bacilli > Caryophanales > Bacillaceae > Bacillus > Bacillus seohaeanensis. Next base: position 138,365 of record NZ_JBHUMF010000002.1, on the reverse strand, counting down.
GTTCGTTGTTCTAAACGCTGCGCTTCTAATAATCTGTCTTCTGCCTTTAGTGCAGCAAGCTGTTCTTCTAGTTCTTTTTCAATATTTTTAATTGCGACGCGCATTTTTTCTTCTCTTGTTACGAAGTGGGAAGCAGGAAAGATTGCTATATGATCACGGTCTCCCATTATTTCACCTGTTAGTGCATCCACTTCACGAATTCGGTCAATTTCATCACCAAAAAATTCAATTCGCATACAATGTTCATCTCGTGAAGCAGGAAAAATTTCTACAACATCCCCTCGTACACGAAAAGTACCCCTTTGGAAGTCGATATCGTTCCGGTTGTATTGGATATCCACAAGTTTACGCAGCAATTGGTTACGCTCTATTTCCATCCCTACACGAAGAGATAGCACCATCTCACGGTACTCTTCTGGTGAACCCAAACCATAAATACAAGAAACACTAGCGATAATGATGACATCATCTCGCTCAAATAACGAAGATGTCGCCGAATGTCGCAGTTTATCTATTTCATCATTAATACTCGCGTCCTTTTCAATAAACGTGTCTGTTTGGGGGACGTAGGCTTCTGGTTGGTAGTAGTCATAGTAGCTGACAAAATACTCTACAGCATTCTCGGGGAAAAACTCTTTAAATTCACTGTAAAGCTGTCCGGCTAATGTCTTGTTGTGAGCAATAATTAATGTAGGTTTTTTTACTTCTTTTATAACATTGGAAACAGTAAACGTTTTTCCTGTCCCTGTTGCACCCAGCAATGTTTGATGCCGCTTTCCTTCTTTTATTCCAGCTGTAATTTTTTCAATCGCTTTCGGCTGATCTCCCTCTGGCTTGTATTTTGACTTTAACTTAAATTGATCCTCCACTACTTTACCTCCTAGTAAAAAGGATTTTTTATCTTGTTCGGCAGGTATGTCACTACTAATAAAATGTAAATGAAGCAGCAATCACAACCATAATTTTTATGTAAAGTTTGCATCTATTTATACGGAATTTCCGAAAAAAACTGATATAAACATTCTACCACATTTGTTAGAAAAATAACCAGAAAAAAGCGAACAAAAGTTCGGGATTGTTTTATAGGAGTGAAAGAAAAAGATTTATTACTAACAATTTTTCACAGCAAAATAATCCACAATAGTTGTGAATAATAATGTGAATAACTTGTTATTATCCTCATTGATATGTTAACAACCCAATATGTTATCCACATATTATGTAAAACACTGTTAACGAACGTCTTTGTACACGTTTACACCTGTGGATAGTATATTTGAATCAACAGGTTATTCACAATTCTATCCATTTATCCACAAAATAGCCTATTTTTTCAAACTGCAAACTAAATGTACAATCCCCTTAATAAGCAAATGAACTCGGAAGGCTAGACATAAAAAAACCTAAGTATGTGAATTGTCCACAATACTTAGGTACTTGTTTTTGCTTTTTTCATCATTCCATTGGCATACCAAAAACCGAATGTCAGAGAGGCAGCATCGACAACGATAAGTGCCCATGAATCAGTATAGCCTTTGTAAACGGAAGCAGCGATTAACGCCACTGTCAATATCAACCCGATATAATGGTTGTATGTAACCCTAGTAAACAATACCACTAATAACGCAGGAAGAAATATTGCCAAAATAAATTTTGAAACCATTTGCTTTCTCTCCTCTATTTTCTCAGCAAAGCTTGTCGTCTCTCGGCAAGCCGCTTCCACTTTTCTATTTGTCTAGCCCCAGCGGCTCGAGGTATTTTCTAACGGCTACTTTCGCAAAGTTTGTTGCCTTTAAACTACACACTAAGCTTAATTTACGGGCCGAATCTATAAGTAAAAACAACAACCTATGAGAAAGGAGCCTTTCTGATAAAAGGAATACAACCATTCTACCGAAAATCTTGACTTAGCGAAAGTGTTATTTCTAGCCCTTGCTCCCGTTGACTATCCCTATATTTCTTCAGTCGGTGAACCTTGCCTTTCCACATGGTTTGACATATCAATCAACTTATTTGTCCGTTCCGTTAATTCACTGTGTGGAATATATTTCTCTGCCAACATATCAGGTAAAATTTCAGTTAAAAAGTATTGTACACAGTTCATCTTTTTGAATTTCAGTATCGTCGAAAGTGCCTCATAATAGATTTCGAAAAACAATGGTTCTGGATTTCCTTTTTGTATCTCACCGAAAGATTCGTAAAGAAGATCGATTTTATCCGCAACAGAAAGAATCCGTCCTTCCAATGTCTCATCTTTTCCTTCTTCAAACCTGTGTAAGTAGACTTCTTGAAACTCAGGTGGAAACTCGGCATAAATGAACTTTTTCACCATTTCTTCTTCTACTTGACTAAACAGTGTTCGCAATTCATCGGAAGCATATTTTACAGGTGTTTTTATATCTCCTGTAAACAACTCCGCATAATCATGATTTAATGCCTTTTCATAAAGCGATTTCCAGTCTACCTTTTTTCCTTTTTGCTCCTCTACTGTTCCTAAAAATTGAGCTATTTTTGTTACTTTAAAAGAGTGGCTAGCAACATTATGTTCATGGTATTTAAAGCGCCCCGGACACCGATATAAATATTCTAGATCGGATAAACTTTTAAAATAATGATGAATCCCCAATTTAACTCCTCCTTTTTATAAAAACACCTTCTCTTAAAGATTCATTCATGTATATTGGTTTAACTCCTCTACAAGTATCGAGTTAAATGGCTCATAAAAAAGAGTTGGCAATTGGTGACTTGCCTTTGGAATAAATTTCATTTTTTGTTGTTTACAGTCCTCAAACAAGCCAGATTGAGAATTAGCCCAGTCTGATTTCTTACCATAAATCAATAGCAATGGCATGGTTATTCTTTCTATTCTATCTAATCCATCATAGTACAACGACTGCTTGTAAAACTGATACCAAATTTTTGTATTTGCTTTTTCCATATGCTGAATCAATGTTTGTTGAAATTCCTTTTCTTTTGAATGCGCCTTAGCTAAAACTTTTATTAATCGATCAGGTTTATTTTTCACCATTTTCATTCCTAATAGATGCATAAGCTTAAGCGATTGACTTGTTACCTTAGGATAGCCCCCAGCAAGTACTAGAGAAATAACAGCATCCGGGTACCGGTAAACAAACTCCTGGGCGATAATGCCACCCGCAGAATAACCGACGAGGACACAAGATGATATTCCTATATGATCTAGTATCGCTTTAATTTCTTCCACAAATGTCTCGATACTAGCGAAACTTGCAGAATTTATCGAATCCCCGTGTCCTCCTAAGTCAGGTAAAATAATACGGAAAGATTTGGATAGTGACCTCTGATTTTGAAAAACTACTCTTCCCATTCCCGGTGGATGAATAAAAACTACAGCTATCCCGTCTCCGATGTCATCATAGTAAAGATTGCGGTCAAAAAAAGTACAAGTTGGCATTGTGGATCCCCTTCTTTTTAAAAAATATATCTTTCCTGAGTAGGTTATTTCTTACTTACAGTTTTCACCTACTCACAAGGACTTAATCATTTTCCCAGAAGGGTTTCCTTTAAATATAACTGTTTTTTCTATATAGGGCTGCCCCAAAATTAGCATTAATTTTGGGGCAGCCCTAACCTGTTTAATATGCTTTTAAATTAGTCTCGCTGTTACAACCTCTTCAATAAGTTTTAACTCTTCTTCTACCTTTTGCTTGTCTTGAGTGCTAAGCTCTTGATCGACATCAATCATTGTATAAGCCCACGCTTGTTTACTGCGGTTAATCATATCTGCAATGTTTACACCAAATTTTGAAAGAACGGATGTGATAGACCCAACCATATTCGGAACATTTTTATGCATAACGGTTACCCTTGTTTTTCCGCTGTACGGAAGTTCTACATCAGGTAGATTGACAGCATGCTTTATATTCCCTGTTTCAAGAAACGATTTCAGTTGTTTTGTAGCCATCACAGCACAATTTTCTTCGGATTCCACTGTAGATGCCCCGAGATGAGGCACCGCAATAACATTTGGTAACGCAAGGACTTTTTCATTTGGAAAATCGGTAATATAATTTCGGATAATTCCTTCTTCTACAGCCATTGCTAGCCCTTCTTCATCAACAAGCTCTCCTCTTGAAAAGTTCAAAAGGGTCAATCCTTTTTTCATTTTATAAAAACTTTCTCTATTAACATAGTTTGATGTTTTTTCTGTTAACGGGATATGTAAGGTAACAAAATCACATTCTGCCCATACTTCCTCAAGACTCATAGCTCTATTCACTTCACGGGAAAGCCTCCAAGCGGCATCAACGGAAATGAATGGGTCATATGCAACAACGTCCATCCCTAACGCAAGAGCATCGTTAGCAACTAAAACACCTATTGCACCAAGCCCAACGACACCTAACTTTTTCCCTTTCACTTCTGTCCCTACAAAGCTTTTCTTTTCTGCTTCGACGAGCTTCGGAATTCCTTCACCGGCTCCGTTTAGCGTACTAGTCCATTGAACAGCAGAAAATAGATTACGAGAAGAAGTTATTAAACTAGCTAATACTAATTCTTTCACAGCATTTGCGTTCGCACCTGGTGTGTTAAAAACAACAACCCCATTTTCCGTACATGTATCAACAGGGATATTATTAACACCTGCCCCCGCCCTTGCGATTGCTTTTACAGAAGCAGGAATTTCTGTCTCATGAAGATTCATGCTTCGGATAAGCAAGCCATCTGGTGTCGGAGTGTCATTTAGTACATAAGTTTCGTCATCTTGTATAATAGATAAACCTCTTTGAGCAATTGCATTGTACGTATTAATAGAAAGCATTCGTAATTCCTCCTGCTATTATAAGAATATATTTTTTCGTAACTATTACCTATTTTCTTTTTCGAACTGGCTCATAGTATCGATGAGCTTCTGAACACCTTCAAGCGGCATTGCATTGTAAAGACTCGCTCTCATTCCACCAACAGAACGGTGGCCTTTTAAAAACATTAGTCCTTCCTGCTCGGCACGTTTAAGAAATGCCTCATCAAGTTGTTTGGATTCTGTCAGAAATGGGATATTCATGAACGATCTATTTTGTTTAGAGACAGGGTTCTTAAATAACTTGGATTCATCTAAGAAATTGTACAGCATTTGTGCTTTTTCTTTATTTTTCACCTCCATCTCCTTAACGCCACCTTGCTGTTTTACCCACTCTAAAACAAGTTTCATCACATAAATGGCAAACGTAGGAGGCGTGTTGAACAATGATTTATGTTTTACATACGTTTCATAGTTAAGCATTGTCGGACAGTTATCCGAAGCGTTGCCAACAAAATCCTTACGTACAATAACAACCGTTACCCCGGATGGTCCTAAATTTTTTTGTGCTCCAGCGTAGATAAGCCCAAACTTTTTAACATCAATGGAATCGGACAAAATATGGGAGGACATATCCGCAACTAAAGGAATATCCCCTGTTTTTGGATAACGTGAGTACCTCGTTCCTTCTATTGTATTGTTAGAAGTAATGTGAACATATTGCGACGCTGAAGAGAGATCTTGGTGAGTGTAATCTGGTATTATGTATGGATTCTCAGGAGTAATCGTGTTAATCGTTCCTTGTTTACTTGCTTCTGTGACAGCTTTTTTCGACCAGCTGCCAGTAATGATGTAATCTGCCGATTGATGCGGTCGCAACAAATTAAGAGGAATCATCGAGAATTGCAAAGACGCCCCTCCTTGTAAAAATAAAACATGATAATCATCAGGAATAGCGAGAAGTTCACGAAAAAGGGCTTCTGCACTTTCGATAATATTTTCAAAAGCTGCAGACCTGTGACTTAGCTCCATAACAGACATTCCCGTCTGGTCATAATTCAGTAATTCTTCCTGTACTTTCGCCAAAACAGGCTTCGGTAACACAGCTGGTCCGGCAGAAAAATTAAACACTTGTTCCATAGAAAATTCACTCCAGGTTAGTTCAGAATTTTCCCACATTATAATGAAGGCTAACACCCCCGTCAATCTGTCAATTCTGGTAAGAAAACGCTTTTATAGGGCATTTATGCATGTTTCCTACTATGTTTCATCATTAATAGAAGTTTTTGAATTTTTATGAGGTTTAGAGGGAATGGGGATTTTCAACCAAAAGTACCTAGTATCAAATTAAATAATTGTCCAGATACTTTTAGCAAGCGTTGTTGTAAGAATTTATCTCAATGGATGTTTGTAAAAAGTTATTTTCGTAAATTTTATTGTTTTTCAACTACAAACTAGGTTTTAATTGGAGCGGAGGGCACTTGACTCCTGGCGGAAAGAGAGGGAAGTTGGAGAATTGCCAAGTCCCCCTTATACTCCTTCTTTTTCAAAACGATTAATATCCCTGTTGTGACCTATAATAATTAACAAGTCATCTTGTAAAATAACCTCCTCTGCTGAAGGAGACACAATGACATCTTTGCCCCTTTGGATCGCGATAATGTTACAGCCGTATTTGGAACGAGCATCCAATTCTAATAACGATTTATTCGCTACTTTACTTGATGCATATACTTCCACGATACTATGTTCCTCGGACAACTCGATATAATCAATCATTTTATCGGAAGAAATATGATGAGCAATCCGTCTTGCCATATCTCTCTCCGGATGGATAACTTTATCCGCACCAATCCGATCTAACACCTTCTGATGATACAGATTAGAAGCTTTCACCCATACTTTTTGGACACCTAATTCTTTTAATTGCAATGTTGTTAAAATACTAGCTTCAATATTTTCACCGAAGGAAACGATAACATGATCAAAGTTACGAAGACCCAATTGTTTTAAAACTGTCTCATCCATTGCATTCGCTTGAACAGTGTGGGTTGCGATCCCCATATATTTTTCGACTACCTCCGCACTTCGATCTATCGCTAGAACCTCAACACCTAGTCCACTAAGTTCTTGAACTAAATTTCCCCCGAACCGTCCTAAACCTATTACGGCAAATTGCTTTTTCATGATGACTTCCTCCGTTTAACACATATTAATTTTAGCTTATCCCGCTATGTATGAATCATCCATTCACTACCACTATAATGAAAAAAGTGCATTGGTTTATTAGCCACACGAATATAGCCGCAAGTCAAAAGACACTATCCACAAATGACTTCGCCAAAACAGTTATCCACATGTGAATAAAAAATCAAACATTAGCACCTCAGTCACCTCTAATAATAATGCTGCTATCCACATGCAATATTTTCATAACTAAACAACAAAAAAACCACAAGGAACAAGCCTGTGGCCTTGACTAATCAATCACAAGTATACCTCTCTCAAAACGCTTACGAGGTTAGCTAACGGATTCGGATTATGAAAGTAACCCTACCTTTCGAAAGGATTCACCCCGAGTAAAATGGGTCCCCCGCACCTTAACGGATTAAGCGAAAAAGAATATGAATTTCTGATTTTTATATCATACCCCTGTAAACATGACTTGTAAATGATAAAACCCTTAGAAATAACTTGATTACAACAGTTGTTTCTAAGGGCTAATTCAAGCACTACTATTACGCAGGAGTACTCTGGCTAAATATTTGTCCAATCGCATTTTTAATAATGCTTCTCAACCCTGCATTACCCGATAGTCTAGCAATAGCTAAAGCCAAGAACAATAAAAATAACACTAAAACGGTAGCAATCAAGACTACTCCCTCCTTTCTTCCTCTAATTGCGAGAATCTACTCTTACTTTAATAGGATATGAAATAAGGGGGAAGCTTGTCTTACACTGTTACCTATTTTTTATAAAAAGGGGCACTTACTATATTCAAAAAGGCAAAAAGCATGGTGTATACTTTTTGCCTTTTCTTTATTACAATATGTCACATCAAGACACGCGATCACTAGCATCCCTTGCTGCCTGCTCAACAAACAAAATCCCCAATTCATGGTGGTCTCCCTCATACAACGCACCTTGAGTAAAGCGAATTTCATTGTTTGTTCCAATCACTTCAAGTTTGCAGTACGCACCATTTTTTTGCAATGCTCTATAAAAAGCTCGCTCATCATTTACCTCAATTCCATTAACCTTTGTTATAATTTCTCCGGTAACTAGAGCTAACTTTTCAGCAGGAGAATCTTGTAGAATATCAATAACCATTACTCCTTTTGGCTGACGGTTGTAGAAGAATGGCTTCGAGTTTTCCTCAACACGATGACGATAGGAAATCCACACTCTTCCTAAAACCGCTAAAGCCCCGGCAATGACAGAAAATAATGGTGCAAAGAAGCCCGTTATGCCAAGCGTTAAAACTAGTGCTCCTAGCCAAAATACACGATAACCTGTTTGCTTTGTACTTATTTCAGGTAATGTACTCTGTATCAACTGTTGAAAGCCAAATAGAAACGGTACGAGAAATAAAGAATAAGTACCAGATCCAATCGTAAAAACAGGCCACCATTCAAATGGGAGAGTGAATTCTCCAGTCGGTAGTAACACTAGCATTGGTACAAGCCATAATTTCTTTGATTGATGTGCGCCCACTTTTAACCCACGGGGACTTTGAATCAATCTTGGCGAAGTATTTTTTCCACCATTTCTTCTAATTAGTAACCCCTCTATTACCGTAAGAAGTCCCATCAAAATGACAACAGACCTTAGAAACCCAAAATCTATATTATCAAAGTATGTAGAAAGAAACGGTATTTCCCATTGAAAATAGTCTATTCCTATAAGGATAAAATAGGTAGAACCCATTATAATTGCTGGGGACAGAAATTGATAACGAAATGTTAACGCCAATAGAATGGTTAAAATACCGCTCACTAGAATTGCTGCCACTGGGATGACAACACCTGCAACCACTATTGGAATGGAAAACAACAATCCAAACAGTATTCCCTTTGACAATAGCACTCTAGTATCATGGTAGCCATCAAGTAATCTAGTATTAAAATCTCTACGTTCGCTTTTTACTCGAAAATAACCAGTAACTATCGCAAAAATGATTGAAAGGTACAAAATTGGATGCAAAAAAAGTTTCCCAAAACCTTTAAGTATTTCTATAATCCATTGTTCCATGAAGCATTGTCACCACCTTTAGACGCAAAATTATCATTACCTATTATTTTATCAAACTCCTCTCGTAAAGTGAACTTCAATCAGTAACGGTTCTGTTTCATTTCCTAACTAAGAAGAAATTCGTGTGATAACACCCTACACTTAGCTAACTACTATCCCTTGAGGTTAGAACTAATGTGTAGTAACCTTCACCTTTCGTTCTTCAAAGAATATAAACTGCTCGCTATTTCCAACATTTCTTTTAAAAACCCTCTCTAATCGACAGCGTTCCCTTTTTTTCCCGGGAAATGATAAAGAAAATAGTGAAAAATGAAGAAAGGTGCCTACCCCCAAGTCTTAACGCGTTTTTAGCGATTGGGAAAGGCACCAATATCCTTTTAGTTCAATCGTGTCAGGTAATCAAGTGCTGCTTGAAGCTGGAGATCATTGTCTTCGTCTTTTACTGCTTTTACTATTTGTTCTTGAAGGGCTTCTGCTGTTTTTTGATTTATTTCCCCTGTTGCAGGAAGCTTATTTTTTGCCTGGAATGCTTCAACAGCTTTTACTGTTTCTGTACTATAATAACCATCTGTTCTACCTGGTTTGAAGCCAAGTCCTTGCAGCATTTCTTGTGCATTTTTTACTTGTTCATTATTCATTTCCTTTTTTAACGTTTTTTCCACTTGCAAAGGATGTGAGTAGAAATAGTTTGGCTGACGTACTGGAATATCTGGTTTAATACCTTTCTTGTGAATCCAATTTCCATCCGGTGTTAACCATTTAAACATGGTGAGCTTAATGTTACTACCGTCTCCCATTGGAACTGCTTGCTGCACCGTTCCTTTTCCGAAGCTCTTTGTCCCTATAAGTGGATAATCCTCTGCTTCTTGTAACGCTCCCGCTAGTATTTCCGAAGCAGATGCACTTCCTTCATCGATTAATACCGTAATTGGGTATGCTTTTTTCTCTTTCTTTTTTGAATAAGAACGCATGACTTCACCACTTCGTTCTTCAATTTGAACAAATGGCTTATCTGATGTTACGAGCTCATTTGAAATTTTATCGACGCTAGAAAGAAGTCCTCCAGGATTTCCTCGTACATCAATGACTAGCCCTTTAATTCCTTGCTTTTCTAAATCTGCCAACTGTTCTTGAAAGTCTTCAGCAGTGTGTTCCGAGAAAGAAGTGATTTGAATGTAGCCTATATCTTTCCCTTCTTCCTTTTTCACTTCCGAAATAACCGTTTCAACAGGAATTTCATCTCTTTTTACCGATACTTCAATCGGCGTCGTTAATCCCTCTCTCATTACTTGCAGCTTTACTTCCGATCCTTTCTTTCCTCTAATTTTCAAAGTCGCTTCGTATAAGTCTAAGCCTTCTACACTTTCTCCATTCACTTTCACAATTCTGTCATTTGGTTTCAATCCCGCTTCCTCCGCAGGTGAATTTTTAAAAGGAGCAACAATAACTAAATTCCCATCAACAATCGTTACTTCCGCTCCAATTCCTTCAAAGGAGGAATCAAGGGAGTCACTAAATTGGGCAGCAGTTTTCGCATCCATATAAACAGAATATGGATCATTTAACGTTTTTAACATTCCTTCAATCGCACCGGCAACTAACTCACTATTGTCTACATCTTGAAAAAACTTTTCACTGATAAGTTCATAGGCAACTTCTACTTTATGAAGCTTGTCAGGCAGTTTCATTTCCCCGCTCTCTGGATTCAACATCTCGCCATTCTCTTCTGATGCACCAGGCGTTTTCCACCATTCCATCCCGCCATACATTGCTCCTGCTCCCACTAGCATCGCGATAAGGACAATTACGATTAACCTTTTAGAATCCCTCTCCATCTGTTTCCCTCCAACTTGTCTATATTAGCGGCTAAAAAAGGCAGGATAAAACTCCCTCTGCCTCTAGCAGGCTTTTCTGTAATCAAAAAGACACCACACAAAAACGCGCTTAGGCGGTGCGATGTCTTTGCTATTACATATATATGACAGCGAAGGACAAGTTATGTTAGTTGTTTAATTGGAAACAGCTACTCATTTCAGCTTTTCTCTTTTATCATCTTCCGACAGAATACCCCTTCCTCAAGGAATGTGGAGGGCGGTAGCCCAATGAGTAGGGAGGGGATGAATGTCAGTTGACGTTAGCCAAAGTTGTTAAACACCAAGAACATATGTGCTATGTTTTTCTTGTGCAGGTTGTTCTTTGAAAACTGAAGATATAGGGTTATTGCAGGAAAAACGTCTGCAACGTAAAATCTTCAACGTTCAGTCGTCCCACACTCACCGAAGTAGCGAAAACCAAGCAAAAGTAGGGAGTGTGGAGAATTCAACGTACAAGATATTGAGTAATAACCGCAGGAGCTGCGGGGGTAGCCTGCTAAAAAACTGGTGGATACACTAGTGTTCACAGCAATCCCCCACTTCAAGCGTTAGCTAAGTGGGGGTAGTTCAAAACAGTACATAAATCAAGAGCACTTTATCGTTTAACGAAAATGGTTTACTAGCGGTAGCTCGCTTTCTCAGATTCGTTCGTATAGCTGCTAGTATTTAAATACACTAGCTCCCTTTACTTTCAGTTTTGTTAAATGCGATTGTATAATCCCGCCCCACTTTTCAAATTCAACTAAGAACCCATCATGCCCAAAAACTGTTGGTATAAAATAATGAGTGCTATCGGGAATTATTTCCGTTAACACCTTTAACGACGCCTGCTCATAAATAAGGTCGCCATCGTAACTTATTCCGATTAATTCACATGGCAAATTAGCGAGAAGTTCTTTCCAGTCCTCTCGACCTCTTTTAATGTCGTGCGTGTTCATCGCTCTCAATAAAGTGAGATAACTATTTGCGTCAAACCGACTCCGTAATTTATTTCCTTGGTAGTCTAAATAGGACTGCACTTCAAACTGTTGATTGTTTTGACCTCTTGTAAATCGCTCAGCAAAAAGTGCTCCCGTTCTATACGTAACCATTCCAGCCATTCTCGCAATCTCTAATCCTTTTATTTCACAATTCTCTTCGTAATATCCGTTATTCCAATGGGGATCATTTTCAATACTTCTAATCCCAATATGATTAAAAGCAATTCCGTAATCACTTAATTCAGGAGTGACAGCTAATGGAAATATTTTCTGGACAAATTGAGGAAACATTAATCCCCACTCTAATGCTTGCATCCCGCCTAACGATCCACCAATAACAGCTTCAAGCTTTTTAATGCCAAGGGTTTGAAGAGCTGTATGCTGCGCACTCACCATATCTCTAATCGTTATTTCTGGAAAGTCAGGACCATATCTCTTCCCTGTTATAGGGCTAAGGGAGGCAGGTCCCGTAGACCCATCACATCCCCCTAGTACATTGAACGAAATAATTTGAAATTCATTTGTATCAATATAGCAACCTGGACCTACTAACCCTGCCCACCATCCTGGTTGATCATCGTCGCCACTTACAAGATGATTACCTGTTAATGCATGGCAAATCAAAATTACAGGACCGTTTATATTTCCACTTCTTTCATAAACTAAGTTGATATCTTTTAATATTTCTCCACTTTCTAACGTAAGAGCAGGTATTCGGATGGAGCTTACTATGGTGTCTTGAATTTTTTTATTCTCCATATTCGTTACCTCCTCCCGTTTAGATTTTTAATGAGAATTTTTTATACCGGTGATGCCGCTAGAGCTGCCTCAATTGCTTGATCCAATTCGTTAATTAAATCCTGTGGCGATTCGAGACCGATAGATAAACGAACCAAATCTTCCGTAACACCTGTAGACTTTAATTCTTCTGAATTCAGCTGTTGATGTGTCGTCGATGCCGGATGAATGATAAGCGATTTTGCATCACCAACATTTGCAACATGCGACCATAACTTAATATTGTCCACTACTTTACGACCAGCTTCTCTTCCACCTTTAATGCCAAACACTACAATTGAACCCGTTCCGTTTTTGAAATACTTCTGTGCTAAGTGATACGAAGGGTGTTCTCTTAATCCAGGATAAGAAACCCAATTGACTTCACTATGCGCTTGTAAATGCTCCGCAATCTTCACTGCATTTTGATTATGGCGTTCCACTCGCAAATGCAATGTTTCAAGTCCTTGTAAAAGTAAGAAAGCACTTTGTGGACTTAAGCAAGAACCAAAGTCTCTTAAAAGCTGAACCCTTAGTTTTGTAATAAATGCCGCTTCTCCTACATCTGTTGCGTAGCGGATGCCATTATAGCTGCGGTCTGGTTCTGTAAAGCCAGGGAACTTTTCACTATTCCAATCAAATTTCCCACCATCTACAACAATTCCGCCAATCGTTGTGCCGTGCCCACCGATCCACTTTGTTGCTGAGTGGATAACAATATCTGCACCCCATTCAATCGGCTTACATACATACGGAGTAGCAAAAGTATTATCGATGAGTAATGGAATTCCATTTTCATGCGCAATGTCTGCAACTTTTTCAATATCTAAAATATTTAAACTCGGATTACCGATTGTTTCTCCAAATAGCGCTTTCGTTTTCGGTGTGATGGCTTTTCGGAAGTTCTCTGGGTCAGAAGGGTCAACAAATTTTACTGTAATTCCATACTTCGGAAGCGTAACAGAAAATAGATTGTAAGTTCCTCCATAAAGATTCGTTGCTGCAACAATTTCATCACCTGCACCAGCAATATTTAACACTGCAAGTGAAATCGCCGCCATACCAGAAGAAACACCAAGTGCGCCAATTCCTCCTTCTAATAAAGCAAGTCGCTGTTCGAGTACATCGACTGTCGGATTCATAATTCGGGAGTAAATATTCCCTCCCTCTTCTAATCCAAATAACTTCGCTGCATGCTCCGTATTATCAAAAACATAGGAAGTAGTTTGATAGATTGGAACCGCCCTTGAACCTGTTTCCGGATCTGGCTGTTGTCCACCGTGAAGAAGTAACGTGTCAAAATCAAATGAATTTGTCATAAAAAAATTCCTCCTTAAGAAATTTGAGTTTTTATTAATTTTTTCTCTGGTGTTAGTTCAAATGGTGTAACAGTCAAATGCAATCTGTCATAGGTGCGTTCCTGCATTTCGTATAAAGCATTAATAAACGCCCTAATTTGATGCGTAGTGTATTGGGTAGATTCTTGATGAGTTAGGAAGATTTCAAGAGGAAGAATAAGAAAAACCCCCTTCCTAAGAAGAGGGTCTGTTTTTAAGGGATCCTCCTCTTATCTCCCAGGCAGCTTAATTGCCTGTAGGAATTAGCACCTTTTCAAGTACACGCAATCGTACTCGAAGGTTGCCGGGCTTCATCGGGCCTATTCCCTCCACCACTCTCGATAAGAGCATTCAGTTGTAAATAGTTAGTTATTCATGGCTTAAAGTGAATTATAAATTCTTCACTACTAATCGTCAAGAGAAAATTTAGAATTTTTTCATTCTTTCATTTTCCCAGCACAACTGCTAATCGAAATAAGTTGTTTGTTGTCGATTCGCCGATAAGTTGGGATTTTTCTTCGATATCAAAGGACTAGCCGCTCTAACTAGACAAACCATAAACAAGCAATAATCCAATATTATAGAAGACTAAATTTCCAAAGATTCCTTTATTGCTTTTTCAAATACCTGATTAATATCCCCAGCATCCTCAATACCTAGTGATATGCGGACAACATGTCTATTTATTCCGATTTTTTCTTGTGCTTCTTTTGAGAGTGCCCTGTGGGATGTAGTTACTGGATGGGAAACCGTTGTTTCAACACCCGCAAGTGAAGGAATAATTTTCACCCATTGAAGTGATGTAAAAAACTTCTCGATATTACACTTTTGAGAAAGCTCAATGGTAACAATTGCGCCATTCCCTTTGTTCGATAGCTCAGTTGGATAATAAACTTTCTCAATAGCATTATGTTTTTTCAATTGCTCTACCAGAGAATGAGCATTTTCCGTTTGTTTTGCCATTCGAAGCGCAAGAGTTTTCGTACCTCGAACTGTGAGCCATGCCTCAAATGGACTTAAATTCGCACCTAAATTCACTACTCTTTCTCTAGCTTTACTCACTAGATTTTCACTACCTACGAGCACACCTGCCGTTATATCACTGTGTCCTCCTAAATACTTCGTTGCACTGTGAGCTACAAGGTCTATACCTTCTACGTAAGGCTGTCGTAAAAATGGTGTGGCAAATGTGTTATCAATTAATGTAAATAACTTATACTGTTTTGCTATTTCTACCATACCTTTTACATCTTCCACTCTTAAAAAAGGATTGGAAATAGTTTCGCTATATAATAGTTTTGTTTTTGAAGTTATTGCTTGTTCTACCTCTGCTCTCTCTCCAAAATTAACAAAGCTTGTGGAGATTCCAAACATTTTAAGCTCTTCCTTGATCAGATGATAGGTTCCGCCATATAAATCCTCTGCAGCAATAATATGGTCACCCGCTTGCACAACTGATAAAATTCCCGCAAGAATCGCAGAAAGTCCTGAAGAGGTAGCAATCCCACTCGGCGCCCCTTCCATCTTAGCTACCATTGTTCCTAATTCATCTGTATTTGGATTTCCAACCCTTGAGTAAAGATAAGGAGCATTCCCTTCATAAAATCCTTCTAACTCTTCTAAAGAACCGAAAGAAAATGCAGAAGTTTGATAAATTGGCGTCACTTTACTTTTTAATTTCTGATCATGCTTCAACTGATTGTGAACAATACTTGTGGTGAACTTCATAAAAAATCTCCTCTTTCACTTCACTTTTCTATATACGAAATATTATTAATACTTTACTACAATAACTTGTTTATAGGAAGAATTTAAAATGAAAATATCTTTATTCGGGAAATCCGTTTTGAATGATTAGAACCCTCCTCTTTGTTTGTGCCAGGAACAAATCACGGTTTTTGTTCCTGGCACAAATCACCGATTTTGTTCCTGGCACAAACCACCACTTTTGTTCCTGGCACAAACCACCGTTTTTGTTCCTGGCACAAACCACCACTTTTGTTCCTGGCACAAACCACCGATTTTGTTCCTGGCACAAACCAACTCAAACCAACTCTCCCCCCCCTCAACCAAAACAAAAAACACAACTTGTCCATTAAACAAGTTGTGTCTCTATCTTTTATTACAAACTCACATATTGACGTGGGTTTACAGAATTAGATTTGGCTGCATTCCATGCACCTACATGAAGTTCAAAATGTAAATGCTGTCCGAATGAATATCCCGTGTTACCCATCGTACCAATTCGTTGACCTTTTTTCACATATTGCCCTGCACTAACACTAGAACCGGACATATGAGCATATACCGTTGTAAACATTTGTCCGTTGATAGAATGCGTCATATAAACAACATTTCCGTAACTAGAGCTGTAATGGCTTTTAAGTATGACTCCGTCGGCTGCTGCAACAATTGGAACATTTCCACTAGCTGCAATATCAGTACCCCAGTGGTAGCGACTGCTACCGTTTAAGGTATCCCAGCCATACTCTGTCGTAACCCTACCAGAAGCAGGTCTTGTCCACGTTCCAGCACTTACAGCTGGAGTCGCGACACTACCTCCTCCACCGCCGCCAGAGTTAGATGCTTGTTGGCGTTGTGCCTGTGCCTCTTTTTCTTTTTGACGAGCAAGTTCTTGTAATCTCGCTTGTTCTGCTTGAATTTCTCCACCAATTTGTGCTTCAATTGCTTCTAATTCACTAGCGTGAGATTCTAACTTTTCTTTTTCAACTTCTAATGTTGCTTGTTGCTTTTCAAGTTGCTTGAATAACGCTGCTTTTTGTTCTTTTTGGCTATGTAGCTCTTGTTTTAAAGATTCTAGATCTGCTTTTGCATCTTTAAGAGAAGCCAGCTTTTCTTCTACTTCTTTTTGTTTTGATTCCAATGATTCTTTGTCGCTCTTTTGCTCGTCCATAATTTTCTGATCTGCACTCACAATTGTGTTTACTGCTGTAATGCGGTTAAGGAAATCTCCGAAACTTTCAGCACCAAGTAAAACATCAATATAACTAGCTGAACCGCCTTTTTCTTGGATCGCTCTTGCACGTTCCTTTAAAAGTTCATTGCGTTCTTCAATTTTCTTTTTCAGTTCAGCAATTTCTTTTTTTAGTTTCTCCACTTTTGCTGTTGTCTCATTTATTTCCGCAGCTTTTTCTTGTATTTTATTTTCTGTATCTCTCGTTTTTGTATCAATTGCAGCTATTTCGCTTTTGATATCTTTTTGCGTAGAGATATTTTCGTTAATCTCAGACTCTTTAGTAGAGATTTTTTCGTTTACTTCTTTTTTCTCTGAACTAATACTTTCTTTTTTCTCTTTTAACTCAGATAGGGAAGCAGCGTTGGCTGATCCTCCCCATGTTGGTAGTGTTCCGATTGTTAATGCTGCTGCAATAGATAGTGTGATTAAACTTCTTCTTTTCAAGCTGCATGCTCCTTTCGACTTCTATCAACCTATCATTTTATACTCTTAAGAATTTCCGGACAGACATAAAGCTTCCCCATGCACCAATGAGGCAACCCATTAGTATGATTAATAAATTCACTTGTAAAATAAATGGGGTTACTTCTAATATTTGAACAAAATGGTTTGCTAGTTTCGGCTTCAAAAACTCATAGGCATAATAATAGCCTGTTGAGACAAGAGCTATCGGGATAATAGAACCTAAAATTCCTAGCCACAATCCTTCAAGGATAAACGGCCAACGTACAAACCAGTT
Organism: Bacillus seohaeanensis; assembly: GCF_042684945.1. Taxonomy (NCBI): domain Bacteria; kingdom Bacillati; phylum Bacillota; class Bacilli; order Caryophanales; family Bacillaceae; genus Bacillus; species Bacillus seohaeanensis. The sequence continues at coordinate 120,650 of NZ_JBHUMF010000002.1, read as the reverse complement.
GGTAGCACCGACTAGTTTCATTATCTCGATTTCCCTTCTTCTAGCAACAATTGTAATTTTTATAGTATTAGAGATTAAAAACATTGCCGTAAATAACAGGCCAATGATTAACACTAAGCCAACATTTCGACTCATTTGCAAAAAGCCAAATAGCTTTTCAATTTTTGCTTCTCCATAAACAGCTTCATTTACATTTTTATACTTATTTATCGTCGTTGCGATTTTTTTGGTGTCTCGTGGATTCTCTGCTTTTACGACGAAGACATCAAAAAGTGGATTATCCTGTTCAAATAGTTTGAAATCTTCTCCAACATCTTTTACTAGATTTTGAAGTTCTTCATCCTTAGAAGAAAACTCTACTGATTCTACACCATCTAAGGCCTTTATCTTTTTCCCTATTTCTTCTACTCCAGCTTTTTCTGTTCCAATATCTACAAGAACCCGGATTTCAACATCTTTTTCAATATCTGTAGCAATTTTATTCATATTTAACATTAAGACGACGAAAACACCGACAAGAAGTAATGTTACGGTGACGGCACTGACAGAGGCAAAGGTCATCCAACCATTACGACCAAGGCTTTTCAAACTTTCGCGAACATGACGACCATACGTTCTAGCTTTCATAACCGTAATCACCTCGATGCTGATCGCGAACAATTCGTCCATTTTCGATGGCAATCACTCGATGCTTAATTGTGTTAACAATTTCGCGATTATGAGTAGCCATTACAACGGTTGTCCCTCGATTATTAATTTCTTCAAAGATGTTCATAATTTCCCAAGATGTTTCGGGATCCAGGTTTCCAGTTGGCTCATCCGCAATGACCACCTTTGGAGTATTGATAATAGAACGAGCAAGCGATACACGTTGCTGTTCTCCTCCCGACAACTCATTCGGAAGCATTCTTGCTTTGTGTTTTAATCCAACAAGATCTAAGACATCCATTACTTTTCTTTTAATATTGCTCGGATGCTCTTCAATTACTTCTAAAGCAAATGCAATATTTTCATAGACCGTTAAAGAGGTTAGGAGTTTAAAATCTTGAAAGACAACTCCTATCTTTCTACGTAAGTATGGGATTCTATTAGTTTTTATAGTGGAAAGATTTATTCCATCTACTATGATATCGCCTTTAGTAGGCTTTTCTTCTCGATATATCATTTTAATGAAGGTTGACTTACCTGCTCCACTTGGCCCAACAACATAAACAAATTCGCCTTGTTTTATACGGATGTCAAATCCATTTGCAGCAGTCACACCATTTTTGTACTGCTTGTACACGTCTTTCATTTCTATCATTATAAACTCACCTTATTTTGTATTATGTGGTTCCCTTCTGGCTGTGTTGTCTATCTATTTAGTCATATTTCACTTATTTTTTCAATTTAGACATAGGATGTCGTAATTACTCGAAATCAAGCTCCCGGAAACATTATACCATTCTAACCTCAGAAGTTAAGGGACAATTATATTACATTTTTATTTCAAAGTAAAAAAAAGGGGAGAAATGTCCCCTTTTTTTCAGTAATAAAGCTATTTTCTTCGATAAAACATGGTTTAAATTTCCTAAAAAAACTTTTTGCATTTTACCGTAACCTACTCTTTATTATATAATGATAGGTTAAAAGAGAAGCATGGTATATTTACAGCTAACACCCGCTAATTGGCTGATATTGTCATAAAATGTGACTAATTCTGTCCTATTCACGTTGGCACTTGTCGACCAGCTATTATCGTTACCGTTGCATTCGATATTTCACTAACCACTATTTTCCTATAAAAAAATCAACAGTTCATGTCAAACTGCTGATTTTTAAAATTTACTTTTTATCTGCTAACCATTTTGCAACAGCCTCTGCCTCTTCACCTTCAATAATATTAGGAGGCATGTTACCTTTCCCCTCTTGGATTGTCGTTAAAATTTGGTCTTTGCTTAGCTCAGCACCTATGTTTTCTAATGCTGGTCCCATTCCACCTTCAAGGTTTCCGCCATGACAGCTCGAACATTTATTACTTACAATTTTTTCTGCATTAATTTCACCAGAACTTGTCTCCTCACTGTCGCCATTGTCGCCGTCTCCGCCACACGCAGCAAGCACAAGTGCTGTTCCAAATAACATAGTCATCAGTAGCTTTTTCATCAATTACTCTCCTTTCTCTGAAAAAATCCATTGGTAATTGCTAACAATTTAGTTCCTTACTAGATTATTATACCAACTTTACGTTTTATTGAAACCTTCCCCCATTACCTCAGAGGCATCCATTGTAACAACAAATGCAGCAGGGTCAATGGTTCTAACCAGTTGTTTCAATTTAGTGAACTCTGTTTGGTCGACAACGCACATAAGAATTGGCCGTTCATCATCTGTGTATCCACCATACGCTGATAGTTTTGTCACACCGCGATCTATTTTATTCAAAATCCCTTCACGAATTTCTTCTTGTCGATTCGTAATAATAAGTGCTGTTTTGGAACGGCTAACTCCAACTTGTACCAAATCAATCGTTTTACTTGTAACGTATAGACCGATTAAAGCATATAACCCCCGTTCAATATCAAATACAACCGCAGCAGATAATACAATCAATCCATCAATCATTGCAACACATGTACCTAGGCTCAAACCGGTAAATTTATTAATAATTTGAGCAAGTAAATCTGTCCCACCAGTCGATGCTTTGCCACGAAAAACGATTCCAAGACCAAGACCAACCCCTATTCCTCCAAATAGCGATCCTAAAAGTGGATCCTGTGTCCACGGCTCCCACGCTTCTGTTAAATAAACAACAAACGGAAGGAAAATAGTCCCAATCGCTGTTTTCACTCCAAACTGAAACCCTAAGAAAATAAGTCCAGCTATAAAAAGCGGTATATTAAAAGCCCATTGAACGTAAGCTGGCTTCCAATCAAAAACACCCTTTAATATAGTAGAAATCCCACTTACGCCACCAGATGCAACCTCGTTCGGAAGCAAAAACACATTAAATGCAATAGCGACAAACGAAGACCCAATTAAAACAAGAACATACTCCAAAAATTTCTCCACTCGTGGACTAAACCGCTGCCCACGACGTCTCTGTTTCGCACCCATCACAGTCAAACTCCTTTAACCTCTATTCAAATAGTATGAGTAAACACTCCCCCAATCATGCACCACAACAATCCGAGCAGCACCTTTCGCACTGTAGTGTGGTCGGGGACGGACCTTTTGATTGACGTCTCCTGCGGGCAATCCTTTCATACGGTAACGCTATAATGTAGGCAGGGACGGACCTCTACGCTTACTCATAGTATTTTGATAGTAATTTTAAATTAAGACATTGCAGTTATACTCCGAAAGCCTGCTCTGTCAACCTTTGAGAGTATAGCATGAGGGTATGGGACTGTAAATAACAGTCCGATAACGCAGTAAAGCATTAATGAAGTGAGATGTCGGGGACTTAGAAATAGCAGGCTAGTAGTATAGCCTGCTGGAGATTTCCTTTTGGCTTGTGTCCTGTTCGTGATCAGGCGGAAAAACGGGTCAAAACAAGTCATTTCTTGTCGTTTCGCCGATAAAATAGACAACGAAGACAAAACAAGAGACGCATTTCCAACCGACAAAAAAACCACACCCCAAAAGGCATGGCTTTTCCTACTATTATTGAATTCGTGAACGTAAATAAGCGTTAATAAACGGATCAATGTCTCCATCCATCACTCCTTGAACATTCCCAGACTCTGTATTGGTACGATGGTCTTTTACCATAGAGTATGGGTGGAAAACGTACGAACGAATTTGGCTTCCCCAGCCAATTTCTTTTTGTTCCCCACGGATTTCAAGAAGCTCTTGCTCTTGTTCTTCAATTCGCTTTTGATATAATTTTGCTTTTAACATCTTCATTGCTTGTTCACGGTTTTTAATCTGAGAACGCTCATTTTGGCATGTTACGATAACATTTGTAGGTAAATGAGTAATCCGTACTGCTGAGTCAGTCGTATTGATATGCTGACCACCAGCACCACTTGCACGATACGTATCAATTTTAAGGTCCTCTGTACGAATATCAATTTCAATTTCTTCATTAAACTCTGGCATTACTTCACAGGATACGAAGGAAGTATGACGGCGGCCAGAAGAATCGAATGGAGAAATACGAACGAGGCGGTGTACACCTTTTTCTGCTTTTAAATAGCCGTATGCATTGTGTCCTTTAATCGCAAGAGTAACACTTTTAATTCCCGCTTCGTCACCAGCAAGGTAATCAAGTGTTTCGACTTTGAAACCTTTTTTCTCTCCCCAGCGCGTGTACATGCGGAGAAGCATTGAGCCCCAGTCTTGCGATTCTGTTCCGCCAGCACCAGGATGAAGTTCTAAAATAGCGTTATTTTTATCGTATTCTTCACTTAATAACAATTGAAGTTCATAATTATTTAAACGTGTGACCAACTCTTCAAGCTCCGTCTCAAGCTCTTTCTGCAACTCCTCATCCTGCTCTTCACGAACAAGTTCGAGCGTTACTTCAAGATTTTCTTGTGACTCTTGCAACTCTTTGTATTCATTAACTAAATCCTTTAATCCATTTCCTTCATTTATAAGTGATTGTGCCTTCTGCTGATCATTCCAGAAGTCAGGATCCACCATAATCTCATCAAGCTCTGCAATTCGTGCCTCTTTGTTTTCTAAGTCAAAGAGACCCCCTAAAGTCAGCTAGCGTTTTAGCTGTTTTTTCTAATTCCACTCTTATTTCTGATAATTCCATGTGTGTTCACCTCTATAGTGTATTTTCTGATATTTATTATAGGCTCTTTTCTCATAGAGTGTTGTTTTCACTTATAAATTCAGCCCGTTGATTTCCGCTACGGGCACTTGCTTTCCGCTCCAACCAACTCAGTAGGTTAAACTTAGTTTTTCGTTAAAAAGCAACAAACTTTACGAAAAGAGCCTTATTATAAAAGATGCTTTTTATAACAAGTATTGTTCACAAAAAAACGGAAAAGTACCTGGCACTGATTTTTTAAAAAGCGTACCAGGTATCTTTGTTTGTATTTCTAAATCATTATTTAAGAAATGCTTCCGTGACAATTTTTATATTTTTTACCGCTTCCGCATGGACAAGGTTCATTACGGCCGACAGATTCCTCTTTTCGAACTGGCTGCTTTTTCTTCGCTTTTTCGCCGTCTTCTTTTGGGTTAACAGCTTGACCTTTCGCGACTTCTTGACGCTCAAGATTGTTGCGGATTTCTGCCTTCATAATGTATTTAGCGGCATCTTCTTCAATTGCCATTACCATGTTCTCAAACATCGCAAATCCTTCATGCTGGTATTCACGAAGCGGATCTGTTTGACCATAAGCACGAAGATGGATACCTTGACGAAGCTGATCCATTGCGTCAATGTGGTCAATCCATTTTGAATCAACTGCACGTAGTAAAATAACTTTTTCAAATTCACGCATTTGTTCGCTCGACATTTGCTCTTCTTTTTCATCATAACGATTTTTCACTGCGCCAAAGATAAGATCCATCATTTCTTCAGGGTCTTTTCCTTTAAGTTGTTCGACTGTGATTTCGTCTTCATCAAGAAGCGTTCCTTTTACATAATCAACTAAGCCCTGCAAGTTCCAATTTTCCTCTTCTTCATCTTGCGTATAAAGTTGAACTTGGCGTTCGATTACGGACTTCATCATGCTTTCAACGATTTCACGAAGATTATCGGAATCGAGTACATCAAAACGCTGCTTGTAGATGATTTCACGTTGTTGACGAAGAACATCATCATACTGAAGTAACTGTTTACGAGCATCGAAGTTATTTCCTTCTACTCGTTTTTGGGCAGATTCAACAGCACGGCTGACCATTTTACTTTGGATTGGCTGTGAATCGTCCATTCCAAGTTTTGTCATCATGTTTTTCATATTGTCAGAACCGAAGCGACGCATAAGCTCATCTTCCATAGAAAGATAGAACTGCGTAACACCAGGGTCACCCTGACGTCCAGAACGACCACGTAGCTGGTTATCGATACGACGGGATTCATGACGCTCCGTACCAATAACGGCAAGTCCACCTAACTCCAATACGCCTTCACCAAGCTTGATATCTGTACCACGACCGGCCATGTTCGTCGCAATCGTAACTGCTCCCTTTTGACCAGCTTCTAAAATAATATCTGCTTCGCGTCCATGGTTTTTCGCATTCAATACGTTATGACGGACGCCGCGTTTTGTTAGAAGTTTTGAGATAAGCTCTGACGTTTCTACGGCAACTGTACCGACAAGTACTGGCTGTCCTTTTTCATTACGCTCTTTAATGTCCTCCACAACTGCACGAAATTTCCCTTCCATAGAAGCATAAATAAGATCGGCACGGTCATCACGGACAATTGGTTTATTCGTAGGAATAACCACGACATACATATTGTAAATATTACGGAACTCTTCTTCCTCTGTCTTCGCTGTACCTGTCATACCAGATAATTTTTCATACATACGGAAGTAGTTCTGGAATGTAATAGATGCCATTGTCATACTTTCGTTTTGAATATCAAGTCCTTCTTTTGCTTCAATCGATTGATGAAGTCCATCACTGTAACGACGCCCTTTCATCAGACGACCAGTGAAGGAGTCAACGATAACAATTTCACCATCTTGGACAACATAGTCAACATCGCGGTGCATACTAACATGTGCTTTCAATGCTTGGTTGATATGATGGTTTAATGTAACATGAGAGATATCAAACAAGTTATCAATATTAAAGGCTCTTTCAATTTTATTCATACCTTCATCTGTTAAAAGAACACCTTTTGTTTTTTCATCATATGTGTAATCTTCTTCTTTTTTTAGCGTGCGAACGACAGCATTTGCTTGCATATAAAGCTGCGTTGACTTTTGCGCTTGACCTGAAATAATCAACGGAGTTCGTGCTTCATCAATTAAAATTGAGTCAACCTCATCAATTACAGCAAAATAAAGTGGACGCTGAACCATTTGCTCTTTGTAAAGCACCATATTGTCACGCAAGTAATCAAATCCGAACTCATTATTCGTACCATACGTGATGTCCGCTGCATACGCTTCACGCTTTTCGTCTTTTGATAAAGAATTTAAATTTAAGCCCACTGTTAAACCGAGGAAATTATACAAACGTCCCATTTCCTCCGCATCACGACTAGCCAAATATTCATTGACCGTGATAACGTGGACACCTTTTCCTGTAATAGCATTAAGATAAACAGGCATTGTTGCTGTTAACGTTTTACCTTCCCCTGTTTTCATCTCAGAAATGTTCCCACCATGAAGGGATACACCACCCATAAGCTGAACGCGGTAAGGATATAGTCCTAATACACGTTTTGCTGCTTCCCGTACAACAGCAAATGCTTCCACAAGCATACTATCAAGGTCTTCTCCGTTTTGATAGCGTTGTTTAAAATCTTCTGTTTTCCCACGGATCTCATCATCCGTTAGCTTCTCCATCTCCGGACCTAATGTTTCTATTTGATCAGCTAGTTTTTCAAGCTTTTTGATTTCTCGTTTATTCGAATCAAATACTTTATTTAAAATTCCAAGCATGTAATACGCTCCTTTATTTTGGAAATGTGAGAGATGAAAAAGGCAAAGAGACAAGCCTAGTCACCATTTCCTCTGCAAATTCTCACCCAATACTAATTCGTGAAAAAAACAAAAAAACCTCTCACAAAAATACGCTAGATTCCCTATTAATATTACCACTATCCCAAAACAGTGACAACTTAAGACACAAACGATAGATGTTACTTTATTACGTTAATTGAGCGAGGGACGGACCTAAGGGTGGAAGATGGGGCAAACATTGTTGGATGCTTCTCGTTTTTTGATGACTGTCATTCTTATGACTGTCGTACTTAGGACTGTCACCGATTCTCCTTTTTATGACTGTCACCCCGCCCCACACAAAAAAAGACAGCCCCCACCGCCCAAAAGCGATAAAAGGACTGCCCCCCTCATACTAAATGTTTAAACTGGTTGTTTCATTAATTCCATAATAGTTTCTTGATGTTTTTCCCAAATCTGTTTGCTACGGCGAGAGATGCTGTTAGCTGAGACGCCAAATGCTTCCGCTAAGTCTTTTTGCAAATAACTTATGCCTATACCGTCGATATTTTTAGTCACATCGACGACTGCCGCAGAATAGATTTTTGGATTTCGAATCGTTGGACGTTCTGCACTTAAGTACGCTTCCAAAATCCGATTTAGAAGTTTTGATTCTTGACTGTTTTCACCTTTTTCTTGTAAAAACTGATTCAATGCATCAAAAGCTTCCTGGTAAGACGGTTGCATCCAATCGGAATCGTCTCCATCTTCTCTTTCCTCTACAACAGCTGTTTCAGCCTCTACCTCTTTTACTTCGTCTTCCTTTTGCTCGACAGCATTATTATCTTGCTTCTCTTTCTTCGTGCTGTACAAGACGAAGCTTAAATCGGCCAAAGTTAAGTAATGTGTACAAAGGTAGTCATGTAAGCTTTCCGCTTGATCTTGTTCGACTCTATTTTTCACAATTTCTGAAGCAGCTTCTTCAATCGTTGGATAAATGAAGTATTGCGCAAACGGTAAATAGCTGTCTTTATAAGGAAGAAGAATTCCTAAAAAGAAACTACCTGCCTCCAATTCCCCAAATTTCTCTTTGACCTGCAGTGTTTCTCCTGTACCAACCTCTGTCACGATAACCGTCTTGTCATCAAGCATCTTAACAGAGCCTGCAGTTAATCGAACATCTTTCCAAGACTCTACTATTTCCTTTGTTTGTGGACGCGAGATTGTACTTGAGTGTTTTTCTATAAAACCATCAATCAATCTTGTGCCATCTTCTAACTTCCTACTAACACCGTACCAGCTGACAAAAGCCATTTCAAAAACATCTTGATCTGCCTTCATCATCGCCATCTTATCCAATTGTGCGTGGTATTCTGCTTCTATTTCTGATGAGTTAGTTGTCGCAATATAATCATAGAGCTGCGCTTGCAATGTATCCAATTCCTGAGCGACTAACTCATCTATATGTACCGCTCCCGCTTTCCCACAGCACTTTTTGTATTTTTTCCCACTGCCACAAAGACAGGGCTCGTTTCTTCCAATAGTTGTCATTATTTACCTCCAATACGAACATTCCGTATACAACCATTCATTATATAACACAAACATAATAGGTTAAAGGGAAATTTCCACCAGTAGGGAGTACAGCATGTAAATTCACGTTAAACTCTCTTTCATTAGTAGCTCCATCCCCACCTCTACTAAAAAAGAGTAGCAACTCAAAGTCCACTACCCTTTTCACCTATTATTCCCTTTGATTTTTCATAAAGTCAAGTACATCTAAATCAATCATATTTTCCTCTTGCTCACGCATTTCAAAGTTTTCGGTGTGCAAGTAGTCTTTCAAACTTTGCTGCAGTGATTTTTTCTTATCCCTGTAACCAAGCCGGAACAGCTCTCGTTCTAACTCTTCTGCTACTTCTCCTTCTATTAAAACAACTCTCCCTGTTTCCGATTCAGCAAAGTATAGTCTATGGAGCTTATAAATACGGATTAATTCCTTAATAGGATCCGGATGATCATCCACACGGACATCAATATACCAATCATTGAAACCCCCGTAACCACCTTGTTCTTTTACAACCAACAGTGCAGCAGACTGCATTCCACGGGAGTCTCCACCAGCAGATTGCCCTGCATCCAGTGCAGTTAATAGTCGATGTGCAAGTGGACCTTCCGTAGAAGTAAATATTTCTCCCATTGCATGTACCGTATTTTCACCGACTAGAATATTTCCTTGAGCAGCAAAATTAGGACCTGTTATTCCACCAGCCCAATCGTAGCAGCCTTCTCCTGTAAAAGTAGCCGGGTTCCCCATTGCATCAAGGAGACCAACCTGACGTAAATGGCGTTCGGGATCATCCTTTGTGATTAGCTCTAACGCTTCCTCTGCTGTTTTCCCTTCTTCCATTAACTGCAGCGCTTGCGGACCATACGAAGTATTTGCATAGGACTGTGTCGCAACTGCCCCAACTCCTGCCTTCGCAAATGGTACTACAGCTCCCACTCCAATGAATTTTGATTGAACAGCAATTCCCCATTCTTTCGCTTCTGGATCGTATCCAACTATAGAATATGTCATAAACACTGCCTCCTTGTCTTTCTAATATCCCAGATACAGCTCTGGTAAACCTTCCTTATTTCAACGCATCCGGATTTAACCCTTTCAACTCTTCTAAAACAAAGACGCCATCTTTTCTCACTAACACATCATCAAAGTAAATTTCTCCTCCACCATAATCCGGGCGTTGAATGCACACCATATCCCAATGGACACTTGAACGATTTCCATTATCAGCTGATTCATAAGCCTGACCTGGCGTAAAGTGGAAGCTCCCACCAATTTTTTCATCAAAAAGAATATCAAGCATCGGTTCTTGAATTTTCGGATTCACTCCTAAAGCAAATTCTCCAATAAAACGAGCACCTTCATCCGTATCTAAAATCTCATTTAATTCCTTTGTTTTATCTGCCTTCGCGTCGACAATTTTCCCATCTTTAAATTCCAAATAAATATTTTGGAACGTATGTCCTTGATAAAGAGTCGGCGTATTATAGGTGATATACCCGTTCACACTATCTTTCACAGGCGCAGAATAAACTTCCCCATCTGGAATATTGCGTTCACCAAAACACATAACTGCTGGAATATCTTTTATGGAAAAATGAAGGTCCGTCCCTTCACCAGTGATTCGTACTTTATCCGTTTTGTCCATTAATTCTTTCAATGGTTTTTGTGCCTCTTCCATCTGTTTGTAGTCCACCGTACAAACGTCAAGAAGATAGTCAAAAAAGCGGTCATAGCTCATCTTCGCTTTTTGTGCAAGAGCAGAGTTCGGATAATTCAACAGCACCCAGCGTTTTTCATTGATTAAATAATCATGTGATTCCTTCGTATGCTTCGTTAGCATCTGCCACTGCTCCGCTGGCACCTCACTTAATTCTGCATCGTTCTTTTCACTAACCACTTGCACAATCGCATCAATTTCCTTATAACGTGCCATATTCAACCTATTCTGAATGATTGCTTGTTCATCATTCGCATTTGTCGCAAGAATTCTATTTAACTCCTGATCATCAATTTGATAATAAGGAATTGCTCCCATTTCATACGCTTTATTCATTAATTCCTTTAACAACGGCTTCGCTTCATAGTCGCCACCAAATAACACTTTCTCGTTTTCCTTTAATTTTAAAGAATGTGTTAACAATAGTTCCGCCAGTTTTTCAAGACGTTGGTCTTTCATATGTAACTCCCCCTATTTTGTAAGTCCATTTACATAATTCGCCAAAAATTGAGGGATTCCTTTATTTAAACTTACTAATTAAGAAGGGGGAGTATATTTTAAAAGTCTCTTTCCACAGAGATTGTTGTTTTTACTTGTGAATTCTGCCCGTTGATTTCCGCTACGGGCACTTGCTTTCCGCGGGGAGGAATGGGAGCCTCCTCGGCTTCGCCTACGGGGTCTCCCACTTTCCTCTCTTCCCGCAGGAGTCAAGTGCCCTCCGCTCCAATCAACTCAGTAGGTACAACTTAGTTTTCAGCTAAAAGCAACAATCTTTACGAAAACTCCCATGGCGGCTGAAACTAAGCCGCCACCATCTACTATAAAAAAGCAAATTTAGTGCCAAATTGGTATAGAGTCAATTCATTTTGGTTATCCTAAATGATTTTACGATGCTTAAAAATACTTTTTTTTATACAAACAGCCTTTTAAAAACAGGAAACATCTCCAAATATAATGTAATTCACCAATCCCCCTAGAATTGCAATGGGAGGTATAATAACCTATAATTATCTATATAATAAAAAATGACCGAGTGCTACTAACACTCGATCAAAGCAACTACATGCCGCATGAAGAGCGGCTGACCAAAACATAATTAGTATCATTGAAAAAAAGTAACTATCCTATCCTTTGGTCGGGGGCTGGACGGTTACTTTTTTCGTATCTCTTTGACAATTTGAACTACCAAGGCTAGTCCGTTAAGAAGAACTAGACTTGCTGTCAATGCAATCGTAATCGCTTCATATGTCGTCATTTTACCACCTCCCTTCTTTTGGGAGATGGTCAACCGCCCATCCGCTTTATGTAGTTGCTAGTACTAATTGTAGCAATTCCACTAGAAAAAATCTATCCTAGTAAAAAGGCATGCCAAATCTGAATTTGACACACCTTTCGAAACACCTTAAGCCAAAAACACCGCTCCATACACCAATGCCCCGCCAATCACATAAACAGGATGAACTTTAAGCTTTTGAAGCAGCAAATAACTCAGTCCTCCAATAATAATCGTTTGCAAAAGACCGACACCTTCGTACGAATTGGAGATAAACCCCCATGTCATCACACCGAGTAACACCGCAATCGTCGGCCTTACAAGGTTCGTCATTTTTTTGACTTTCGGTGAATTTTTGAATTTCATTAATAACCCTAACAAAGCAATCATGAGAATCAAGGAAGGGGCAACCGTTGCAAAAACGCCGACAGCCGCTCCGAGAATCCCGCCTTGTTCATAACCGATATAACCGGCCATTTTCGTCGCGATTGGACCCGGAAGCCCATTTCCTAAAGCAAGCACTTCACTGAATTCATTTACTGTCAGCCAACCGTACCGATCGACGACTTCGTTTTCTACAAGCGGTATCGAAGCAGGACCACCGCCATACCCGAGAATTCCTGGAATAAAAAACGCCAAGAAAATTTCCCAATAGATCATGAGGCCTTCACCTCTTTCTCCGGTTTTTTCTCTTTAGAAAGAAGTGCATATCCGAGGAGACCTAAGATTAACAACGCAGGATGCAACCCTAAAACCTCCATCAGTACTAAACTTCCTACTATTATAATAGAAGTAATCGCCCAACCAAGACCATTAGAAGACTTCTTCACAAAATCCCAAGTCAGCACACCGAGCATAACCGCGACAACCGGTACGACGGCATTTGCCATCCCTTGTACCCACGGTCGGTCCTTATACGAATTCAACACCGTCAGAAGTAAAATCATTAATGTGATCGTCGGAACAATCGTCGCTAGAATAGAAACAATCATCCCAAGCGCTCCGCCAACTCTCCAGCCGATATACCCTGCCATCTTCGTTGCGATTGGACCAGGCAAGGCGTTTGCCAATGCAAGCGTATCGGAAAAATCATCATCATTCATCCATTTATATTTATCAACGACCTCTTTATGGACAAGTGGTATCGAGGAAGGACCTCCTCCATATCCAAGAATCCCAACCCGGAAAAAGGCTAAAAATAATTGTAGTTGTTTCAAGGTTTCATCACCCTCTTAAGATGCTTTATTGTACGAGCTTTTACCAAGCTGCGACAGTCCCATCTGTTCGTGATTCTGTTCCACCCATTAACACACCAGTTTCCGAATTCCGCCAAATAATTTGTCCTCGACCAAAGCTTCCCGGATCTGTTGTAACGTGAATGTCATGTCCTTTCCTTGCAAGAGCTTGTGCGACATGGTTTGGAAAACTTGGCTCAACCAATACCTTTTTCCCTTCTATCCATTGCCACCTCGGAGCATCCAATGCCGCTTGCGGATTCAAATGAAAGTCAATCGTGTTCATCATTACTTGGAAGTGTCCTTGCGGCTGCATATATCCTCCCATTACACCAAAAGGTCCAACCGCTTTATTATCTTTTGTTAAAAACCCAGGAATAATCGTATGATATGTTTTCTTACCTGGCTTCAATGCATTCGGATGCTCTGGATTGAGCGAAAAATCATGCCCACGATTTTGAAGAGAAATTCCTGTGTCAGGCACAACAACACCGGAACCAAAGCCCATATAATTACTTTGTATATAAGAAATCATATTACCTTCTTCATCAGCAGCAGCTAAATAAACAGTACCACCTCTAGGAAGATCATAAGGTTCAGGCGTCAACGCTTCTTCGTTAATAAGCGATCTGCGTTTTTCCGCATAACTATCAGATAAAAGTTCGTCAACAGCACATGGCATCTCATCCGGCTGTGTAATATACGCCTTGCCATCTGTAAATGCTAACTTCATCGCCTCAATTTGTTTATGATACGTATCAACGGCATCTTTTTCTGTAAAATCAAATCCTTCGGCAATATTCAATGCCATTAACGCAACTAACCCTTGACCATTCGGTGGTATCTCCCAAACATCATAGCCACGATACTTCGTTGAAATTGGATCAACCCATTCTGCACGAAAGTCCTCTAGATCCTCTTTTGAAAGATATCCACCATGCTTTTGAACATGAGAGGCAATCTTATCAGCAAGCTCTCCTCGGTAAAAACTTTCTGCGTTCGTTTCCGCAATGGATTTCAACGTTTCTGCATGCCCTTTAGAAGACCAAACCTCCCCAATTTGAGGTGCTTTGCCATCTGGCGCAAAGGTATCAAACCACGCTTGGAACTCTTCTCCTTTTAACGTTTCTTTAAACTTTTGATAGGCTGCGTTCCAGTACTTTCCTAGTGTTGGTGTTAACGCATAACCTTCTTCTGCATAGCGAATTGCTGGTGCGAGTACATCTTGTAATGGTAACTTTCCGAACTTCTTCGATAGCTCTGCCCATGCAGAAGGCGCTCCTGGAACAGTGATTGGTAAAACTCCATGAGTAGGTATTTTATCATATCCCTGTTCTTTTAGTTTTTCAATAGAAATCGCTCTTGGAGACGGACCACTCGCGTTTAATCCATGAAGTTTATCTTTCATCCACACTAACGCAAAAGCATCTCCACCAATACCGTTCGAAGTCGGTTCTACTACGGTCAGCGCAGCCGCTGTTGCAATCGCTGCATCCACCGCATTTCCACCTTTTTGTAAAACCTCCAAACCAGCCTGTGCTGCTAAAGGCTGTGATGTTGCCACCATTCCTTTTTTTGAAAAAACGGTATTTCGTTGCGACGGATATGGATTATATAAGCAATCTACATTCATTCTGTATACCTCCCTGTTTGTTATGTGAATACTACTAGCAAGTCAGAAATTTTTTAAAAAGTTAAGCATAATGACAGGCGCTAAAGTGGTTTTCAGAAACTTGATGAAAAGCTGGTTCTTCCACTTTGCACTTTTCTGTTGCTAACGGACATCTCGAATGGAATCGGCATCCACTTGGAATATTTAATGGGCTTGGTACATCCCCTTTTAAAACCACACGCTCTCGTTTGTCATTTTTTTCAACAGATGGAACAGCAGAAAGCAATGCTTGTGTGTACGGGTGATTAGGGTTATCAAACAAGCTTTTCTTATCGGCAAGCTCCACAATTTTCCCTAAATACATCACCGCTACTCTGTCACTAATATGCTTTACCACACTCAAGTCATGGGAGATAAAAAGATAAGTAAGTTCTCTTTCTCTTTTCAACTTCTGCAGTAAATTTAAAATTTGTGATTGGACCGAAACATCTAGCGCCGAAACGGCCTCGTCACAAACAATTAACTTTGGATCCACACAAAGTGCTCTCGCAATTCCAACCCGCTGACGCTGTCCACCTGAAAATTCATGTGGAAAACGATAATAATGTTCTTTCCGCAATCCAACTTCTACCAATAAATTAGAAACGTACTCAAACGTCTCCTTTTTCGGAACAAGCTTGTGCGTATTCACAATTTCAGACAACATCGCTCCTACCGTCATCCGTTGATTCAAGGAACCATATGGATCTTGGAATACGATTTGAAGGTCTTTTCTTCTTTTTCGCAACTCTTTTCGCTTTAACGAAATAAGATCTGTTTCCTCAAATTGAATCGTTCCACTAGTAGGCTCGTGCAGTCGCAAAATCGCTCTACCCATTGTCGATTTCCCACAACCTGACTCACCTACAATCCCTAATGTTTCTCCTTTTTTTAATGTAAAAGAAACACCATCGACTGCTTTTACAACTTGTTTTTTATCAATTGCGAAATGCTTTGTTAAGTTTTCTACTTTAAGAAGAAATGGCTTGTTGGTAGTCTCCAGCACTTGTGTCATTCTGCTCTCCTCCCTCTTGATGGTTCCACTGTTCTGTATAGCTCCAGCATGCAACACGATGGTCATCGATATTGACTGTTGGAGGCTGACTAGCAAAACAAACTTCCTGTGCAATAGGACAACGATCAGCAAATCGGCATCCCACTGGCATGTTATCGGCCGTTGGTACCGTACCTTTGATAACGAATAACTCTTCCTTTTCTTCTTCATTATTAATAGTAGGAATACAGTTTAGTAACCCTTGCGTATAAGGATGCAATGGCTTTTCAAATAATTGGTCTCTCGAAGCTTGCTCCACCGCTTTTCCGGCATACATAACAAGTACTTCATCGGCAACTTCTGAAACGACCGCTAAATCATGGGTAATCATAATAATTCCCATATTCAATTCTTCTTGAAGCTTCTTCATCAACTCTAAAATTTGGGCTTGAATCGTAACATCTAATGCGGTTGTTGGTTCGTCGGCAATTAATAATTCTGGTTGACAACTTAAAGCAATCGCAATCATGACACGCTGCCTCATCCCGCCGCTTAACTCATGTGGATAGGCATCAATTCGCGCTTCCGGTGACGGAATACCAACTAGTTTCAACATATCAATTGCTCGTTGTCTTGCCGCCTTTTTATTCATTTTTTCATGAAGCATAATCGTTTCCATTATTTGTCGTCCGACTGTATGGACAGGATTTAAAGACGTCATCGGCTCTTGGAAAATCATTGATAATTTCTTTCCACGAATTTTACTCATTTGTTTTTGTGTTTTTTTCGAAAGATCGTCATCCTTAAAGAGAATTTGACCGCCGTCAACTTTCCCTGTTTTCGGTAAAAGTCCCATGATTGATAAAGACGTAAGACTCTTTCCACAGCCTGACTCCCCTACGACGCATAATGTTTCTCCTTTATTCACATGGAAGCTGACTCCGTCAACAATCGTTGTTTTGTTCTTTTTATTTTCAAATGCTACTTTTAAATCTTTTACGTTTAATAGTGCTTCACTCATCGCTGCTTCCACCACCTTTTTTCTGTCGTTTAGGTAAATTTTTAGTGTATGGAAATAAATCCTTCTCACAAACACGATATACTCTTATTAACTCCGCTACTGGATTCGAATGTTCATCCACCCGCAAATCGATATAAGGATATTGTTCGGTATCTACTATATAAAGTGCCGCCGATTGCTTGCCTCGTTTATCTCCACCTGCTTCTTGACCACTCTTTAAAACGTCTAATAACTTTTCCGGAAAAGATTTTTGAGATGTTTCGTACGTCCTTTTCATGGCATCCAATGTTTCTGGGCCAGTCAGCATATTACCTGCTACAACAAACCCTTCGCCCAGGTGATGACCCTGCCAAGGCACCGTGTCACTTCCCGTATACCCAAGAACCTCTCCATTGTTTGAAACGATTGCCAGTTGTCTTTTCTCCTTTTCCTCATCTGCGGCTAAAAGCTTTTCTAGTACTTCTTCCGGAGAAAGACCACTTTCCAAATAATTCAAACCATCTATACCGTAAAAAGGATTTACTAGCGCCTGTGTAGCAATCGCTCCGACTCCGGCCTTTACATATGGAGCGAGTGAACCAACCGCTGGACGTGCTGTCGATACGGCAACACCGAGCATCCCTGTCTCCGGACATCTCGCTGTAATCGAAAATGTTGAAAAAACTACCATACTACCTTCCCCTTACTTCGTTTTCGGATCTAGCGCATCACGTAATCCGTCACCAAATAGATTAATAGCTAAAACAGTTAAAAAGATAAACAGTCCAGGGAATAAAGCAATCCAAGGAGCATCAGCCAAGTACCCTTGACCACTTGAAAGCATCGCACCCCAGCTTGGTGTCGGTGGTTGTGTACCAAGCCCTAAGTAACTTAAGGAAGCTTCCGCAATAATTGCTCCTGCTATTGCAAGTGTTGCCTGCACTAAAATCGGTCCGAGACAGTTAGGGAAGATATGCACAAAGATAATTTTCAAATCACTTATACCAGAAGCTCTCGCCGCTTCCACATATTCTCGTTCCCTTTGACTTAATACTTCTGCCCGCATCAAACGAATAAAGTTTGGCGTAAAAACAATTCCAATTGCAATCATGGCATTTTCTAAACCAGCACCAAGTACTGCAGCCAATGAAAGTGCAAGCACTAGTGATGGAAAAGATAATAACGCATCGGTAAATCGCATAATGATAAACTCATCGAGAACCCCTCGATAATAGCCTGAAAATAAACCGATTGGAATTCCAATAATTAAGGCAATCCCAACAGAGATCATTCCAGCTTTCAATGATACTTGTGCTCCGTATATAACACGGCTTAGCAAATCTCTCCCAAGCTCATCGGTACCAAACCAATTTTCAGCACTTGGTCCTTGAAGAAACTTCGTATAATCCTGTGCCGTAGGATCACTCGGTGCAATAACTGGAGCGAAAATCCCCGTCAAAATAAGCAGGAGTGTAAAGATTCCCCCAAACACAGCTAATTTATTTTGTAAAAACCTACCTGCCATTTCTTTGAAAAACTTCTTTTTCGGACTAATTTCTTTTACTTTATAAACATTTTCCTCCACTTTCACATTCGCTGCTCCCATTATGACTTACCTCCAGAAAGCTTAATTCTCGGATCAAGGATGGAATATAAAATATCTACAACAAAGTTAACGACAATGACGGCCAAGGCCATAAACATAACAGCACCCTGAACTACCGGAAAGTCTCTCGTCAAAATAGCATCAACTACTAATCTACCAACCCCTGGAATCGCAAAAATTGTTTCGGTAATTACCGCTCCACCTAAGAAAGAACCTAACTGTAATCCACTTACAGTAATAACTGGGATCAACGCATTTCTCAACGCGTGGCTGATAATAACCGATTTTCCTAACAACCCTTTTGAATAAGCAGTTCGTATATAATCAGCATTTAAAACCTCAAGCATCGAAGACCTTAACATTCTCGTAATCTCTGCAGAAAGTCGAACACCTACTGCAAATGCTGGTAAAATCATTAGCAATAAACTTTGCTTCCAATCATCCCATATGGACACATAACCAGAAGGTGGTAACCACTCTAGCGTTACGGCAAAAATGAAGATAAATAGGATTCCTAGAAAGAAAGGCGGAATGGAAACACCTGATAAAGCAAATGTTGTACCGAGATAATCCCAAAGTGTCCCTTTTTTCGTAGCAGAAATAATCCCTGCAGGAATAGCAATAAGTAGCGAAATAGCAAATGAAAATACCGTTAATTGAAGCGTAACCGGAACCTTCTGCATCAATACTGTTAATACTGGTGTATTATCTTTTAGAGATGAACCGAAATCACCTTGGAAAATGCCACCGATCCAGTTCAAATATTGTTGATAAAGAGGTAGATTCAAGCCCATCTTTGCTCGCAATGCCTGCACCGCTTCATCTGTCGCTTCTTGACCAAGCATCATTCTAGCCGGATCTCCCGGGGTGATATGTACAAGCGAAAAAATAATAATACTAACCAAAAGTAAAATGACAATCATAAGTCCTAATCTACGAAGTAAAAATCGACCCACGTCTGTACCTCCTTTAAACCATTTTGTAAAAAAAAGCGCCATAGGGTTCATCGTTCGCGAACCCTATCGGCATGTTCAAAAAACTAATTTTCTAATGAAATGTTATGGAATCTCATCATTGTATCTGGAATATGTTTGAAATCTTTTACATAATTTTTGTACGCTTTATAATCTGTTTCATGATAAATGAAGATAAATGGAACTTCTTCTTGACCAAGTTTCATAGCTTGAGAGTATAACTCTTTACGTTTTTCTTGATCACTTTCAGAACGAGCATCATCTAATAACTGGTCCATTTTTTCATTCGAGTAACCATAATTGATTGTTCCATCCGTTCTGAATAAAGAGTGAATATTACCATCTGGATCAATACGTCCGCTCCAACCAAGTCGTATTGCATCAAATTCGTAATTATCCATTTGATCAATCATCGTACCGAACTCTACCATTTCAATCTCCACTTTGATTCCAGCCTCAGCAGCCATCGATTGAATCATTTGTGATACTTGCTCTTCAACAGGTGAAGGAGCCAATTTTAATGTGAAAGAGAATCCATCAGGGTAGCCTGCATCACTCATAAGTTGTTTTGCTTTTTCAATATCTCTTTCTTTCGGTTTAATGCTTTCATCATATGCCCATGAGCTAGGTGCAATCGCACTTGCAGCTGGAACAGCCGTACCATGCAGTGCAACTTTAATAATTGCTTCACGGTCAATAACTAAATCCAATGCTTGACGAAGTGCTTTGTTGTTAAAAGGTTCACTCTTATGATTTAGGTAAAGTCCTTGGAAACCAGGTCCAGGTACTTCTGAAAGAGTGATATCACTATTATTCTTTAATTCTTCTACATCTTTTGGTGGGATTTTATTAACAATATCGGTTTTACCGGAAACAAGGTTTGTCTTTCTTACATTTTCATCCGTGTATGGACGATAAACGATCTTATCAACCTTAGGTGCCCCGCCCCAGTAATCTTTATTTGCTTCGACTACAATTTTGTCTTGCTTCACTCGTTCAACAAATTTGAATGGACCTGTTCCAACTGGAGAATTACTAAAGTCTTCTCCTTTTTCTTCCACAGCTGTCGGAGAAACCATCATTCCCGCTCTGTCAGATAAAACAGATAGGAATGGGCTGAATGCTTCTTTCAACTGAACCTTCACTGTAAGGTCATCGACAACTTCAACTGTTTCAATAGAGCTGATTTCCGATGTACGAGCAGTACCGATGCTTGGATCAAGCATACGCTCTAAATTGAACTTTACCGCTTCTGCATTAAACGGTGTGCCGTCATGGAATGTAACACCCTCTTGTAAAAGGAACGTATATGTTTTCCCATCCTCTGAGATTTCCCACTCTTTCGCAAGTTGAGGAATAATATTTAAGTTTTCATCGACATCGACCAATTTGTCATAAATACTTTGGTAAACCTGTCGATCAACAGCAGCAGTAGAGAAATGTGGATCCAATTGCGGTGGATCAGCATCTAATCCAACATTTAATGTATTCCCTTCTTTCTTGGAAGTTCCGCTATCTGCGCTCTCCCCACTTTCAGAACTACTACTTTGTTCGCCACCACAAGCGGCCAAAACGAGAACGATTAATGAAATAAGTACTAGCACGAAATAATTCTTCTTTTGCAATATTCTTCACTCCCTTTTGTTATGTAGATATTCTACTTGTAGTTGACTTACATTATGTCTGTTTTTTTCGCAAATCAACTACGAAAAGTAAGGATATTTTGATTTATTCTTACTTTTTTTAAAATTTTAATTTATTATAATACATGTATTTTTAAAAATCTACAAATTTTCTGATAAAAATAATATTTTTGTAATAATAGGTGTTTTTCCGTATAAATTTGTTATTTAATAACATTTTATAGCGTTTATTTTGTATGCGTTTTCATTTTGTGATTCATGTATTATTGATGAGTGTGAATAAATATTCATATTACATGGTAAAAAATGTATCATTCGTTTATGAACCAGTATTCATTTCGGTACGCGAAGGGAGTGAATGATTGACGGAGAGTGGATTGAGCATTTGTTAAGGGTTCTTTCTTTTATAGATGGTATATATTCATACTGCAGTTTGTCATAGAGAAAATGGGCTTTGGAGAAGAGAATCGGTGTAGTTACGTTGACTATTTGGGTATGCGGTACCTTGGGGTCTGGCACATTTCAATGGCTTTGGGTCTGGCACCTTGGGGTCTGGCACTTTTCAATGATTTTGGGTCTGGCACCTTGGGGTCTGGCACTTTTCAATGATTTTGGGTCTGACCCCTAGGTTCCGGAGTCAAATTTGAACATTTGTATAATGTAACAAAAAATAAAAAAACCAACCTTTATGGTCAGTTTCTATTTTCCTTATTTTAATAGATACGAAGAAATACAATCGAGGGATGAATAGAATCCTTAAAGTTTAAGCCCACTTCTACTTTTAAATCTCCGTAATAGGATATGACTTTCCACTCGTGAGATCCCTTCTAGCGAATAAAGCTCATTGTTGATAAACTGTTCAAGCGCAATAAAGTCTTCGACAAGGACATGCATGTGTAATGTACTAGGACCCGTCATTTGATAGCAGCTGGCAACGCGGGGATTATCTGCAAGAGCTTGGGCAACTTCAACAAGATAAGATGGTTCACAATCAACCTCAAAGAATGCTGATACACCCATCCCGACCTTCTCCGAATTAATAACAACACTAAAACGTTCAATGATCCCCTTATTCATTAACTGACTAACCCTCTCCCGAACCGAAACCCTCGAAAGATTTAACTCCTTGCCAATATCGACATAAGAAAGCCTTCCATTTTCGGTGAGGAGCTGGAGAATTTTACGATCCACTTCATCAATCTTCATTCCAACACCACACTATTTAGAATTTTTTGTATTTTTATTATAGCAATAAACCGTAGTCTGTCAAAACATTTTTGCCAAATCGCTAAAAAGCACCCCACAACACAGTGCAGGGTGCTCATGAATATTTTATTAAACTAATAAATTAGCTGTTCGTTTCAATCAACCCATACTTCCCATCACGACGCTTGTACACGATGTTGGTAGCATCTGTATCTGCGTCTGTGTAAATGAAGAAGTTATGGCCCAGTAGGTTCATCTGAAGAATCGCTTCTTCGCTATCCATCGGTTTAAGATTGAACTGCTTCGTGCGGACTAATTCCATCTCGTCCTCTTCTTCTGTTTGCACCGCAGTACCACTTGGAGCAACATTCTTCAAATCCTCTTGCGCTGCAAAGAACTCTTTCGGACTTCCTTGCTCACGCATCTTACGGTTTACTCTTGTTTTATGTTTACGAATTTGTCGTTCTAATTTATCAACAATTAAATCAATTCCAGCATACATATCTTCATGACGTTCCTCTGCACGTAACACTAAGTTCGGCATCGGAATCGTTACTTCCACTTTTGTTTGTTTATCAGGATACACTTTCAAATTAACATGTACCGTTGCATCAGGAGTTTCATTAAAGTAACGTTCCAACTTTCCAATCTTTTTCTCCACGTGCTCGCGAATAGCTGGAGTTACCTCAATGTTCTCGCCTCGAATGTTGTAGTTCAACATGTAAACTCCTCCTTTAAATAAAAGCTTGTATATATATTTCTATATTTACCCTGTGAAATCCTTCTTAAACTTTTAGATTTTTTGTCGAAATGGAAAGATTTTTTTATGTGGACGAAGGTTATTTGAAAATAGAGTGTGGATGGTGGACAATCTAGTTTATGTTTTGGGGGATGGCTTTATTCTATTCATCTGTTGAATATTTCCTTTTATTCAACAGATGAATTTTCAAGTAAATTCACCTGTTAAAATCTTAGCTAAATTCAACTGTTGAATTGATGGTGCTTCATCTCCACATAAAACTTATAATGGCTTTTAGATCCATTATTCGTATGAGCAAGAATCCTATCCGTATGAACATGTTTATTCGATTGGTTAGTAACAAAGGCCTTGTAACTAGACCAGCGATATTCTTCTGGTTTACTAGTAATCCCTGCCTTAACAGGGTTCAAATGGATATAGCAGCTCGTGTCCATCATTTGCTTTGAATTCCTAATCAGAACTGACTTATAACGGCCTTCAAATAAATGTCCGCTAAAGCCATTTTTCTTATTAAAATATCTCGCATAGCGATAGTGAATATGATGAATGATTTTGCCAGGAGGGTGTTCCTTCGTTTCAAGGAGAAGATAAATGTGGTTTGTCATAAGGCAATAAGAGTGAAGAATAAAGGGATATTTTTCTCGGGCATCTTCCAAAATTCTAAGGTACTTGAGCCTGTCCGTGTTGGTTCGAAATATTGAGTACCTTCGATTTCCACGTGCGGTAATATGGTACATGGAGCCAGGTGACCATTGTTTTGTTGGAGACATAACATCTTCCTTTCGTTAGATAATTTTGACCAAAATACTTATTCTAGTTGTGGCTGTAAAACTCCTGCAGGTTTTGTTACTTTTTCTAGTTGAACATAAGTCTAGCTTTGGGGTGGAGGGGTATCTTTGTTTGGCTGTTGAATTTTGTTCGTTTTTTGACAGGTGAATTTTTGGTTTTATTCAACTGTTGAATTCCTCTCTTTTTTCAACAGATGAATTCCGGTCCATATTCAACTGTTGAAAAAAGACGCATTTTCATCTGTTGATTTTCATTAGATATTCAACAGATGAATCATAACCCCCAAACTAAAAAACCCCCGGCGCATCAAACGCCAAGGATTCCTTAATTTCTTATAAACGGCTTCATAACCTTCTCTACTTCCATTTTCCAAGCAGAAAATGCCGGAAATAAACTCTCTTTGATAACCTTCTCTTTTACATTTTGGTCGTTAAAGTTACCTTCTAGTTTTAACGCTTGGTTTGGTACTACATCGAACTTCTCTAGTGTTGTCAAAACCTCGTTCTCCTCTTGGAACAATTCCTTTAACAGCTGATTACTGCTTTCTATTTGACCTAGTGCAGCAAAAATATCGGATAACACTAGATCGCCTTCTGTTTTGCTGTAATCATCAAAGCTTGATTCTACGTATTCAAATGCTTCTTCTACTGTTTGGAGCATTTCTGTGTATTGGTGAATAAGCGTGTATTGTTTTTCGTCTAGTTGCTTGATTGTTGTCATCGAATCACCTATTTCCTTTTGTCGTAATAGACTCCATCAAATTGCATGTTTTCGTATGGATTGGAGTATTTTTTGACGTTTGTTTTCTTTTTATTGATTCCGTTCATGTCGCGTTTTATTTCTTCTCGCAATAGGGAAAGTTTTTGATCGATGACTTTATTCATTTTTACCATTTGCTGACCCAGTTCTTTTTCTTTCTCCGAAAAAGGGGGCTGAATATCCTTCAGTAGCCCCTCCCGTTTGTCAATAAGGTTATCAATTCGTTCGATGGTTTGGTCGCGGTCCTGTTCACCTGAGTGAGGTGCTGTTAGGACCTCAAATAGTTCTTTTGTTATGTCAAAGCAGTTTTGAACGGCGGCATTCATTAAACTTGGCCACCTTGACCAGCGTGTTGTTTTTGGCGGTTCACTTGGATAACCTGTTTCCAAGTGTCGCGGAATTCTACGATTAACCCTTCTGCTTCTTCGAGTGCTTGTACATCATTTTTGACGTTTGCATCGATTAAACGACGATTAATAAAGTCATAGAGGGACATGATATTTTTCGACATTTCCACATCCATATTTAACGTAACCATCATTTCGCTTACGATATTTTGAGCCTTTTGAATGTTCGTATTCTTTAATTCTACATTTTTATCTTGGATACCCTTTTTGGCCAGTTGGATAAATTTTAAGCATCCGTTGTATAGCATTAATGTTAGTTCGCCTGGAGATGCAGTTGTTACTGCGTTGTTTTGATAGGTTTGATATGGATTATTAACTGCCATTTTGATTGACACTCCTTTTATTTCTTGCTTTTAAAAATTACATTCCACTGAATTGCTGCATAAGATATGCCGATTGCGAGTTAGCCTGTTGAATTGCTTTTTCCATAGCGGTAAATTGGCGCCAGTAGCGGTCTTCCACTTGTTTCATGCGGTCTTCGAAGCGATCAATTCTATCATCTACATTAGATAGTTCCTTTCCAATCGCAAACTGTTGATTGGTTGAGAAGGCACCTCCCGCTTTTTCATCTAACTTTTCTTTTGTTTTATTTACGGTATCAAATAAACGATGGAGAATCCCCTGTTGAGATTCGACTGTACTGTCTCCTCCACCTCTAAATAAGTTCTCAACGGAATCTGGGTCTTCTTCAATAGCCTTCTTCAGATCCGCTTCATTGATTTCAAGCTTTCCACCTTCTAAATAACTACTCGTTGTTGTAATTCCAATACTAGCAAGTTGGTTAAATAACGGAGAAACATCGACATTTTCAACGGGTTGATAAAAGTCCATCCGCATTTCAGAAAGAACACTTGAAAGAATAGGATCTCTTCTTAATAACCCACTTTTAGCCATCTCCTCCCATTTTTCTTGTTGTTTATCAGATAACGATTCTCTTTGATCATCCGTAAGCGGTTTATAGGAACGATAGTACTCCTCTGAAGTTTTATCCTTAATTTTATCGATTAGTTCGTTATATTTTTCGATAAAGCCCTTAATATTTTCAAATACCTTTTCTGAATCATTACTAACAGACATACTGACACCATTGGGAGTGTCGGTAGCGTCGAATTTTTGTTTAACGGTAAAGGTAACACCGTTCATTTCAAAAGTATTCGAATAACGTTCTGTAGTTAAACCATTGATTTCAAATTTCACATTTGTTCCACCGGTTTCAGTTGCATTATCAGCAGTACTATTAGGATCAGAATCAAATTTTAATAATTTATTTATAAAATCGCCTGAGGTTGTAATTTCTTCCCCACCTACATTAAAATCGCCTGTTTCCGACCTCGTCAACGATACCTGATCAGCGAAAGAATCATAGAACATAGTCACACCCACATCTGAGCTATTGACTTTGTCTATTACAGCATTCAAAGAGTCATCACCTTGAATGAAAAAGTTTTCTTTCAGTTGACCATCTTCATTATGTGTAGTCAAAGAAAAGTTTGTATAGTTTTGAGTATAGTTGGCGGTAATAGTGGAATTAGCCGCCTGTTCATTTGTAAAAGTAATTTTCCCAGTATCCTTATTGATGGTACCAATTACTCCTCCATTTCCATCTTCTAAATTCGTATTCCCGTCCGTATCGGTTGTTTCAGCTAATGTATAATCCGTAGTACCTACAGTCAACGTTAACGAGCTTATCGACCCTTTTGCCAACTGAAACTCTTTTATGGGCTCTTCAAAGGTTCTTTTCTCGGTTTTATTCTTTGCAATATAATCAACTTCAATCGAGCTTTCTTTTTTTATTTCAGTTCCAAATGTAAGGCTTCCGTCATTTTCTACCAATACTTGATTATCTCCAGCAGCCCCTGAAGTGACTACTTCAAACAACTTCCCATTTACTCTTACGTTCATAGGTAGCAAGTTACCACTGTCATCAGTTTTTAATCCTGTCGTCCCTGTTAAGTCTAACTTAAAAACGGTGTCATCTCCTGTTACAGGAATCGTCTGTTTTTCAACGACTCCTGTGGACCATTTAAAGTTCGTAATATCATCAGGATCACCAAGGTCAAATTTAGTAGTTTCGTTAAAAAGACTAGCCGCTGGATCTATTTTATTATTATCATCCATTGATAGCTTTGTTCCATTATTACCGCTACTTCCGTTCACTTTAGTAGCAGCACTCGCTAACTGAGTAACCTCAGTAATAGTATAGGAAGCCTGCGACGCTGCAGTACTTGCCGTTGCCGTAACTTTTGATTCATCCGTCGAAGATGTCGTTCTTGCGCGGAAATTTCTAGTGTATTTCATCTCAGTAAGTTCTGAACGAAAGTCTAACAACAACGTATTAATTTCACGATAATCATCACGTTTCCATTCTAAAATCTGCTTTTCTTGCTTTAATTTATCAAGAGGTATCCGCTCTGCCTTCATTAAGTCAGATACTATGGAGTCGATATCCATACCGCTCGCTAATCCGCCAATCCTCATCTTCTCACTCCTCTAAATCTTTTTATCTACCATTAAACCGACAAACTCGGTCATTGCTGCATACATATCTAGCACTTTTTTCGAAGGGATCTCTTTTACCACTTCTTTTGTGCTGTCATTAACTATTGTTACGTAGTATTCTTTTAACTCATCATGAAATTCAAACTTCAAATGGGTACTGGATGTAGTTAAAAACTCATTCATTCCCCGGACGACACTTTCCACTTTTTCTTTCGTGACAGGCTCTGGTTGTATGGAATTATCTTGTTGCTCCTGTGTCTGAATTTGTTTTACTTCTTGATTATTTTCGCTATTCTCTGGTTTAAGAAATGATTGTAAACTAGTAAATCCACCCATCACTTTTTCAATCATTTTTCTTTCCTCCTATTGGTTGTATATTGATTATATCGGATGGAGGAGGGGGAAAGTTTAGTGGAAAAATGGTGAAAAGATTGAGTAAAATATTGTAGAAATGGATGAGAGGAATTGTAGTTATAATCTAGGAGATTCCTGACTGAAAGCTGTTACTGGACATGTCCCTGACTAGGTAATATTGAGAAAAGAGCTATACACCACCGTTCTATTCTAATGGACAATAGAATGTAACTGTTTTTCAAGGGAAAGCACTTCATTCTTTAAATCGTTCAATTGACCATTTAGTATGTTAATTTCAATTGGTGAAAGCTCATGTTTAAGAGCGTATTCAGCTATCTCTTTCATCTTGTGAAGCTTCTCCTCTATTTCAACTAGGATACGAGATTGTTCCTTACTCCACTGAAGCTGCTGCTCTAGGAATTTTTTCTGTTCTTGTTGGTCTTCATCCATCTTGTTCCCTCCTAGTTAACGGCTTTATATATGTATATCGTAACAGAAGAGATTGAAAGAAACTATTTTATTTAGCACTAAAGTAAGCACGAGAAGTGGATGCTTTCACAATTAGTTTAATGTGGGTGATGTACTAAGACTACTAGAAATAGAATATGTGGAACAGGATTATTCGAGTAATACTAGGCACGGGAGCCAATATGATTACATCAAAAAACCCCACCCATTTTTAAAAATAGAGTGAGGAAAAATTTACTATATTAATTTAATATTCCAATCTCCTTCAAATGCTCCCAAGCCTTTTCAATATGCTTCTCTTTAAATATTTTCCGTTTCCGTTCATTCCAATTATGAACTTCCTCTACAATTTTTCGAATATCGCCTTTTATTTCCGGCTTTGCATTAGTAACCCAATGAACCGTCGAAAGTAGTTCAAGACCATATGGCGTTTCAAAACCTTGAATTATATCCCGTACTTTTTCCAAGTGTTCAAATTCTTCTTGGTCATCTTTTATAACTTGTTCTGCTTGGTTTGCTGCACCTTCGATTAAATAGATTTCAGCGTCTCTGCTCCTATCACCAAACCCTCGAATAAAATGACCTTCCAAACGTTCTAATACATGATTAAGGTTATCCGCATACGGACCAAATTTCCCTTTTTCAAATCTTAACCTAAGAGGCTCACCAACTGTTTGAAGGAAATATGCTAATTTTTGAATTTCTAATAATGACAATTTGTATCCCGGTATAGAATAGTCGTTCATAAGCATTAGAAATAAAGCTCTGGCTCTTGTTATTTTGGGGCGATCCGTATGAATTTTTATTTTATCAGGTTTAGGACTTCCTGCTGGTTCGTATAGATGAACCTCCACACCTGACAATTGTTCAAATGCTTCGTCTATTTTTGGTCGTACATCTGCCCACTTTAATCCCCCGTTTCCACATCCAAGCGGCGGCACAGCAACTGATTTTATCTTTAATTTCTTAATTATCTTAATTAAATCCACTAACCCTGATTCTATATCATCCATTCGGGATTTGTTTTTCCAATGACGCTTTGTCGGAAAATTAATAATATATTTCGGATTAAACAGTGACTTCGTTTCAACAACGTGCATTTTCCCCGGTGTCACTTCTTCACGCCGACAAGCTTTTTTATATTCAGAAAATACTTTCGGATATGCCTGTTTAAACTGTAGTGCGATTCCTTTTCCCATTACACCTACGCAGTTTACCGTATTTACTAATGCCTCCGCTTCATCTTCAAGAAGATTGCCCTGTTTTAAAATAATCATTTCACTCACCTCCTTTTTAGTAGTACCAATTTCGAATGGCTACTGGTTTATTGAAATTATATTTATGTATAGCGTCTTCAACTTTTCGCTTCATCCCTTCATTCTTAACCGCAAAACCTAAAACTAAATCCAGCGGGACAAGATTGTGTACTAAAAATTCAGCTTGCCTGCGACGTTTTCGGTCTGGATCTTCTTCAGTATCAAACCAAAAGCGGGATTCCATTACATCCCAGTTAATCTTATTAAGGTCTTTTAATTTCTTAAAAAAATCAGTAAACCCCATAACTGCATGACCGTCTGTGAACATATACTCAAACCCAGCATTATGTATAATATCCGTCCTAGATACTAAGTAAATGATTTGCTCCTGCCCTTTTTCATATCCTTCAACTTGACCTTTATATATCGCATATAGCATTGGCGACTTAGGAGCAAAATAAAAAGGAACATAATCATGCAAATTACCATTAGGTGGAAGCGGCACAGTTTTCATAGATCTTCTATCTTGTATATTATTGTGTGCAATATTCTCATACTCAACACCCTTTTCCTTCACTACGTTACTGGCCAACAGACCACCTTCTTGAAGAATTGATTCGAGGTTATTAAAATCAGTAATATGGTAAAGTAGCTTCTTATCATCCATATATCCACATCCAAACCTTATAATTATATAAAATCCTTAACCTGCTGTCACTATCGTCATTTGTACTTATAAAGCATTTCCATAGCATTTTGTTTATCCTCTTAATTTTGTATAGAGTAACGGGACAAAATCTCTAGCGAAGAATGTCCGCTCAACGATTGAATAAGTATTAAATCCGTCCCACTTCTTTGTAAATCAGTAATGAATGTATGGCGAAGCTGGTGAACATGATACCCATATTTATGAATAAGGTTCTGTACCGTTCGTACACTGATTCTTTTCCCTCTATTGCTTAGGAATAATGCTGGATGTTGTCCTGTTCGTTCTTCCAAATATCTATGAATGGCGCGTCTAGTCTCACTATTTAATGGAATGGTACGCTCCTTACTCCCCTTACCAATAACTGTTAAGCGACCTTTCCTTTCACTCAATTCAATATCTGTCTGATCTATTGAAACCAATTCAGACACACGAATACCTGTGTTTAATAGCACCATTAGAATCGCAAAATTCCTTTTATTACCTGTGCGATCAATCTCACGAATAAGGTGATTACACTCATTTCGTGATAAGGCTTGTGGCGCTTTCTTTTTGTAATCTGGTGCTTTTACAACTGAAATACCTTCAATACATTCCTCTTTGTGAACGAACTTACAATACTTCTTAATCGCATTCCAAATTTTATTGATGGTAGAAGCACTTTTTTTCTTCACTGCTAGAAAATCTATGTACTGCTGAACATCGGACCAGGAAAATTCTTCAAGGTTAGTCCCGGTGCCATCGAGCCATTTTTCGAACTGCTCAAGGCAATACATATACGTTTTAACAGTAGTAACAGATTTCCCCCTCAGCCCTTCTTCCCGAAAGTGTGTAAGCAAATATAATCTCCCCTAAATACGACATTAAATAATTCTACGCAATAATTTCTCTTGTTTAAATTCTACATTATTATTAAAAACCCTGCAAAATAGAATTAAAAACAAAAGAAAAAAGCGTAGAATTGTAGTTCTACACTGTTATTCCACACATCTTTTTGTTATTTTGATTTATTTTCGATAAAATCTAGCAAACTTTGGGGAGTAACTAAGCACGCGACCTAAGAGGAAGTCAATTATTTTAATATAAGGCTAAAAGCTCAAAAGGGACACAAAGGTACCTGTGTCCCTTTTTATAAAGCTTAGACCATTTATTTCTAGTTGTTCATTAAACTTCTTGATAGAAGCTAAAAATTTTTTCCTCTCGGGGTGTCCCAGGCACCGAACCCTTTAAATAGCAATTTCTAAAGAGGAATAGATAAAACTGTTGATTAAAAAAGAGCACTCTTTATGATCGCTTAACATTAACTAATTAACTTTTTTGGGAATATAATTTTTCATAAACTACCTTGTATTCTGCATGTAATCGGCTGTATATATTATTTAACGCAAGGTTTGATTTGGTCAGCCAAACATTTTTCGATCGGCCCGCACTACTTTCATCAAATATCTGGACGTATAAGCCAGATCGAAATTTAATTTCGTTTCGAACAGAGAGACTTTCATTTAAAAAAATTATCAATTCATCTATTTCTCGTATTTCCCCCGTGGACATTGACTTACTGCTATCTTTGTTATCAGGGTACCTAGTCAAATAATGTTTTTCAAGCCGCTCCAGAAACGGATTAAATTTCTCTAAATGAAGGCCAGATAACTTCTGCAACTCATTTTTTAGGTCTACCAATCCATGTGATAATTTACGCGTATCCTTATTCTTATCTAAAAACAAAATACTCCCTTTCAAATACTTTTCTACGGCTTGTGCACCCAGTACTAAACCAGGAAACAAACCATTTAGGAGTAGGCATCTAGCTGAAGCATAATCTGTTGTCGCATTCATAATCATCAACATTGCTTTTTGATTTTCCCTTGCAAACATAATCATATCCTTATTTGTATTAATCTCGATTGTAAACACATCCTTCCTATATTTTGTCTAAAGTTTCGACAAAATAGGAAAAAAATCTTCTAAAAGCATTTTGTACATATGTTTCCATTACAAAATAAATAACCGTCAAATAGTCCCCACCTTCGTAGAGACTGATAACTTATCATAGACAAATAAGAGCACCATATCCCTTAAAACTTAATCCCCACCAACCTACAAATGTCAACATATCTCGGGGCGTCACAGGCACTGATCAATAAGTTCTACATTGTTATTCCACGCATTTTTTATTTTTGACAAAGTCTAGAAACCCCTTGAGGAGTGACTAGGCACGGGATCTAAGAGGCGGTCAATTATTTTAATACAAGGCGGATACAGTACTTGTGTCCCTTTTTGAAGTTTATTAAATCACTTCAATGTTATATCTCAATTGTCCCGCTGCTCCTCCTAAGTCAATAACCACATGCCAGTGTCCCGAATACGGAACTCCAATATCAAATGGCGTTTTAGTTGCTGGACCTCCATAATATTCGAATCCCTTACCACACCGGTAATTGGAATGGTTAATATCATTAAGTAACAGTACATTTGCTTGTCGATCCAGAGTAACTCTTACGATATCCCCTGCATTTAAAAATTTATGAGCATGAATATAGTCCATTTTTTTACCTCACTCCCATTATTGATTGTGTTGCTATTTATTAAAAAGAGGTCCACTTTTTCCTCTCACATAAAAAGTTTATGACAGATTATTATATATAAGCAAACGATAAAATAAGCAAAAACCCTGTAAAAACCTTGATAACATTTAATTTATCATTTATATTGGTTTCGAATAAGTTGTATAATAAACACATTAAAGTTGTCCAAATTACAATTTTAAATATAAAAGTTGTAATTTGGACAACAAAAAGGGGATTTTACATGTCGAAAAGGAGAAGAAAGACAAAGAACAATTATTGGGGTGCCATAATTCTAGAATGGTTTCACTATTTACGGGATTCTGACTTCACGAGCTTGGATTATCGAGTTCTATTCTTTCTTTGCGAGAGAATGAAATCCGACGATAACACTACATATTTGAAACAAAAGCAAATTGCTGAGGAGTTAAATTCAGATAAGGGGAATATCTCTAAGTCCATCAAAAAATTACGTGACAAACAATTTATTGTTAAAAGTCAAAACGGTTTTATGATAAATCCACATCTTTTTTATGTAGGAAAGCCAACACTAATTAGTCGGGAGGAAATAAGAGAAGAATTTGATGATTTACTTTCTGAAGAGATACGATTTTCATTTAATGAAGAGGATCGAAAACTAGAAGAGTATCCAAACCAGGATTAAAAGTTAGTTTCTCAATAAGTGCAGAATTGCTTTAAGTGTTTATAATTCTTTTGTTTTAAACATAAGAGCGACAATTACATGCTGTCACACGCCTAAAAAGAAGATTCCTCGCTATTTTGATGAATCTTTTCATTCATTATACTAATCCTCCGTGAAACAAAATTTTTCGGGGAATGACCAGGCACGGACTTTCTAAAAAGATTTCTCATCATGGGGAAAAATGGTAGAAAGCTAGACCTATCCACGTGTCCCTTCTGAAACAAGATTTTTCGAGGAGTGCCTATCACCAGTTATCATATTTGACAAAAATTCGGGGGTGTCACTGTGACCATCCTGATGTATAGCCTAAACTAAAGGATGGAAAAAAATGGTGGGACGCGGAACCTGTCCCCTTGTCT
This sequence comes from Bacillus seohaeanensis, assembly GCF_042684945.1. Classification (NCBI taxonomy): domain Bacteria; kingdom Bacillati; phylum Bacillota; class Bacilli; order Caryophanales; family Bacillaceae; genus Bacillus; species Bacillus seohaeanensis. The sequence continues at coordinate 86,595 of NZ_JBHUMF010000002.1, read as the reverse complement.
CTGACAGCGTTCCACTACTTACTTTCGTAGCAGCACTTGCTAACTGAGTAACATTATTAATAGTATAGGAAGCTTGCGACGCTGCAGTACTTGCCGTTGCTGTAACTTTTGATTCATCCGTCGAAGATGTCGTTCTTGCACGGAAGTTTCTAGTGTATTTCATCTCAGTAAGCTCTGAACGAAAGTCTAACAACAACGTATTGATTTCACGATAATCATCACGTTTCCACTCTAAAATCTGCTTTTCTTGCTTTAATTTATCAAGAGGTATCCGCTCTGCCTTCATTAAGTCAGATACTATGGAGTCGATATCCATACCACTCGCTAATCCGCCAATCCTCATCTTCTCACTCCTCTAAATCTTCTTATCTACCATTAAACTGACAAACTCAGTCATTGCCGCATACATATCTAGCACTTTTTTCGAAGGAATCTCTTTTACCACTTCTTTTGTGCTGTCATCAACTATTGTTACATAGTATTCTTCTAATTTATCATGAAATTCAAACTTCAAATGGGTCTTAGATAGAGTTAAAAATTCATTCATCCCACGAACGACACTTTCCATCTTCTCTTTTGTGACAGGCTCTAGTTGTAGTGAGTTACTCTGTCGCTCCTGTACTTGAGGTTGTTTTACTTCCTGATTATTTTCATTGTTACTTGGTTTTAGAAATGATTGTAAACTAGTAGATCCACCCGTCACCTTTTCAATCATTTTTCGTTCCTCCTATTGCTTGTATATTGATTATATCGGATAGAGGTGGGAGAAAGTTTAGTGGAAAAATGGTGAAAAGATAGAGTAAGGTATTTCGAGGAGTGGCACTGGATCCATAAGAAAATAAGTTATTTATGGGTATATAAAAAAAGGTACCACTTTACCTAAAACTGATTTATTTATGTTATAATAAGAACAAACATTCGTATACTGGAGGTGGGAGAATGGAGGAAGAAATGAGTAGTCGCTTTCATTCGCAAATATGCGGAAAATTACTTGGGGATGGATGCATCATTAAACAAACTGGAAGGAAACCAAGATTTCAATTTATGCATAGAATAGACGACTATGAATGGTCTAACTACTGCTATATGAATCTTAAAAGTTTCATTCCATTAAACGGTCCTAAATATAAACGTGCTAACGATAAACGAGTTAAAAGGGGTTTTACTGAAAGCTATATGGTTCAATCTAGAACAAGTGACATCATCACTCTGCTGGAGAAAATATGGTATTATAAAAAAATTAAACAAATTCCTTCTGACTATGTAGATTCTTACCTAAATGAAGAAGCTCTCGCATGGTGGTATCAAGATGATGGTCATTTAAAAATGGCAAATGGAACCCCTAGAAAAGTTATATTGTCCACCGACAACTTTACTACTTCCGAAAATCAACAAATCATTGGTATTTTACAACAGAAGTTTTCCTTATACTTTTCATTAGACAGTCAAAACCGTTTGATACTCTACAATCAGTCACAAATCTTATATTTTCATCAATTAGTTCGCCCATATTTACACTCTTCAATGGATAGAAAGGTAATAAAATTCAATGAAGAAAATAAGGTCTTCTCTCCCAAAAGAACAACCATTTACTTACCAACTAATATACACATTAAAAAGCCAACAAATGAAATTAACCTAAAACTAAACCTTTTGCCTCACCTTTATAAAATAATTGCTTCCCGAGAATCCTACCTAGACTTTTACAAGAAAAGAATTCTTCCATTAAGAACAATACAACCTAGGAAATCCTATCAAATTATAGTTGAACAAAAACACTGGTTCTATTTAAACATAATTAAAAAACTGACAGGGTTGAATTATAGTGAAATTGTAAATCTTTGCTTTAAACTAGAGCTTACTCGGCAGATCTAAGGTTTAGTTTTTTCATTCACAATGTTGCTTGGTATATAACCATCATATACTTCAGAATCCTTTGAATTCTAAAGTCTGAAAACCATCATTGACACAAAAAGAAAAAGAGCAACCTCAACTTGGCTACTCTAGGGCATTTCTTCTACAATTTTAAATCAATGTTACCACCCAAATGAGGCTGAGCAGCGTGTTGGATTGCTGTTGCATCAGCGGTACCCATCAACTTCTGAAGTGCCTCACCTTGTTGCTCGGCATTTCCCATTGCCATCTTCATGACTGACATCGAAGCTTGTTGCTGCACTTGCCCTTGACTTAACGCCATTGACATTAAAGCTATATCCATAAAAAACACCACCTTTCTAATGGATCACCGACTGTAACTGCTTTTCTAGAAAGTGAACCTCCCTTCTCAAAGCATTTAATTGACCGTTCAATTTGTCAATTTCCAACGATGTAAGTTCATGATCACGAGCGTACTTAGCTAGTTCTTTCATTTCATAAAGCTTTTCCTCTATCCCTTCTAAGATGCCATCTTGCTTCCTACACCATTCGACCTGTTCTTCTAGAAACTTTTTCTGCTCTTGCTCACCTTTATCCATCTAGTTGCCTCCTATCAAACAGCCTTTTTATGGAGTCTATGTGAATTAAACTATCGAACTGGGTAACGATAGTAATTGTTTTATTAAAGGTTGTAAGCAGTATTAATAATATCATTTTGCACTTTAGTTGAGTAAGAGGCTGACCCCATAGCCCGATCACGTGGAACCATTCTGTGAAATAAGATTTTCCGGGAAGTGACTAGGCATGGACTTTTATGATTGTTATTTATAAGAAAGCTAAAAAATAGTGTTATGATAACTAATAGCCCTAAACCGTAGGGACGGTTTCTTGAAATGAAGCAGAGAAACATCCCTGATGTTTCATTGCTTGTGTTGCTTAATAATGATTCTGCTTATTTTAATAGCTGTAATACTTGTTGTGGTTGCTGACTTGCACGTGAAAGCATCGGTTGAGAAGCTTGAGACAATATTTGATTTTTTATTAGTGCCATCATTTGTTTAGCCATATCAGTATCACGAATACGTGATTCAGAAGCAGTTAAATTTAATTCATAGTTTGAAACATTGTTATGAACGTGTTCAAGTGCATTTTGATAAGCACCATACTTTCCTCGTTCTGATGAAACTTTTTCCATTGCTTTATCAATTTTAGATAATGCTGATTCAGCACCTTGTCTAGTTGATAAATTAATAGTATCAATGCCTAATGCTTTTGTGCTAGCGTCAGTTAGTTCAATAGAGAATGTATCTCCACCATTTGCTCCTATTTGCAAATTTATTTTTTCTAATGCACTATTTGTCGTGTAAACAGCCGTTGAACGAAGGAACTTTCCTTCAAATGTTGAAGCAATATATTCATTGCTATTCTCCAAAAACTCAATATCTAATATTTGTGAATTACTAATGGCATCCAAATTAGTCCAGCTTTGTCCATCAGCTGCGATGAACAAATTTTCTTTGGACGGTCCATCCCACCCACCAACAATTATGGATTGATCATTTGTCGCTAAAGTATTTAGTCTTAAAGAATCTAAAGAAGACTCCACACTCCACGTACTACCATCAATAGAAGAAATCATGGTACCATTTTCTCCAACTGAAATAAATTTACCATTTATCCATTCTATACTATGTAAAGCGTTCGTTGTGTTTGAATTCTGAGAGGTCCACGTTACACCATCATCGGAAGTAGCAACCTTGCCCATATTACCAACTACAACATACTGAGTTCCATTAAAAGCAATGTCCTGATATTGGGTATTATCTGTCGAGACCGCATAAGACCAATTGATACCATCTGATGACGATAGAATATACCCCCTATCAGCAGCTATCCTATATTCGTTACCATCCCAAATACCATTGTGGAGTTGGAGTTGGGATGGATTCCAAACTCCGTCTGTCGGAAAGTTTTGTTTGGACCAATTAATACCATCATCAGTAGTGTAAAGGTTACCACGATCACCTATAGCAACCAATTGACTTCCGTTGGAAATGACTTCATAAAAATTATAAGGAGTACCAACATTCACAACGTTCCAACCTTTTCCATCTACGGACGACAAAATATTACCATCTTCCCCAACACCAATATACCGTTCTCCAATTTTATCCACTCCTGCTATATATCCAGAAAAACCTGTATCGAAACTCTCCCAATTATAACCGGGTTCTTGGGTAATTTGAGTAGATTCTACAGTTCTATTTAACAGCTTAATGTTATTAAAGTGAGTGTTATTTGCAATCTCATTTATCCCCTGCTTAATCTGTACAACCTCTTTTTGAATCTCTTGTCGATCGTCACTCGTTAATGTGTCATTAGCAGCCTGTATTGCCAATTCTCTCAATCTTAATAGATTTGGTTCTTGGATTGTTGATAAGGCAGATTCGGCAGTTTGAATGAGAGATATACCATCTTGAATATTTCTCTGCGCCTGTCCTAGTCCACGAATCTGCGCTCTCATCTTTTCAGAGATAGCAAGACCCGCTGCGTTATCACTGGCTTTGCTTATCCGTAAGCCAGATGACAACTTTTCCATTGCAGTAGCTGTGTTTTTATTGTTTTTATTTAATCTATTCAATGAATTTAATACTGATATATTATGATTGATTATCATTAATCAAAACTCCTCACAAAAGGACCTCTTTCTTATATCGGTAATTCGATCCAATTTGTTTAACAATCCTCTTTGGAGATTTGTATTTCCTATTATGTTTTTGCTGCACAGTCTTCTAGAAGGCAGGACCTATTACTTCCCCTTCCTCGGTCCTTATTATAAATATATCAACCTAATATTAGAAATTTCATTAAAAAAGAAATCCCATCATAATTGGGATTTCTCTCAAAAAGTCTAAAATTAATGAAAAGGTTGTAAGACTCCTTGTCGCTGTCGGTTGGCTTGCATTGCCGCTAGATTTTTTAATCATAGGACAGACTATATCTACATCCTAGTCTTCTTCGAATCTATTCGACAAAATTCGAGAAGTGACAGTGGACCGAATCCTAGCCCCTACTTCAGTAGAGACTTAGGTAGCTAGTATCTTGAACATCTAGTGTTCATAGAACAAACGTGCATTCTATAATTATAATATATACCTAAATATCGAATTATTACTGGTTATATATTTTACTACTTGATTTTGTATGTACAGAGGTTAATGTTAATAGGTGGATTTTCAGGGCACATCTGCGTTCCCCATTTGCCCCAAAAGAAAAAAGCTCAGTTATCTACTATTTACTACTTTTCAGAAATAGCAAGACCTGCTGCATCATCTGCAGCTCTATTAATTCGCAATCCTGAAGAAAGCTTCTCCATAATTTGGGACACTTTCACTTGTTTGTTCGTTAAGTAGCTATACGTATTTAAAGCTAAAATATTGTGTTGTAATCGCAACTTCTATCATCCTTATTATTCTAAGCTGTTATTTCTATTGTGATTACCAAGAAGTAACGTAGAGAAAAAAAGAAATTTTCTTCCCCATGTAAAAAAAGACCCTAGTAAAACTAACGGTCTATCCAATTAATCTAATAATAACTACCGAAGAAGCTGTAATACTCCCTGTGGCATTTGATTTGCTTTAGCAAGCATCGCTTGAGACGCTTGGGCAAGAATGGATGCCTTCGTTTGGTTCATCATTTCCTTCGCCATGTCAATATCTCGGATGCGAGATTCAGCACCAGTTAAATTCTCTGCTGATGTTCCTAAATTATTAATAATATATTCTAAACGATTTTGGTATGCACCAAGCTCTGATCGGAAAGAGGAAACTTTTTTTATCGCATCATCAAAAACTTCAATGGCTGCAGTAGCTTTTTCATGTGTCGATACATCTAATGCATATTCCACCACTTCGTTATCGGTACCATCCGTTACACCGTTAGATGAATTTGAATTATCAACTTCGGTATAATACGCTTTTGTTATTCCATCTTCTGCAGTAACCTTTTCACCTGCACCCCCACTAATATTTAGCGCATCTGCACGCATATCTTTTAGTTGGATATTAAAACTCTGTCCTGCATTTGCACCAATTTGTAAAGTAATATCAGAGTTTTTTGTTTCTATTGCTTCAATTTCATCACTTTCCGGCCAAACTATTTGAAAATGCTGTAGCGGTTGACCATCTGTATCTAATGTAGCTAAACTTTCATCAATGATATTCTCAGCATTAAAATCTGTACCACCATGATCGGAACCTTTGATAGAACCAGTATCTGTTTCATCAGTTCCCCAATCTAGTGAAAGTCCATTAATATAGGTCCCAGCATTTGACTTAAAGTCTGTGATAAAATCATCAAAGGTGGCAAAAGATGTATTAGCTTCTATAGCTTCTTCTACAGCTAGGTCTCCAGCAGAGCTTGAAGCTTTAATATGTCCCATTAAATCAGTAAAATCTTTCCCGCTTGTTAATTTAGTTTCAACGTATTTCATAATGACATAGCCTGCTGAATAATCAGTGTTATCACCGTTCCAAGTAACAGGGTCACCTAAACTGTCTTCACCATTTAACAGATTAGTAGCACGGGTTACAAGGTCAGTTACTTTTGTTGAATCTATAGAACCACTAGTACCTATGACACCTTTCAGCCTTTCATCTCCACCCGGGATAAATTCAGCTGAACCTTCTTTAAACCATTTTTGCATTGCATTCGTCTTCACTGCCCCAAAGGCATCATTCATAACCGCATGGACCATTTCATGAGCAATAACACGATCTGCATAATATCCCGGTCCTAGACTATTACTTCCGTTTTCACCAGTAGCAGGGTCAAAATCCGATAAATCGATATGGAGTTCCATCATGGCAGTAGTACCACCAACAGAAGCTAGCTCACCATAAGGTTCTCCTTCCTCAAGAATCACCTTCAATTTGGAGCCTTGACCCGTGATACCGTATAAATCTTTTATTTCCTGCTCTGCTACTTGGAGCCATCCACCTTCTTTTAGTCCCTTTAGTACATTATCTACAACATTAGAAGAACTTGATGATGATGGTGAAGAGGAACTATTCCCAGAGTTTAATAGTTTTTTCGTATTAAATTCAGTCGTATTTCCAATACGATTCACTTCAGATGTCAATTGATTGATTTCCTTTTGTATTTCTTGACGATCTTCAGTAGTATTTGTATCATTTGCTGCCTGTGTTGCCAATTCACGCATACGCTGTAGAATAGAGTGCGTCTCATTAAGTGCACCTTCTGCTGTTTGAATCAGCGATATACCGTCCTGTGCATTCGTTTGTGCCTGCTCTAATCCACGGATTTGCCCTCTCATTTTTTCCGAGATGGCGAGACCTGCCGCATCATCCCCTGCTCGATTAATTCGCAAACCAGATGACAATTTTTCCATTGAACTAGAAGAAGCATTGTTTGCCGTAGATAGTTGGCGATAAGTATTAAGTGCTGCAATGTTATGATTTATTCTCATACCTATATCCTCCGATTTACTCTAAAAAGAGGCCTTAGATTGAGATAATCTAAGGCCTCTAGTATGGATCCTAGTAGTAGAACTAAGATTAACGTAGAAGTTGTAGAACTCCTTGTGGTTGTTGATTTGCTTTCGCAAGCATTGCTTGAGAAGCTTGTGCAAGGATTGATTGTTTCGTTTGGTTCATCATTTCTTTCGCCATCGTGCGAACATTTACTTTCATAAATGACTAGACTATATCTTCACCCTCTAAATTTTAGTAGGGGTCGGGCACTTCGGTTTCACAATACTGATGATATATTGTTTCACCTATGGATTTCATCACCTCTTGCGGTGGTTTATCCTAGTCGTTGAACCTTCTCCACTCTTTCGAGACAGGAGCTTGGCTGCTGATTTCCCAATCTTTTCCTTTTTTAAACCATCACGTTTGTCGTTTCCAACTACGTTGTGGCAAGAAAAGCTCTAAGGGGTTTCCAGCAATTCACCCGATTATAATCTCTAGCCGTTACCAGCTAGGACGACTGTGACTATTCCTACTTATGCAGCAGCTAAGTCATAATCTACGTCACGGATACGAGATTCCGCAGCAGTTAAGTTTTCAGATGATGTACCTAAGTTGTTAATTGTATGATCTAAACGGTTTTGGTAAGCACCTAAATTAGAACGCTGTGCTGAAACTTGTTCAATAGCATCGTTGATTTTTGTTATTGCTGCAGACGCACTTTCATGCGAAGTCACATCAAGAGCTGCTTCAACTGTTGTGTTATTTGTACCGTTTGTAACAGTGTTAGAAGTAGTAAACCCATCATCTCCAGCATCTCCTGTAAGCCCTAATGCAGCAGAACGCATGTCACTAACTTCAATTGTCATTGATTGACCTTGGTTTGCACCAACTTGGAAGGTAGCAGTAAAGTTTTCTTTAGCCCCACCGTCACTAAATTCAATGCCATTACCTAATTTACCTAATGCATCAGCAGTAACATTTAATTGTGTATTAGTAGATCCGTCTTGTTCTACTTTAACTCCTTCAATTTTAGAGTTTAATTGATCGGCTATTTTTGATACTAAATTAGCACCAGTATTGCTGCTACCAACGTTAATACCAATTGCTTCTCCTTCATAAGAACCTTCATCAGCATTATAAAATTCTACTGTTTGACCATTAATAGTCCATCCTTTACCAACTAAGTCACTTGAACTAGTTGAAGAAAGATCTAATGCAGTACTAGCATTTGTAATAGAAGTTGTTCCAGCACTTGCTCCTACTGCAGTAGTTGCAAGGTCAGCCGCATCACCACTAACTGATCCAATAAATCCAGCACTTCCATCATAGTCTCCATCGGCTACAGCCTTAATTGTCACATTTTCATTAGTTACATCTACTGTATAATTACCAGCTAAATCTGAGTCTGCATCTATCATTGCTTGAAGCGCATCCCCAACCTTAGTAGCTACATCAGTGTTTGCTACTGCAGCGGCAGTAGAATCCTCATCTGAGTCCTGAGTACGATATTCTATTGTAGCTGTAGTTTTAGCACTATCTAAAGAGTGACTTCCTACAGTCCCTTCTCCAGAAGCAAGTGTTGCATTATTATTCAAGTTTACAACAAAATCTTTACCTTGAATTGAGAAGGTAGAAGAAAAGTCCCCAGTTTCTGTATCTGCTAATGCTTTAGCAGAAAAAGTAACTGAAGCTTGTGTATTTGAAGTTGATCCATTACTCAGGTTTTCAATTCCTGCAACATTTGATTTAGCAACGTCAAAACCACTATCACCTTTTAAAAGACTTTGTGTATTAAATTCAGTAGTATTACCAACACGGTTAATCTCGGAAGTTAACTGGTTAATCTCCTTTTGAATTTCACCACGATCTGATTCTGTGTTTGTATCGTTTGATGCTTGAGTAGCAAGTTCACGCATACGTTGAAGGATACTGTGTGTTTCGTTTAAAGCACCTTCAGCTGTTTGAATCATGGAAATACCATCTTGTGCATTACTTTGTGCTTGATCTAATCCACGAACCTGAGCACGCATTTTTTCAGAGATTGCTAGACCTGCTGCGTCATCTCCAGCTTTGTTAATACGAAGTCCTGAAGATAGCTTTTCCATTGAATTGGACATACCATTGTTTGCAGAACCTAACTGACGATACGTGTTAAGTGCCGCGATATTATGATTAATTCTCATTATAAATTTCCTCCTTGAATATAGAGTCCACATCCTTGTGAACCATCTAGTTTTTTAGTTTAGCAAGAGTCAAAAAAGTCGGCCGCCCTTTGTTCTCTTGCTTACACTATTATTATCGGAGGATGTTGTCGGTTTTTAATAGTTTTTGCAAAAAAATTATTATTTTTTTGCAAAAATGTCGAAAAGGTTGCTGATGCCTTTTGAGGCTTCGGCGTTTTCTTCTTGGATGGAGACGTAGATTTCTTTTCTGTGAATTTCGATGTTTTTTGGTGCGTTGATTCCCAGCTTTATTTGGTCGCCTTTGACGGAGAGTACGCTGATTTCGATATCGTCTCCAATTTGGATGGCTTCACCTGTTTTTCTTGTAAGTACGAGCATGATTATTCCCCCTGACCTTGGTGTTGTGGCTGTTCAAAGACGAGGTGTTTTGTTTCATAGCTGGTGTCGTTTAAAATGATTTGCTTCGCTTTGCTGTTTGCTAGGTTTATAACAATCGGTGCTTGAAGATTGGTTGTTGTTTTGTGTAGCGGTTCTCTTACGGTTAGGATTGATAATACTTTGATATTTTTTTCAGACGGATCTTCTAATTGATCTACTGTCGATGGATTTAGTGTGAAATCGTAGTCCTCAAAAAAGAGAAATGGATCTGTCACGACAAACCCTAGTTCGGCTGTTTTCGTAGACTGGAGTACATAGAACCAATCATTTTCTGGTAATGGTAGCAATACAAATTCTTTTTCTTCTTTAAAGCCTGGAATGCCATTTATAAAATGTAAAATTTCTTCTTTATGTATCTCAATTAATCCGTGGTATTTCGTTTCGATGTTCATTGGTCACTATCCTTTCTTGGTCTTAGTGTAGACATATTTCAAGTTACAAAATCAATTTGCAGAGAGTTTTGCTGTTTTAGATGGTAATTCACGCTTCCTTGTTGGTAATTAATAACCGGCTTTTGGGGCGTTATACTACTAATTACCTTTTGAGGCTGAACATTTATCTGCACATCACCAGGTTGATAATTAATTTTCACACTAAAAGGCGAAGGAATAAATCCGAGACCAAATTCGTGCTTTGGAAGCTGGCCATTTCTTTTTGCTTGTGCGGCTATCGCTCCGCCACCGTTTTCAATTTTCATTAATTCGCTGCCTTCTTGTGCGGTTTTCGCTAAGTATTGCATCCACGCTTGATTGCCCTCCGCAGCAGCTTCTTCGTTTCTTCTTAGTATACTTTTCAAATTCATATCTGCCCATGCTTGAGTTTGATCGATGTTTAGCTTTGGTGGAAGCCGTTTCATTTCCATTGTAGCTTTCGGTTGTTGAAGCTCCATTTGTGCATGGGATTGCTGTATATGTAATCTAGCGTTTGATTTTTCAATTCCTAGTATTGCTGGAGTAGATTGCATTTGAATTTGAGGAAGCTGCATTATGATCACCTCGTAATAAAAATGTGGGAGCGGTTTCTTCAAAGGCAACAAGTATTTCCGTAAGAATAGAAGAGGTCTTCTTTTGACTTCAGCTGTTTTACGAAGATAACCTTTAGTACCTAACCGCTAGAACTACATAAAAGGACTATCCATAGCATAAATAATACCATAGATAGTCCTAGTAGAAATCTAACTTACCTTAAGAAATCCATCAACGTAGGTTGAATAATCTTTGCCCCTACGCTTAATGCTGCGCGGTGGATACTTTCTTGAATAGTCAAATCGGTGATTACCTTTTCCATGTCCGCATCTTCGTTATCAGAAATTATTTTATTGGCCATTACTTCCGTTTTTCCTAAACGGTTATCGATCATTTCTAATCGGTTATAGCGTGCACCTATTTCGGAACGCTCTGCTTGAAGGGTGTCTAGTCTATTGTCGATATCTTCTAGGTATTGGTCCATTTGTGCAGAATCATAGTTTCCATCAAATCCTTGAACAACATTTTGAAGGGTATCAAACAATCCTTGGTTAAACACATTTTCTGGATTGATGTTCGTTTTTATATCCACTCCAGCTGATACTTGTACCATATAATCTTCTGTGTTCAAGTTAACGGTTGGCGGATTTCCATCAGTAACAGGGGCATTATCCACTTCTGTTCCATTAAAAATATAGCGTCCTGCAACCTGTGTGTTGGCGGTTTCTACCAAGTCCTGTTTCAGTTGCTCAATCTCTTTTGCGATTGCATAACGGCCATCTTCATCATTTGTGCCATTTTTCCCTTGGATAATCAATTCGCGGACACGTTGGAGCGCGCTATTCGCTTGCTCAAGTCCCGCATCGGAGTTATCCATCCATAAATAAGCTTCGGAAAGGTTGCGTTGATATTGTTCCACTTCATTCAAGTTGGAACGATAGTACATACCCTTCATTGCCACAACCGGATCCTGGGAAGGACGACTGATCTTTTTTCCTGTGTTTAGCTGATCTTGGTAGTTACCTAGTTTCTCATAACTATTACTTAATTGACGTAAGGAATTGGATGCTAGCATACCTTGTGTTACGCGCATTTCATTTTCACCTACCTATCTTTCTTAAGCTCCCATGCCATTAATGATTCTGTCGAGAAGTTCATCTTGAAGGGTAATCATTCTCGCTGAAGCATTGTAGGCATGTTGGAACTTAATCATATTGGTCATTTCTTCATCTAATGAGACAGCACTTGTCGACATTCTTCTTTTTTCAACTTCTTGTCTTAATGTGCCACTATTCTCGGTTAGTCGGACAGCATTTTGAGTGTCGACAGCCATTCCTCCAATTAAAACCTCATAATAACTCCGGAAACTAGCCTTTTCAGAATCTTCTCCGTTAGCGTAATCGAATTCTTGGTTGACAAGATCCGCTAACGCTTGCAGTGTAGTCGCATCTCCCATTGTCGGATCCGTCCCACCAGCATTGGCAATATTATCAAGACTTTCGCGAATTTTATCTGAAATCTCCATACGCTTCGCAAAGCCTTCACGTTCCATGTTAGCCCCAAATTCACTATCTTGGAAGAATGGAATAGCTTCGTCTGTGCTATTACTTATCTCATTAGGACTCATACCAGCAGAATGGACCTTATTGAATTCAACCGCAAAAGTGTATGATAGATTATCTAGTTCCTTCAACATTTCAGGATAATCTCCGCTTACTTCCCCACTTTGGTTCTGCATTCCAAACGATTCGATAAGTCCTTTTAATTTACCATCAGACTTAAAACTTTCAATTGGAATATCCATTTCTCCAACGGTTATGCCCGTTACGTACGATTGCTCATCTGACGGCGGATAATTCACTTTTATTTTTTGAAATCCTTGGGTATTTACTAAATTTGTTGATAGTGCGTTGTTTTGACCCATTAAATCAATAATCGCTTTCCCCTCTGCACCACTTTCCGCGTTACCACCGGTTGGTTGATAGGAAACTTTGATATTAACCAATTGGGATAAGTTATCAATTAAGCGATCTCGTTCATCATAGAGGTCGTTTGGAAGATACCCGTGTGGCTCGACAGCAGCGATCTGATCATTGACGCCATCAATTTGTTCTAATAAAGAATTGACTTCTTTTTCGGTTACGTCTATTTCATTTCCCAAGTCCTGTCTAATATCAGATAAAGAATTGGAAAGGTAACCAAACGTTTCTGCTAACGCAATACCACGTTCACGAACAACCGAACGTGCACCTGGATTTTTCGGGTTGACAGCAAGGTCCTGTAACGATTGCCAGAACATATCCATCGTTTTCGCTAACCCTGAATCAGACGGTTCATTCATAACTTCTTCCATTTGCTTGAGTGCATTGGCTTTTGTTTCCCAGTAGCCTAGTTTATTGTGTTCATTTCTATATTGGACGTCCAGGAATGAGTCCCGAATGCGCTGAATACTTCCCGCTTCCACTCCCGTTCCAATTTGTCCTGGTATTTGTGGACGATTTAAAGCCGGGGAAGGGTATGGCTCTGTTTGTTCAAAATTGACTCTTTGTCTTGAGTAACCGGGAGTATTGGCGTTCGCAATATTATGTCCGACTACACTTAGCGCCGTTTGCTGGGTAAACATTCCCCGTTTTGCTGTTTCTAATCCATGGAAAGTTGAAACCATAAAAATGCCTCCTATCTATAAAAAACTTTAAGCCTTCGAATCAAATAAGGAACGACTAGTACTTTCTTCTTCCTCATTCGAAGAATTATCCGTGTAATTGCCTGATTCTTGCTGTCCAAGAACTAAATCAAGGTTTAGATTGACAAAGTTCAGTGATTGTTGAAGCAGTTGCTGATTAAATTCATTTATTTCTTTTAGACTTTGCGTTTGTTTCACGAGTTTAACTTGGAGTTTTCTTAGACTCTCTTTATCTTTTAACATACTAGATTTTAATAACTGAGAAATAGTGATATTCGTTGGAGGTAGTAATAATTCGTTTGCCAGCTGTCGCTGAATCTGCTCTCGTTCACCATTCACCATTTCGATGGCTTTTATATGTTTTAGCTCATCTTTCATTAATTGACCAAGAGCTTCAATATCATCGGCTTTTAAAATATCCGTTTTCTTTAAAGCAATTTGATGAAGGCTTTTTTGCAACTTCACTATTTTTTCTAAAACGGTAAGCAGTCTATTTTCCGCAGACATACGAATCCCTCCCTTCTTTTTTGTTTTCTATTATATATATCGGCTACTCTACGAAATCTTTTAGATGATTAAGTGTAGATATTTATTAACATTCCTTGGACTTCGCCAACTAAATTTAAAATATTTAGTCCTTTTTTCTCTTTATTCAGTACTTCATTTGTAAGTTCTACTAATTTACTGTCCACTTCTTTTACTATTTTATAAACTTTCGTACGCCCTCTGCGATTGAAGCCACGCTGGTTTTCTAATTGCAAGGCATTATTAACTGCTTCTTCTAGAAATGACTTCACCATTTTTTTGTATTTCTTCAAATCTTCTACCGTTCTAGACTCCGATAGAACCTTCCCTTGATCTTCAATCCCTTTTGCTAGTGTTGCAAATTTTTCATACAGGGCATTTTCTCGTTTTTTAGACATTACTTCTGTGAAGCTTACCGACTCTGTAGCGACTTGTTGTTTTTTTGCTATTTTATTTAAACTCGTTTTACCGACTTTTTGAACATCCATTTGTTTCACCACCATTTAGTGATAGTTATTCACTTTATTTTAGACGATTACCCACCAAGAAAAAAGAGGAGGAGTCATGGTTTGACTTACCTCCCCTGTGGTAATTATTTCAATAATTGCAGAACCCCTTGTGGCAATTGGTTTGCTTGTGCAAGCATTGCTTGACCAGCTTGATTTAAAATATTATTTTTAGTGAACTCTGTCATTGACTTTGCCATGTCCGTATCCCGAATACGTGATTCTGCAGCAGTTAAGTTTTCGTTAGCTGTTTGTAGGTTTGTGATTGTATGCTCGAGACGGTTTTGGAACGCACCAAGTTTACTACGTTCTTCGGACACAAGGCTAATCGCGTTTTCAAAAGCTGTAATAGCCCTACGCGCAGCCTCTGGAGAAGACACATCTACACCGGTAACTGCATTTACTCCAGCTATTGTCATTTGAGTACCGTCACCATTACCAGCAATTCCTAATTTTGCAGCATCCATTACACCAAGAGTTAGTGATAAATTCTCCTCTGCATTGGCACCGATTTGGAGATCAACATCTAATTCTTTGTCATTATTTGTTGCGAAATCAGAATCTTTTAGTTCAATATTTAATCCATTTGTAGAGCTTGTATCAGGACCTAGTATTAGACTATTGTTATTAACAGAATGAATCGGAGGATTTGAAAAGTCTCCCTCTGCATCGGTAAGAATAGTATTTATATCTTTTAGGACAGTATCCAAATCTGTATCTGACACATCGACTGTCGCTGTTCCCCCACTGTAAGGAGTTGCAGAAGTACCAAATTTAATAGTTAATCCACCCACTATTATTCTATCTCCATCTTTAGGAATGTCAGAAAACGTAATAGCGGTTGTTCCTTCAGTAATCTCTCCACTCCATGTCCCATCATTTGTTGACATATCGTAAGCAATCTCATCCGAATTAATAACCGCAAACGGTCTCCCTTCTTCAGATCCGCTTAATAATTTCTTCTGGTTAAACTGTGTAGTATCCGCAATCCGATCAATCTCATAAGTTAGCTGATTGATTTCTTTTTGAATAGCTTCTCTATCATCCTCTTCCAACGTTCCATTCGACGCTTGAACAGCTAGTTCACGCATTCTTTGCAATATACTATGCGTTTCATTTAACGCACCCTCTGCTGTCTGGATTAACGAAATACCGTCCATCGCATTTCTCTCCGCCATATCCAACCCACGAATTTGCGAACGCATTTTCTCAGAGATTGCTAGCCCTGCTGCATCATCTGCCGCTTTGTTAATTCGCATACCAGAAGATAACTTTTCCAATGTTTTCGATGTCTGATTCATTGTTTGTGAAAGGTTTCTATAAGCATTCAATGCTTGGATATTATGATTAATTTTCATTTCGTTACTTCCCCTCTTCCACTGTGTTCATGTCTCTTTCATAGACCATGACATTTTTTTCATATGCATTTGCTTTTTTAAGTCGTCGTTGTTGTGTTTGATTTGGTTTATTATTTTTCATTGCCGTTTGCCAAGCCTCTGCTATTTCTTCAGCGATTGCTTGAACTTCTTTCAGAGGCTCGACATCTTTATTGATATTTGCCTTTATAACAAGGTCGGCCATATAGTTATATAACGCGTCCAATTGATCGGCCATGATACCAGCTTCGTAATTCAAGCCTACGCCTAAACGCTCTAATATGTCGTTCACTTTTTTTAGTTTTTCATTAGCATCTATAAATCTAGTAGCTTGGATATCTTCCATCGCTTTTTTGGTGTTATCTAGTAATGCTTCATATAATAACGAGGTAATTTCTTGAGATGATTTCTGATAAATGATTTCTTTTGTTAAAAAATCCATTGTTTCTACCTCCCATTTAGTTTATCGGCACAATTCGACGATTTTTTTAATAATTTTTTTCCATTTCCTCAATGAGAAGTAGAACTTCCGCTATTACAGAGTAAAGTTGTGGTGGGACGTTGTCTCCTAAATCAATATCTAAGAGGTTTTTCACGAGACCTTCGTCTTCCTGCATTTGGATATTATGCTGTTTGGCAAGTTCCATAATTTTAGAAGCCAAAAGTCCTTTTCCTTGCGCTACGATAGTCGGCGAACCGTCACCAGATTCATCGTAACGGATAACCGCTGCAGAAGGACCATTGATTTGACGGCGTTTTTTTTGATTAAAGTACTGTTGATTCATCATACTGTAAAATCGTATCCTTTCTCTGTCATCGTTGGCCTAGCCGTTTGTTGGACAGTTGGTACTTCTGTTTCTACCTCTTGATTTTGATGGAGAGTGTCAAACTGAATGTTTCCGATAGTATAACCGATATCACTGAGTCTTTCTTTTGCTAATTCCGCTAAAGGCTCCATTCTTTCTTTAAAGCCGTTCTGATCATTTTTTATTTTTACAGAGAGCGTCCGATCAGACGATGTAAGGGCAATCCCTACTTCTCCTAGTTTCTTCGTTTCAAATAAAAAGAATAAACTGCAATTCTCCCAATCTATCTTTTCCTGTTCATTTTTTGAGTTAACGAACACTTTCACATTTTCCATTTTGTCTTGTAATAATAATGGCAATGTGAACATTAAATTTTGGAGGCCAGATGAATCGTTTTTACTTAATAATTGTTGACCCGTTAGGTTGTTCAGTACTTGATCCGCCTTTTGCGATCCGTCGCTTTGAGCCATTTGTAATAAAAGATTTTTAAGTGATGGAGATAGCCCTTCCCTATCTTTTGATACGAGTGCTTGTGCATGATCTGATTCATGCGTTAGCCCTAGATTACGTAAATATTCATAGGAATTCCTTGCTGATGGTTCTTGTTTCAACCCACTCATCGATTGTTCAAAGTTTTGTGTGACTTGCTTTGATAATGGTAAGTTTTCTAGCCTTCCTAGCTCTTGAGAGACATAATGTTTCACTCGAACATCAGACGGTTTGAACATCATTTTGTCTATGACTGTTTTAACCTCAGCTACAATTCTATTCGCTCCGCTATGATCACCTTTTGAGAGAAGTTTTTTTGCTTCTGCTAGCTGCGTGCTTGCCGTTAATAGCTTCTTCTCTGTTTTCATGTCGGCATAAAGCATAAAGTCACTGCGCAGTATTGCTTGGTCTAACTTTTTAATTGTTGTTTCTAGCATTGGTTTTGCGGTAATCGCTGCACGGTTTTTGAACTGTTGCACAAGCTGCTCAACGGTCTGCAAGCTTTTCGTTATATCATTTTTAAAGTTTTTAAAGTCAATTGCAACTTGAGAAAGCTTTTTGGATACTCTCTCTACAATAAAATCCTTTGATTGGATTGGAAGAGAGGAAAGCAATTCTTCCTGCATTTTATATGCTTCTGTTTGTTCCACGTTTGCAACAGGTGTACTTTGAGTAACAGGCATTTCATTATTAATTTTTGTTAAAGTGCTCATCAACTCTTGTCTAGCAGCGAGTTCTTTTCCACTCCGTCCTAACTCTTCTGCTTTCGTTAATGATGCTTCCAACGTTTTTTGTTGCTCTGGATTTAAATTAGTAGAAAGCTCGGATAACTTTTGAAAAACAACATTTAGATTAGCTTCTTTTTTTACAACTGAAATTGCTTGTTGAGCAGCGTTACTAGTACTTGAATTGTTCCCTAGTTTAAGTAATTCGTTTTCTAGCATAGCTACTCCAGTTTTCTCAAGCCCAATTGCATTCTTTAATTGCTGGGCAAGCATTGGGTTTTCTTTTGAAAGAGCCGTGAGTAGTTTTTGGACGGATTGTTCGATACTCTTTCCTTGTTGCAGCCCTTCTTGGACATCTTTGATTCGTTGGAGTTGTTCTGGTGAAGTTGCTGTTTTGCGTAAGGAATTTAGTACGTCATTTATGATTTTTTTAGCCGCTTCACTCATTTTTTCCGCACGTGAAAGAACGTTCTCGGTTTGATTTGTTTTTAGTGCACCAAGCTCGGTTAATTTATTTTTTAATTGTTTTATTCCGTCATCGATTGTCTGTAGTTTATTTTGTTGTTGGACTTGATCTGTTTTTACAGGCTGTTGATTGATTGCTGGTGTTTCTTTTCTCGTCAACCCGTCCTGTGATTTAAATTGAAATTCCGGATCTATTTCCTTTAGCACACCTTCAATAGAGCTTGCAAAGGATTTGTCGTGCAACGCCTGGTGAACCGCCTTTAGTTGATTGGCAGTTGGCTCCAACCCTTTTTTCGCCAAAGCTGAAATCGTTTCTAGCTTTTCATCGAGTGTTCCAGGTCCATTATCTATAAAATTTTGGGTTTGTTGAAAGGTCTCTTTATTTAGTGGAATCCCTTTTTGAAGAAGTGTATTGACAGCCGACTGCGTCCCGTTTGAAACAGGTGCTCCACCATTTAATTGGCTAGCTAACCCCTTCGCATTACCTTGACTAGTAGTCGTTTGCTCGTTAGACAAAGGAATATTTTTCACCCTTGGAACCGCTTGTTTGCTATCGGCTACTTCAATAGCCACTTTGTTTTGTTGAGGAAGTTCTCCTTCGAACTTTACTTTTACGTCCTGACCTCTTATTTGAAGAACTGCTTCGTTTTGAGGCAATCTTTCTTTGACGAGCGCACGGTAAACATCCCCTTCTTTTAGCGATACAGGCTTTGAAGAAGGAATATGAGAAGAGACTTTAAGCTCTTGGTTGATTTGCACTTTTACTCACTCTCCACAATGTTGAATATTCATACGCTCGTCCTTGAGCTAGGGTGAACATCCATGTCTTCTAGCTTCATTTAAACACCTTTATAGTATTTAAGAAGATTTTTTGCTATTTCATGAGAATCTACTTTGTAGTTCCCACTTTCCACTTGCTTTTTCAATTCTGCTACTTTTGCTTCACGTTCCTGCGTTATCCTTGACGTTTCTTGCATACCTTTTGCCGCAGAAGAAATTTCTACTTTATCCAGTGGTTTTTTTGCATTATTAAGTTGATCCATTTTCTCAAGACTTCGCTTATACGGGTTAATTCCCGAGTTTCCAATATTATTGATTTTCATAAATCTTCCCTCACTTTCCTCCGTACCATCTCGTTTTCTATTCCTTATATCGGTTTGAAGTCTGTGATGTTTAATAAGAAACATTAATCATTTATTACGAAAATAAAACCAGACTTTATACCTAATTAATCATGACTTTTTGAAGAAAGATATGTTTTTTGATGGAGTTCCTTTTGCCTTCTTTTCCATTCCTCTTGTGCTTCAAATTGTTTTAAATCACTTGAAAGCTCATGTGAACAATCATTACAAAGTTTCCCATTAGGAATAATTGTTCCACATTTATCACAAGGATAACCCATATTCGGAAAATGTGTCGGATGAAGCCGTCTCTTCCTTACCCACTTATGGATTAGGTCTTCACTTACACCCGTAACCTCCACAACCCTTTCCATCGAAGCTGCTCTATTTTCACGTTTTCTCAAAAATTGATAAACCGTTTCGTACATTTTTTCTTCCTCTTTAAAACAGTTATCACATGTATCACGAAGCCTATTTTTGATAAAAAGCCCTCCGCAGCTAGGACAATTAATTAACTCTGCCATTCTTTTCTCCTCCTGAATCTCTATATATTAATTATATCGGCAGAAAAAGAGGAAGTTTTACCCTCTAGCTAGTGTAAAAGAGGAAACTTTGTTGGCACCTGCCTCTTTTAACAATTTTGCAGCTAGTCGGAGTGTGGCACCGGTTGTGTAGATATCATCGAAAAGGAGGATATTTTTCGAGTGGAAATTTTTCGCGGGATTCAATTGAAAGAGTTGCTTTTGGCTAATTCGTTGCTGGCGCGTTTTTTTCGATTGTTTTTCGGAGTGGAGTCTTGCTAGCGGAGAGTGAAATGGGATTTTCGCTTCTATTAATAACGCCTCTGATTGATTAAATCCCCTTTCGTATAATCTTTCCTCACTCAGTGGGATAGGAATAATGTGATCGTATTCTAATGTTTTATTTACCTTTTGGATATTTGTGGCGAATAGTTTTGCCAACGCATAGTCTCCTCGGTATTTGAATGTCGCTAATGTTTCTTTTAAAAAATCATTGTATTCAAAGATGGAGGTGTTTTCATGGAGGATGCCCTGCCACGTTTCGTCTTTCTCCCAACGGTCACAATCGCTGCAGATCTCTCCCTTAATAAATTGTGCTCCTAGTTTATCTAGAGCGCGCGAGCATTTTGAGCATCGGTTTCCTTTTATTCGTTTTAATTTCGATTCACATTCCTTACAAAGATAGCTTGGATCGCCCGTAAAAATTGTCCCCCATGCAATCGATTCGATTAGTTGTTTTTGACAAAGAAGGCAGTAATTAGCCATCGATAAGCCCCCTTTTTTCCGCTTCCTTATTCATTTTTTCAATATGTAGTAGTGCATTAATCATTTGTTTCGTTCTGCCAAAGTGGTAAAAGCTGATATCTCCTGTCGGGTGTTGTGCGCTCCTGCCAACACGACCAGCGATTTGTACAAGAGCACTTTCTGTAAAAACTTCATCTTCCGCACCGAGTACAGCAACATCAATATCCGGAAACGTGACGCCTCGTTCTAGAATCGTTGTCGTTAATAAAATCGGTGTCTTTTGATTACGCATGTCCTGCACTTTTTCTTTTCTGTCTGAATCTTCTGAGTGTACCGATTCTATATTGGGATGGAGCTTTTGGAACAGAGGCAGTGCTTTTTCCATTGTCTTTATATTCGGAAGGAAAATGAGAGCTTGTTTTTGCTGATGGAGCCTTTGTTCTGTCCACTTTTTTATTTGTAGAGGCAACTTCCCTTTTTCGATTGAACGTTTCCAATTTCCGCACCATTTTAAGGTTGGCTGCGGAATTGGGTGACGGTGGAATCTAGCAGGAATCGTTATATAATTTTGTTGACCTTTTTTACATTGCTGCTGTGTTTTTTTATCTGGAGTTGCGGTTAAGTGGATGAGAGCCGATTCTGGTTTTCTTGCTTGTTGGACTGCAAATTGGAGAGAAGCGTCATACGAAAAGGGGAATGCATCAACTTCATCGACAATTAAGACATCGAAGGCTTCCTTGTACCGGTAGAGCTGATGGGTGGTTGATAAGACGAGCTGTCTATATTCGTGACGCTGCTCACTGCCACCATACTGAGTGCTGAGCAATGTAGCCGGAAAAACCTTTTGCAGACGTGGGGCTAATTCCAGGACGACATCTGTGCGGGGAGTCGCAATACATACCCGCTTGTTGTTTTTTAAAGCTTCATTAATCCCTTGAAAAAGAACCTCTGTTTTTCCAGCACCGCAAACTGCCCATACGAGGAGACTAGAGTTGTTGTGGACAGCTTCTATTACCTTTTCGGAGGCTGTTTGCTGACCTTCGGAGAGAGTTCCGTTCCAGTAGAGTGGTTCGAGTTGCTGGCTTGGAAGTGGTTGGGGGCCTGTCCATTTTATAAGCGGAGTACATTCACTGACGCGTCCCATCATAATACAGTTGCGGCAATACGTGCACGTCGCTTGGCAGCGATGACAGTGGAATTTTGCAAATAAATGGGGTTTAGCGTTTCCACAACGGTAGCAGTGAGGATTGGGTGTAGTCGTTAGGCCGATTGTGTAGGAGATGTAGCCGTTTTTGTAATGGTTGTGAAGTTGGGTGAGATTGAATGGGATTTCATCTAGGAGGAGAGCTCTTCCGGATAGGAATAGTTGGAGGGCTTTGGCGTAAGGGAAAGTTTGGTTGGGTAGTGGGGCTGGTGGGATTGGAAGTTCTGAAAGTTTTTTGTGATAATCCTTATTTTTTGCGAGTGGTTGTGGAACTAGTAGGTTATTTTGTAGTGTGAATTTCATTTTGGGGTGTACTCCTTTTTGTATTAATTATATTTTATTCGCTCTGGCACCTTGGGGTCAGTCACCTTGGGGTCAGTCACCTCGGGGTCTGACCCGTTCTTCACCTTTTGGGTCTGGCACCCTGGGGTCTGACCCGTCCTGCCAAGTTCATCTTATAACTATTAACTCCTATTTAAGCTGTGACGGATGAATCTTTTCACTTTTCATATTAACTCCCACATAAAATTTATATGACTTCTTAGGATTGTCTCCCATTCTAGAAAGAATCGGTTCTGGATCGACTAGCGAGTCAACATGCGATGTAACAAATGACTTATAACTGCTCCAACGATACTTTTCCGGTTTAGTAGTTAGCTTAGCTTTTACTGGATTCAGGTGAATATAGCGGCTCACATCTATCATTTGCTTCCAGTCTGTAATTAGTTTCGAATAGTAACGATCTTGGAAGACGTGACCGACGAAGCCGTATTTTTTGTTGAAATATCTGGCATACATAGAGTGAACATAGCGGATAATTTCTGTTGGAGAATGCTCTTTTGTTTCAATAAGGAGATGGATGTGATTGGACATAAGACAATAGGAGTGAATCTTAAAAGGGGTTCTAGACTTTGCTTTTTCTAACAATGATAAGTAGTGCAAGTAATCCTCTTTTGCTTTAAAAATATCGTATTTTCTGTTTCCCCTTGCTGTAATGTGATACATTGCACCTCGGTACCATATTCTGATTGGTCTGGGCATTAAATCAACCTTTCTATAATTATTTCATTAAGTATATTTCTACATAAACTGAGTGATTCCTTCAAAACAATATAAAAATCGGGATTTTTTATGGGGAGGGGAATGGTTATGGTTACATTTATTGGGTGTGGTACCTGGGGGTCTGACCCATTACACTCTTTTTGGGTCTGGCACCCCGGGGTCTGGCCCACTACACTCTTTTTGGGTCTGGCACCCCGGGGTCTGGCCCACTACACTCTTTCTGGGTCTGGCACCTCGGGGTCTGGCCCATTACACTCTTTCTGGGTCTGGCACCTCGGGGTCTGGCCCATTACACTCTTTCTGGGTCTGGCACCTCGGGGTCTGGTCCATTACACTCTTTTTGGGTCTGGCACCCCGGGGTCTGGCCCATTACACTCTTTCTGGGTCTGGCACCTTGGGGTCTGGCCCATTACACTCTTTTTAGGTCTGGCACCCCGGGGTCTGGCCCATTACACTCTTTTTGGGTCTGGCACCTCGGGGTCTGGTCCATTACACTCTTTTTGGGTCTGGCACCTTGGGGTCTGGCCCATTACACTCTTTTTAGGTCTGGCACCCCGGGGTCTGACCCACTACACTCTTTCTGGGTCTGGCACCTCGGGGTCTGACCCGCGCACACGCGCGCACTCCCCACCCCCACAAACCAAAAAAAGCCAAGCACAGCCCCAACCTGTACCTGACTTCCATCCTATAAACTACATCGCGACTTTCTTACTCCATCCCATCCCCATTGATCCTTCACCGAGATGCGTTCCGATAACGGGACCGAAGTAGCTGATGGTGAATTCCACTTCTGGGAATTTTGCTTCTAGTTCGGCTTTCCATTGTTTTGCTTCTTCTTCACGGTTGGCGTGGATGATGGATGCTTGGAGGAAGTAGCCTTTTTTTACGTCTTCTTCTAGCATGTTTTCGATTCGTTTTAGTGCTTTTTTGCGTGTGCGGATTTTTTCAAAAGGGACGATGACTTTGTCGACGAAGTGTAGCAGTGGTTTTACTTGGAGTAGGCTGCCAATGAATGCTTGGGCACTTGATAGACGGCCTCCTCTTTGTAGGTGTGAAAGGTCATCGACCATAAAGTATGCACGTGTTGTTGTTTTTTTATCGTGTAGGGCGGTCATGATTTCCTTAACGTCTTTGCCCTCATTTGCAAGTTTAGCTGCTTCAATAGCATAGAAACCTTGGACCATGCAGCTGATTTCGGAGTCGAAGGTATGGACGTCGATTCCGTTTACCATATCGCCTGCTTGTACAGCACCTTGGTATGTGCCGCTAATTCCGCTTGATAAGTGAATCGAGATAACTGCATCGTATTCTTTTGAGAGTTTTTCAAAAAGCTCTACGAATTGTCCGATTGGTGGTTGTGATGTTGTTGGAAGTTTGTCTTGGCTTCGGACTTCTTCATAAAATTGACTTGCTGTGATATCGACTTCTTCTTGGTAGGTTTCTCCTCCAATAATGACGCTAAGCGGTATCATATATATGTTGAGTGAATCACGCAATTCTTGCGGAATGTATGCGGTGCTATCCGTGACAATTGCCGTTTTCATAGTTTTCCCATCCTTATTGTGTATTTTTCCATCGGCTCGACCAATAGAGGCATCACCTTATTTCTATGTATCGTTACTATTTTATATGAAAACAATATCAATTGCACCTCTTTCCCAACAAAAACCACCTCTCTTTACCACACTAACGCACTGAGGGACGGACCTAACGGGGGTGTGAACCTAACGATATTGCATATAAAAAAAGGAGAATCAACCATTTAAAGAAAATGCCCCACTCCCCCTTTGGTAGTTTTTATAGATTAATGGGTTAGCTATTGTTAAAATGAGGGGTAGCAATTGCATAAAGCGGATGGGCGGTTGGCACTCCCTGTAAGAAAGGGGGTGTTCGACATGGTGACATATGAAGCAATGAACATGCTATTTCAATTTGGCATTTTTCTTGCCACAACGTTAACGACGATTGTGGCAATCATCGCACTCGTCGCCAATAGAAAAAAGAAGTAACGCCCTCCGCTCTCGACCAAAGAATGTAGGGTAGTTACTTCTTTTAGATAAACCTCAATATTTACTGGTCAGCCGCTCTTCATGCGGCATGTAGTTGCTTTGACCCGAGTGTTACCAGCACTCGGGTCATTTTTTATTATATACCAATTGTATGTTATTATACCGCAGTTTGCAATTTAGATTGAGGCTAGTTTTCATTTAATACGTATTGGAAATATGTTCTAGGTGAAAAGGTAGCTCTGTTGAAAAAATCATACGACTTTACCACACTAACGCACTGAGGGACGGACCTCAACTAAGGTCCGTCCCTCCTCTTAATTTAAACCATTCGATCGAGTTTTCGCTTGATGCTTGTGCTGGACCTGTTTAGTTTTTTTGCAATTTTTTCTTCATCGAGGCCTAGTAATTTTAGTTCGATGAGTTTTTGCATTTCTTTTGTTGTCCAGTTTTTGTAGATTTTTTCTTTTACTTCTTGCGTCATACGTACTTCCCTTACCCAATCAGGTTCTGGTGGGATGGAATTGGGTTCGATTTTTTGGAAGTTTAGTTTTTCTTGGTTATCGAAAGCCCATTCCCAAAATTCTTCGGGTTTTATGAAACAGAACGCTCGCTCTGAATGAGTGATTCTTCTGTACGTATGTAACCCACAATTTTTTGTCCAATAGGAAACTACTTTTCTATCTTTTCCAATTAACTTTGCCAACACAGAAACATTAAGGTACCCCTGATGATTTTTTGTGTTTGCAATCCCTAGACGTTTTGCTTTTAAAACGATGGCGTTTTCTGAACGATTAAGTTTATCGGCTATCGTAGTTATTTTCATCATACCAATATTATCTTTTAAATAGTCAATTTCAATCTCCGACCAGCTCTTTTTTGCCAATCCTCACACTCCTATACCTTTTAAAAAGGCTCTTTTCTTATAAATTGTTGTTTTCACTTATAAATTTAGCCCGTTGATTTCCGCTGCGGGGTCTCTCCCTTCCCTTTCTTCCCGCAGGAGTCAAGTGCCCTCCGCTCCAATCAACTCAGTTTGTTAAACTTAGTGTGTAGTTTAAAAGCAACAAAATTTACGAAAACAGCTTTTAAAAATTACCCATTTATTTTAAAATTCTCCAACTCTTTATGAAGCTCTAGAGCATGGTTTTCTAAGTCGCTTGCAAGAGTGTTGAGCTGTTCCATTGATGCGGTTGTTTCTTCGATAGAAGCAGCTACTTCTTGGGTTCCTGCTGAGTTTTCCTGACTAATGGCTGTTATCTCTTGTGAAATCATTACTAAGATTTCTTTTTCAGTTGTCATTTTTTCAATGGATTCAACGATCTGTTTGTTCATTTCTTGGTTGGTTTTGATTGCAGTGGAAATCGAGTCAAATGAGTCACTTGTTTTTTCTACTGCTTCACCTTGTTCGTCTACTTGGTTGTTGGTTTGTTTTATGAGTTCTACTGTTCTCTTTGTCTCACCCTGCATTAGGCGAATTATTTCGGTAACATCTTTCAACGAGCCTTCTGTTTGTTCGGCTAGTTTTCTTACTTCATCTGCTACAACAGCGAATCCTTTACCTGCTTCTCCTGCACGAGCCGCTTCAATAGCAGCGTTTAGAGCAAGTAAATTTGTTTGTCCGGCAATGTCAGCAATTTTCCCAACGATATCGTTAATAGAACTAGAGCGTTGATCTAATGATGCAACTGCCTCTCCCATTTCTACTGCCATTTCATTTGTGCGCTTAAATTGCTCTTTTAATAAATGAAGAGACTGGATACCCTCGTCCGATGTCTGGGCCATTGCTTCCGATTCCTTCTCCATTTGCTTCGTTTGCTCGTTCACAAGTTGGATCGTTTCCGTCAGTTTTTCTATTGCTTCATTACTACCTTCTACCAACTGTGTTTGATTGGAAGAACCGGATGCGATTTGTTCCATCGTTACCGCAACTTCATTGGAAGCGGCTGTGTTTTCCTCTGCACTTGCTACCATTGTTTGCGATGCATCTGTCACACTATCTGCAATGATCCGCGTCTTTCTCATCATGTCTTTTATGTGATTAATCATATTCGCTAAACTGGTGAAAACATCGCCAATCTCATCGTGGCGCTTCGTATTGATAGAAACAGTCAAATCTCCTGCTTCTACTTTCGCCATAACTTCTTTCATTTCATTCAATGATTTTGTCATACCCCGTGTAATATAAAGTGAAACCAATACGGCAATTACTAAAACAATTCCTACTGTAATTGCAATTGGCTGAAGAACTTGACTACCTTTTTTATCAAACTCCGATTTACTTACAGCCCCAACTATTTTCCAACCCGTTTTTTCATTCGTTTTAAAAGCCATAAATTTCTTTTCGCCTTCTAATGTATAGCTTATAACTCCCTCTTCACCGGCTTTTTCCATCTTTTTGTAGTAATCTTCCTTAGAAGCATCTACTCCAAGGAAATCTTCTTTTGGATGCGCGATAAATTTCCCTGATTTACTAAATAATGCTCCATAACCTGTTTCCGCAATTTTTACGTTATCAACTAAATTAATTAGAGCATCTAGAGACATGTCCACTCCAATGACTCCTACTAGCTCCGAACCATTCATAACAGGTTTGGAAACGCTAACCATCAAATTGTCTGTGGCCGCATCTACGTATGGCTCCGTCCAAATCATATCGTTTTTCGTTACTGCTGTTTCGTACCAAGGTCTTGTTCGAGGATCAAAGTCATCAGGTAAATCATTATTTGGAAATTGAATGGTTTCCCCTGCTTTGGTTCCAAAGTAAATACTATGAATCGACTTATTGGATTGCTTTGTCTCTTGGAAAGACTCAAGCAAAAGTTCTTCATTTCCTTTATAACTCTTTAATTCTGATTTGTTTTCATACCTTCTTATCACGTTTTCAATATTGCTAAAGAAAATATTGTAGGATTCGTTCAAACTATTCATCTGCTGACTCATATTATTTGTCAGTTCATCTGTAGTAATTTCCACACTCTTTTCATAACTAACAAAGGAAATACTCCCTCCAGCTAAAATAATTAATACTAAAAAAGGGATTAATATTTTCATTTGAAGAGATCTAGTAAAAAAGTTACCTTTTCTTACTGTTTTTTCTTTTCTCGATATTTTCTCCTTTTTCGCTCTTTTCATATTACTTCTCCCTCCAATAACTATGCTAAGTCTTATGTAATAGGAATAAAATCATAATTAACTTTTTTATTATATTAATATTTTTACTTTTTAAAAAGGGATTTTAGAGAAAGGTAATAATTCTATTTATTGAAAATTTTATGAATTTTTATGTTAATACAGTTTTTAGTAATGTTTTTTCGGGGAATTGTATACTACATGTTAAAAATCAGGAATTTTATACCTAATTGGGGATTTGGTTTCTAGTAACATTCGAGCTTTCTACGACAGCAATAAACTTAAAAAGCCGGCCCCAGAGAGGACCAGCTATTGATTATGAGGAACTTCCGTATTTAACAATTTGAGCGTTTTCTTCGACTTCCTTGAAGATAAAAATACTCCTGCAAAAATAATTCCTAAACCGATAATCAAGTTATGTGTCACTGGTTCACCTAGTAAAATAAATCCCCAAATCATCGCGGACGCAGGAATTAAGTAGGTTACTGTTGAAGCGAACTCTGGACTTCCTTTTGTCATGATATAAAAGAAAAGAAGTGTAGCACACCCTGAGCCAAAGCAACCTAAACCGATAATACCAAGTACTCCTTCTAAGGTAGCTAATTCACTAAATTGAATGGGCTCTGTGACGAGCACACCGACTAGACCAATAATCGCTCCTACTAGTAGCTGAAAAGTAGAAATAACGACAACACTTGTACCTGAAAGTGCTTTTTTCGTGAATTGTGATGCGAATCCATAACTAATAGTGGCAATGAGCATCGTGCCCACACCGATAAAATTAGAAGTAAAAATCCCGCTCACTTCAAAGTTCATTAATACTAAGATTCCTAGAAAACCTACGATAATTCCCGTCCATTGGAAACCAGTTAGAACAACCGAGAATAATAGAAAACCGATTAACCCGGTCCAGAGCGGTGTAGTCGCATTCAAAATCGAAGCTGTATTACTATTAATCTGCGTTTCACTTAAAGCAATAAGCCCCCAAGGAATCGCAGCATTCGTTAACCCGACAACAAAAAGCTTTCCATATGGGAGTGGTTTTTTTCCAGACTTTTTTCGCTGAATAAAAAAGATTGGCAGCAATATCAAGGCACCAGCCATACATCGCAAAAACACCGTCCCCCATACACCAGCAGGTTCAACAAGCCACTTAATAAAAACAAACGACAATCCCCAAATAAGGCTCAAGCCAACAAGAGCCGAATACAAACGAGCCAACCATAGCCCCTCCCATCATCTCTTCACCATTATGTGTGTAGTTCGTACACTTCAACGGCAAAATTACACAATATAATAAACATTCTAAACCTCCAGCATAGCAATAACAACACAAAACTCCTTTAACGCGGTGAATTAGTGAGGGACGGACCTCTGGTTTAGGTCCTTGAGAAGTTTAAGGACTCACCTTCTTTGAAAGTATCTTCTTTTTAAACAATATGATTATTTGTTCAAACGTTTGTTCAAATTCAGAAAAGCCTTTATTAGTGCGGCTTCAAGCTCTTGAACAAACGTTTGATTGAATTTATCTCGCCTGCTTGTTTACATTTGAACTATCTTCGTTATTAAGCGAGCTTTCTTCCATGGATCCGGTGAGTAGTTTTTAATATGGTACGTTTTTGGGACACTCCTGGGTTTTTCTGGACACTTTTCCAAGTCTATTGGACACTTCCGAACTTTTTTTGGACAAATTACGAAGCTTTATGGACAAACAGAGCGCTTTTTCGGACAAATGGCCAGATACCTACTTAGATAAACTGTTTGTTTCATTTAATCAAACGTTTGTTCAAATTCAAAAAAGCCTTTATTAGTGCGGCTTCAAGCTCTTGAACAAACGTTTGATTGAATTTATCTTGCTTGCTTGTCCAAATTTGAACTATCTTCGTTATTAAGCGAGCTTTCTTCTATGGATCCGGTGAGTAGTTTTTAATATGATACGTTTTTGGGACACTCCTGGGGTTTTTCTGGACACTTTTCCAAGTTTATTGGACACTTCCGAACTTTTTTTGGACAAATTACGAAGCTTTATGGACAAACAGAGCGCTTTTTCGGACAAATGGCCAGATACCTACTTAGATAAACTGTTTTTTCATTTAATCAAACGTTTGTTCAAATTCAAAAAAGCCACTCCCATCAAGCCTTCAAGCTCTTGAACAAACGTTTGATTGAATTTTCGTAAGCCTGTTTTCTGCTTTAAAGCAACGAGGGACGGACCTTCTGTGCAAGTATGCACAGAAGGTCCGTCCCTCACCACGGTGATGCGTTAATATCCTCTAGGAAAGGCCTCTAAAATAATTCTCTACATTCCCCGCTGATATTCCGCAATTGAATTGTATTCGTCGCCTAGTAGTCTTGGTAGGCGGATGAAGATTGGCATTAGTTTTTCGTATGCTTTTACTGCTTCTTTGTTTGGTTGGTGGCTGTGTGTTGCACCTACCATGTCTTTGACTGCTTCTAGTGAGTCGATTTCTCCTCTTCCGTACATTCCAAGTACAACTGCTCCTAGGCAAGAGCTTTCGAAGCTCTCTGGGATGCAAACTTCTTGGTCGAATATATCGGCAAGCATTTGTCTCCATAGCTCGGAACGGGAGAATCCTCCTGTTGCCTGTACTTTTTTCGGTCTACCTGTTAGTTCTTCTAATGCAAGCAACACCGTATACAGATTCATCACAATTCCTTCTAAAACCGCGCGTATCATATGTTCTTTTTTATGATGAAGTCCAAGTCCGAAGAAGGATCCGCGCGCATTGGCGTTCCATAATGGCGCACGCTCACCAGCCATATATGGATGGAATAAAAGCCCTTCTGAACCAGGTTCCACTTTTGAAGCGATCTTCGTTAGTACTTCATATGGATCAATTCCGAGGCGACCCGCTACTTCCATTTCTGATGCCGCAAACTGATCGCGAACCCAACGGAAAATCATTCCACCATTATTTACTGGACCACCAATTACCCAGTGGTTTTCCGTTAGCGCATAACAGAAAATACGTCCTTTTGGATCTGTAACTGGGCGATTGGTTACAGCACGAATCGCTCCGCTTGTCCCAATTGTTACTGCGACGACACCTGGCTCGATTGCATCGACACCCAAGTTAGAAAGTACACCGTCACTTGCTCCTACGATAAATGGTGTATCGGCATTAATGCCCATGAGTTTAGCATATTCGTTTTTCATTCCCATCAATGCTTGTGTTGTTGGTACTGGTTTACTCAAATCGTCAGCAGAAACCCCGACTAGGTCTAATGCACCTTTATCCCAGTTAAGCTCTTCTAAATTGAACATTCCTGTTGCTGATGCGATAGAGTAGTCAACAACATATTCGTCAAACAAGCGATGAAATACATATTCTTTAATAGAGATAACTTTATGTGTTTTTTTTAATAACTCCGGATGCTCTTCCCGTAGCCATGCCACTTTTACTAATGGTGACATTGGGTGAATCGGTGTTCCTGTGCGCAAATAAATTTCATGTCCATTATGTTCGTTCTTAATTTTTTCTGCCCAAGCAGCACTACGGTTGTCTGCCCATGTAATCGAACGAGTTAGTGGTTCACCTTCTTCGTCAACCAAAATTAAACTGTGCATCGCTGAACTGAATGATACAAATCGAACGTCTTCTCCCTTTGCACCGTACCCTTCAACAGCTCCACGAATCGATTCAAAAACGGCATCCAAAATCTGCTTCGGATCCTGTTCCGCTGTGTCTGGGGTTGGCGTATGTAAAGGGTATTCTACCGCTGCACGATGAAGTGCTTCTCCCTTTTCATTAAATAAAACTGCTTTTGTACTTGTTGTTCCTATATCGACACCTATCATATAAGGTTTCATAGTTGAGCCTCCTCAAAATTCGACAAGATTCGGAAAGTTCCTCTCCAACTTCCCAACAAAGACAAGGAAGAACGTATCGAACGCTCTTCCTCCTGTATTTTACTATTAAGAGATGAAAAATCCTATAATGAAGACAGTAGCAAATCCGACAAAACCGATAAGCGTTTCCATTACTGTCCACGTTTTTAATGTGTCTTTTACATTTAGACCGAAGTAGCGGTTCACTAACCAGAACCCTGAGTCATTTACATGAGAGAATACTGTTGCACCTGCTGCAATGGCGATAACCATTAGGCCTAGAACAGGACCTTCCATTCCAAGTGTTGAGATAAGTGGTGACATTAAACCTGCCGCCGTAACCATTGATACAGTCGCAGAACCTTGCGCAACACGAACGACCGTTGCAATCAAGAATGCTAGTAATAATGGAGGTAAAGCTGATCCAGCCATCATCTCTCCAAGAACTTGTCCTACACCAGAATCAATCAATACTTGTTTGAATACCCCACCGGCACCTGTTACAAGAATGATGATACCCGCTGGTTCTAATGCTTTTGTTGCAATTTCTTGTACTTCATCACGTGTATATCCGCGTTTTGTTCCAAGTAAAATGAACGTCGCAATAGTAGCGATTGTTAAGGCCACAAATGGATGTCCTAAGAATGTTAGAATAGAGCGTACGATGTTTCCTTCATCTAAAAGAACTCCTGAAAGCGTATTCGCAAGAATCAACACTAAAGGAATTAAAATTAGAAAAGCAATCAATCCAAAGCTTGGAAGCTCTTTGTCATACTCCACTTCTTCTGTGTTCATATAATCCGGTACTACCACATGAATTCTTTTCGCAATATATTTCGCAAAAAGTGGACCGGCAATAATCATGGAAGGAACACCCGCAATTGCACCGAATAGAATAACCCATCCAAGGTCCGCATCAAGTAAATCTGCAACAGCAATTGGTCCTGGAGTTGGCGGAATGAAACTATGCGTAACCGCAAGACCTGCTAATAAAGGAATTCCATAATATACAAGAGACTTTCCTGTTTTCTTTGCTAAACCGTACACAATTGGTACTAAAATAATAAAACCAACATCAAAGAATACGGGGATCGCAACCAAGAAACCGGTTACACCAAGGGCCCATTGTGCTTTATCTTCCCCAAATTTCTTAATCATTGTTTGAGCTAGACGCTCGGCCCCGCCTGAAACCTCAAGCATCTGGCCGAACATAGCACCTAAACCAACAACAACTGCAACGAATCCGAGGGTACCGCCCATCCCGCTTTCAACGGATTTGACGACTTCATCAAGCGGCATTCCTGCTGCAATACCAACAATTAAACTGACTAATAGTAACGCAACGAATGCGTGTAATTTTGTACGAATAACTAAAAATAATAATAAGAAAATACCAGCTAATGCTACTAAAATTAACATGGAATCTGACATGCCTATTCCCCTCCCTATCTATATCTATCTCTTTATTTCTCGTTTTTTACGACAGCATGTCCACCGAACTCATTTCGTAATGCTGCAACAACTTTTCCTGTAAAAGTATCATCCTCTAACGAACGATTACGCATCATTAATGACAGTGCAATAACTGGTGCTGGTGTTTGTAAATCAAGCGCTGTTTCCACTGTCCACTTACCTTCCCCAGACGATTGCATTACTCCGCGAATTCCTTCTAATTTTTCATCTTTAGAGAATGCGCTTTCCATCAATTCCATTAACCATGAGCGAATAACCGAGCCATGATTCCAAACTTTCGCTACTTTTTCATACTCATAATCAAATGGGCTTTTCTCTAAAATTTCAAAGCCTTCAGCGATTGCTTGCATCATACCGTACTCAATTCCGTTATGAACCATTTTCAAGAAATGACCGCTACCAGTTCTTCCTGTGTAAAGGTAACCGTTTTCTATTGAAATATCATGGAAGACACTTTCGATTTCTTTAAAAACTTCTGCGTCTCCACCGATCATTGTACAAGCACCATGACGTGCACCATCTACTCCACCGCTCGTTCCACAGTCAAAATAGTAAACACCTTTTTCTGTTGCCGCATCATTTCGACGAAGTGTGTCTTTATAATGAGCATTCCCACCGTCAATGACACGATCTCCTTCTTCTAGTAAAGGTAATACCGTTTGAAAAACAGATTCCGTTGCATCGCCTGCAGGCACCATCATCCAAACCGTTCTTGGTTTTTCTAATTGTTGTACAAGCTCTTCAATTGTTTGTACAGAAGTTGCACCTTCTGATGAAATATTTTTTCTTGCTTCTTCGTTTAAGTCGTAAGCAACGACGTCATATTTTTTCTCTACTAAGTTAAGTGAAAGTTGGTAACCCATCTTTCCTAAGCCGATCATACCGATTTGCATATGTTATTCCTCCAATGATGTATATCTATTTTCATGAAATATTTTTTCTTGACTCTCTCTATTATAAAAAATATTTTTTTATTTGCAACCGTTTACAGAAAAATATTTTTCTTTTATTTTTTTTGTGTATAATAGAAATCAAGAAAACCCTTTCATATTATGAGCTTTTTTCAGCATTTTATTACAGTCTGGTAAATCAAACCAGCTGTATTTACTACCCTTGTTTCTTGGATAAAACCCCTTTTATAAAATAAAATTCTAGAAACAAACGGATTTTTCCAATAAAAAAATAACAGGAGCGAAAATTATGGTTGAACACAAGCATTGTCTAGCTAGCATTCGTTCTCGCTACCCACAGTTTAGTGAGACAGAGAAAAAAATAGCAGATTATATATTAGAAGACCCTAACAAAGTTCTTCATACGACTATTAATAGTGTTGCGGAGGATTTAGGCGTTGCCGACTCTACTGTTTTCCGTTTTTGCAAGCGGATTGGTTTTAAAGGCTATCAAGCAATGAAGATTGCCCTCGCAGCAGAAATTGTTACACCGCTTAAAAACATCCATGAAAATGTAAGCGAAGAGGATACTATCGAAACTATTTCCGCAAAAGTATTTCGTTCAAATATGAAGACAATCGAAGACACCTTACTAGTGTTAAACGAAAAAAGCATGCAGCAAGCAGTAAATATCATGCTTGCATCCGATAAAATTGAATTCGTTGGAAGCGGCGGATCTGGGATTATCGCCTTTGATGCTTATCACAAATTTATCCGGACAGGCTTGAAAGTGCATGCAGCAACAGACAGCCATATCCAACTCATGACAGCTTCCCAGTTAACAGAGAAAGATTGTGTTATCTTCATATCCCACTCTGGTTCCACAAAAGATATTTTACAAGTTTTAAAGATTGTTCAAGAGACAGGTGCCAAAACAATTGGAATCACTAACTTTGCCAAATCACCACTTAGCAACAAAGTTGATATTCCTCTCTACACCGTCTCAGAAGAAACCGATTACCGATCCGAAGCCCTCTCGTCACGGATCGCTCAACTATCAATCATCGACGCACTTTACGTCAACATCATGCTAAAGCGAAAAGAACAAGGCCAAGATGCATTAAACAAAATGCGAACAGCGATATCAGTGAAACGGCTTTAGAGGTGGGAGGTTGGGAGGTCCGTCCCTCACCAAGGTGAAGTGGTAAAAGGTTTGGAGATTTGGAAGTTCCTAGGTCCGTCCCTGGTTGCGGTGAAGCGTTAAAGGAAGGGAATATCGGATACTACTGCAAATGTGTATTTATCAGACATAAACGTGACAATATCAATTTAACGAGATATCGCTATGAATACGCAATGCCCAGTCAGCTGTTGGACTGGGCATTGCTTATTCAACTGTTAAATTTTCACCTATATTCAGCTGTTGAATTTCAAGCTTTATTCAACAGCTGAATCCTCTTCTGAATCGAATCCTCTTCTTTCAAATAAATCTCAGGTTACTGGACTAAATTTCACATTTACTAGACACTTTTCAAACTTACCGGACATTTCTTTGAGTTTACTGGACACTTTTTTTACTTTATCGGACAAACTGCCTTTTTCTGTAAAGCCTTAACCACTCTCTTTACTATCTCCTCCCCCTCTTACCAAAAACCACCATGAAACCGTTTCATATTTTTGTTGACAACTTGTATATACATGAATACAATTAACTTAAATCTTGTATATACAACGATAACTTTTCTGTTAAATGAAAGCGTTTCGAAATGACGCAATGCTTCTTCACGAAAAAAGTTATAAAATGTAACGTTTGCCAAACACTATTTAAGGGAACTTTTATATCAAAATGTAAGCGAGTACACGCAATATTCGACAAAATTCGGTAGTTGCCTGTTACTTAGGGAGGGAAATTATATGAGTGTAAATAAAGAGTCTGTACGTGAGATTATTGAAGCAATTGGTGGTAAAGAGAATATAAATACTGCCACACACTGTGTCACTCGTCTTCGTCTTGTGTTGAATGATGAGAGCTTAGTGGATAAGGATCGTTTGGAGGATATTGACCTTGTAAGAGGGTCTTTTTCTACAAATGGTCAGTTCCAAATTGTTATTGGTCAAGGAGTTGTAGATAAAGCTTACAAAATTCTTGCGGAAGAAACGGGTGTTGAATCCGCTTCGAAGCAGGATGTAAAAAATGCTGCAGAGCAAAAAATGAATCCGCTTCAACGTGCAGTTAAAACATTAGCAGACATCTTTATTCCAATTTTGCCAGCTATCGTAACAGCCGGTCTTTTAATGGGGATTAATAATATTCTTACACAACCTGGTATTTTTATGGATGAAAGTGTTGTTGAAGCATTCCCACAATGGGCAGATATTGCTTCTATCATTAACTTAATTGCTAATACCGCCTTCACCTTCCTGCCTGGTCTTATCGGTTGGAGTGCAGCGAATAAATTCGGTGGTAGCCCACTTTTCGGTATGGTGCTTGGTCTAATGCTTGTTCACCCGGATTTACTTAATGCCTGGGGTTACGGATCTGCAGAAGAAATCCCTACGTGGAATATACTAGGATTAACCGTTGAAAAAGTTGGTTATCAAGGACAGGTTTTACCAGTTTTAGTCGCAGCTTATGTGTTAGCGAAAATTGAAATTTGGCTTCGCAAACGTATTCCAGATGCATTCCAATTGCTTACGGTTGCACCGATTTCACTTCTTGTTACTGGATTTTTAGCATTCACCATTATCGGTCCTATCACCTTTACAATTGGTGGCTGGATCACTGACGGTGTAACGTCAATCTTTGATGTAGTGCCGGCACTTGGTGGTTTAATTTACGGTGGTTTATATGCACCACTTGTTATTACAGGTATGCACCACACATTCTTAGCAGTAGACTTACAATTAATCGGATCAATCGGCGGAACATTCTTATGGCCAATGGTCGCTCTTTCTAACATCGCACAAGGTTCAGCCGCTTTCGCTATGATGATTGTGGAAAAAAATAATGATAAAGTAAAAGGTCTTGCGGTTTCTTCTGGTGTATCTGCTTATCTTGGTGTTACCGAGCCAGCAATGTTTGGGGTTAACCTTCGATACAAATACCCATTCATCGCGGCAATTATCGGATCAGCAATCGCAGGTATTGT
The DNA here is from genome assembly GCF_042684945.1 of Bacillus seohaeanensis. NCBI lineage: Bacteria > Bacillati > Bacillota > Bacilli > Caryophanales > Bacillaceae > Bacillus > Bacillus seohaeanensis. The sequence continues at coordinate 48,915 of NZ_JBHUMF010000002.1, read as the reverse complement.
TATTACAATTGCTAACGTTATCGCACCATCTATCGGTGTCGGCGGTATCCCAGCCTTCTTCTCTATTCCGGCTAACTTATGGGGAGCATTCTTCATTGGTATGGGAATCACAATTGTAGTACCATTTGTGCTTACATTACTATTTTCTAAATTTCAAAAGAAAAAATAATTCTCTTTTATAGAAGAATCGGTGTCAATTGGGGATACTAGCCTAATTGACACCGACTCTTCTCTTTTCTTTTAGAGACAATTTTTCAAAAATACATAATTTTCGGAGGTCCGTCCCTCACTACTATAACGCAGTGAAGCGATGAGGGACGGACCTCCAGACCTCTATTAGGAGTGATGACATGAATAAGAAGTGGTGGAAAGAAAGTGTTGTGTATCAGGTTTATCCTCGTAGTTTTAAGGATTCGAATGGGGATGGGATTGGGGATCTACAAGGGATCATTTCCAAACTTGATTATTTAAAAGAGTTAGGTATTGATGTGATCTGGCTTTCCCCTGTTTATAAATCGCCGAATGATGACAATGGATACGACATCAGTGACTATCAAGGTATTATGGATGAGTTTGGTACGATGGCTGATTGGGATCAACTTCTCGAGGAAATGCATAACCGTGGGATGAAACTGATCATGGATCTTGTTGTGAATCACAGTTCCGATGAGCATAAATGGTTCGTTGAATCTCGAAAGTCTAAAGATAATCCATATCGCAACTACTATATTTGGCGTAAAGGCAAGGATAGAAAAGAACCAAATAACTGGGGATCCAATTTTGGAGGCTCTGCTTGGGAATATGACGAGGAAACGGACGAATATTTCCTTCATCTTTTTTCAAAAAAACAACCTGATTTAAACTGGGAAAATCCGCAGCTTCGTAAAGAAGTGTATAACATGATGACGTGGTGGCTTGATAAAGGAATTGACGGTTTTCGAATGGATGTTGTCAATTTTATTTCGAAAGTGGAAGGGCTACCTGACGATGAAGTAAAACCAGGAAAAAAATATGCATCAGGCAGCAAATACTATCGGAATGGCCCAAAAATCCACGATTATTTTCAAGAGATGAACCGAGAAGTTCTCTCTAAATATGACATTATGACGGTTGGGGAAATGCCTGGTGTTAAACCAGAGCTTGCAAAAAAATATACTGCGGATGACCGCAATGAATTGAATATGGTATTCCAATTTCAGCATATGGGCTTAGATAACGGCAAGAACGGGAAATGGGATTTAAAGCCCCTCTACCTTCCTGACTTAAAAGAAAATCTGACAGAATGGCAAAAGGCGTTAGAAAATGAAGGTTGGAACAGCTTATATTTCAGCAACCATGACCAGCCCCGCTCTGTTTCAAGATTTGGTGACGACGGAAAATATCATAAAGAATCAGCGAAAATGCTCGCAACCATTCTTCATATGATGAAGGGCACACCGTACGTGTATCAAGGAGAGGAAATTGGAATGACAAACGTTCACTTCTCTTCTATTGAAGACTACAAAGACATCGAAACGATTAATTTTTACAACGAGCAAATGGAGGCAGGCAAACCAATCGAAGAAACGATGAAAAGCATTTATGAAAAGAGCCGTGACAACGCTCGTACACCGATGCAGTGGGACAGGTCAACAAATGCCGGGTTTACAACTGGTTCCCCATGGATTGCCGTAAATCCAAATTATAGTGAAGTCAATGTGGAAAGCCAGATTCATGACGAGAACTCTATTTTCCACTACTATAAAAAGTTGATTTCGCTTCGAAAAGAACACGAAATCATCGTTTACGGAAACTACGACTTATTATTACCAGAACACGAAGAAGTTTTCGCCTACTCCAGAGCACTTGGTGATGAAAAACTTCTCGTACTTTGCAATTTCTACGCAAACGAAATAGAAGTCGAACTTCCAACCGAAGGAAACCTAAGATCACCTAAGCAACTCATAAGAAACTACCCTGGTGACGCAACACTATCACCAAAAGTAAAGCTAAAACCGTACGAAGCGGTCGTGTATAAAGGAAGTATTTAAACCGTTTGGAGGTCCGTCCCTCACCACGGTAATACGTTAATTCAATGCGGGACGGACCTACCAAAAGGTCCGTCCCCGACCACAGTAAAGTGTTAAAGTAACTAAATTAAATTTGGCAGGTGTTATGATGATGGAAAAGCAACCATGGTGGAAGAAAGCGGTAGTGTATCAGATTTATCCGAAGAGTTTTAATGATACAACTGGTAATGGTGTTGGAGATATTAAAGGAATTACGGAGAAGCTTGATTATTTGAATACGCTTGGTGTGGAGGTTGTCTGGTTGACACCAATTTATACGTCTCCTCAACGTGATAATGGGTATGACATTGCGGATTATTTTAACATTCACGAAGAGTATGGGACGATGGCAGACTTTGATGAACTTTTAGCTGAAGCACATAAACGCAATATAAAAATCATCATGGATATCGTGGTGAATCATACATCGACGGAACATCAATGGTTCGTTGAATCTCGCAAGTCAAAAGACAATCCACACCGTGATTATTATATTTGGCGTGACGGTAAAGAAGATGGTTCTGCCCCGACGAATTGGGAGTCAAAGTTCGGCGGCAACGCATGGCAGTATGATGAAGAAACAGGTCAGTACTACCTTCACCTTTTCGATGTCACACAAGCCGACTTAAACTGGGAAAATGCTGAACTCCGCAACAAAGTATATAAAATGATGCAATTCTGGCTAGATAAAGGCGTTGACGGTTTCCGTTTAGATGTCATTAACTTAATTTCAAAAAATCAAGACTTCCCTGACGATGATGGCAGTGTAGCACCTGGTGACGGACGCAAATTTTACACAGACGGCCCTAAAGTCCATGAATACATGCAGGAAATGAACAAAGAGGTCTTCTCAAAGTATGACATTATGACAGTCGGCGAAATGTCTTCTACGACAATTGAAAACTGTATAAAGTATTCAAATCCCGACCGTAACGAACTTAGCATGACGTTCAACTTCCATCACCTTAAAGTCGATTATCCAAACGGAGAAAAATGGTCTGTAGCCGATTTTGACTTTTTAAAATTAAAAGAAATTCTTTCTACTTGGCAAGTGGAAATGCATAAGGGTGGCGGATGGAACGCATTATTTTGGTGTAATCATGACCAGCCCCGTATCGTTTCTCGTTATGGAAACGATGGAGAACACCGCATTGAGTCTGCAAAAATGCTTGCGACAACGATTCATATGATGCAAGGTACACCTTATATTTACCAAGGAGAAGAGTTCGGGATGACAAATCCAAAATTCACTTCCATTGAGGAATACCGTGATGTGGAATCAATCAACATTTTCACTATTTTAAAAGAAAAAGGAATGGCTGAAGAAGAAATCCTGGAGATTCTCCGTCACAAATCTCGTGACAACTCACGCACACCGGTACAATGGAATAGTGACGAACATAGTGGATTTACAAGCGGTACACCATGGATTCCAGTCGCAAAAAATCACAAAGAAATTAATGCAGAAAAAGCGCTAGAAGATGAAAATTCAATTTTCTACCATTATAAAAAATTAATCGAACTACGCCAGCAATACGACATCATTACAACTGGTGACTATCAGCTAATCAACGCGGACCATCATGATGTTTTCTCCTACGTACGCAACGGCGAAAACGAAAAGCTACTCGTCCTTAACAACTTCTACGGAAACAAAACAAACTTTGTCCTTCCAAAAGACGAAGTGGATGTTGATGATTGGACAAGCGAGGTTCTGTTGTCCAACTATCATGACACAGCAAACGAGTATGATAACATTATTCTTCGTCCGTATGAGTCAGTCGTGTTTCGTTTTACTAAATAAAAAGAGTGATACCTGTTATAAAACAGTGGTTTTGTAATGGGTATCGTTTTTTATTTTTTGGACACTTTCCGGTATTTACCGGACACTCTCACGTATTTTCTGGACACTTTTTTAATTTATTGGACAAAATTTTGAGTTTATTGGACACATTCAATAACTTACTGGACAAACAGACATATTATTCCAAACAAAACATATTAATCTACTCACAAAAAAGAAGAGCCCCCTTTTCAAGGAAACCCTTCCTAATCATCATTCTTCCTTCTCAGCCTCTCCATTTTCCTCATCTGGATTAGCTATAAAGAAGATAGCTGCAAGCTTCCAGTTGCCATCGCTATCTTTATGGAAAACAGAAACTTGTCTTCCTGAACGGGTTGCTTTTTCACCGTTGTCTGGATCTGTTGTTACCGCAGTAATCTCTGAATAAACATCTGCTTTTTTTCCAGCATAGTTGATAATTGTCGTATTTTCTGTCGTACGTTTGGAATCTACTTGATCAAAAATTGATTTTACATACTTTTCTTCTTCCTCGTATGTAAAATTAATAGGTGTCTTAGAAATTACCTTCATATACGTTTCTATATCTTCCTGATTGAAAGCTTCAATGTACTGATTAAATGAAGCAAGGATCGCCTGCTTGTCCTCAGCAGGAATGCCTTCCGCTTCTTTTATTTCACCGATATCCTCCATTGATAACTCCATATTGCTTTGGGGTGCAGCGTCCTTACTCTTTTCTTCCGCTTTCTCTACATCCTCTTGTTTTGGCTCCTCTGCCCCTTGCTCCTTATCTTCTTCTGAACAAGCCGCTAATAATAGAAGTGAACTCATTCCAATTCCTAACGCAATCTTTTTCCAATGCTGTCTCGACAAAGTTCTTCACCCTTTTCTATTTTTGCACTACCCATATTGTAGTTAAAAAATTCAAAACACTCAAGTTAGAACTGCATGAACCGACAAGAAATATGGTAAAATGGGAATGGTGATACTATGACAAGAAGCAATAAATACATGCAAATATACCAAGAAGTACTAGAAGGAATCCAAGAGGGAAAATACCCTACTAATGAAATTCTCCCGTCAGAAAATGAACTTTCTGAAATGTTCGCTACATCAAGGGAGACAATTCGGAAAGCACTGACACTTCTAGCAGAAAAAGGCTTTATCCAAAAAATCCGAGGAAAAGGCTCACTTGTCTTAGATGTATCAAAGATGAGCTTCCCTGTCTCCGGACTCGTCAGCTTTAAAGAACTTCAAGACTCTCTAGGGCGTGACTCTCATACAATCGTCTATGACTTCGGCCTTATCGAACCTGACGACTGGCTAAAAAAGCAACTGCAAGCCCCAAAAGCCAAAGAAATGTGGAAAGTCGTCCGTGCCCGCCAAATACAAGGAGAAAGAATCATCCTAGACAAAGATTATTTTCTAAAGGATAAAGTCCCTTTCTTAACAAAAGAGGTCTGTGAAAATTCCATCTATGAATATTTAGAAGACGAACTCCACCTTCCTATTAGCTTTGCAAAAAAAGAAATCGTCGTCGAAGAATGCACAGAGGAAGACAGAAAATATCTAGATGTCGAGGGATTCGATCATATCGTCGTAGTGAAAAACTACGTCCACCTCGATAATGCCAGTATCTTTCAATACACTGAATCACGGCATAGACTAGACAAATTCCGATTTGTTGATTTTGCGCGGCGGAAGCAGTAGGTGTAGTGCTATAAAAAACATAAGAGGCTTGAGTATCGGATACTTGGCCTCTTTTTTATGGGTACATTTAGAAAATACCGTTATATTTATTTTAGGATAGTATTTTTGATTTGGGTCTGACACCTCGGGGTCTGGCACACTTCGCCTGATTTGGGTCTGACACCTCGGGGTCTGGCACACTTCGCCTGATTTGGGTCTGGCACCTCGGGGTCTGGCACACTTCGCCTGATTTGGGTCTGGCACCTCGGGGTCTGACCCCAGTAAATTAAATTCATCTGTTGAATATCCGCATTAGTTCAACAGGTGAATTTCATGCTATTTTCAACAGGTAAATATCCGCATAAAATTAACAGTTGAATAAACTAGAGGCTGACCCAATTCGCTGGCACCAATCCCCCAAAAACTACGCAACAAAAAAACGACCCCAACGGATCGTTTTTTTATCTATCGAACTTCTACCCAACCATTTTTGATTGCAGATACGACTGCTTGGGTACGGTCGTTTACATTCATTTTTTGTAGGATATTGCTGACGTGGTTCTTTACTGTTTTTTCACTGATATATAGTCCTTCACCGATGCCACGGTTACTTTTCCCATCTGCAAGCATTTGAAGCACTTCACATTCACGTTTTGTTAGAAGGTGAAGTGGTCGGCGAACTTCAGTCTGTTGGAAGCCAGTCCCGTGTGCATTAGCAAGTCTTCTATACTCGGCTACTAGGTTATGTGTTACTTTAGGATGGATGTAAGACCCTCCCTCTGCAACAACTTTTACAGCATCAATCAATGCATCGGAATCCATTTCTTTTAGCAAGTAGCCAAGGGCACCTGTTTTTAATGCGTGATTAACATAGTTTTCATCATCATGGATGGAGAGGATGATAACTTTTGTATCTGGATATTTTTCAACGAGATCACGTGTTGCTTCCACACCATTTTTTTCTGGCATGTTGATATCCATTAATACGACATCTGGCTTATGTTCTTCTACTATATTGAGCGCTTCGCAACCGTCGTCTCCTTCTGCGACAATATCAAATGTCGGTTCGAACTCAAGGATACGTTTAACCCCTTCTCTAAATAGCTGATGATCGTCAATAATAACTATTTTTGTATTCATACTATTTGCCTCCCTAACCTTTCTCGAAAAAATTACATTGTTAATGGCACTTTAATGAAGACAGTCGTTCCAGCTCCTAGCTTAGAATCAATACTTATGTCTCCATCAAGAAGGTCAATCCGTTCCTTCATCCCCATTATGCCAAAGGATCCCTTTTTGCTTTCTTCTGTATTAAATCCTTTACCATCGTCTTTTATGATGACAGTGACTTTATCTTTTTTTATCTCTGCTTTGACCTGAATTTCTTGTGGTTGTGCATGTTTTAAAGCATTTTGAACAGATTCTTGTACTAATCGGAAAAGTGCAACCTCATATTTGGAAGGGAGCCGTTTTTCCAGACCTAAATTTGTGAATTGAATACTAGTGCCTTTATTATACTCTTCAATTGTACTTAGATATTTTTTAAGGGTCGGAATCAACCCTAGGTCATCTAGCGCCATTGGTCTTAAGTCATAAATAATTCTTCGGACTTCATAAAGTGCCGAGCGGACCATACGTTTTAAGTCACGTATTTCATTTAACGCCTCCGCTGCACCACGCTCCCTAAACACCCTATCAATCAAATCGGAGCGCATAAGAACATTAGCCATCATTTGAGCAGGGCCATCATGAATCTCTCGCGACAAGCGTTTTCTTTCGTCTTCCTGAGCCTCAATAATTTTCAGCCCAAAATCCTGTCGCTGTTTTGCATCCTCTAGTGCTTCCCCTACTTGTCTAAGGTCACTATTTAGATAGCTAAGAACAACGGAAAACTGTGAGCAAAGGTGGTCTGCCTTCTCAATTGTATCCTTTAATGAAAGCAGCCGCCTTTCGAGCTCATCTCGGCGTTGTCGCAATTGCTGCTCTTGCTGCCGGTTAATCGATAGTTTCATTTGAAGATCGTGAGCCTTTTCATACGCCTCTCGTACTTGGTCTTCAGAATACGTTTGGAAATGCTTGCTTACTTCTGACAACCTGCGTCTAGCTAATCGTGACCTTTTATCGAGGTCATCCCCCTCATTAATTACCTTATAGACGGAATCCCGTACTTCTTTTAATTCATTTGTTAAGCTTTCAAAATCATTTCGACATTGTTCACCGATTTGAAAGATTTCATCCTTACTATGGTCTACCGTGTCTACCATCTTTTTTAGAATGTCATCTAACACTTCGGTGTTCATTTTTTTTAGTGACACGGTGCTCCCCTCTTTTCCTAAAATTTATTTTACATAGAAAAGAATAAGGAAACTATTCTTATATAGTGAAAATATTGTTGTTATTACTAAAATCGTTCGAAAGACGCATGTTTCCATTCTTAACATAAGCATAAATCCCTATTCATTTTTTAACTTTTACTATAAAATAAATTCTATAGATTTAATTAAAGTCCTTTATTCTTCTAGGCATATTTGATTTAAAGAGTTGATTTAATATCAACTACTAATAGGAATTATCTCTATCCATTATACCATGTCTAATATTGTCGGAGATTAAAATTTCATTACATTGTATTACCTTTATTGCAACCTTTACTAGTTATCGTAATGGCTAAAAAAGTTTAAGGGCTACTAGTACTTGTTAGTTTTTGCAACTCAATGTTTGTCGCTTTATAGTAAATAATAAAGGGAAACTTCAATCAGTGGGGGGTTCTTCCCCCCTACTGATTGTTAGTGGAACCAATTGGGCGTTTACGGGCAAGTTATCCCCACCTATTCCTCTAAGACTTGAGATGAGAGGGTGACTGCCTGTTAACGCGGGATAAAGAATAAAATAAAGGGGAAATAAATGTGTTACATAGTTACTACACAGTAAAAGGTCATGGAGAAAATGAAATTACTATAGAAAGATCTCGATTTATTGCCCATGTAGCAAGGGTCGAAACAGAAGAAGCAGCACAAGAGTTTATTGCGAAAATAAAAAAACAGCACTGGGATGCCACGCACAACTGCTCTGCTTACATGATCGGAGAAAATAATCTTATTCAAAAAGCAAATGACGACGGTGAGCCAAGTGGTACCGCAGGAGTTCCAATGCTAGAAGTCCTCAAAAAAAGAGACCTCAAAGATACCGTAGTCGTCGTCACAAGATACTTTGGCGGCATAAAACTTGGTGCTGGTGGACTTATCCGTGCATACGGAAAAGCAACGTCAGAAGGTCTCAATGCAACAGGTGTCGTCGAACGGAAACTTATGCGGATAATAAAAACAAAAATCGACTACACCTGGCTTGGAAAAGTCGAAAATGAAGTCCGTTCCTCTCACTATCAACTAAAAGAAATTCATTATCTTGATGCTGTTGAAGTGGAAGTATATGTAGAGGAGGCAGCTAAGGAGAAATTTGTCGATTGGATGACGGAATTGACGAATGGGCAAGGCGAAATTTCAGAAGGTGACGTTGAATACCTAGAAACCGATATTTAATGCTTTGTTACGCTAACGCAGTGGGGGACGGACCTTGTCTCATGAGACAAGGTCCGTCCCCCACTGTACTAAAGTGTTACAAGTTGTAATATAAATTTTAATTTACGGTTTTGGGAAAGCATAGTAAAATGAATGGTAGTGTATTTCGTCGAATTTTAGGGTTTTTACACTTATTCCCTACTAACAAAAGGCACTACATATCGACACTAATAAATAATGATAATGTACAACCACCCGATAAAGGAGTTTTACAAATATGCCGATAGATGAAAGACACCGATTAAAACAAATAAAGAAACGAAAAAAAAGACGAAAGCGAATTTTATATTTTGTTCTAGTGCCTATACTACTTATTGCCTTTTCAGCGGCTGGTTATGGTGCTTACCTTTATAAAAAGGCAGAAACCGTTTTTTCTGAATCCTATACTACCCTCGATGGTAGGGAGAAATCCGATAAAAGAGAAAAACAAGTTGATCCAACGGTTGATAATGTTTCGGTTCTGTTTATTGGAGTGGATGAAAGTAATGACCGTAACTACGGAGATTCATCCCGATCAGATGCACTAATGCTTGCCACTCTAAATAAAAAGGATAAGACAGTAAAGCTGGTTAGCATTCCTCGTGATTCGTATGTATACGTTCCAGAGGTTGGCTACAAAACAAAGATAAACCATGCACATGCATATGGTGGACCTAAAGCCACCATTGAGACAGTGGAAGAAACGTTGGACATCCCTGTTGATTATTATGTGAAAATGAACTTTTATGCGTTTATGGATGTTATAGATGCATTGAATGGAATTAATGTTAATGTCCCTTATGAATTGTATGAAAAAGATGCAGAGGATAATCACAATGCCATTCACCTTCTTCCCGGAGAACAAAAACTTAATGGTGAGGAAGCACTTGCTCTAGCAAGAACAAGGAAACTGGATAGCGATATAGAGCGTGGAAAAAGACAGCAGGAAATTATAAAAGCAATAATATCTAAAGCAGTTTCAGCTGGTTCAGTTGTTAAATATGATAACGTTATTGAAGCCATCGGTAAAAATATGGAAACGAATATGACTTTTGACGAAATGAAATCATTTACTAATTATGGTTTAAGTGGCAAAATTGATTTAGATACGCTGTCGTTAAAAGGTGAAGACACATATATAGAAGATGTTTATTACTGGCAGCTAGATGATACTTCCTTAGCAAACACTTCTAACGAACTAAAAGTTCACCTTGAAATTCCCACCAACGATGATATGGAAGATTTTGCTTCACAAGAGTAATAGTACAACCTGTAAGCCTAATGCTTATAGGTTTTTCTTTACCTAATATACTTACTGTAAAAGAATCAAAAGTGAAAGCATATGCAATTTCATTAAGTAATTACCAGCCTAAAAGGCTTATTTACTCTTCGTTACCAATCTTGGGTAGAAAATGACCTTCTGTTAAAACTGAACCCAGGACATTTACATATGATAGTTATCCCTTGGTATATAAAAAAGCTATCCAAAATGGATAGCTTTTTTATCGATCTCTTACATTTCTTGGTTTTACTAATCTTAACAGGGGTTGATAGTTATGGTTGACTAACCCTATGCTTTCAACAAATAATTCTATAGCGATGATTAGTACAGCTACTACAATTAACGCTCCCCAAACAGTTGACATGGAGAAAATTAAAGCAGCTAAACCAAACATTGCAGCGATTGCATAAATAATAAGAACTGTTTGTCTATGGGTGTACCCCATTCTTAGCAAACAATGATGCAAATGCGATTTATCTGGAGCCGACAAAGGCTGCTTGTTTACCTTTCTGCGTACAATTGCAAAAAATGTATCAGAAATAGGCACTCCGAGAATAATAAGTGGGATGATAAGCGAGATCATTGTTACATTTTTAAAACCAAGCAATGCAAGTACAGAAATAATATAGCCTAAGAACAGTGCTCCCGTATCTCCCATAAATATTTTCGCAGGATGGAAATTGTAAAAAAGGAAACCAAGTGTGCTCCCAAGTACAATTAATCCAATGCTCATAACAAAAATGTCACCTTTTAACGCCGCCATCAGAGAAATCGTAATGAGTGCGATGGATGAAACACCAGCAGCCAATCCGTCTAACCCGTCAATTAAGTTAATGGCATTTGTAATTCCTACAATCCAAAGAATTGTTAACGGGATACTAAACACACCAAACTCTAACACTCCTCCAAAAGGGAGGTTAATGTATTCCATTTGTGCTCCTCCAAGCACGACAATGAAGGCAGCAACGAGTTGTCCTAAAAGCTTTACTTTAGCAGATAGCTCTATCATATCATCTAGAACTCCTGTCAGAATAATGACAGCAGATCCGATTAGGATTGGAATCGTTAAGGAATCTTCTGGTCTTAAGACAATCAATCCAATAATAAAACTAATATATATTGCTAATCCCCCTAAACGAGGCATTATTCTTTGGTGAACTTTTCGTTGATTCGGTTTATCTGTTGCTCCGATTGCTATGGCTAGTTTTTTTACAAGAGGTGTTATAAGAATCGAGGCAATTAAGCATAATAACAAGGTTACATAAACCATGTAATACCTCCTTGAATTTATCTTTTCCATGTTTTATTGGTTTTATTGATGCTATTTTTTTGTAATTTGCATTTCATTTCTAAATTTAAACAAACTCATTGATGATTATATCACTTATTTTTATAGTTTAATATAAAAATTTTGTCAATAGATTAGATATTTTATTTGAGATTCATTCGACAAATTAGTTTCATATTTTACTAAATTTTTCATGTAGTAGTTATTTATGTAGGTTTTTGTTAAAATTATTAGATGATGGGTCTAAAGTTTAACACTCAAGGAGAGACAAAGAATGATTAAAATGCTTAGCAAGTTTTCCTCTCAAAAATCGTCACGTTACTTAAAAAAATACTTTACTCAAGTTGAAAAAATAAATAACTTAGAATCAAAATATGAAAGTTTTACTAATGAAGAACTTAAGGGAATGACTACTAAATTCCAGGAAGACCTTAGAAATGGTAAAACGATTGAAGATATTAAACTAGATGCTTTTGCAGTTGTCCGAGAAGCTTCTAAACGTGTTTTAGGAATGAGACATTATGATGTACAACTGATTGGTGGCCTAGTTTTAGTAGAAGGTAATATTTCTGAAATGGCCACAGGTGAAGGGAAAACATTAGTTGCTTCCCTCCCCTCATATGTCAGAGCTTTAGAAGGTAAAGGTGTACATGTTATTTCTGTAAACGAATACCTAACTAGACGTGACCGTGATCAAATTGGGCAAATACACGAGTTCCTCGGTCTTACCGTTGGACTAAATTTGCCTATGATGGATCCTGAACAAAAGAAATTAGCTTACCAAGCTGATATTACTTATGGTGTTGGTACTGAATTCGGCTTTGATTTTTTACGAGACAATATGTCAGGCAGTTCACAAGGTCAAGTTCAAAGACCTTATCATTACGCCATAATTGATGAAGTTGATAGTGTCCTTATTGATGAGGCAAAAACCCCTTTAATTATTGCAGGAAAAATGAAGGCTAGTGCTGATTTACACATTATTGCAGCTAAATTGGCAAAACGTTTTGTACAAGAAGTCGACTATGAATTTGACGATGAGACAAAGGCAACTAGCTTAACAGAAACTGGTATCGAAAAAGTTGAGAAAGCATTTGGTGTAGATAATTTATATGAACTAGAACATCAAACGCTTTATCATTATGTTATTCAAGCTGTTCGTGCCCATGTCATGTTTACATTAGATGTTGATTATATCGTTAGTAGCGATGGGAAAATACAACTCGTAGATATGTTTACCGGACGAATAATGGAAGGTCGAACATTAAGTGATGGCCTGCACCAAGCCCTAGAAGCAAAAGAGGGTTTGGAAATTACGGAAGAAAATAAAACACAAGCGCAAATCACGGTACAAAACTATTTTAGAATGTATCCTGTTTTATCAGGAATGACTGGAACTGCCAAAACAGAAGAAAAAGAATTTCGTGAAATTTATAATATGCAAGTTATCCCTATTCCAACGAATAAACCAAAAATCCGCATAGATATGGATGACAAAGTTTATCAGACAAAAGACCAGAAGTATAAAACTGTAGTGCAAGAGGTAAAGCGACGCCATCAGAAAGAACAGCCTGTACTCATCGGTACAACTTCTATCTTACAATCTGAAAAGGTTGCAAAGACCCTTGATGAAGAAGGGCTAACCTACCAATTACTAAATGCAAAAAGCGTGGAGCAAGAAGTACAATTAATCTCTCTAGCTGGGCAAAAAGGGCAAATCACCATTGCTACCAATATGGCTGGGCGGGGAACTGATATAATTTTAGGAGAAGGTGTATCGGAACTAGGTGGGCTACATGTTATAGGTACTGAAAAACATGAAAGCCGACGTGTTGATAATCAGTTGCGTGGACGTTCTGGACGCCAAGGAGATCCAGGTTCTAGTCAATTCTTTATTTCTCTTGAAGATGATATGTTCCGCCGTTTTGCAAAAGATGATCTTGAAAAATTGACTAAAAAACTAAAGGTAAATGAGGATGGACTCGTATTAAACAAGAACATTTATGAGTTTGTGGAGCGTACCCAACGAATTGTCGAAGGTGCCAATTATTCCATGCGCGAATATAATTTGAAGCTTGACGACGTTATCAATGAACAACGAACTGTTCTTTATGATTTAAGAGAGAAAGTACTTAAAGGTGAAAAACTCTTTCCAATTCTTAAGGACATGATAACAAACACTGTTGACTATACTGTAAAACAAACGTGTAGCGAAGAAACAACACCTGACTCTTGGAATTTAGATAAACTTACTACTACTATTAACCACCTATTATTTAATAAAGTAACAATACCTAATGAGGTGGAAAATCAAAAAGAAGTTATAGATTATCTCAAGCCTACGTTAAATGAAACGATAAAATACATTGATGATTTAGAAGAAAAAGACCAATTAACCCAAACTTTATCTATGGTTATGCTGAGTTTTATAGACCATCACTGGATAAAACATTTAGAAAGTATGACTAGGTTAAAAGAGGGTATAGGATTACGTTCTTACCAGCAGGAAGACCCAATGAGAATTTATGGACGAGAAGCTCTTGAATTATTTTCTGAAATGTATGCTTCCCTAGAAAAAAATATCTCAACGGAATATGTAAGTTTCCTTAAAAAGCAACAACAAAGTAAGCAACAAGGATAGGAGTGAGAAAATGCTTCCATTTTTCAAAAGAAAAAACAAAGGACAAGTAACAAAAACTGGACTAGATAGCTCAGTTTCATCAGAGGACCTTCTGGATATAACGGAAAACTCTTATAATGAAGAAGTGGAAACGTCACTTTCTTTTCATCCAGGCTGGAACCTTTCAAAAGAACAAGAATATGTATTTCGGTTTTTAAATAATGACCTAACCCCATTAAAGCCAAACCAGATATCTTTAGCTGGGGTTGAATTAGAAAGGGAAGGGAACACCCTTCAAGTGACAGCCTTTGTTCGTAACAGTCTCTCTAAATCAATTAAATTAGGGGAAGTCGAACTTCTTCTTCTTGATAATGAGAAGAATACGATGGCACAAAAACAATTTGACCTCTCTCTTTTAGACAAGATTCCTGCTAGAAGTAGCCGTCCGTGGATGTTTACTTTCGAAAAGGAAACAATTGTTTCAGACTTAAACCTCGAGGAAAATGGGTGGTCAATAGCTTTTAACGTAAGCTCTCTTCAACCTCATCGTCTAGACTTAGCAGAGTCTTGGAAAGAGAATATCTCCGAAGATATTAAAACAAAATTAGTAAATATCGTAAATTCTGTGCCAAAACCAAAACCAAAAGAATTCAACATTATGGGAATTTCAGCTAAATTCTTGGAAAATGGTGATTTAAATACAACAGTGCTATTAAGAAATGGTAACCATAAAGGAATTAGTATTCAGCAGCTTCCGCTAGAGGTGGTAGATGCTAATAACGAACTTGTAGTGCGTGGGGCATTCAAATTAGAAGACTTTGAGGTAAAGGCCAACACATCTAAGCCTTGGTCATTTATCTTTCCAAAAGAAATGATCCAAAAAGAAAGTCCAGACTTTAGCAAATGGTCAGTTCGTCCTATCTTAAACAAATAATTTTACTTAAAAAGAAAAAAGCTGTTGAACTTTAACAGCTTTTTTCTTTACTTTTATTTTACTTTAAACTGGGTAATATGGTCTTTAGTCATAAGTACATTCTTTTGAGACTTAGCAAATCTTGTCACCACTAAGCGGTATTCCCCCGACTCATACCCATTGGAAGGGGCATATACCTCAACTGCCTTTCCATTAGATACTAACTTAACATCAACTGGTATTCTTTTGCCTTCAATATTTTCTACATAAATAGTCTTATTATTAATCCAGCTTGATGACATAGATGTGTTAAATCTAATCGTCCATTTTTTGTTAAGATCTACCACTTTAGCTTTGGAACTAGAGTTGAATGCTACTTCTTCATATTGAGAAGAATAAACTGCCTGTAATTTATCAAAATAGAGGAAACCTTTATTTTTATTTGATTCTAATGGTTCTGCAACATAAATTTGTTTAAAGGATACCGGATAGGTTATTGAACTTGTTGGAAGTGGGGCCTCAACATACTTCCATCCATACCAATTCAGTTCTCCTTCCCCTGTAAAATTGAGAGTATGCTCTCTCCCTGATGCATCTTTAATTCTTCCTCTTAACCAATGATTTTGACCATCTCCATATACCCAAACACCTATTTTAGTTGGTTTTCCTTGTATTTTTATTGGATTGACTGCCGAAATATAGGAAGCCGCTACACCTGACTGATTAGTCGGAAATTGATATCTTAGTTTACCCGAGCCATTCCCTTCTTTACGTTGAAGAATAGAGTCCAGTTCAAGTTTTGCTGAAGCCCTTATGTCCTCTTGCTTGAGGTTAGATAGAGTATTAAAGTTATGAATTATTAAGGGATCAGTTGTTACCTCCACAGGAGCTATTACCTCGTGTTTACCAAAACTAGCTACTAATGAACCTTTTCCTTCCTTGTCACTCGCTATAAAATGACCAGATTGAACCTTTCCGACACTACCGTTTACTGTCCATTCTATTCCTTCTAGATTAATAGTTAAAGGCTCACCTGTTTTAGAAATTGCTTTAACATTAAGTTCTTGTTTTTGGCCAGGAGCGAGACGAATATTTTTCGGTTCTATAGAAATATTCGCGAGATTGTCCGCCACCGTAACAGGAACTTTGGTTTTCGCCCCACCGTACTGGATGACAACGTAGCCCTTTCCAGCCTTCGTTCCAACAAATTTATCATCTTCCATCTTGCCAATATCCCCTTCGACAGAATACTTCATTTGACTAGTATCGAAAGCAATTTTATTAAGATATTCATCTAATACGTAATCTATAGAAAAACCTACCGAAGCACCTATAGCTACTACACCGCTTTTTTCTAGTTTTGCTTTTATAATATTCGGATGGCCCGCTGGTGCAATGTTGACCGCTTGAAGAATAGCTGAAACACTTCGTTCATAGCCATCTGAAGGGCGGTTTACAATGCTAGCGTATGTATCACCATGCTGTCGGGCAACCATAGCAGTCGAACCACCGCCATCTAGGTTCAATGCGTAATCTGCTCCAAGACTCACTAAATGTTTGGCAAATTCAATTAGTGTCATGCCTCTACTATATCCAGGTTGGCGACCATCTACTGTTACAAAAAAAACACGGTCCCCTGTATTGTCAACTGCAACTGCTGTATGAGGAGCACGCTGGGTTACTTTTGGACTGTTGGAGTCAATAGTCATATCAACTTTTCCATTTTGGACTAGTAATGGCCCACTTGCTAACATAAAGTCTGAGTTTTTCCATTTATCCTCAACATCTAATGAAATAGTGACATCATCCCCAATTTCAAGGTTGCGAATTTGATCAATGGCTGCCCCATGAGCTGATAACACAAATCCGTCCTTTGGAATGGTGGCACTAGTTGTCTGACCATACGGCCGAATACTCTTGACTTTTCCTGTTACCTTCTCACCAAACTTCAAATCATGATCTATTCGCTTTGGTACGCCGGTCACGACTACTTCCATACCGTAAGGATTTGTTCTCGTATGATCAAATTTATAACTAGAAGTAAACAATATACTTTCATCAATATCTCGTGCACGATTAAAGTCTGTTAGTGTAAATGTTTGATTATTATGGGTAATATTTACATTAAGGTCAAAACGATCAATTTGCCCTTTTCCTGCTTTATTAATCCCAAAAGCTGCAGGAGTGTGCATATAATTATTGGATTTCGTTGATACAGCACCTAAGTTGACAATTTTATTATCCTTTGCCAATAAATAAGAAGGCAGACGACTATCCCAATGAAAAAAGGAAGCGTTGATTGCCCCTACTACGCGATGCTGGGTAAAAGTATTTTTTCTAGCTAATGATGAAACCGTATGTAAAGAGTTAATCGGGTTAGGCAATCCTATCTTAACCTTTGTATAAGGATCGGATAGGTTGATGCTCATTGTGTTTATCGTTTGCTTATAGCCAGACACATTTCTTTGTTCCTTCTGATGGTTGACTCCCGATGTTATTTGTAATGCTAAGGAACGGTTAGGTAATAAGACCAGTGATAAGGCCAGTGACAAAATAACTATCCATCCCCAATATTTTCTTTTTTTCGTTATCAAAGCATACCTCTCCTTTAATTCTACCTATCTAGTATTTTTCAATATATTGGTTACACTATAAAATTATAACGGAATTTGTAACTTTTTAAATAGATTAAAAGAATAAACTCGAAGAATATCGAAATAAACGGAGAGTGTCCTAGAGACATATAAAAAGAAAGAAACGTCTCGAAGAATATCAAGACGTTTCTTTCTTTTACCGGCTCAACCTAGCCCTACACGCACTTATTAAAACAAAACAGGAAGTAAAACTTACAAGAATATTGTATCATATTTCAAATAAGTTACAAGAACATAATAAGATAATTTTAGTTATAATGGCTGTTTTAGCATATAAAGGAATAATAATCCATACTAAGCCATTTGTTTTATTAATAACAAACAATACCTGCTCTTTTTAGTTCCATTTCACTAATTTTGAATAGAAGTCATATGCTTTGCATTCATTCGACCAAAGAAGGCTGAAATCTCCGAACGTTTTAATATCTTATTAGCTTGATAGTCTTCAAAAGTTTTTTTTCCACCCATTCCATTAGATAGTCCTTCATCATACATAAACTGAATAGCTTTTCTTAAATCAGTACTTTCTCCTTGTGTGGCAGCAAGAATTTTCGCTAGTGTTCCACGGGTCCTGGAGCATTTTTAATTATATTGTCTTTATACCCTTTGAATGGAAGATTGTAAACTTGTAACATATCATAAATAGGTTGTGCTCGATGACCATATTCCTGATCTGTATGAAGTCCGAAATACCGTGCAAGCACCATCGCTAATTGACCTTCTGTTAAATCATCAGTTGGCTTAAATTGATCTGTTGGGTATCCTTGGATAATCCCTTTTCTTGCAGCCCATAAAATATCTTGATATGCCCAATTGTCAGTAGCTATATCTGTGAACGTTGGGGTGAAGTAGTTGTTTAGGTTGTAAGTATAATAAGCAAAATTCCCCTTGTCTGAAGCTGCCTTTAAATCGTTTCCTGAATAAACTACCGAAAAATTATCATAATCGGAAAGTCCATTAAAGCTTAAACCATCTACTTTTAGCTCGGTAAAACTAAAGTAAACACCATGCGTCATTCCTGGTTTAAAAGTTAATGGGCTCAATTCCTTATTTCTATTCATCATGACTTCATTAATTTCCACATCATCTGGGACGGAGAGGTCAAAGCTTGTTTTCGTATCATGAGTGTATTCAAAGAACGTAGCCTTTGTTGCATCTAAATATTTAAAGTGGATGTAACTTACATTGTCCACTGTTGGTCCAGCTAATATTTTTACAGATTTCCTAACAATGTTTCTTAAGCTTTCCTCTTCATTCGGATTGACGCTGGGGAGAGCAGTTTCGTTTAGATCTTTAAAATAAATAAACCATTCTTTGTCACTATGAGTTTATGCTTATTATAATTGGAAGCTGGTGCTCTACCTATTATGTAATCTTTTGTTTCGGTCTCCACATTCCATAAATAGTCTTTAGCCCTTTTTAAGTCTATTTTTATGTCCGTGTATATGTAGGAAGCAATGCCAGTGTTATTTAATAAATAATAGTATAAACCCGGCGGAATCTTAGCATCTCTTGTATACCATAAATCTGTAGGATTAGTGATATTGCTTGCTGCATTTGTTTTAGGAATTAATACTATTGACGATGCCAAACACATAATCAAGCTTAATAATAATAGTTTCTTTTTCATTTTTATCTCCTTCGTATTAATTATTTTAGTAGTGGATAAAATCACCACCCAAACTCCTTATAAAAAAACAGGGTGAGTTTATCAGTATTTTAATTGAAATTACATACCCCCATATTTTTTCATTTACACTTTTTACTAGATTAATTTATTGGGATATCTTTAATTAATCCCTTAATAGTAAACTTATACTGGTAATAAAATACTACATTATAGTATACAACATGTTATTGGAAATCCTAACCTACAGTGGAATCATTTACTTAATGTTCTCACTCTGTTCTCTGCTATTCTCGCTCATCAACATTAACTTGTTATAGCATCCTATCCACTTCTTTCATTTTTAACCTACACTAAACGATTTTCCTATTCAGAGCATAACCTTTGTGATTATAAAGGAAGAGAAAAATTGGAAATATCATCAATTTAATTGCATAAAATGAATAATATTGAAGGCTTAGAAAAGTAGTCATTTAACCATTAGCTCTATTCTTACAGTTAGGGGGAATCTAATGAAGAAAAAAGTTATCCGTTGTCTGTTAGTTATGGTGGTGTTGTCACTTATGATATTCATAATTAATTTTCAAAGTAAAATAAACTCTACAGAACCAATTTCAAATGATACAAAAGCAGAAGACACTAAGGATGACTTGGATCAGCAACGAGGAGAGTCATTTACTAATACAAACGAGGTGATAGCACCAAAAGAGAAAAAAACTATCATAAATGGAGAAGAAGGAGAATTGTCTTCAGCCAATGAAGAAGTTAATAAAAAGACTATTAACTATCCTGAAACTCCTCGTAAAAAAACTGAGCATTCAACCAAAAAAGAGGTTAATGAAGAAAAACAAATTGCCCCCCTCCCTTCTCCGCCAATAGAAAAACTAGACTCACCATCATTAACTTACCAAGAGATAATGAACCTTACGGATAACAAATATACTCAGTTTCTTCAGAGATTTTATGAAATTGGCAAAGAATATAGTTGGGATAAAAATGAAAATCCCGCTGACAAAGAGATAATGAAAAAGGAACTTAGTTCACTAATTACAGCAGATTTTTTTAATACAAAAATACAACCTTATGATTCTTTTTATTGCAGTTGTGATGTAAGTGTGTTTCTCCCTATTGATGTTCATGCACGGTTTCAGGTCTTAGAACAAA
Organism: Bacillus seohaeanensis; assembly: GCF_042684945.1. NCBI lineage: Bacteria > Bacillati > Bacillota > Bacilli > Caryophanales > Bacillaceae > Bacillus > Bacillus seohaeanensis. The sequence goes on along the minus strand of NZ_JBHUMF010000002.1, from coordinate 28,272 downwards.
CCGAAAACTTTATTAAAGTGAATACAGTCAGCCTTGCGACAGTCCTCCGGGGTGGTCACACTATAGAACTTGGATTAAAAAAATCAGAGGATAATCACTGGAAGCTTGATAGCTTACAAGATACCCATTATTTTCAACAACCTTTAAATCTAACCTGGGAAGAAGCTAAAAATTGGATTAAAAAAGAGGAAGGCAAGTCCGCTATCTTAGTGAAGGAGATTTATCTTACTTCCCCTGTAGGATACGATGATAGTAAAAAAGAAATTATTACTGCTAAAGTGAAACATTACTTATTGGAGTATGAAGGTGAAACAAAGCAATATACTTTCTCTTCTAATAGTGGATTAAAATATGAATATACACCGGGGGAAGTCAAAACAAACACGGAAAATAATGAATAACTATGTAGGATGAGAAATACGGTAACCATATTTAAAAAATACCCTATACAAAAGCCAACTTAAAATTTGAGTTGGCTTTTTGTTTCGACAAATTCCGAGAGAATGCCTGCCACTTTTATGATACTATAGTAATGCAACTATACTCACATCAAGGAGACCGTTTATGCGCAAATTAACTATTATTATATTCTTACTAATTGCTAGTTTCTTTACATTAGATTATCATTCGAAGGCTTCAGCATTATATGTAAAGGCAAATAGTGATGTGCAGCTTTATGATACGATTGCAGGAGACACAGTTAGGGTCGGAACGTTGCTATCTGGACAATCTATGAAATTAATTAATGAAGATGAGCAATACTATTTTATTCACTTTGGTAATGGAACAGCTTTTATAAAGAAATCAGGAAAGGTCGAGGTCAGTGGGAAATCGCCCTCTACTACTTCCACTCAAAATTCTAAAAAGTTGAATAAAGTTATCATCACAACAAGACAAACAGTTGTTTATGACAGTGTGAAGGAATCGAAAAAGGCATTCGCGATTTTAAATCGAAATGTTCGCTATCCTATTATTTCAGAAGAAGAAAATTGGTATACAATTTCTCTCGGAAATAAGGTTGGTTACATTTACAAAGAAAATACGAAGGTTGATAGTGGTGTACCTGTACTAATGTATCACCACATGCTAAGAGATGAAGAGAATGTAAGATTTCGAGACAATAATATGGTTATATCTGTAGAGTCGTTTGAAGAACAAATGCAGTACTTACATAAGCAAGGATACCGTACCATTCTATTACAAGAACTAGAAAAGTATTTAAATAGCCAACAAAACTTAGTAGGGAAAATTGCTGTTATTACATTTGATGATGGGATGTTAAGCAGTGAGAAGTATGCTTATCCGATATTAAAAAAGTTTGACTTCAAAGCAACACATTTCCTCATTGGCTATCGAACAAGAGACAAAAATGTTTCGTTTCATCCAGACTCATTACAATACTTTAGTTTTAATACGATGAAAGAAACAAATGACATATTTGACTTTCAACATCATACCTATAATATGCATGTTCGAGATCGAGAAACAATGCTTCCCTTTTTAATCTTCAAATCATTCGAAGAGGTTCAAACTGATCTACTACGTGGAAAAAAACGGATAGGTGAACATCACCAAGGGGAAGATGCTGTTAAATATCTAGCTTATCCATGGGGGCAATTTGATCAAAAAACGATAGAAGCAGCAAAAGCAACCGGAATCAAACTAGCATTCACGACTGAAACTGGATACGTTAAAATTGGAGACTCCCCTTATCAACTAAAACGGCAAGGTGTTGGACCTCGACACTCATTAAAAGATTTTATTATGAAAGTCAACGGAAGCTATTGATACCGTAATAAATATTCCAAAAGATTATCAAAATTAATAAGCCAACTCAGATTTTGAGTTGGCTATTTTATATAAAACATAATGTTATTATCCGACTCTCTCTAAGGCCTGACATATAAATATAGATATGGTGAATAATAATCTTGGCACAACTAATAGTTACTTATAACAACTTATTCTTCACTAAACTCTTATTGATCAAAATAAGCACCTAATAAGTATTAAACTTCCTTGTACACACTTCAAGTTGACCATCGTGAGCCTTTCATATTATAAAAAGACTAAATTTTTCTAAAAATAGAATAATTATTCTGTTATAATAGACACGGGTTGATTCATTTTGACAGCTTTTTTTATGAAATTGTTTTCATAGAGATCTTTCAGAGTGATTACCCCTATTAACATATTAAAGGGGAGAGTTTGAGAAATGACAAATAAGTCTTACCGTAAATTATTAGCCACTGCTACGACAACTACTCTTGTTGCAAGTGCTTTTGCACCTGTAGTTTCTGCAGATGCCAAGGAATTCACTGATGTACCAGATCGTTATACAGATGCTGTTAACTTTTTAGTATCAAAAGGTGCTAAAGGTCTAACCGAAAGTCAGTTTGGTACAGAGAAATTCATCAAACGGGTAGATGCTGCTATACTATTAGCAAATGTTTTAGATCTCGACACAGCGAATGCTCCTGAATCTGGGTTCACAGATGTACCAAAACGTGCTGAAGGTGCAGTTAATGCATTAAAAGCCGCAAACATTACAAATGGTAAAACAGCTACATCATTTGGGTCCGAAAGCAATATTACTCGCGGAGAGTTAGCCTTGTGGATTCAAAGAGGTTATGGACTAGTAGGAACTGCTGAACTTTCCTTTACTGATGTAAAAGAAACATATGAACCCGCTGTAAAAATGTTAGTCGCTAATAATATTACGAAAGGTGTTTCTCAAACGCAATTTGGAATAGAGCACCCTGCTAAACGCGGAGATTATGCTACCTTCCTTCATAAAGCAACACAAGCAAAAGAATTACAAGAAGAAGCTTTCAATCTATCTATTATGCATACAAACGATACTCACGGACATATTGAAGACATCGCGAAACGGGCTACCGCAATTGAGAAAATAAGAGCTAAAAAGCCAGACTCTCTTTTACTTGATGCTGGTGATGTCTTTTCTGGAACATTATATTTTAATGAATTCTTAGGACAAGCTGATCTAAAGTTTATGAATTATCTTGAATATGATGCTATGACATTTGGTAACCATGAATTTGATTTAGGAGCTAGTGAAAATGGGCATAAAGCTTTAGCGGACTTTGTAAAAGGTGCTGAATTTCCATTTGTTAGTGCAAATGTTGATTTTTCCAAAGACGACCTATTTACTGGCCTTCAACATTCAGAAATCTCTAAAGAAGCAACAGACGGTCAAATTTACAATGGGATTGTAAAAGAAATTGATGGTGAAAAGGTGGGAATTTTTGGTCTAACAACAGAAGAAACTCCTGATATTTCTAGCACAGGAAATGTAGAATTCTCAAGCTACATTGAAAAGGCAACTGAAACAGTTCAAGCATTTAAAGACCAAGGAATTAATAAAATTATTGCTCTTACACATATTGGCTATGATGATAGCCTAGAATTTGATAATGACCTCGAGCTAGCAAAACAAGTAGAGGGAATCGATGTAATCGTTGGTGGACATACTCACTCTACACTAGAGGAGCCTACTGTTAATGAAGATGGTGATGAGCCTACTATTATCGTGCAAACAGGTGAATACGGCAAAGCACTTGGTACGTTAGATGTAATATTTGATGAAGGTGGAGTCGTTACGAACTATGGAGGAAAGCTAATTTCCGTTGCTGACCAAGAAGCTGATGCAGAAGTTCTTGAAATGTTAAAACCTTATTCAGACCAAGTGGATGCTATTAAAGACCAATCCATTGAAGTAAAAGCCGTTTCATCATTAGACGGTGCACGTGAAAATGTACGTACAAAAGAAACAAATTTAGGAAACCTCATTACAGATGGTATGTTGGCAAAAGCAAAAACGATTAACCCCGACACAGTAGTAGCTCTTACAAATGGTGGAGGAATTCGTGAATCCATTGATGAAGGAGACATTACAATGGGTGAAATTTTAACCGTTATGCCTTTTGGTAACTCACTTGGAATCATGAATCTAACAGGTAAAGAGATTAAAGAAGCGCTAGAGCATAGTGTAAGTCAAGCCCCGAATGCAAATGGTGCTTTCCTTCAAATGTCTGGACTAAAATTTACTTATGATAGCAGTAAACCTGCAGGTGAAAGAGTTATATCCGCAGAGGTAAACAATGGAACAGATTATGCTACTTTAGACGAAGATGCTTCTTATTTTGTTGCCACAAATACATTCACTGCAAAAGGTGGAGATGGTTACGACATGTTCAAGAAAGCTTACGATGAAGGACGTGTAAGTGAGCCTGGGTACGTTGACTACGAAATGTTCACAGAGTATTTACAAACTCTAGAAACTGTTGACCCTGCAGTGGAAGATCGTATTGTTGATATTAATGAGTAAACAGAATCAATAAAAAGATTAGTACAAAAGCCAATCGTTATTATATCGATTGGCTTTTGGTTGTTATTTATTATAGTTATAAGAATGCGTACACCTAAAACTCTTGGCTATACTATTATTGAGGCTTCACACATAATTGCCCCATTATTTATTCAGTAACAATTCGCATTAGTACTTTAGGCTACCCGCTCTAAACAAAAAGATTGCCATTTCTCCACGAGTAATTGGGCTGCCAGTTCCGTAGGAAATTGCCGTTTTACCTTGCGTTATTTTATTTTTCACAAGAGACTTCACGGCTAATTCATAGCGATCTGAGACATCTGTGAAAGAAAGATTTACTCCTGACCCTTCTAATTCATAGGCTCTTTTTATCATTAACGCCATCTCACCACGCGTTAAATTATCATTAGCTCCAAATCTCTCTTTCGATTTACCATTAAGGATATCTTTTTCCACTAGGGCATTAACAGCATCTTTTGCACGACTTGGAACATCTTTAAACCCAGCTTCTTTGGATGATTGGAGATCCAATTTCAACGCTTTCGCAAGTAAAACAGCTGCATCAATTCGTTTTATTTTGTTTCGTGTTCCGAACATTGTATTAGTTAAACCTTGTGTAATATCCTCTTGAACAAGATGACCCACAGCTTCTTTATAGCGATCTGAAACATCTGTGAAAGCTTTAAGTGTGGACGGATCTTCTACATTTAATAAGTAGGTGCCTGTTGTATCTCCCCAATTACCTTTACTGATTTTAATATAATAAGTGCCTGCTTCTAATTCCTTTTCCTCTGACCACTTCTGCGGATCATTTTCCTTTCCGTAAGTAACAGAAGAATCTAAAAGCTCATTTCGGTCGGTATCAAGCAATTGAATATCCATATGCTCAAAGTAAGAGGAAATATTTATTCTTACTTGTCCTGCTTTTGGAAGAACAACTTTATAGTAGTCCTCAGAATCACTCCAGCTTAGAAAGCCTTTGACCGATTTATCGTTTAACGTTAATAGTTGAGCGATTTCTGTTCCATTATTAGGCTCTACTTCATTATTTTCAGCAGCTTGGAATACTGTCCCTAGCGTATAGGTGCCTGTTGTATCTCCCCAGTTACCCTTATTAATTTTAATAAAATAAGTACCTGCCTCTAAATCCACTTGCCTTGATAATTTCTGCGGGTTGTACTCTTCTCCGTATAAAATACTATCATTCCATACTTCTTCTCCGTTTACATCGTATAATTGAACATCCGCATGCTCAAAATAGGAAGAAGCATTTACTGTTAATTTTCCTGCTTGTGGCAGTTGTACTTTATAGTAATCTACTGAATCACTCCAACTTAAAAAGCCTTGAACTGTTTGCTCATCCAAAGTCAGCAGTTGTGCAATTTCTGTCCCATTGTTTGGTTCGACTTCATTGTTTTCTGCTGGTTTGAAATCTGCTTCTACGATATAGCTTCCCGTGGTCACACCCCAATTACCCTGCTTTATCGTTAAAAGATAAGTACCAGCCTCTAAATCTACTTGATTCGACCATTTTTCCGGATTATTTTCTTCTCCATACAAAACACTACTATCCCATATTTCTTCCCCATTAAAATCATGTAATTGAACATCCATATGCTCAAAATAAGAAGAAATGTTTACCGTTAGCCTTCCTGCTTCCAACAAATCAATTTTATAAATTTGCTCGCCATTCTCTTCTGAAATTTCACCAGATGCTTTATCACCAATTGCAAGCTCACTCTGTGAACTAGCAGCGGCAGTACTTGCAGCAAAAGGACCAATAGACCCCAACACTAATAAAATAATAGTAATAGCTAAACTAAATTTCTTCATTTTCTCTCTCCTCTTTCTGTTTAAACATGAAGTCAAAAAAATTGTACCCTCCCTTAAAAATAAAATGAAATAATTACATAAAAATAGAAAACTACTATATAAGTACGAAAAACCAAAGTAGGTCTTCTTACTCATTTTAAATCTCCTCAATAATTCCGTAAAGTGTAATTTTCACCATAATATATGACTCATCTATCATTCCTTAGTCTTACGCTTCGTTACTTCCTTATAATAAGTATAAGTAGAGTTATCTCCAAGAGACCAACGAGAAATATGACAGGTTAACCTAGTCCTTTTATTAAATGAGGAAAAGCTCTGCAGAGAGAAAATCTTTGCGGGGCATTTCTTCTTTTTCAAAGAAATGCTATAAAAGAATACTGTGATAACCATTAGATTATTTTGCAAGAAATCTATGTAGAGGTAGGAATATACTGTATTTAAAGAGAAAAATGCCGAGGGGGACCTCCCTCAGCATTTTTCAGTTAGCTTGACAATTATTTAATTGGTGCTAATTGAATTACAGGTACGTTTACATCTTTTCCTTCAACTGTAATTGCTTGCTCAGACACAACATATCCATCATGGTAAACAGCTAAAGTATAATTACCATCAACTAATGCTAAATCCTCAGTACCAGCTGTAGTAGTTAGAATGTCTTTGATTGTGCCGTCTTCTTTGAAGACTACAACATAAGCACCTTCAACGTTTGCATTTGCTTCATTAACTACACGGAAGTTTACATCACTTTGTGCAGCTACTTCATCAACTACAATCTTAAGCTCAATCTCTTCTCCTGCAGCTACTGAAACTGTAGTTTCTACATCAACATAGTCTTCTGATGATACATCAATGTCAAGATCATAAGTTCCCGCTGAAAGGTTGTTAAATGTAACAGTGTCAACAGCAGAATCAGCTTCTTCCCAAGTACCAACAGTAGGATTAGTCACTCCAACAAATGCATCAGCTAAATCAAATCCATCAATTGCAACATCTACCGGGTTTCCTTCACTGTCAACTACAGTAACTTCTAAGGAAGCATCGCCGCCTTGAGTTAAGTTATAGTTAACTTTTGTTAAGTTATCCCCTGCTGCAATAGTTTGAGTAGTAGTGTAAGTTTCAACAGCATCTCCACGAACTACTACATCATAAGTTCCTGCTTCTAAGTCAGAAAGAGTGTAAGAACCGTTAGCTTGAACATCTGCAGAATCTACCTCTTCACCTTCTGCATCATAATAAGTTACTGTAGCATTTGCAACTGATGCTAATGTTCCACTTGTACGAACATAACCTGCAACGTCACCTGTAGTTACTACAGCATCAAGATCAATATCAACCCCCGAAGTTTCAGCATTCTTCGTAACTGTTACCTCATCGGAAGTTTCAGCTACAAAGCCTGTTTTAGAAGCTTCTACTTTATAGTCACCAACAGCAACACCAGTGAACTCATAAGCACCAGCAATACCGGCTTCTGTAGTATCAACGACATTGCCATCCGCATCTACTAAGTTTACTGTAGCACCTTCTGAATCAGTAACCGCACCAGAGATTTTTCCTGCTGGCATAGCTCTTCCTTCAAATGTCTCGTCACCATCAACTGTAATTGAATATTCTTTTGTTGCAACATAATCACCAGATAGTTTTAAAGTATAAGTTCCTGGTGCAATGCGTGAAAAGTCAAATGATAATGTAGAGTCAGAACCAGAAGATTGACTAACAAATTCATTTGTACCAATAACTGTTTTACCATTTAAAATTTCCATTGTGTACGTTGCTGCATCCGCATCAGAAGAACCAAAGTCATCGCTTAATAATTCTGTACCAATTGTTGCAGCAATTGCATTACCTGCTTCAAGCTGTACATTATGAGTAGCGTCAGTACCTTCTACAGCTTCAAATTCTGTATAAGAAACTGCAGAATCAGCGTGATCAATTACCACATTGTAAGTGCCGCTAAGCAATTGCATATCTTCTACGCTATAAACACCTTCTGCATCAGTAGTAGTGGTTTCTAATTCAGTACCTTCTGCATCATAAATAGTTACATCCGCAGCGCTAACTTTCTCACCAGCAGCATCAGTAACAATTCCTGTTACATCCATTGCAGCAATTGCATCAAGTTCAATACCTTTTAGCACATTTGAAACTTTTTGATTATCAAGGGTGATTGTTTGGATACTATCTTTATAACCATCAATGCTAACCGTTAGACGATACTCTGCACCTAATTTCAAGTTAGAACTTGCTGCTGATTGGTCAATAACATATTCACCAGTAGCATCAGTTTGAACTTCTGCAACAGCATTCCATTCTTCAGTCTCTGCATCATAAGATTCAAGAGTCACATCTGCCGCATTAATAGCAACACCTGTATCAGAATCTACAACCACACCAGATACTTCGATAGCACCGGTATTGATTTCAACTGAGTTAATATCCTTAGTAAAAGTTGAGACTTTATCAGCTAAAACCTTTACATCAGAAGTAGTCACTGTTTGGTATCCATCAGCTGCGACTGTTACATCTTGACTTCCTGGTTGAACATCTAGAAGTTTATAGTAACCTTTTTCATCAGTTGTAGCCGTTTTATCGCCGACTGTTACAGTTGCATCTACTACTGGCTCACCGCCATCAAAAATGAATCCAGCAATACCAGATTCTAAAGCAGGGGCTTTATCTTCTACAGCAAGACTCGCTTCATGTAAGAAAATAGCATAATCTCCACGCTTAGCATTTTGACCTACTCCGAATTTTGTATCAGAAACACCGTTTGTGATTTCGTTCGTCACTAATGCTTTAACAGCCTCTACATAACGGTCGCCAACATCAGTGAAAGCAAGGTCAGCAGAACCTTCTAATTCAAATCCTCTTTGAATCCAGATAGCTAATTCACCACGAGTGATTGGGCTTTCAGCATCAAATTTTGTAGTAGTTTTACCAGAAGTAATTCCAGCTTCTTTAAGAGCGTTAACGTGACCTTGTGCACGTGCTGGAACATCTGTAAAACCAGATGCGGGAGCATTCTCAATATCTAACTCAAGAACATTTGCAAGTAAAACCGCAGCGTCAACACGTTTGATTTCTTTGCTAACACCAAAAGAAGTTTCAGTTAAACCGTTAGCTCCTTTTTCTACTACAAAATCTACTGCTTCCTTGTATTTATCTGATACATCTGTAAATCCAGCCGCAGATACAGGTGCTACAGCAGATGCTACTATTGTTGCAGTTGCTGCAGTTGCAACAAACTTGCGATAAGACTTTGGTTGGTAAGCCATGTAAAAAATCCCCCTACGAAATATAATATATTTTATCTCAGTAAAAAATAGAGAAGTAACTTATTTTTTGTTTAACAATCCAAATACCACATCTAAAAATGGTAGATTATTAATAACATGGTAAGGATTAATTAAACTTGTAATCTCTTCTACCTGTTACTTAGTCTATCAGAATAAACATGGTGCCTCAATGGTACTTGATTCCATTTATTTTCCAACTAATGGGGTTTTTAGTCCTGATTCATTGTGATAGATGGGGTGTTAGAGACTAAAGACCTAAGAAGTTTTTCCTTTCCAACTGAGGATATTAGCAACCAGCCACGAACCTTTTCAGCTTGCATTACCAGATCATCTTCTCCTATCTCAAGTATTGAGAGAATAGCAGAAAAATAGACGGGATTAACTACCCATAAAAATTCGATTGGTGAGATATAACTTACTAATGTACCTGCATCCCGCAGAAGTCAAGGATCTTCCGCTCCAATCCTCTCTATATTTTCAACTGTTGTTAAAAGCAACACCCTTTCAGAAAACAGCCTTCAATAAAGATATTACGGGTGTAATAAAGGAAACGAGGAACACGGTCCTATGCCCCCCCCTGACAAAAAAGCCCCGCAGAGACTTTTCTCTACAGAGCTTTCCTAAAGATAAGAGCATCCATTCGTTAAAGTTTAGGGAGCGATAAGTGCCCTGCCCAATCAATTTTACGAACAAATTCTTCTCAATTTTTTTCATAAGGGCTTGTTCCATTAGATTGTTCTTGCTCATTAGTAAACCCATCTTGATCAAAATCCTCATTATTATCAGTAGTACCATTTCCGTCTGTATCTGGGTTTAACGGGTTTAACTCTACCGGTACATAAACCATGTTTTCAAGAGAAAAAGTGGAATTACTTGAAGAATGATAAATAATCTCGAAATAATCTGTTAGGCAATCTCCATCAGAATCTACATTTAATGGATTTGTCTTGAACTTTCTTACTTCAAGATAGTCAGAAACTCCATCCCCATCGGTATCTTTATTAAATGGATCCGTTCCTAACGCCCGTTCTTCATCATTTGTTAGTCCATCTCCATCAGAATCTCGATCATTGTCATCTCGGTCATCATCAGGCTTTTCTACTATTGGTTTTTTCTTTGTAAGGGAAAAATCTAATTTAATTATGCTATCTAATAATGAATGAATATCATTATCTTCTGTTTTATTTACAGATACCTTATTTAAAATATAGAGCGTTCCCCATTCAAAAGACTCACTGTATTCTTGAAAATGTTCAAAAGGACCATTTTCTAAATCAACTGTTTTCTTAAACTCCTTTTTTTCGCCATTAACTATTATCGATTGTAGTATTTCGAGGGTCGTTTTTGTTGCCTCTTTTCTAATTATATCTACTCCATTTGAAGCTGTCGCTGTGATGTCTACATTTTTACCATCTTCAGCTTCTTTATCTGCTGATGCCTCAACAGTTTGCTCTTGTTTGATTGTGGCATCTCCAGATGTCTCTGATTCGTGTTTTTGAGTTGTAGTAACTTCTGTTTCTTGTTTCGTACTATTAATATTTTCCTTTACATCTATCTCACCTTCTTGTTTCGTCTTGATGTTTGTTTCTTGTGTCTGTTCGACAGAGTCTGTGTTAGCATCTGTATTAATCGACTGGTGTTGATCCGTTGTCACCTTTGTATTTTGGTTTTGACCATCTTTTTGTGTTACTTGCTGAGATTGGTTAGATTCTAAAGAAGCATCTTGGTCTTGTTCTGCATCTGCTTTATCGGCTCCTTCGACGGTTTGCTTTTGATCAGCTATTATTTCAACGGTTTGCTCTTGTTTATTTGCTTCTTTTTCATCTGAACTAGATTGGTCCTGCGATTTTTCGCTTGACGCATCTTGTTCCTGTTCTATCTTATCTGCTGTTCCATCTGTATCAACACTCTGTCCTTGCTCTACTGTACTTTCTGCATTTTGAGTTTGTTCTGTCGTTTGGGTTTGCTTTATAGCTTCGTGTGCGGTTGTATCCTCTTCATCTTCAATCTGTTCTGTATTCTCAGTCTGTTTCAGAGTCTGAGTCTGCTTTACCGTTTCAGATGAGGCTTTATCCTCACCATCTTTAGTGTGGGTCTGCTTTATCGTTTGAGGTGCAACTGTATCTTCTGTTGGAGTTGGTGGAGATTGAGCCAAAGTTGTTGTACTACCAATTATTAAAAATTGAATGGTCAAAAGGGTTATAAATATTCGTTTCAACAAGGTATCCACCTTTCTTTTAGTAAACTCACCTTCCTTTGTAAAACAAACAAAGAACGATTACTTTAATATATTTGAAGTAAAACTTTACTTGTTTAAGAACAAACTCTACCCACTATAGTGGGTAGAGACTTTCCCAAGGTGAACCCTTAATTTGCACTTTGATTTTGAACAACTGTAGAACTTGAACTTTGACTTTGGTTATTTCCTACCCCACTGGAAGTTTGAGTATGGCTTGTTTCTGTTCTAGATTTTTGTCTTTGGTCTAAAAAGCTTCCCCAAGACCAAGAAGATTGGTTTGTTTCATTTTCTACTTCTTGCTCCTGCTTATTCCCCACACCAACAGAAACTGCTGTTTGGTCTGTTTCATTTTCTACTTCCTGCTCTTGCTCATTTCCTACACCAACAGAAACTGCTCCTTGCTCTGTTTCATTTTCTACTTCCTGCTCTTGCTCATTTCCTGCACCAACAGAAACTGCTCCTTGCTCTGTTTCATTTTCTACTTCTTGTTCTTGCTCATTTCCTACACCAATAGAGCCTGCTGCTTGATCTGTTTCACTTTCCGATTCTTGCTCTTGCTCATTTCCTACACCAATAGAGCCTGCTGCTTGGTCTGTTTCATTTTCGGACTCTTGCTCTTGGTCATTTCCTACACCAACAGAGCCTGCTGCTTGGTCTGTTTCATTTTCGGACTCTTGTTCTTGGTCATTTCCTACACCAATGGAGCCTACTGCTTGATCCGTTTCATTTTCGGACTCTTGTTCTTGATCATTTCCTACACCAATAGAGCCTGCTGCTTGATCTGTTTCATTTTCTGATTCTTGTTCTTGATCATTTCCTGCACCAATAGAGCCTGCTGCTTGATCTGTTTCACTTTCCGATTCTTGCTCTTGCTTATTTCCTACACCAATAGAGCCTGCTGCTTGGTCTGTTTCATTTTCGGACTCTTGCTCTTGGTCATTTCCTACACCAATAGAGCCTGCTGCTTGGTCTGTTTCATTTTCGGACTCTTGCTCTTGGTCATTTCCTACACCAATAGAGCCTGCTGCTTGGTCTGTTTCATTTTCGGACTCTTGTTCTTGGTCATTTCCTACACCAATGGAGCCTACTGCTTGATCCGTTTCATTTTCGGACTCTTGTTCTTGATCATTTCCTACACCAATAGAGCCTGCTGCTTGATCTGTTTCACTTTCCGATTCTTGCTCTTGGTCATTTCCTATACCAATTGTTCCCGCTGCTTGATCTGTTTCACTTTCCGATTCTTGCTCTTGGTCATTTCCTATACCAATTGTTCCCGCTGCTTGATCTGTTTCATTTTCTGATTCTTGCTCTTGGTCATTCCAAATACCATCTGTTCCTTGATATGAATCTGTTTCATTTTCTGATTCTTGTTCTTGGTCATTTCCTACACCAACAGATCCCACTGCCTGGTCTGTTTTATTTTCTGATTCCTGTTCTTGATCATTTTCATCGCCAAAGGCCTCTTGATCTAAATCAGTTCCATTTTCGGACTCTTGTTCTTGATCATTTCCCACACCAATTGTTCCCGCTGCTTGGTCTGTTTCATTTTCCGATTCTTGTTCTTGGGCATTTCCATTACCAATTGTACCTTGGAAACTATCAGTTCCATTTCCGGACTCTTGTTCTTGATTAAGCCCTACTCCTGTTGCATCAGAAGACTGGTCTGTACTATTGTAAGAGTCTTGATCTTGATCATTATCATTACCATCTGTTATCTGTGTTCCTATCGTCCCATTGGCTGATTCCTGCTCTTGATCTATTAAAGCTCCTGTTCTAGTGGAAGATTGATTGGTGAAGTTATCTGAATCTTGGATTTGACCATTTTTATTTCCATATAAATCTTGGTAAAGATTTGTATAATTTATACTTCTAGCTCTTTGTCTACTAAACCAAAGGTTGTCAGCATTTTGATTTTGAACTGTGAAATTATTAGCAAATTGGGATTGATAATAATTATGATTTCCGTCTATATGTTGTTCTAAATCTTTCTTCTCCCAATTTACCTCTTTCTGATATACCCAGCTTGACGCGCTTGCTGCTGTCCCTCCGAATAAAGATGCTGCAATAAAACTTGTACTTAATACTTTTAAAAATTTCCCTTTTTTCATCTTATACCTCCGTTATTAATAAGTATTGGAATACCTCTCCCCATATAGTATAGAATCGTTATACAACAATTAAAAATCTGAATAATGACAATTATACGTTAAAAAGAACGCTTTTTTGTTCTTTATCATGAATTTGCTACTTTTTTCTTAGTTTTTTGTTTTTTATAAAGAACGATAATTCTTTATATTGAACAATATGGGAGAATGAACTATAACCAGAATATAAAAAAGCAGCATTATTCGAGTTTTCCTATGTACACAAATGGAATACCCACTTATATTAAAATAATTATTGTGGACGGAGTATTATATCTGAATAAGAAAGTACTTTCGAAAGCGCAGATAAAAGAAGGAGAGAAAAAAACAATATAGTACGTATCTCTGAACATTCTATTACTTACAATTCAAAATTAAGGCTATATTGGATAGACTTAACGGGGAATCTCTTACTATAATTTTTACTGAAAATGGATTTACTCTTGAAATTATAGACAAAGATATACCAAAGAAAAAAATATACAATTGGCAAAAAGTTTATGATAAAGATGGAAAATTGGGATTACAAACAGATACTAGAGGACAAGCAAAGGCCTATCAACCTTCACAGAAAGAATTATCCGTGGAAGAAAAATTAAGAATGTAAGAATTTAAGAGAACTAAAGCGTTTAATAAATATATAAAGATTTTAACCATGATCTTTACCAATGGAGATTAAACAAAATGCCCCCCGGCTCAATAATGAGATCATTTATTAACAGCTTAGTGTTCCTTTATTACTTTATCCATATATTATTGGGTATAGTTTACTGTCCCTGTGTCCCTCTAAATCGTGGCAAATATAAAAAACAGGAATTAATAACACCTAAATCGAATTAATAACATGGTGAGGAAATTATGAAATTAAAAAGTAATATCGGCTGGTTAATTGATAAATTATATTACACTAGAGCAGACCTTATGAGGATATTTAATAAGTTTAGAAATACTATTTCTGCATGGTGTGCTTCTAAAAGTTATCCAAACACCCTCGGTTTGTTCCATTTAGCAGACTTACTAGGGGTGAAAGTTGATGATTTATATGATGTGATAACGGTTGAGGACTAAGACTAAATCAATTGGAGGAAAAAATGAATTCTAATAATCTAAAAAGGATAAAGAGAAATATTCAATATTCTAATTTAGTTAGAGGATTGTTCATGCACTGTAATACTTGCTCTTTAGATAACGTATTAATCCATGATAGACACTTTGAAATAACGGACCCTTATTGTACATTCTGCGGAAATAAGGTTGCATTAGAAAATTGTGAGTGGAGAAATGGAGAATTTTATGGTGAATGATATAAGAAGTGAGTTACAAGATTTTTTAGAAAGCAAGCAATATATTCCTTTAACTTCTCCATTATGGAATTACTTTTATTTCTCTCAAAAAAAGCCACAAAGTAGTGAAGAAGAATCTAAACAACTCGACAAAATAAAAAGTCAATTAAAAAAAGAAAGAGGGATTTATGCACTTGAGTTAATTAAAGAAAATAAATCTGAACTACTCTACATAGGAAAAGGTAATCCAATTAGGGATAGAATACTTAGTCATTATAAAAAGTTAAGTAAAAATCCTAAGAAAGATAAAGACAATAGAATTAAGTTCTTTCAAGAAAATCAAGGTGAAGTTAAAATATACTACCTTGAGTTAAACGAAAAAGGAGAACAAGAAATTATAGAGCATTTACTATCATATATATTACAACCCAAATACAAGAAATGGAGACCTATATAATGAAACAAGCTAAAGAAGAATTAGAAAGGATGATTAAAGGTATCAAAGTTGATAACACTGAATTAGATAAGGATGATATTCTAGGGAGGGAATATCCTAAAATTTCTAATAATAAAGAAAGGTTTTTAGAAGAAAGCGAAAACATAATCTCTCAATTAAAATACGAAACCAATCAAAATAAAGCTAGACAAGTCCTAAATTACATTGTCTCGAATTATGACAATCAATTAGATTATTCTGTTGATGTTACTGACTGTATCCCATTCAAAAGTAAAAACTCTAGATTCAAATCGGTCACTATTACAATGAGGCAAGATAGACTATTATTTCATTTTCCAGCTGATTACAGGATTGTAGCTGAAAATTTGTTAAACACCTATAAAGTGCCTTCAGTTTTTGATAAGTACTCCAAAACACAACTTGATGTAAAACTACAAGATGTAACAGAAGTAAGATTACTGGAACAGACCATTGAATATGCATTTCAGCATTTAAAATAATAACAAGTAGCACACAATCTCATTATGTTCTCCACAGAGTTTTCCGAAGAAGGAACCAGCGTCCCTTCTTCGGATTTCTTCAAAAGAAAAGCCCTGCAGAGATTTCTACAAAATACTTATGTTTACCAATCTCCCTCAAAATATTTCAAATGAACTGCAATATTTCTTGGGTTACTTAGGATAAGAAACTTGTCGCCATGTTCCAAATTTTCGGTACACAGTATAATCTATCTTATTTGCATTTTAATAAAGTCATAGATATCCTGAAAATCCCTTGGGGGAATATGAGTAATGCGCTCCGTCTTTTCACCAAGTAATCCCGATTTCTTCAAGTAAATCATATAGTTTTCGCTTCCTAAGAGCTTTGCGTAATCATGGTCTACATTCTGAAATTTAGAATACTCATAATTGTGGACAGCCATTCGTCCAAACGGTTTTACTTCTACCAAAACAACTTGCTTCTCCGTCACATAAAGATACCCAAAAGTTGTTCCTTTAAAAGCACCAGTTGTATGAAAATAAATTTTTTCGTCTTCTTTAATTTTTTTCTTTAATAAACTAAGAACTTTCATATATAATCCGAGAAGACTTGGGTAGTTTCTCTGCTTCACAGATAAAGTCTGAATAAGTAGAGTACTCTCCTGTAATTGTTATCTGTATTTCTATTTTTGACATAAGTATTCTCCCCTATTATATTGCTAATAAAAGTAATTCTATAGGAAGAAAATATTTAAGTATATTAGCAGCATTTGTATTCTCCCTGCCGAAACACTTATTTAGAGAACTAAATTCGATACAATTATAAGGAAAATATCGCTTTAATAACCTAGTATTGGATGCTATTCTATTACTTTATTAATATTTAACAATAGGAGAGTACACATAATGATGCTAGAAGATGCCAAATACATAGAAATTTTAGAATTCATTCTGAAAGGACGACCATATCGTGAAATTGCTGACTCACTAAAAGTCTCCAAAAACACTATTACAGACTTAATCAAAAGATTAAGAAATACAGGTTCTATATTCCCTTCCACTACTAAAAAGTCAATCTACGACCCTATCATTAAAGAAATTCAAGAACATGTGGTTCAGCTTTTAAGAATGAGAAGGAGTACCTATAATCTTCGCCATAAAATTAAATTAACTAATACAGAAATATATTTATTAATCTTGGCTAAGGGATATAAAATTTCATTTACGAAAGTAAAAGAACTCATAAAGTTTGGAAAAAATATCATTAAAGAAGGTTATTTGAATATTATTCACTTGCCAGGAGATGCGGTTGAATTCGACTGGGGGACATTGCAACTTCAAATTGAGGATGAAGAGAACGCTACTAGAGTCTCACTTGCTGTATTTTCATTTCCCTATAGTAATTTCAGAAAAGCTTATGTATTACCCAACGCTAGCGGTGAATCCTTTGTCATCGCATTTAAGAAATTTATAAAAGACATGCATGGAGTCCCTCGCTTATTCATTTTAGACAACATGAGAATTGCTCGAAAGCTTTCATCAACTAGTGATAATGAAGTCAAACTAACTACCTTATTCAAGGATCTCAGTAAGCATTATCAATTTAATGTGACTTTTTGTGCACCACACTGTCCAAATCAAAAAGGGAATGTAGAAAACAATGTCGGTATTCTAAAAAAACATTTTGAGCAATCGTATATCCATTCATTTAACACTATCGATGAAGTGCAAGAATATGTCGATCGAATCATCGGAGACTTGAATGTAAAAAAACATCCGCGGAAAAATGATACATGTGATAATCTCATCAATCACGAAAGAAAATACCTTCTCCCATTACCAAAAAAAGAATTTATCTTCTTTCATCAAAAGGAATGTACAGTTTCAAATCACGGAACGATTACATTTCAAAAAAACCATTATACTGTTCCAGAAATGTTTAAAAGGGAGAAAGTACTAGTTAAATACAATGATAAAGTCATTTATATTTTTAAAAAGGGTACAGATACCGTCATTGCAAAATACTCTCCTATTACTAATAAAGGAAAAAGGAAACATAGAATCTGGTATATGATTAACAAACTAAAGAACAAGGGTAATGGATTTATAGATAGCGAGGAGTATAAGTCTATGCCCAAACAAGAAAAACTGATTCTTGAAAAGGTTTTTAAAAATAACTCTCATGAGTTTCTCGCTTTCATTAAAATAATCAAAGATCGTCCAAGAGATATCATTCGCAAATTCGTTTACAAATATAAAGATACCTTAGAAGGGTGGACTGTAAATCAATTGATGGAAGAAATTCAAGTCATCTAACTATTATACTGCTCCTTGAAAACTAAAAAATTCACTGTCATGACAATAGGGCTTTTTATGCCTTTTTTATTTTTGTAATATTCGGATTTATATATACAGCATGAAAAAAACTCTATTTCAAGAGGTTTTTCTTTTGTACCAAGTTTAGATAGTCATTTTTGAATGGAACCAGCAAATTTTATCCACATACACGTCAGATACCTTTCCTGTCTTTTTTAGGGCAAAAAATCGATTGCTATCCACAGAAGGACGAATAGATTCTACGTAATCAACGAGAATGGGTAAAAGCTTATCATTTATTGGAACAACACGTTCTTTATTCCCTTTCCCGTTTTTAACGTGAACCGTTTTCCGTTCCAAATTAACCTCATCCAAAGTTAATGATAGGCATTCTGTAATTCTCAACCCTGTATAATATAAGAATTGAATGACCGTTTTAATGGTTGGATGTTCTATAGCGTTAACCAATTCTTTATATTCATCTTCTTCAATAAAAGTACGTTCCTTCTTAGGTACTTTTAATTGGTCAATAGGTGCTGCCGCATGGTAGGTTGTCCATCCTTTTTTAACAGCATAGTTATAAAAAGACCTTAATGTGTTTAGATGACGATTAACACTAGCTGGTTGGTAGTTTTTCTTTGTTCTTAAATTTGCTAAATAGTCTTCCAGATCCTTTGTTTGTACATCTGCTAACACGACTAAACCATTATAGCGTTCTTCTAGGAAACGGTTGACCATCTCTAGGTCTTTACCATAACCATTGACTGTTTCCTCACTTGCATTTTTTGCTAGTAATCCCTCTAGATAAGCTTTGGAATATATGCGAAAAGGTTTGAACCCCATAGGTTTTTCTAAATGGTTTTGATTATAATAGTTCTTCATTAAAAATTCGCTCCTTTTTCATTTCATTTATTTTTAAAAGAATAATAGATTGAGTTTGACCCAACGGACTCACAGAAGACCAAGAGAAAGAACCAATCTTCTTTCCATGCCCCTCAAGGAAAGTCGAAGAAACGACCCAATTGACCCAATCCATAAAAAATATTTTTTGGAAAGTCTCATCACCAAAATTTTTTACGAATAAGACGCAAAAAGGGGAGGGTCAAGCGGGTCAATTGCGTTAAATCCATGTCTAACAGGGAAATTCCAGCGGGTCTCTCTTTGTCTGTCAGAAGGTCAATGGGTCAACCCAAATCACCAATATCGTTCACTTCTTCTTCCGTTGTTTGAATAAAGTCACCTTGTTTCCGCCAATGCCTTACGATTGGATTTTCCACTACATTCAAAAAGTTTTCTTCAAAACGAACCAAAAATATATCTCGTTTCACTGTACCTGGAATTGTTTTCTTCTTCGTAAGTTTTGATGCTTCAGTATCAAGTAATCCTTTGCTCTTCCACTTCGAGAGAATCTGTTGTGGATTTTCAAATCCTTTTTTAATCATCTCTTCCCTGAATATTTCTTTAAGAATAGCAACCTCAATACCATTCCCTTTGGTAAAAATCTTCCCCCATGTTTCATGAGCAATTGGAGGTTCTGAATCTCTAGCAAACTTTGTTCGGTGTTGAATGACCAGTTGCTTGAAGGAAGCATAGGCTCGTTCACTGTAATCTCCCTCAAGAGCTACGGACTGTTGATGCTGAATCAGGAAATCTAAGAGGTCATCAAGGTCAATCGTAAAATCAAAACATTCATTGGCTAACTCCGCTGTTGCCATTAGTAACCCATACTTTTGAGCCAACCGCTGAGATAATCCATTCTGAATCTCCATTTTTTCTAGACAGCGTTCACTCCATTGAGAGACCAAGTGATAAACAGTATCTTTTCCCTTTTTTGCTATAAATTTAACAAAGATTGGTCCAGCTTCTCCATAATGCTGCAATAATCCCCTGCGAAGACGTTCGGCATGATCCCCATCCTTTGTCCAAGAAACATTTCCAAATTCCTGTAGTCGAATTAATAATCCACCATTTTGATTCGATTTCATCAAAAGAGAGTGTTCAGCTGTAGAGAAGAACGTTCCTGACCATGTACGTTGATCTCGTAGTTTAATATCTTTCGTCATTCGTGCTTTTTCCTTACCTTCCGCAAGCAAATAAATCATTTCTGTAAAGTCTTTTAATCGATTCATCGAAGCCTCGTCAAGAGCAAGAGGGATACCATGATTGTTTGAAATTTGGGCAATTATTGCATTCTGCGTTGCTTTCCACAATAATATAAGTCCCCCATCCTTTCGAGCAGGTCGACCAAATGGTGAAACAAACACTCGAGCTGCCGTTGTTTTACCTTTAGAAGTGTCACCATACGCATGGATTACAAGTACTTCCATGTCGAAGTCTCGTGCTACCCAAGATACAAGTGGAGAAGATAATCCAGCCACAAGAGCAAATTCCAATGGAGTATGCCCTATGACCTCATTGTTAACTACATTTATCCATCCAGATAAGTCACCTTTTTGAAGGGAGAAGTCTCCACCATATCTTGATGGTTTAATTGAATTTCCTATTATGTTTTGATGTTTATAATTTTCCATTGATTCATCAACCTTCCATCCTAAATGTATATGCTCGTATCGTTTCGGTGCTTCAGATTCTTGATAGCTTAGAAAAATCGCAACTCGTTTAGCTTTATGGGAGGGTACGTCCATCCCTGTAGACATTAATTTTGATAACTCATTTACTTGGAGCTGTTCTCTACCTATTGTTACTTCATACCATTGGGAGTGAAACCAGTAGCGTAAAACTAAAAATACATGAATTTCCTTCTCATCTGTTCGTTCAATAACTTCTTTGATGTATACCAAGTTTCCAAGCAATATTTCTTTTTCCGTTCCGTCATCTTTTTTATCCACCGTATATAACGTACTTCCCTTTACTCGGAAAAAGCCATAGTTGCCTTTTGGAATATAAGATTTAACATATTTATTCGATGATGTATCGGAACGCCTATATTTTTCACTCTTTTGAACAAGAGGAACATCTTTTATTTCCTGCACTTCAACATCTAACTGCTCTGTTTCTATTTCTTGACCAAATTCATCATCAATCATTTCCAAATTATCTAAGTCCATTTCATCAAAATCAGTAATCTTTTTTCTTCTTCTAGATGTCGATGGAAAACGACTGTTAGAATAGTTTTCTTCTTGGTAAAATTCATCTGTCTCTTGCATAATATCTAAATCTATTTCAGCCTTTTGGCTATGACTCATTCGCAAATCCTCCTCCGTGTAGAATGGATAATACCGCTTAACCTAATAAACAAATCAACACCACGCATTCTTATTGCCGACCCATTGCTTTCCGTGAGACCCCTCTGACTTAACACACTTTTGAGTAATTCCTTAGAAGGTCAAAAGTTGAACGCATAAGAAACTCTAGGCTTTCTACAAATCGTACTTAATAAGGCACAGTTCTAAAGTTCATTCTCATGACAGCGTCAACAGGGTCATGCGGGTGCTTCCCTTGATGTACTAACTTTTACAATGGGTCAAGGCAAATTCATTCTTAGGTCAGAAGAGTCAATAATTAATTCTTGCTGATGATAGCAATGACTTGGTCGTTCATCTTTTTGTAAGTTACCGAATGGAATGTAATAGATGTACGGTTGCTAAAATCAAGCTGAAAATGATTAGTAATTTGCTCAACCAAGGCTTTACTGTAGATCATTTGCTTTGCTCCTTGCTTTCTTAGTGGATAAGAAGTGTACGTATCTCCTAACTGCTTGCCAAGAAGCATACAGTTATTCATGAAGCCTATTTGTAAGCTTGAAGGTTCACTTAATTTTTGATGTACGTCACGAGCAATAGCAACACGCTTTCCATTGTCTTTCGAATTCACAACAGATAGGACACCTGCTTCTGGAATTCGGCTCACAGTTTTAGAAATAGATGGAGTTACATCGTCAAGATTAAAATCTAATTCTTCGATATCCTCATCTTGTGTCGATTCATCTGGATCATTCGATTCTTCGTCAGTTTCATCATCGTTAGTTGTGTCTTCAAGGTCATCCATGTCTATTTCTGTGTCATCGGATAAGTCCAGCTCATCAACCATGTCTATTTCTAGGTCAACCCCTTCAGCATACGCTGCATCTTGGTCCTCTAATTCGATTTCTACCTCTGCTTGATTAGTTGCACTTGTTACTTGTCTTCTCTTTTTCATTGCTTGATCTCTCCCTTTTAAAGTTCAACTAAATCAAGCTTCAGCATCTTTTTTAAGCAACAAAAAAGACGCCAAAGCATAACAAAGACTTCAATGAAAAGGGTATAGTTCCCCATTCCAATTACATGAAATCTTTGTTGCTAAGGCGTCTGTAGCAGGCTTCACACGCAGTTAATGCCTGAGTAATGACTTTAGTCAGCATGGACACGGATAAGTAGATTTATCCACCAGTTAGCTTCCTTATCAGCAACAATCAATAGATTGTAGTTTTGATTTAATTGTTGACTTTATACTAAACTGGTACTCTTTTTATGTCAATAGCCTTTTTTCTTAACTTCGTTGCTGCATTACTACTTCTGTTTTGTGCATTTCTCCTATTCGGCAGTCCTCGCTTACTAATAGGGTTATGGTAGGCTTCTTTTCTGCGCAAAAACATTTTTAAAATATTTTTCTCTGCTCATCTTTTCATGACTTTGTCCCATAACTCCGAATGAGCTATGGGACGATTATTTATATCAATAAATATCAATTACTATTAATTTTCGTTATGGTAATTATTCATTAAGTATTCCTTAACACTATCATTCACAAACTTCGTAATCGATTCAATTTGTCCCTGGCTTTGCAACATCCGAATGATTTGATGAATATTCTTTTCAAGGTAAGTTGTAATTCGTACATGGGTTTCCGCAAAGGTTTGCTTCTTCTTTATTGGCTTTGGTACAAATGGTTTTCCATCAATGAATAGTGGATTAGCTGCTATCTCATTAACGTCTGTGGATTGGCTATTTACTATTACTTGCTCTTCCTCCGATGGTTCCTCGTATTCTATTATTTCCTCTTCGTATCCTTCTTCCAGTTCTTCTTCATCTTCCTCTGGTTCCAATTCAATTTCTTCGAAGTCCTCTTCTAATTCATATTCTGTATGATCCAGGTCGTTATTTGGTAATGGCTGTTTCAAGTGGCTCAAATCAAGATTCCTTTTCCTTCTTCCATAATATCCGTCCATTTTTTATCTCTCCCTTTATCATTGTTTAGGTCTACATCTACGTCTACATCTACGTAGACCCATTATTTTATTGTTTTTATATCTGTGTATAGGGAGAAATAAAAAAATGGCTGCTATAATGATTACCGAAAACGATGAGCCATTACTGCTTGCCTACGCTACATTAAGTAAACAAGCAGTAACTATTCATCAATAATCTTCTGGGAATAACACAATGACTCCTTCACTGCCTTGATCCATGACCCATACCTTACGATTAATTGGCTTACTCCTTTTCAATTGTACATATATAGTTGTTTCTCTATTTGGTATCTCCTGTCTTTGTATAAGCCATTGTTCGTTATTTTCTATATAGAACTCAAATACCTGTAAATAGTCATCTAGTTTTGCTTGGTTATTTAGTAGGTACTCAACAATGAAATTTAGATGTTCTTCACTTAACTCTTCAGAAACTGCTTTCGTCATATACAACGGCTTATTTCTTTCAAACATATTAGTCGCAACTCCTTTCCTGTAGCGATTGTTCAAACTGTTCATCAAGCATTCCTTCTACAAAGAAAATTACACTCATTTCATGATCGTTCATGATGCCGATGCGAAAGTAAGTACAATCATCCGTTACTTCTTTCTCTACATATTCTATGAATAGTGACTGATTGGCTATGAAACTAGTATCTCTTTCACCTTCTAAATAATAGATACATGCATGGTTAGGTAACCGGAAAGAAGTAAGTGATTCTTCTGTTCCTTCAGCTTCAAACCAATTCATGAATTCTAACTCAACGACATTTAAAAAGCTTTTGGCTATGTTACTTTGTATTTTTAACGCTTCAATATCTGCAATGGTTTGTATTCTTTTCATGAAATCACTCCTTGTACATTTTCATTCCTTTTCCATTTGTCCATTTCGAGTGGAGCAAAGGAAAAATCGGTGTCCATTTTTTCCTTGAGACCTTTTGCACTCGTTCCTCAAAAATCGAGCGATCTGAGAATTTCTTTTCTGGAACCGCGGGCGAGGACTGCCGATTTCTTGTTGTACATTTTCCATGTTCTACAATCGGTCAACGGCATTCTGCTTTTCCTGTCGTGTTGTTTGGATGTAAAACTTTGCAGTCATGTTAACGGTTGAATGTCCTGCTAGTTTACTAACTGTTGTTAAATCTACTCCCTTATGAAGCAAACGCGTACAGAATGTATGTCTAAACAAATGCGGGTGAAGTTTGAACCCTAGTTCCTTAGATATTATTTTTAACCACCCTCGGACTCTATCCCTATGAATCTTTTTGGCTCGTTGACTGACTAGCAAGTACTCACTTTCCTGGAAGCGTGACTGCATTCGTTCACCTAGTTGGTATTGCTTTATTAGTTGTAGCACATCTTGACGCAAACTTATTTCTCTAACCTTTCCACCTTTTCCCCTTACCGTTAGGCTGTAAGTTAATGAATCTATGTCAGCTAATTTAATATTTACTAATTCTGTCACTCGAACACCTGTATATAAAAGGAGATAGGCTATTAACTTATTTCTAATGCTGACTTTTGCGTGATCCTCAAGGTAGAAGAGTAGCCGTTCAATTTCTTCTTCAGATAAAGCCGTAACGGTATGTTCACTTCCTGCAGCTATTTGGACTTTATCCTTTTTCAATTGAATATAATTGGCATCTACTAACCCTTTGCTTTGCAAGAAGTCGTTATAAACCTTTAAGCTATTGATTTTCTTGCTAATTGTAGCCACCTTATACTTGTTGTCTAATAAATATTGCTTATACCTTACAAAAGAAAAACGTGAAAGCGGCTTTGATTCAGTTGCCGCCTTCTCAGACAAATATTTTTGGAACCCTTTAATGTCACCTACATAGGATTCAATTGTTTTTGGTGATCGTCCTTCTTCCGTAAGCCACTGTTGAAAGGCTTTTGCTAGTTCATTCATGCCTTTTCCTCCTAACATAAAAAGAGCCATGAACGCTTTTTTTGCATTCATGACTCCTTATTTTTTCACAATATCAATAATATCTTTTATTGTACACATGGGACATGTACAGCCACATTGACAAGGAAAGACTTTCATTAATGAACATCACCTTTCTATTATTTATCTTTTGCTATTTCTCTTACAACTTCGGTAGCTACCGCAACGACCACAGGTACAATGATTTTCTCCAGCATTCTTTTCACCCCCTTTCAAGGTGAGCTCACGACAGTAATATAATAATGACGTGAGTTTTTCCTAGGCTAAATGGGTTGCTTTGTATGGTAATATTGGATTTTATTCCACTCTACATTTCTGCCTTTACTTTTGTCGTAAGTTTTCACTAAGAAATGTCGTGAGCTTATTCCAATGACTCCACAACAGCTTCAAGATAGGTGATGTAGTTTTGAACCATTTCTCTTTGGAAACTAGATGGAATGTAATTAATGGCTCTTTCAATCTCATCTTCATCAATATCAATTTCAGATGTTACTGCGTCCTCTAGTAATCGTTGGGTTAGTTCCTTTTCTGTCAACAGTTCTTCTTCGTAATATCCTGTGCTTTCATCAAAACTTCTAAAGAATACTTGACCATTCATAATGACTTTGTGGTATGTTGGCATCTCAATTCTCCTCTTCTATTCTTTTTCTTAGTACTGGTACTCCGTCTTTCAAGATGATTTGCAATAACCATTCCCTATTACTTGGATGCAAAGCAATGATTCCAATCCATTCTGTTCCTACCTCATCTTCAAAAATCATTGTTTCAAATAGGAGTACTTCAGGTAATCCTTCTGTCATTTCAGACGGGATAAGGGACTCGTCGATTTCATCCAAGCACAATTCATTACCTTCATAGCTAACTTGGTCCTTATTAACATCGACTAAAAACTCCTTTTCAAGTGTTTCTACAAACCAATTAGTCTCTTTCATCTTTCTATCCCCCTTTCAGATGTACCCTTTTTCTTTTAATGATACGAATTCACCATCACCTAAAATGATGTGGTCGAGAACGTCAATACCTATGATTTTACCTGCTTCTACTAATCTATTCGTTACTTCGACGTCCTCCCTTGAAGGTGTTGCCTGTCCGCTAGGATGGTTGTGCCCGATTAAAATGGATGCTGCATTACTTAAAATAGCAGGCTTGAAGCATTCCCTTGGGTGGACAATACTTGCATTTAGACTTCCAATGTGGCAAATATTAATCGCTGTTGGCTGATTCTTCGTGTCCAAACAAACCACGACAAAATATTCTCTATCCACCTCACCTAAGAATTGCTTCAACAATTGATAGCTATCCTCTGGACTACGAACACAACGCCCCTTGTAAAGTAGGCTTGATTCCTTCACTAGTTTTAGGCTTACAATGTTCACTCGCTTCGCTGGTTGATTCTTCATTTTGACTCCTCCTTCTAGTAGTTGCATTTGCTTTGGTTCTGAAGCTTTGTAATGATTCATACTAATTCCTCCTCAAATAAAAATAGCCCTAACTCCTCGAAAGGAATTAGAGCTTATTAAGACTATATCAATTTAATAATATAATCTTATCTTTCTATTTGATTCGGATTCTGCCAAAAAGAAAAGCCCTGTAAAGATGTTAATCTCCACAGAGCCATGTACTAGTGAATCTTTCGAACCACAAAATTATTTAATACTTCTGCATCATCATCAATCTGACCTACAACTAATGTGAGTAGTTTCCATATAGCAACTTTAGTGTTATCAGTCTGATAGGTAACATCATAAGGTTTAAGTAATCGGAATTCCACTACAACTTCCTTATCTAGATATTCAAATTGATATGGTGCTGCTTCAATGCCAAACTGAACAAAAGGAATGTTAATAACTTTATTACAAAGTCTTGTTAACTCATTTGAATTCACAGTATCATTGAATTCTGTGAGTGGTGTTGAACCTAAAGGACTCGAATCCTTAAAAGTCTGTATGTAATCAGTAGAGTTCATTTTAAATTTAACTTGAAACTTTTCTATAAAGCTTTTCCCAATTTGTTCACTTGTATATTCATAAACTGGATAGTTAAGAAACTGTTTTTTGCACGATTCTTCAAACGTTTTTAATGAATTAATCTCTTTTCCTTTCAAATCATTTCATCCCTATCTGAAAAGCATTTGTCTAATAGTCACACCTATCATAGCACACTTAATAGATTCTTCACTAAATATCTTTTCTTACGAATAGGAATAACAGTGCTAATATTCCTGTTCAACAAATTAAAGAACAAATCGAATGGCTTTATGAATTCCGAAGAATATGGAGCTATGCCTAAAGCTGAGAAGTTGCTTCTTGAAAAGGTTTTTAAAAACGACTGTCATGAGTTTCTCGCTTTCATTAAAATAATCAAAGATCGTCCAAGAGACATCATTCGCAAATTCGTTTACAAATACAAAGATACCTTAGAAGGGTGGACTGTAAATAAATTGATGGAAGAAATTCAAGTCATCTAACTATTACACTGCTCCTTGAAAACTAAAAAATTCACTGTCATGACAATAGGGCTTTTTATGCCTTTTTATTTTTGTAATATTCGGATTTATATATACAGCATGAAAAAAACTCTATTTCAAGAGGTTTTTCTTTTGTATCAAGTTTAGATAGTCATTTTTGAATGGAACCAGCAAATTTTATCCATGCATCAAAGCGACGAACAATGGTAGTGGCAGAACTACCATAATTCTCTGCGGTTTCTTTAAATGTCTTCCCTTTAATTGTTCGGATAGAAAT
>NZ_JBHUMF010000001.1:0-129068 GCF_042684945.1 Bacillus seohaeanensis | reverse complement strand
TCCTGTCATCGGGCTTTCGGACATATTTTTAGATTTACTAGACACTTTTCTCCGATTTCTGGACACTTTCTTAAGCTTACCGGACACTTTGAATGCTTTTCTAGACAAATCATCTTGCTTTCTGGACAATTTTACTTTTTTTGGAAATCATTAAATTAGCAAAGTCTCCTAAGAGTTCCACTTACCAAAAAACACGATGCCCGCCAAAGGACATCGTGTTTTCAAACCTATATTAAGAATTATATGTTTTGTGTCGGTTAGATGAGCGTTGTTGAGAGCGTCCGTTGTTGCGTCCGCCTCCGCCTCGACCACCTTTTCCACTACGAGATTGACCACCTTTGTTGTAACCACCGCGTTTACCTCCACCTTTATTATCTCTTCTCGAAGGTAGGGCACGTTCTGCTGTGATTTCTACTGGTGTTGTGTCTGGTTCTTTCGTTAATAGACGAAGAACAGCGGATACTGCTTGGACTGGATCGTGGTCAGCCAAAAATTCTTCTGCTAGTGCATTGTAGTCCTTTAAGTTGTTTTCTTTTACTGTTTCCATCAATTTGTCTAAAGCGAGGCGTTGTTGGCCTTCTAATGCCTCGTTTAGAGTTGGTGGCTTAAGACCTTGCATTTTTTTCTTCGTTGTTTGTTCTACTACTTTTAGGTAGCCCATTTCTCTTGGGGTAACAAAAGTGATTGCCATACCTTGTTTGCCGGCACGACCTGTACGTCCAATACGGTGAACGTAGCTTTCAGGGTCTTGCGGGATATCAAAGTTGTACACATGTGTTACTCCAGAAATATCTAGTCCACGCGCTGCTACATCTGTTGCAACAAGAACATCAATACGACCTTCTTTGAATTTTTTCAAAACGGTCATACGACGTGCTTGAGAAAGATCACCATGAATTCCTTCCGCAAGGTAACCACGGATGCTTAGTGCTCTTGATAACTCATCTACTCTACGTTTTGTTCTACCGAATACAATTGCAAGTTCAGGAGATTGAACATCTAATAAACGAGCAAGCACTTCAAATTTTTCTTTTTCATGAACTTTTGTAAAATATTGTTCAATGTGTGGTACCGTCATTTCTTTTGACTTCACTCGGATTACTTCTGGTTCTGTCATGAAGTTTTCTGCAATTTTACGGATAGGGTCCGGCATAGTTGCAGAGAAAAGCAATGTTTGTCTTGTAGTAGGAACCGTTTTTAAAATGCTTTCGATATCGTCAATGAATCCCATGTTAAGCATTTCATCCGCTTCATCTAGTACAAGCGTTTGTACATTTTGAAGCTTTAATGTACGACGGTTGATATGATCAAGCAGTCGGCCAGGTGTTCCAACGATGATGTGTGGATTCTTTTTCATAGCACGAATTTGACGTTGAATATCTTGACCACCGTAAACAGAAAGAACACGAACACGTTTGTCGCTACCAACTTTGTAAAGTTCTTCTGATACTTGGATTGCTAGTTCACGCGTCGGTGCAATAATCAACCCTTGAATGTTAGGGTTTTTCACATCGATTTTTTCAATCATCGGAATTCCAAACGCAGTTGTTTTCCCAGTACCTGTTTGGGCTTGGCCAATAACATCTTTGCCTTCTAAACTTACTGGTATTGTACCTGCTTGAATTGGTGTTGCTTCTTCAAACCCCATACGCTTAATTGACTTCAGCGTAGTTGGGCTTAAATTTAAATCGGAAAACTTTGTCAATGTTTTTCATACTCCTTTTACATCTTTATATCTAATTAAAAAATACTTAAGTAGCTATATTCCAACGGATATTCATTAGATGTTAATTAAATTTAATACAAAATGGAAGTGCCCTGGGCAGCCCCGACAAGCATAAGACGAGCATCCTGGAAAGGCGTTTTTTCCTTTTTGGGATGATTGGCTTATGACCTCGAGGGGCTAGGCACTGTAGCTGGACGTAGACCGCCCCAATAATACAATGATTCACATACGAAGATCTTTTCAGTTTCAAATCACAAAAAATACACTCTTCGAAAGGAAGAGTTCGCACGTCCAAGAATAGAACACATGATAGAGTAATGTTACCACTTATACAAATGATTTTCAATCAAATGAAAGATAGTTAACCTATTCTTCTTGTAAGAATAGGAGAATCTTCTCAAATAACTCATTATTGTCTTCGCTATGGCAAATTAAATGTTTTGCTTTAGAGGAGTAAAACATGCTTTTTTCATTTGAGGAGATGTTCTCATAGATATATTGGGCACTTCTTGGTGGCACTATCCCATCTTTTTCTCCTTGGGCAATAAATGTGGGGATTTCAACTCTTTTTAAAAGTGGGCGAACAACTCTTACTACTTTTCTAAATTCCTGTGCAGAGGAAATAGGCGTTTTTCTTATTTTAAAATGATACCGATTATACAATTCATTATTCGCAAGATTTCCTTGTAGTCCTTCTTTGACTAAAAGTTTAATATCTTTCCACAATTGTTTAAAGTTTAAGTAATGGGCAGCTGCACTAAGAAGAACCAGCTTTTGTATGTCGTATTTAACTGAAAGGTAGGAAGCAATTAGTCCACCCATTGAAAATCCTATAATATATACTTCCTTACATGTTTTTAAAAGTTGCTGCAGCTCTTTCTCTGCATGCTCCATCCATTCCGTATGCTTTATTCCCTTTAAATCAAGACGTTCCCCGTGACCAGGCAAGGTTGGACTAACGAGTTTCCAATCTGTATGCTGATCTAGAAAAGTGGCTAACGGCTCCACTTCATACGGGCTTCCTGTAAAACCATGAATCAATAAGCATCCAACCATACATTCATCACCATACTTGTGAATAGGAAAGAGAACAAACTCCTCTCCCATATCCATTTACATTACACTACAATTGTCTTATACCCATTGCGAATATATTTCAAACTAATATTAATACCTTAACAAAAGTTACATTAGATAAATGGCGGCTAAGTAAGGTCTCTTGCCCCCCACTTAGCCTTAGCCGTAGCAATCCATTTAAGCGTTATTTTTTCAGTTCATCAATTACTTCTTCTAGCCTCATTCCTCGAGATGCCTTAACTAAAATTAATTCATCTCCTTTAATCAGTTGAATTAATTTTGATACAAGCTGTGACTTTTCTTCAAAATGAAACACATTTGTTGGAGCAAACTGGCTTTTTGCACCTTCTGCAATAAACCTACCAAGCTTTCCGTACGTAAACACATACTCTATTTTTTCAGGATCGATTTGTTCGCCTATTTCTCGATGGAATTCTTCCTCTTTTTCTCCAAGTTCAAGCATATCGCCCAATACTAATATTTTTGTTTGATACCCTTCTAGCTCTGCTACTAGTTCTACAGCAGCCCTCATAGAAGTTGGACTAGCATTGTATGCATCGTTAATGATTTTCTCGCCCTTTTCCCCTTCTACTAGTTCCATTCTCATTTTCGTTAACTTTAGGGATTGCAGGCTTTCTTTTATTTCTGCAAAAGAAATACCAAACTCTTTTGCAATTAACATAGCTCCAAGTGCATTAAGGATATTATGTTGTCCGAGAACAGGTAAAATGAATTCTTCTTCTGTAAGCTGAACGGAAAAGACACTACCGTTTTTATCCATCTCCACTTTTGTTGGATAAATTGTATTCGTGTCATTTTTCCCAAATGTTTCAACCCGATGAATATCTAGTTCATTAACTTGTGCTTTTAATAGTGGCTCATCTCCAAAATAAACAAATAAGCCGTCTTCTTTCAATCCTTTTACTATTTCTAGTTTTGCTTTTGTAATACCTTCTCTTGATCCTAAATCCTGTAGGTGAGATTCGCCAATATTCGTTACAATCGCTGCGTCAGGATGGGAAATATTTGATAGCAATTCAATCTCACCGAATCCACTCATTCCCATTTCTAAAACCGCAACTTCTGTATCTTCATTAAGGGATAAAATAGTTAGTGGCAAGCCAATATGATTATTAAAGTTTCCAGCTGTTTTTTTTACGTTATATTTTACAGAAAGCATTTTGGCAATCATATCTTTTGTAGTTGTCTTTCCATTGCTACCTGTTACTCCAACAACTTTCAAGTTCAGTTGATGACGATATTCGTTTGCTAACGCTTGAAGTGCTAATAAACCATCTTCCACTATTATTAGTGGAGTATTTTTCGGCGGATTCGGAACCCCTTTTTCCCACAAAGCAGCGGATGCACCCTTTTCTAATGCTTGTTCTACGTAGCGATGGCCATCCACTTTTTCCCCTTTAAATGGGATAAATAAGTTGCCCTTTTCAATGGTACGGGTATCAATTGAAACACCTTTTATTTTTATATTCTCAAAAGAGGAAATATCATTTTCCACCTTAATCATGGCTGCTATCTCTTTTATTGTTCTTTCCATCATATATGATTACTCCTAACCAATTTAATTCTCTAGTATGTGGTTTTCTTGCGGCTAAAAGACACGTGCTAAAAAGATCTTCGTCCAAAAAGGAAAAGGCACCTTCCTAAGATGCCTACCATAGGCTTGTTGTTCTGACCAAGCCGCTTCCACTTTTCTCTGTCCAGTTCCTGCGGCTAGCTCGCTGTGAAAAAGATGAAATCACCCAAAGGCAAAAAACGCCTTTTGGAGATTTCCCTATTTTCTTCGCGAGCTGATCGAGCCGCTTCCACTTTTATTCTTACATTGTGTGTTTGATGGATTGTTTTTCTTGATGGCGCTCTACACCAAGGGAAACTAGTTTTTCGATAAGTGCTGGATATTCCACTCCAGTATGCTTCCATAATAGTGGGAACATGCTGAAAGGAGTAAACCCTGGCATTGTGTTTACTTCGTTCATATAGATTTTCCCATCTTCTGTTAAAAAGAAGTCTGCACGTACTAATCCTGCACAATCGAGTGCTTTAAAAGATTGAATGGCTATTTCCTTCATTTCTTCGTACACATCAGCTGGAATCTCAGCAGGAATAATAAGTGCTGTGTCTCCATCTTCATACTTCGCTTTATAATCATAGAAGTCTTTTTTCGGAAGGATTTCTCCAGCTACAGAGCATTCAGGATAATCATTTCCTAATACTCCAAGTTCGATTTCTCTTGCCGTCACGCCTTCTTCAATAATCACTTTACGATCAAATTGGAATGCTTCGACAAATGCTGTATGAAGCTCTTCACGATTCGTACATTTGCTGATTCCAACAGAAGAACCGAGATTGGCTGGCTTCACAAAGCAAGGGTATCCAATACTATCTTCTACCTGTTTGTATGCATTCGTTTGATTCGCTTCCCATGTATTTCTCACAAACCAGGTGTAATTAACTTGTGGCACACCTGCCTGAGCAAACAAGTTTTTCATGATCACTTTATCCATTCCAGCTGAAGAAGCAAGAACACCATTTCCGACATAAGGAAGATTTAACAGCTCAAGCATACCTTGAACGGTTCCGTCTTCTCCATTAGGTCCGTGAAGTAAAGGAAAAATGACATCGAAACCTTTCTCCTCTTCCTTTCCAGTCACCGTCAGGGATGTACTTAAAGCATTAGGTACAATCGCTTCTCCATTTGTATATTGAAGTTCCTTCACATCTTCAACAGGTGCGTGAAGCTCAGGACCTTTCATCCACTGTCCTTCTGTCGAAATAAAAATAGGATGTATTTCGTATTTATTCATATCTAAAGCGCTAATTACTGCTTTAGCTGTCTGTAAAGATACATTGTGTTCTGCGGATTTACCGCCATATAATAAACAAATCTTCTTTTTCATTTGATTGGTACCTCCAATTAACATTAGATGAATCTATTTTATCACTTTCCCTCCAAAGAGAAAGCACGTTTCACAAGGAATAATAAAATTGTAATAAAACGAAAGCAATTAGTAAGAATTCCCTCGAGGTATAGCTTGTAAAGAAACATGATAATAACCTATATATATGTATGATAATAAAAACTCGTCTTGATACAAAATGGAATCTCGTTTTATAATAAACTTAATATTCCGACTTTAACTCAACCTATTAACCTATCGGGAGACAAAGTGTATAATCCACCTAAAGGAAACAATTGTTTACTCAAGGAGGACAAATCAGATGAAAAAGCTCGGATTACTACCTAGAATCATCTTAGGAATTGCCCTGGGGATTGTTATCGGCAGTATTGCACCTCAGTGGACAGTAAAATTATTAGCCACTTTTAACGGGCTTTTTGGAAACTTCCTTGGTTTTGCCATTCCACTTATCATTATCGGGTTTATCGCACCAGGAATTGGCTCCATGGGAAAAGGAGCAGGAAAACTCCTTGGACTTACCACTGGTATTGCCTATGGCTCAACTGTTTTGGCTGGCTTATTTGCCTTTTTTGTTGCAAAAGGTCTTTATCCAACTCTATTAAACAATCAAAGTAGCCAATCGTTTGAGAACCCAGAAGAAGCTTTGCTTAAACCGTTTTTCACTGTTGATATGCCACCAATCATGGGGGTTATGACAGCTTTATTAATTTCATTTACTGTCGGTTTAGGAATCGCAGCAATTAAAGGTGATATTTTACAAAAAGGGATGAATGAGTTTAGAGATATCATTCAACTTGTTATTGAAAAAATTATTATCCCACTTTTACCTCTTCATATTATGGGGATATTTGCAAATATGACCCAAGGTGGTCAAATAACGGCAATTATGAGTGTCTTTGCCAAAGTCTTTGTCATGATTATTATTTTACATTTTATTTACTTAGTGATTCAGTATACAGTTGCTGGCTCTATAAGAAAGCAAAATCCATTCGGTATGCTTAAGAAAATGACACCTGCTTATTTTACCGCTCTAGGAACGCAATCTTCTGCTTCCACAATACCGGTAACATTAGAACATACGAAGAAAAATGGTGTTAGAGAACGAATAGCAGATTTTGCCGTACCATTATTAGCGACAATCCACCTTTCTGGTAGTACGATTACAATTGTCAGCTGTGCGATGGCGGTAATGCTCATACAAGGAGATGCTCTCTTATTCTCACAAATTTTCCCTTTCATTTTGATGTTAGGTGTAACGATGATTGCAGCTCCAGGTGTTCCAGGAGGCGCCGTGATGGCCGCTCTAGGGCTGCTCGAATCCATGTTAGGCTTCAGCGGTACAATGACATCATTAATGATCGCTCTATACCTTGCACAAGATAGCTTTGGAACAGCTTGTAACGTAACAGGCGACGGTGCCATAACTTCTATCGTGGACAAGCTTACTAACAAGGAAAAACAACCCATACAAAAAGTCAAAGCAAGCTAAAAAATCAAGGTCCGTCCCTCATCGCATTAACGCAACGAGGGACGGACCTTTAATATTTAAGGCTATTTTCGTAAAGTTTGTTGTTAACTACAAACTAAGTTTAACCCAATGAGTTGATTGGAGCTACGGGCAGAGGTTATAAGTAAAAACAACAATCTATGAGAAAAGAGCCATATTTAAAAATAAAAAATATGTTCATTATATTTAGCTCCCCGAAATACTCTTGTATAATGAGGCTTAACAAAGTAGGGAGAGGAGTAAGCATAATGATACATAGTCAGACATACAGTAAAACGCCCATACAAACAAATTTTTATTATGGATGGGTTATTGTCGCCATTGCTTGTCTAGGTGTCTTCTTTTCCGGACCCGGTCAGACGTATTCTGTTTCCGTTTTTATCGATGCATATATTAGAGACTTTGGATGGAGCCGTTCACAAGTTTCTTCCCTATATTCAAGCGCAACATTGTTATCTGGTTTATGCATGTTCTTTGTAGGACGATTTATTGATCGGTTTGGCCAACGAAATATGATGATTGTTGTTTCAATTTTATTGGCACTTGCTTGCTTTTTGAATAGTATCGTTGCAAATATGTTCATGCTTTTTTTTGGATTTTTCTTTCTAAGACTCTTTGGTCAGGGCTCCATGACACTAATTCCGAACACCCTTGTTCCACAATGGTTCATCGCTAACCGTGGAAAGGCATTAAGCTTTATGGCGATTGGGGGATTCGCGAGTTCCGCTGCTTTCCCTCCACTAAATGCATGGCTCGTTAATCAGTTCGGCTGGAGTTTCACATGGATGATTTGGGGGATACTCGTTCTTGCTATCTTTACACCACTTGCTTTTTACTTTGTTCGCAATAAGCCAGAAGACATTGGGCTGTTGCCAGATGGACGAGTAAGGAAAAACAGAATCCATGACCTTGCTGAAGATCAAGAAAAGGAAAGCGATTCCGAAGTAAACTGGACATTACAAGAAGCTCGTAAAACAAAAGCATTTTGGCTCATTCTCTTTTGCGTCAGTATTCCGGCACTCGTAAATACCGGACTGACATTTCACCTTATTTCTATTTTTAAATGGAATGACTTATCAGCTGGCAGTGCAGCACTTGTCCTAAGCCTAATGGCAATTGTCGGGTTTCCTATTACACTAATTGCTGGTCGCGTTCTTGACAAGGTAAGCGTCAATTACGTCCTGGCAGGAATCTTTATTGGAGAAATTATCTTTATTCTTTTTTTATTAATTACCAAATCTACCCTTCTAGCGATTATATTTGGAATTTTGTGGGGGATTAGTGGTGGATTTGAACGTATTGCATTAACGTATGTATGGCCTAGCTACTTCGGACGTGCCTATTTAGGAAGTATCAAGGGAATTGCCACAACTGTAATGGTTCTAGGTTCTGCTTTTGGACCTCTCCCATTTGGTTATGCGTATGATACCTTCGGAGGATACACAGAAATTCTATTAATCTCATTGATCTTCCCTGTACTTGGTGTAGTATGTTCGGTACTTGCTAAAAAACCAGAAAAGTTATCAGGGAGTGTTTGATATGAGATTTTCATCACCATTGACACACGATAGGAGCCTAGGTAGTGTAAACCCATCAGCTGTATGCCGATATAGGATGAAATTCATCATTTTCAGAAGGAAATAATTGGTTTGTCTATAATTAACTATATATAGTTAGAAATATCACGGAAGGATGTTTGCATTTGAAGTTAACAAAAAAACGCGTAACCCTTAAACCACTTGAAGAAAAAGACTTAAAAACCTGCTGGGAATATATTCATGGCACACCTAATCCGGAATGGAAAGAGTGGGAAATTTAAAAGTGAAAACCATCATTCTTGTCGGTGGAGGAAACAACCATCTTTATTGCTTAAAAAAACTAATAAAAACAAACACCACTGAAATTAAATGGATCTTAATTTCCCCCTCACAATATCACTATTACTCGGGAATGTTTTCTGAGTATATAGAAGATCTTTATTCTTTAGAAAAAATAAGAATTGACTTGAAAAATTTGTGCAAAGAAGCTTCCGTTGATTTTGTAGAAAGTACAGTATTATCCTTTGACCCCTACCAACAAAATTTACTAACGGACAAAGGCGAAATATACAGCTATGACTATGTATCGTTTGGCATTGGTTCGAAATATCAAATGCCCGCTATCAAGGGGTTAGAAAAATACACCCCTTCTATTAAGCCTTATTCCCAATTACCTACTAAAATAGAAAAATTACACAATAGTCGTAACAGCTTATTTATCGGAGCAGATTCAACAAGTGTTGAACTCGCACTATCATTACGGGCTTGGAAAATGAAAAACGGATTAAGCAATGATCAGATATCCATCGTCCACTCTGCAACCGCATTGTTAGAAGAAAAAGGTAGGAACACTTCTCGCACTATCACCGAATTCGCTATTAAGCAGGGTTTAACATTATATAGTGGGCAAACAGTGCAAAAAATTGAAAACGGATATGCCTATACAAAAGAAGCAAAAATTCCATTCGATGAGGTTATATGTCTAGCGGGTCCGGTGGCACCACCAATGTTCCGTAGTAATCCTATCAAAACGGACAATAAAGGTTTCATGCTTGTAAACTCGTCATTACAATCACTATCCTTCTCTAACATATTTGGTGTTGGAGATTGTGCTACGCTCGTTGATTTTTCACACTTACCAAAAAAAGGCATAACTGCTGCACGACAGGGACCTATTCTATGGAAAAACTTAATGAGGTCTGTTGAAGGAAAAGCACTGATTCCATTTGAACCTCCATCACGTCACTTATCCATTCTGTCTGTTGGTGAAAAGAAAGGGATGTTAACGTATGGATCCTTTAGCATCGTAGGGAGTTGGATATGGCGGTTAAAAAAGCGGATGGATATGCGTTTTATTAAGAAAGACAGTGGGGAATAAAGTAAATCGTTAGTCACTACCTTGAAATGAACGAGTAACCTTCCACTTTTCACTGATTCTAAAGTTACGTTCATTGCTCTACCCTAATGTTATTGGAAGACAAACTTATAGAGGTTGGTTTAAAGAGCAGTTCCATTAAATAATAAACAACTAATTTTCTCTTTTGTTTGCAGCGCTTTGCAACTTTTATACTAACGAAGGGCGCCTTCTTGTCTCTTCGTTATTCTTTTGTGCCAACCCATTCTTTTAATTTTCCCCTGTTCAAAACAGAAACAATTAATATGACCAAAAAGATCGTAATTGCGATATACAGATTCATTCGGCTTCCCGTTACTATACTAGACCCTAGAAGTACGTAACCAAACGTTCCAGGAAGAACACCAATTGCGGTTGCCGTTATATAGGAACGATACCTTACTTTAGCGATACCGGCTAAATAACTAACCAAGTCAAAATTTAAGAAAGGGACTATTCGTAAAAAAAGCACATAGAAAAATCCCTGTTCTTTCATCCTTTCTCTTATACGAATTACCCTTCGAGAAGGTTTTTTCACTATCGATTTTCCTATCCAACTAGATGCCAAGAATCCAACTGTTGCGCCTCCCAAAGCACCTAATTCTATATAAACAAATCCTTCTATTGCTCCAAATGCAAGCCCCGCAGCTAACGAAAGGATGGAAGTAGGGAAGAGAATTAGTGGTCTTAACGTAGTAGCGACAATGAAGAATAAAGGCGCCCACCAACCAAAGGATAAAATCCAATCGCGGATCTCAATGGGGCGGAAGTTAAGATAACTTTTATTAATCCAAACAAGAAGAAGTATAATCACAGCCATTCCTAGAATATTCATTATCCGCTTCCAGTTCATATGCTCCCCCCTCCCCATTAAAAACCCGCACCTAAACAAAAAAGGATACAAAAAAAGCGAAGACGCCTCTTTTCTCTACAAAAAGGGACATCTTCATTATTTAACAATCGCATTCCATTCCTTTGACTTTCGATCATAGACAATAAGTCCATTTGCAGGCATTTTTTTCATTTGCACGTAATCTTCGTACATTTCATCCATATTAAAATAATCACCAATAACCCATATCGGAATTTCTATCTTCCCTCTACTTTGTATTGCTTGTTCAACCGCAATAACCATACCCTCTTTCATCTTTTCTCTAAATGAATAAATAAC
This sequence comes from Bacillus seohaeanensis, assembly GCF_042684945.1. Classification (NCBI taxonomy): domain Bacteria; kingdom Bacillati; phylum Bacillota; class Bacilli; order Caryophanales; family Bacillaceae; genus Bacillus; species Bacillus seohaeanensis. The sequence goes on along the minus strand of NZ_JBHUMF010000001.1, from coordinate 117,720 downwards.
GTCCTTTGGGATTGGAGGATACTCTTTCCTTTTTTTTATACCTAATAACGTTTTTTCTCCTTTAACAGCGCTAAGCTTTGAGGAAACGGTACTCCCTAGCATATGATAAAAATCATTAAAATCACGATAATATATTTTATTAAACCATCCATCATCATGTGACAAGTAGACAAATCGGTTATTTAATTTTGAATAAAATGGAGAACAAAGATGCTGTTTTAAATGACCTAAGTAAAGCAATTCTGCTATTTCTTGTCCGTTAAGTTCATTTACGCCCACTTCTTCCTGAAAATCTATCCAACAAAAATCTCCATATCCGTAAACATTATCTTCTACAATTTTTTTCAATTCATACTCTTCGACGTATTCTAAATTTGTATGCATATTAAAAGCACCATAATCAAACTGATGCTTAATTAGAAGCATATTTTGCAATGGCTCAGGAACATAATGAGCAAACTCTTTAAATCCAATACCGTAAGACATAACAAATTGTTGTTCGACATTTTTATGTACATAGATAAGATTATGGACTTGTCCATTTGACTTCAAAAAAATCTACCCCCAAAAACTACCTTTTCAAAACCATATTATGTAATTCTATTTTAACAGAGGTAGATGTATAATTACCTTTTCTATTTCATTTCAAAATGATGACAAAAGTCTGATGAATTGTATCAAATTGGGTCAAATTGGGTCAAATTACGTAATAATTTGTTGTTTTAACTAAGGGAAAACAATACAAGGTTCCCTTATCCTTAAGAAAGGAATAAATGAAAAAGGAGAAAAAGAACAATATCAGGTGCTATTGGATGAATATCAAACACATTTAGCCTACAATTCAAGTAAATATGACGGTATTCCGAATTTGACGGTCTATCTCTTTTATTTTTATAATATTTTTTATATAGTAAGAATCTTTACCCATCTTTTTTCTTACTTAAACATATAATGAATGTAACTATTTTTTATCACTTTAGGAGGTGACTCCTTACTCGTCTTACAGGCGAGATAAGGAACTTAATTGGACATATTTAGTTTGGTGCTTGTGGTAATACTGATTGCTTTAACAGCCTTTTTTGTTGCTTCTGAATTTGCCATTGTCAAAGCTAGAAAGTCTCGTATTGACCAATTGGTGGAGGAAGGAAATCAGAATGCATTAGCTGCTAAGAAAGTCATTACCAACTTAGATGAGTACCTGTCAGCTTGTCAGCTTGGGATAACCGTCACTGCACTTGGACTCGGGTGGATCGGTGAACCGGCAATTGCTGGCCTGTTACAACCTGTTTTTTCACGTTTCGATGTTGCTGTTTCTTTGTCACATGCAATATCTATCGGAGTTGCTTTTACCGTCATTACATTTTTACATGTTGTTATTGGTGAACTTGCGCCAAAAACATTAGCAATACACAAAACAGAAGCCATTACTCTTCTATTCTCAAAGCCTTTAATTTTATTTTATCGAGTATTGTATCCTTTCATTTGGGTATTAAATAGCTCTGCTCGATTTGCCACAAGACTATTCGGCCTAAAAGCAGTTTCCGAGCATGAAATTGCTCATACAGAGGAAGAGTTGCGGATAATTCTATCAGACAGTTACAAAAGCGGTGAAATTAACCAGTCGGAATTTAAATACGTAAACAAAATATTTGAATTTGATAATCGGATTGCAAAGGAAATAATGGTTCCTAGAACAGAAATCGTGTCTCTTGCAATGGACGATAAATTAGATTCATTACTTACTATTGTCAAAGAGGAAAAATTTACCCGTTACCCAATTATTGATGGAGATAAAGATCACATAATTGGTTTTATTAATATAAAAGAAGTTTTCACTAACTTACTCCAAGATAATACAAAGAAAAAAACACTATCTGAGTATATGCGGCCAATCATTCGCGTGATTGAAACGATGCCGATTGATGAACTGCTGGCAAAGATGCAACGCGAACGAATTCATATCGCTGTTCTAATGGATGAATATGGCGGCACCTCAGGGTTAGTTACGGTTGAAGATATTATTGAGGAAATCGTTGGGGAAATAAGAGATGAATTTGACTTCGATGAAATGCCTCTGATTCGAAAGCTTCACGATCATCATTACCTTCTAGATGGTAAGGTACTTGTAACAGAACTAAGCGACTTGTTAGGGATTACAATGGAAGATGAGGATATCGATACGATCGGTGGTTGGGTGTTAACCCATAACTATGAAGCAAAGCAAGGGGATATCATCCTTTTCGGAGAGTATGAGTTCAAAATAAAGCAGTTAGAGGACCATCAAGTAAAACTTGTTGAGGTAAGAAAGTCGCCTCCACAAGAACTACCAAAGGAAACAATTGCGATTGTAAATCAAGAAGCCCTTTCTCCGTAAACAGGCTAGGGTGAATTAGAAATTTCAACTACAAAACATTATGAAGTAAGGTATGGAAAACTGGCGTATCAGCCAGTTTTTTATTTTCACATAGTCCGCTAGTTCCGGCGCCTAGACCCTCGAGTCATAAGCCATTCATCCCATAAAGGCAAAAAGCGCCTTTTTGGGATGCTTGTCTTATGCTTGTCGGGTCTGTTCGAGGCGCTTCCGCTTTTGTTATAAAATGGTTGGAAATGTGCATTGTAGAAAAAAATGTTCTTTGGTAGCATATAATAGGAGAAAATCTGTCGTTATTTCTGTTTAATTTATATATAATGTGAAATATGAATTTCAACATTTATTTAATAGATATTATTTCTATTTCAGACTTCTTTCCATTAGACTAAGTATGGTAAATCAATCTTTAAAGATTAAGGTGAATAAATTATGGAAACACGCCAACGTTTCGTTGATAAAATTGACTGGGGACTTGCATTTTTATTACTTCTATTCTTTATTGTAAGTGCCCTTGGAATAAGTAGTGCCCAAACATCAGGACAATACTCCGCAAATTTCGTTTTACAACAAGCCTTCTGGTATGTAGTTGGATTTATGATTATTGGGTTTGCCCTATTCTTTGATCCTGAACAGTATAAACGCCTTGCTTGGTATACTTATGGGTTCGGGATACTATTGTTGCTGGCTTTAATTGTTGCACCCGAGAGTATTGCTCCTATAAGAAATGGGGCTAAAAGTTGGTTTGAATTGCCAGTAGGTTCGATTCAGCCATCAGAGTTTATGAAGACATTTTTAATTCTTGTATTAGCAAGAATTATTTCTAACCACCACGAGGTCCATACGAGAAAAACGTTACAAACCGACTTTCAACTTCTCTTAAAAATCGGCGGAGCAACGATGATTCCTTTGGCTCTTATTATGAAGCAGCCTGACTTAGGTACATCACTCGTTCTAATTGCCATCATGGTTGGGATTATTCTTGTATCTGGTATTACATGGAAGCTTATACTTCCTATTTTCAGTTCGATTACCGCAATTGGGGGCGCTATACTGGCACTTGTTATTTGGGCCCCTGAAATACTGGCAAAATATTTAAAAGTGGAAGAATATCAATTTGGACGTATCTATTCTTGGCTTGACCCTTATAACTACGCTAAATTAGAAGGATTCCATTTAATCAAATCGCTAAACGCTATCGGCTCTGGTCAAATTTTCGGAAAAGGGTATAAAGACGGCGAAGTTACTCTACCCGAGAACCATACCGACTTTATCTTTAGTGTAATCGGGGAGGAATACGGGTTTTTAGGTGCAAGTATTGTCATTAGTTTATTCTTCTTATTGATTTATCATTTGACGAAGGTAGCTCTTGATACGAAGGATACTTTCAATGCCTATGTGTGTGCCGGGATCATCAGTATGATCACCTTCCACGTTTTCCAGAATGTCGGAATGACCATCCAGCTGTTACCGATAACTGGAATCCCCCTTCCTTTTGTCAGCTACGGAGGAAGCTCTCTCATGGGGAATATGCTGGCACTAGGACTAGTATTCAGTATGAGGTTTTACCATAAAAACTATATGTTTTCTTCAGACGAATCATAGAATACTATTGCAATTTTCAGGGTATTGTGTAAAATATATCCTAATAAAGTGAAACTTCCATCCTGGGATGATTTTCTGCAGGATGGTTAGTCCCGTTCTACTGTCGCTCTCGCATCGGTAAGTTTCACCGTACCTCACCAATCGAGCGATTAGTGGCGGTGCTGTGAAGAATGAGCAGCATACCGCTACTAATAGCGGAATAAAAAAATTCTATGAAGAAGAGAGTAATTTTTTGTTGATCGGAAAGCGAGCTGGGGATGGTGAAAGCCCGGTGTGATGCATTAAATGAACCGCACTTCTGAGAAACCATGCTGAACAAAAGTAGGCTATGGTCGGGAAAGTCCCGTTATACAGTAAGCGCCCATTAGGGAAGCAGAGTGGTACCGCGGATAAATCCGTCTCTACATATAGTAGAGGCGGATTTTTTGTATTCTATTTGAGGAAAAATCAAACTTTGGAGGTTCAGGAATATGGATTTAAAATCAATTTTTTCTAAAAGCTTAAGCAGTTGTCTAAAAGGTTCCTTAACGAAAGACGAGATTCACTCATCTATTGAAGTTCCGAAACACACGCAGCATGGGGATCTTGCTTTTCCTTGTTTTCGATTGGCAAAAATAGAACGAAAAGCTCCCTCCGCTATCGCTGAACAACTAGCCGCATCCCTTCAAGCACCTGAGATCTCTAAGGTTACTGCCATTGGACCTTATGTGAATGTTACATTTGATCCAAAAACAGTCGGGAAGAAGATTGTTGACACCATTCTACAGCAAGGGTCTCAATATGGCTCTCATACATTTGGCAGCAGTAAAACAGTTGTGATAGATATGTCCTCGCCTAATATCGCAAAGCCTTTTTCCATGGGTCATTTACGCTCAACAGTTATTGGGAATTCTCTTGCTTTCATTGCAAACAAATGTGGCTATACCCCAATCCGAATAAATTATATAGGTGACTGGGGAACACAGTTCGGGAAACTAATTGTTGCTTTTAAGAAATGGGGAGATATCGATAAGGTAAAAGAAAACCCCATTGCAGAACTATTTACTCTTTATAAAAAATTTCATGAAGAGGCTGCTACTAATCCAGAGCTGGAAGCGGAAGGTAGACGTGCATTCAAGCTTTTAGAAGATGGAGAGGAAGAGATAACTAATCTGTGGAAATGGTTTCGTGATGAGTCACTGCAAGCTTTTAAAAAAATTTATCAATTGCTTGGCGTAGAGTTTGATTCCTACCATGGAGAAGCTTTTTTCAACGATAAAATGCAAGAGGTAATCGACCAGCTTAAAGAAAAACAATTATTAGAAACATCCCAAGGAGCAGAGGTTGTTCGTTTAGAGGACAAAGCACTCCCTCCGTGTTTAATTAAAAAATCAGACGGCGCTACATTGTATGCTACTAGAGATTTGGCTGCTGCACTGTACCGTCAGCGTGAGTATCACTTCCATAAAGCATTGTACGTTGTCGGTCAAGAACAAACGATACATTTTAAACAGATCACCTCTGTGCTAGGTAAATTAGGCTACGACTGGGCAGATAACATACAGCACATTCCTTTTGGTCTTTATTTAAAGGACGGCAAAAAAATGTCTACTAGAAAAGGAAGAGTTGTTCTGCTCGAAGAAGTGTTGCTTGAAGCAATCACCATGGCAAAATCCAATATTGAAGAGAAAAATCCACACCTGCAAAATGCCGAGGATGTTGCCAAATCTGTTGGTGTAGGTGCGATTATTTTTCATGATTTAAAAAATGACCGCCAGAATGACATTGAATTTTCACTTGAATCAATGCTGACATTTGAAGGCGAGACAGGTCCCTACATTCAATACGCAAATGCACGTGCTCACTCTATTTTACGAAAGTCTGGAGAGGCTACTTTTACAACTTTTGATGGATTAGAAGATGCAGAAAGCTGGGATATAATTAAGCTGCTCCGATTATTTCCGGAAGTTATTGAAAAAGCAAACCTTGCATCCTCCCCATCCTATATCGCCAAATACACTGTTGATTTGGCACAAAGCTTTAATAGATATTATGGAAAAACAAGAATACTACAACAAGACACTGAAAGGGAATCAAGATTGGCGTTAGTTAACGCCGTATCCATCGTCCTTACAGAAGCATTGAAACTATTAGGGTTAAAAGCTCCTGTCGAAATGTAAGAAATAAAAAAAGAAATTTTGTCGCTATTTCCCGAGAAATGAACTATTTCGTTTTTACTTGTTTGTCTCTCTAATAAAATAATATAACCCTATTAAAAGTGTTAAAATAAAAACTGCTATCCCCCATCCTTTCACTATTTCAACAACATCACTTTCAGTGGAGGCTACGATTGTTGTTGGGGGATCTCCTTTTCCTAATGCTTTTAGATCTTCGCCTGCCTCAGCAAGAATGGTGGTTCTACTGCATAAGGACACATACCATTCATTCCCTTGCTTTTGAGCATATACAAGGTACTCTCTATTTTTTTTAAATTCATATCCACATGATGCGGAATGTTGTTCTGTTTTTACAACTATACGATTCTCCTCTATCCCTTTCCAAATCTCCTGCACTTCCAACGTTACACTAACTTGAGAGCTTGAATTAGCGGAAGACGCCCCTGTTTTATCCTCCTCTACCTTTATCACTTTTCCACTAAAAACAGCACCTGCCTGTTGTAATTCCTTCTCAGGCGTATCTGGTGGAACACAGGAACAGGCATAGCCCTTTAAAGAAAAAAGAAAGAATATACTAATGAAAATAATAAAAATTCTCTTCATATTACTTCCTCCTTTTCGCTTGGACGTGATCGGTATTTGTTTCATTACAACTTTAGATTACGCTATACTAGAAAACATGATATACTTCATATGTTAAAAACGCATATTAAAGGAGCTTATATAGAATATGTCAGAACTGATTCATCAATTCGAAACATGGTTATTAGAATATGGGGTATGGGGATTAATTGTGGTAGCATTTACAGAATCATCTTTCTTTCCTATTCCACCAGATGTTATCTTGCTTCCCCTTGCTATCGCGAACCCGGATAATGCGTTGTATTACGCTTTATACACAACAATAGCATCGGTTTTAGGAGCATTATTAGGTTGGTTTATCGGAAAAAAACTAGGGCGTCCAATTCTTCGCTTTTTCATCTCTGAAGAAAAACTTCAAAAGGTAGAGGGCTATTTTAATAAATACGGTCCTTTAGCAATATTGGTTGCCGGCTTTACACCAATTCCATATAAAGTTTTCACCATTTTTGCTGGGGTATCAAAAATTAAAATAAGAGTTTTATTATTATGGTCATTAATAGGACGAGGCTTCCGCTTTTTCCTCGAAGGTGCAATCATCTTAGCCTTAGGGGAACAAGCAAAACCATTTATTGAAGAAAACTTTACTCTACTTACAGTCGCAGCAGGGGTCATTGTTATTGTCCTCTTCCTTGTGTATCGAGTTATTGCAAAAAGAAAAAAGAAATAAAGTGCGATGGGCTTTCATAAGCCCCGACAGTAGAGAAGGATAACCGACTAGCCGGTTATCCTTCTTTGCTTCTATACTCCTTACCTTTTGTTTAAATCATAAATAGAAAAAAGTAAGGGGCTGACTCAAAAAAGTGATAGATATTCACCTGAAGGGACCGTCCCTTTTGTTTTGGATGATACGGACCGTTTTAGCTATAGACGTTCCGGAAATCCGTTGATTTCTGAGTCAACCTCTTTACTTAGGCTGTATGCGAATCACCTTGAGGGTCTTGATGAATGGTTCGATAAGCAATTCCAAGTCTTCCTTTAATATAACTTTGTGGATCATAAGAGATATTTTCATTTTTCACTTTTTGGATTTCCGTTTCTGCGAACATCGCTAACGCACGGCATACTTGATCCAACGCAACTATAATATTTTGCGGATTCTGTAGGCGATTTTTCCCCATACAGTAATAAGATATTTCGTCTGCCCTTTTACGTATCTCCCGTAAGGTCTGGACATCATACATCGTTCGTTCCATATTTATCCCTCCAGTCATTACTTATTTATATAGGGAAAAATAAGGAATTATGTCTGTCCTTTTGTTTCAAGTAGGAGTACTAAGTAGTAAATGTTTTTGGAAGCGGTTCGTAAGCCTTTAAAGAATGAAAAATTTCTCTTCTTGACTTTGTTTTTGTTATAGTAACTCCAACCTTCGACAACTTGATAATGACCTGCTTTAATCGTTCATTCTCCTTCAATGAATTCACCCCGTTTGAAAAATAGTCGCTAATCATTTGTACGATTCGGAAGTAATAAAGTTTCAACTTTTTTAATAGATTTTCCGTGCTACATATTCCGTTATTTTATACCCTCTATTTTAATGATTAATCTTATTTTAGATGTTTTTTAAAATAATTAGCCATGGTGGACAGACCCATTGAACCCTTTTCTATTTTAGCTATTCTAACTTCTCTATTCTTCACATAAAGTGAAAGTACAAGTTATAGTTCTAAAATCTCTGCTCTGAGGAGGGACAGAATGAAAAGGTATTTTACCGCAATACTGTTATGTACATTATTCATTGTACCTTTAGTCTTTTCTTTAAATACAAAAGCGGAAGACCCCATTATAAACAGTATTGAAAAAGTCTTAACAGAGGAAGCCTACTATACAAAGGAAAGTGTAGCAGTAAAAGACTTTATCGATGTGCATACAGATGTAGCCATTAATGAGGAGGAAACAAAGGAATATAAGGTAAAAGTTCTTTTTGTCACTTATGAACAAACCCGTGATGATTTTTTTCAATTTCAGAAAGGAGAAATTTATTACTATAATCTAGACGAGGAAAAACTGTTAGATACTTCTTCTGTCATTATGAATGACGAATTAAAGAATTTTGCACAAGACCATAAAGAAGATGTGAAGAAACACCTCACTGCGGGTTCTCAATTCCTTTTCATTTTACTAGTATTCCTTTCTATACTTATTATCCCTTTTTTCGTCATGGTTTTTCATCATCTTGGTACATCTGACAACACTTCTCTTTAAAATTAACTCCTGACTCTTCTGACGGACTTAATATTTTTTTACTCACAACACACTGAGTATAAAAATCCCCCTAATATATTTTTGAAAATAATGGATAGTGACTATTTGAATAGAAAACGACTTCAACCAAATACTATATACGTACTGTCAATAATCATTAAGGGGGAGTTATAATGCAAGTACGTGATATTATGACAAGACATGTAGAAGCTTGTTCTAACCAGGACTCACTACAAGAAGTTGCTAGTAAAATGTCTTCTATGAATGTTGGAGCAATGCCTGTAGTGGAAAACGGCCAAGTAGTTGGAATGGTAACTGACCGTGACTTAACGATAAGAGGACTGACTCAGTCAAAACCAGGTGCTGTTTCACAAGTTATGACCCAAAATGCTGTAACCATTTCACCTGATGCCTCTGTTGAGTCAGCATCAGCACTAATGGCAGAACGCCAAATTCGTCGTCTGCCAGTTGTGGAGAATGGTCAGTTAGTTGGAATGTTAGCCCTAGGAGATTTGGCAGTACAACAGAAATCAGACAGAAGTGCAGGGGTTGCATTGAGTCAAATTTCTGAAAACCACCTTCACTAATAACAGAAAAAGGGTCGGCTATTTGCCGGCCTTTTTGTTGTTAAATTGCCCCGCTTTAGGATGGGAATTCCTACTTACAAAGAAAAATAAATCAGGAAATCTATCCAGTAAGCTCTCGCGACGGGACAATAGCTTCTAGATTTAAGTTCCTTGACTAAGTAGAGAAAAATGAACTTTATCTCCAATAAAAGTAAATTTGTCTAGAAAAGCAACAAGTTTGTCCAATATAGTTTAAATATTGTCCAGTAATCCATAAATTTTGTCTAGGAACCCTAGGAATTTGTCCAGTATCCGAAGAAAAGTGTCTAGGAACCTAGAAAGCCTCATTAGAATTCACTTCAAACACTTGCCTTCTCTCCCTAGGTAAAGTTAAAGCAAAGGTTACCCTCTTCAAAAATATCCAAAATGGACTATAAACACTATCTTTTCAACAATTTTTTTACATAAAAGCAGGATTTTCCTCTACCCTCCTTGAAAATAGTAATTACAACGTTCTAATCCGTTTAAAGAGGGGGATAAATATGAACTCTGTAAAAGATTATCGAAAAGAAGTTAGGAATTTCAAACGTGAAAACCAAAGGCAAATGTTCATGGACAACTTTTTTGACTTTCTATTTATGCTTTTTGGAATTTCCATGATAACTGGTATCCTCTTGTTTATATTGGATTATTGGAGTTATTAGTAAAGTTAAATAAAGATTATATCTAATCCCAAAAAAGCTTAATTTTAAGCTACCTTCTTAACCACCAACTAAACAACATTTAGTGAAATTGTCATGGATTCTCATGGCAATTTTTTATTGTCTAAATGCCTTTTGCATTAAAATGGAATCACTTTAAAAAGTATTTCCAAGATTCTAAAATCAACGGATAAAGCGTTTTCAATGTTATGATAGTAAAGTCTATTTTTTAAGGAGGTTTGAACATGATACTATTCAGTAGTCCTTTAATCCAAGAACCAATGGCAATCTTCGCATATTTAGCCGCTGTTGTAGGGCTTCTTTTTATTTTAGGGGAGTCAAAAATACCTTCTCTACAAAAGTTTTTTCATTATGCACCGCCATTAATTTGGGTTTATTTTATTCCAATGATTTCTACTACAGTTGGAATCATCCCCGATAGTTCCGCATTATACGATTTTACATCAACTTACATTTTGCCTGTGGGGTTATTGCTTCTACTATTATCGGCAAATGTTCCAGCAACATTAAAGCTTGGACCTAAAGCGATAGGCATGTTCCTTGCAGGTACATTTGGAGTCATCATCGGTGGTCCAATCGCATTAGCACTCTTCCAGCCTCTTCTACCTGAAGAAGCATGGACTGGGGTTGCCGCCCTAGCAGGTAGCTGGATTGGCGGAAGTGCAAATATGGCTGCATTGATTGAAGCAACCGGAACACCGAAGGAAATTCTATCTCCAATTATCGTTGTCGATACAGTTGTCGGCTATAGCTGGATGGGGATAATGATCTTCTTGGCTGGTTTCCAACACAAATTCAATAAATGGAACAAAGCGGACAACTCTGTCATTAAGAAAGTAAACGATGATATGAGTGAAATTGAACGCAAAAATTCTAGACCAATTACTGTACCACATCTTGCAGCTATTCTAGGCTTAGGGTTTGGTGTTGCCTACGTTATCCGTAAGTTCTCTGAAACGCTTCCGGAAACTTCTGTACTATCCGCTGGAACGTGGACAATTATGATTATTTCTGCGGTTGGGATTATCTTCTCATTCACAAAAGTAAGCAATTTAGAAAACTACGGTGCAAGTAAGATTGGTTACGCAGGGATTTACTTACTACTTGCAACAATTGGTGCAAAAGCAGATTTAATGTATGTTGTAGACGCACCTCAATATGTCCTTATGGGAATTGTTTGGCTAGCTATCCATGTCATTATTATCTTTTTAGCTGCTAGATTGCTTCGTGCTCCACTCTTCTTTGTTGCTGTAGGATCACAAGGTAATATCGGTGGGACAAGTTCTGCACCTGTTGTCGCTTCGGTATTCCAACCATCGTTAGCTCCTGTCGGGTTGTTAATGGGAATACTCGGGAATATTGTAGGTACCTATGCTGCTGTTTTATGTGCATATTTGGCAGAATGGGTCAGTGGTTTCTATTTTTAAAGTAAAAAGAGCATCGATTTTTTCGGTGCTCTTTCATTGTTTTTCTGACAAAAAGGCTCTAATTCTTTCATTTTTGCTGTAACTTCTTTTACGATCCACCTATTCTTCTTTAACAATATAAGGAATCGTTAGCTCCCTTCCTAGTGCCTTGACTAGTGAAAGAGGCAAATGTAACAATTTTCATATTCAGTTTTTATCTCCTTACAAAAATGTAATAATTAATTTCCTTCCAATTCAATCTTAGGTGTAGTAATATGTGGTTTTGCAGGAATACGCACAAACAAAGGAGAGTATAGATGGACGAAAATAAAGTACAATATGAATTTTTAGCGGATGACCCTAGTTTTAAGGTAAAACCAGTTATTATCTCCCTCATTATTGGTGCCTTTTTTGCGATTTTGAATGAAACATTATTGAATATCGCGTTAACAACCTTAATGAAAGAGTTCAGTATTTCTACTGCAACCGTACAGTGGATGGCGACTGGGTTTATGCTTGTAATGGGAATATTAACACCAGTTTCCGCTTTAATGCTTCAATCGTTTACAACGAGGAAAATGTTTATGGGAACGATGACGGTGTTTACGATTGGTACCGTAATATGTGCGATGGCACCGACATTTTCTATTCTTCTTGCGGGAAGATTGCTGCAAGCGGTTGGAACAGGGTTTTTAATCCCAATCATTTTTAATACATTTTTATTAATTTTCCCACCAGAGCGCCGCGGTGCCGTGATGGGAACAGTTGGACTTGTTATTATGTTTGCCCCGGCTATCGGTCCAACATTATCAGGAATTATTGTCGAACATTTAGGATGGAGATACCTATTTATTACGGTTATTCCATTTGCTCTTTTCTCCATCGCTTTTGCCTTTAAGTATTTGCAAAATGTTGGTGAAGTGACAAAGCCGAAAGTTGATGTCCTTTCCATTCTTCTTTCTACGTTAGGATTTGGTGGCGTTGTATTAGGTTTCAGCTTTGCTGGAGAAGGAGATGCAAGTTTTCTTGAACCGAAAGTTTTATTGCCAATTGTAATTGGCGCTGTATCATTAGTTTTATTTACAATCCGCCAGTTAAGACTAGAAGAACCTATGCTAGATGTAAGAGTATTTAAATACCCGATGTTCACACTAGCCGTTGTTTTATTTATCATTATCATTATGTCGATGTTTTCATCAGAAATTATTTTACCGATGTATATGCAAGGGCCATTAGCACTTTCCGCAGCGACCGCAGGGTTAGTTTTACTTCCAGGAAGTTTGTTGAATGGGTTAATGTCGCCAGTTATGGGAAAACTTTTCGATAAGTTCGGTCCACGGAAGTTAATGATCCCGGCAACATTCTTGCTAACAGGGGTTATGTTTGTATTAAGTCGAGTCGGAATTGATACACCTATTTGGGTCATAATCGCCTGTTATATCGTATTAATGCTTTCCGTTGCAGCGATTATGATGCCAGCGCAAACAAACGGATTAAACCAGCTGCCAAAACGATTGTATCCTCATGGAACGGCGATTATGAACACGTTGCAACCTGTGTCTGGTGCAATCGGGGTGTCTGTGTTTATTAGTATCATGACAGGAAGACGGCAAAGTTACTTGGAATCCTCCGCAACCCCAACGGACCCAGAAACAATAACTCAGTCATTCGTGGCTGGAGTTGAGCTTGTTTACCTTATCGCGCTAGGTTTTGCAATTGTCGGCTTTGTTGTATCGTTATTTGTAAAAAAAGCAACACCGGAAGATATAGCAGATGAGCAAGTTGTAACAGAGCAAGAACCTGTTCAATAAAAAACAGATTGTATTTAAAGGTTTCTACCTATATGATTAAATTAACGTTTACTTTATTGTAACTATTTTCATACCCCAATAAATATGGTGTCTACTATAGACTTAATAGGGAATCTGGTGAAAGTCCAGAACTGTTCCCGCAACTGTATGTGCTGACGAAATAAGAGAATCCACTGTCCGAGCAGGATGGGAAGGTCTTAGAGTAGAAGGAAGCACAAGTCAGGAGACCTGCCATATTTATGACGTGTTATCTTCTTCGGGAGTTGGGAAGATAGAACAAAGGTAGTTTACTAGGCAGGTAGTTTATCTCATTTGTCTATAATTTATCAATGTTTTCTCTTCCCCATCCTCTTTTTGAGTGATGGGGATTTTTGTTGGAAGAGAAACTATTACCCTCTCCCTCTCAAAAAAATTAGGAAATGAGGGATTAATGTCATGGAGAAGCTATCGTCAAATGATTCTAGAACAATCCAAACAAAACTAGTATTACCCCCGGATACAAATCATATGGGAACAATTTTTGGAGGCACAATATTGGCCTATATTGATGAGATCGCTGCAATATCCGCTATGAAACACAGTAAAATGGTCGTTGTCACCGCTTCTATCGACACAGTCAACTTCTTATCATCTGCAAAAGTTGGTGATATTTTAACGTTGGAAGCCTTCGTGATTTCTACTGGGAGAACATCAATGGAAGTGTATGTAAAAGTCGAGTGTGAAAACTTAAAAATGAGGTCGCGAACACTCACCACCACCTCAATTCTAACAATGGTGGCCATAGATGACGATGGAGCTCCAAGTGAGGTGCCAGGTGTTATCCCTCAAACAGAAGAAGAAAAAGAACTATTTGAAGATGCAAAAAAACGAAGGGAAAGACGTCTACAAATGAATAAGTAAACAAAAGGTCCGTCCCTCAGCACTTTAAAGCGGTAAGGGACGGACCTTTCACCTGTTTGAAACGGAAGAAATGTACTTTTTATAGGATAATTTCCATGTTCATTTATAATTCATTGAACCAAAAATATTTCTATCCTTTTTTCCACCATTTTTCGTATATACTATTTTTAGGAAGCTATATATGTTATATAAGAAGTGTACACATTTGGCACAACTATATGTACAGCTAGTGAAAGTTTCACTGAAGGAGCATAATTAATGGATATTTTAGCTATTTTATTAGGTGTTTTATTTGTTCTCAACGTAGCATTTGCTGCTGTTGTCATCTTTCTCGAAAGAAAAGATGCAGGAGCAACATGGGCTTGGTTGATGGTACTTTTGTTCATACCATTACTAGGATTTATCATGTATCTTATATTCGGACAAAACTTAAGTCGAAAACATTTATTTGAATGGGAAGATATTAATAAAATTGGAATTGAGGGGTTGATAGCAGAGCAAATAAAGCATCTCAAAAACCACGAGTTTCCTTTTAGAGAAGAAGCAACTTATAAGCATCAAGACTTAATATATATGCATCTAATCAACAATGGAGCAGTACTTACGCAAGAAAATTCAGTGGATATCTTTACCGATGGGAAAGAAAAATTTGACTCCTTATTAGCAGATATCGACAAAGCTGAAAATCATATACATCTGCAATATTATATTCTAAAAAAGGACAAACTTGGAAAAGGTATTGTTGATAAGCTTACGGAAAAAGCAAAACAAGGCGTCAGGGTCAGAATACTGTATGATGAAATGGGTTCTAGAGGAACAAGAAAAAAATTCTTTCGGGAGTTTATCGCTGCCGGTGGAGAAGTTGAAGTATTTTTTCCATCACGAATTCCCTTTATTAACCCAAGGATTAATTACCGAAATCACCGGAAACTTGTAATTATTGATGGTAAAGTCGGCTATGTCGGCGGATTTAATATCGGAGACGAATATTTAGGCTTAAATAAGCGATTTGGTTACTGGCGGGATACACACTTGAGAATTATCGGGCGGGCAGCACTAGCGATGCAAACTCGTTTCATACTTGATTGGAATCAGGCAAGCCGTTACAAGATTGCCTATAACACCCGCTACTTTCCGCAACACCATTTTGAAGGGAATGCCGGCATTCAAATTGTCACCTCTGGCCCTGATTCGGAATGGGAGCAAATAAAAAATGGATATATAAAATTGATTACAAGTGCGAAAAAGTCAATTTTCATTCAAACACCTTACTTTGTTCCAGACGCAAGCTTATTAGATTCATTAAGGATTGCCGCCCTTAGTGGAATTGATGTACGAATTATGATTCCTAACAAGCCTGATCACATGTTTGTATATTGGGCCACGTTCTCTTATATCGGCGAACTTTTAAAAGCAGGAGCGAGAATTTTCATTTATGAAAATGGATTTATTCATGCGAAAACGATCGTCGTCGATGATGAGCTTTCCTCTGTCGGTACCGCCAATATCGATGTAAGAAGTTTTAGGCTAAATTTTGAAGTAAATGCGTTTATCTATGATCGTCTTATTTCTAAGAACCTAGGTGACATCTTTGAAAACGATCTTCACCTAAGCCGTGAGCTTACAATTGAAGAATATCAAAAAAGAACATTAAAAATCCGTCTCAAAGAATCCGTTTCACGTTTGTTGTCACCGATTTTGTGAGTAAAAAGCAGCGGGGCATTACCGAATCCCGCTGCTTTTTACTGTATTCCTACCAATTTTCCTGATTCTACAACCTTAATTACAAACTTTCTCTCCCCTAGATTCCCTCCCTAAATGGACTTTCGCTTGTATCTAGCAACTTCTAACATCCTTGTTATTGGACAAACCTTTTGATATTTTAGACACTCTTTCCTATTTTCCGGACACTTTTCCAAGTTATTTGGACAAATAATCCGTTTTTTCAGACAAGCAATCCTTTTCACACTTAGCATCCTCATCTAAATATAGCCCACCACTATACAACCCAACCATTTTCGATGCATAATAGAAAGAGATATTTATCAGAGTATAACTTAGAGGAGTGAGGGCAATGAGCGTACATAAGGAAATATCCGCCCATTCTACAAAACAGCATCAAATCGCTAAGCAGTTTTGGGCATTAGATCAACAGCGGGAGCTTTATATAGAGGAAGCCGTTTCTCTATGCAAAGAAGGGAAAGAGTTTACCACAGATTCTATTAATTTAATTTCAAAAAGAATTAATGAGTTAGCAAAAAATGGCGTTGCTCCTACAAGGAAGTTTGTAACGCCTGAGATGGTACACGAATACGTACAAAAATTAGAAAAATGATTAAAGGTAAAACAATGCCTGGATCAGTCCCGATATCTGATCTTGCAGCACTAGGCATAAAATAGGCGAAAAAGGGAAATGACTTTAAACGTCAATTCCCTTTTTTGTAGTAACCATTATTCTTTTTTCTCATTTCTTCGTTTCCATTCATGCAGCAAAGAAGTCTCTTTATTGTGATCTAATCCTGCTTTTAGATCTTGAACGTCTCTCGCATTATGCCAATGCCATATATCTTCAATTGTTTCCACCGGTCTACGGAAGGTAAGGCCCTTATTGGTTGCTTTTAGAATATCAGCTAAAATATAACCGGCTGGATACTCATCATTTATTGGTACCCATAGCGGAAGCTCCGTAAACGGCTGCACACCTTGTTCGATAAGGAAGTCACTTCCAACCCAATCGATTTTCGTTGAATGGGTGGAAGTCCATTTATCGAGTGTATCAATGAGCTCCCCCATCGTATAATGCTCACTAGGTCCTGTTACATTATATGTGCCCGTTTCCTTCTTTTCTGCCATGTTTAAAGTCCATGTAACTAAATCACGGACATCTACCCATTGGACCTCTCTTGTTCCCGTACCAGGCACAAGGATTTCTCCACCTCTCGAAAAGCGGTCTACCCAATATGTGAATCGGTCTGTCGTATCATAAGGACCAACGATTAACCCTGGGCGAATAATAAGATTCTTGTCAGGGAGCTCACTTGTAACCACTTCTTCACAGAGAGCCTTAAGCGGACCATACGTCTCCCCTGTTACTTCTTCTATCTGCTCGTTCTCCAGTTTCCCTACCGGATCTCCTTCCGCTCTTCTTCCTTCTCGAAAATCTTTATAAACGGAAATGGATGAAATAAACACGTAATGACCGATATTCCCTTTTAAAGCCTCAATAGATTGCTCTACTACTCTAGGAACATACCCACTCGTATCGATAACAATATCCCATTGCTTTCCTTTTACGCTTTCTAAATTGCCATCCCGGTCTCCAATTAATTTCTCCACCTCTGGATAAAGCTCTGTATTTGTCTTTCCTCGATTAAATAACGTAACGTCAAAGCCTCTTTTTAATGACTCTTCTGTAAAATGCCTGCCAACAAACGATGTTCCACCTAGTATGAGAATCCTCATTGTACATTCTCCTTAATGGACTCCTTGTCCGTTAGTGTAACTTTACATACATATGCTTTTTCTGCTTCAAGAATACCAGCTTTACGTTTATCTTGTTCGTCGAACGAGACCGAAGAACTACTATTTTTTCATTTGTTCCATCCCATGTATGCAGGTATCCCACTATGAACATCTTTTCCATCTTAGTTATTAGCTAAACTCTTCAGAAATCCTTCTTTTTCATACAAAAAAAGTGCCCTCTACCATTCTATGACCTGTAGAGGACACCCATTATTGTTTTAAGGAAGTTAAATAAAAAATATATTTTTTATTTAACTGGATGCTTTTACATATGCTATTGTTTGATTTTTCTCCTCCTTCATTAACACAAAGCAAAGAAGAACACCAATGAAGGAAAGGAGGGCAAAGAATAAATACACAGCATAAATACTGAAGTTTTCCATTACAAATCCCCCAACAAAAGTACTGAACCAGTTCCCCAACCCGTTTCCAATTGCCGAGTAAATAGTAACGGCCGTTGCGGTAATATGAGCAGGAGTGATATCCCTAATATATTGCAACCCCGCAGGAATAAATAATCCAATTGCCAACCCTTGCATAACGGAAGAACCGTACACAAGCCATAAACTTGGTTCTGTAAAATAAAAGAGCCATCTGATAAGGGAAGCAGCTCCCGCAAGTAATGCCACTGTTAGTAAGCCGAACCTGTTTATCCAGTTTCCAGCCAATCTCATAAATGGCACCTCCGATAGTACCGCTATCAAAAACGCCAACCCAATTCCAGCATATGTTCCACCAGAATCTTCTACAAACAAACCAAAATACGTATTATTTGCAAGGTTGGGACCAAACACTAGAAAAGTAACTGCCAAGAATAAAAGAAACCTTTTTATTTTAAACAGCTCTTTTATCCCAGCTTTTAAATCTAATTTTACCGTTGCTTTCTCTTTAGGAAACCCAATAGATATAAATGCTGCAATAACCAAACAGGCAAAGAAGGAGTAGAAAATAATCGTCGGACCGATTGCCCCTTCTGAAAACCGCCCCATTAAAAAAACTGCCAATCCAAAGCCTAATGAACCATAAAGCCTAATATTGCCGTAATCATACCCTACTTTACTTGTATACTTTAAGCTAATACTATCTGAAACTGGAATAATCGCACTTTGAAAAACTGCTACTAAAAAAGCGACAAGAAAAAAGCCAATATAATTTCCTACTGGTAAATATCCTAGTGCAAACACTCCTGCTAAAAAGGTCGTAATCCCAAGAACCAGTGTAGGTCGATTTGTTTTGTCACTCACCATCCCCCAAAGTGGCTGGAAAAAGATCATCACAATGGGCCCAATCGACATAATCGTCCCTATTTGCGAACCACTAAGATGCGCTACTTCACTTAAATACACACTTAATAATGGAGTAAGACTTCCGACACCAAAAAAGGTAAGTAAATAAAAGCCTTTTAATGTGAAAATCTGGTTACGATTAGATTTATTCATTCTGTATCCCCCTGAAGCTTTTCCTAAAATGCTGGACTTTTATAAACATAAACATTATTTTACATTATCAGTCTAATATTAGATGGATACTGCTGGAATGTAAATAACATTTTTTTCTTTCTTTTATGAGTATTGCTTCTCCACTTGTTGCTAGTATTTAACATGAAAAAGCCTGTAGATAGTGGAATAAACATTCTTGAATCTATTATTGGACAAAGTTTAGGGGTTACTGGACACTTTCTCTATTATTCTAGACAATTCTATTGATTTATTGGACACCTTTCTATCTTTTCTAGACAAATTCTTTGGTTTTCTGGACAAACTACCTTTTTATGTAAAATCATACCTCCATTGTTAAGAACAGAAGGAACGTCTATTAAGCACAAAGATCAATATCCAACTGTTTCCGTTTGACTTTTTCTCTGAAACGCATTAAAGTATGGGAAGGAATTTTAATATATACGATTTTCTTCTTATCCAGAGAGGCGGAGGGACTGGTCCAATGAAGCCTCGGCAGCGGACTCTTTATGAGTGCTGTGCCACATCCAGCAAGCAAGTAGCTTGAACGATAAGAAGAGCGTTTCTTTTTATTGTGGAAACCTCTTCTTATTAGAAGGGGTTTTTTTAGCGAAAAGCGGAAGTGGCTCGTTTAGCTCGCGAAGAAAATAGGGATTACCCTCCAAAGGCGTCTTTTGCCTTTTGAGGGTAATCATCTTTTTCACAGCGAGCTAGCCGCTGGAGCTAGACAAGCGAAAAGCGGAAGTGGCTCGTTTAGCTCGCTGAAGCTAGACAACATGAAAATTAAAAAGGAGTGCTTAACTTGGATTCTCAAAAAGGTAGTTTGTTGGCTTTACTGCCATTAGTTATATTTATTGCGTTGTTTTTAGGTGCAGGGATTATTACCGGGGACTTTTATGCTTTTCCAGTACTTGCAGCTATATTAATCGCTGCTATTGTAGCCTTAGTGATGAACAGGAAAGAATCGCTTTCTACTAAAATTGAATTGTTCGCGAAGGGTACTGGTCACACAGATATTATCATTATGGTATTTATCTTTTTATTAGCAGGGGCCTTTTCTGAGTCTGCTAGTAGAATGGGTGCAGTGGATTCTACGGTAAACCTTTCATTATCTTTTATCCCAGAAAACATGTTGATTGCAGGCTTGTTCATTATCGCTGCATTCGTCTCGCTTTCGATGGGGACTTCGATGGGAACAATTGCTGCACTTGCACCGATTGGACTTGGCATTAGTACACAAACAGATATTTCTTCCACACTAGCGATGGCAACGGTTATCGGAGGAGCTATGTTTGGTGACAACTTATCGTTTATTTCCGATACGACAATTGCAGCTGTTAGAACACAACAAACTGAAATGAAAGATAAATTCAAAGTAAACTTTTTCATCGTCTTACCTGCAGCAATTGTAACGGTTATTATTTTGCTTATTATGACACAAGGGAATCAAACGACAGTTAATGTTGGTGACTTCGATGCGATAAAAATTATTCCTTACTTGGGAGTTTTGATTGGAGCACTCATTGGATTGAATGTGTTCGTCGTCTTACTTGGAGGTATTTTACTTTCCGGGATCATCGGTTTTATTGATGGGAGCTTCACATTTTCTTCCTACCTTCAAAGTATAACGGAAGGAATGCTTGGTATGGGAGAAACCGCCTTTCTCGCTATGCTTATCGGTGGTGTTGTCGAAATCATTCGTCATAACGGTGGTATCCAAGCGTTACTTTACTATATGACAAGAAATGTTCGTTCGCATAAAGGGGCACAACTTGCAATGGCTGGGTTGGTCAGTTCTACTAATCTTTCAACTGCCAACAATACTATCTCTATTATTATTGCCGGTCCTCTAGCAAAAAACATTGCGGACAAGTACGAAGTTGATCGTCGTAAATCAGCAAGTATTTTAGACATTTTTTCCTGTGCTGTTCAGGGGTTGCTTCCTTACGGGGCACAAATGCTAGTTGCAGCGGAAGTAGCGGGAATTTCCCCTGTTAGTATCCTTTCCTATGCATTTTATCCAATCCTCATTGCCATATGTGGTATAATAGCAATCTATTTGGACTTTCCGAAGTTCACACGGAAAAAAGTAGCATAACTATTTCAGCCTGCATCGACCAATAGGTCAGTGCAGGCTTTTTATTTCGGAATAAACAGGGAGAAAAGGCTTCTAAGCCCGTTTACACCTTTTATTCATTGCAACTTATAGCAAGTTATTCACGTGATATAATTTCCCGCTTTCTATTTTGTCCCCTAACAGTAATCCCATTAATGCTTGAGCTACTGTATCTGTATCACGAAGCATTCCTTCTTTTTTATATCGTTGAAACTTCTCTATGTCATCAAAAGATTCCTTTGTAGAGGAGCGGATTGTTCCTTGCATGTCGGTATCCATAATTCCTGGGCTGAAAGCAATCGCTTTATGTTTACTATGATTTTTGGAAAGTTCGAGTGCAACTGTTTCCGTGAACATATTTAATCCCGCTTTCGTTGTGCAATATGTACCCCAACCATGTACCGGACGGCTTCCTGCACCTGAACTAATATTGACAATTATGAGTTCTGCCTTGCTTTCCGTCGCTGCATGTAGCATTTCATTTGTAGCAATCATCGGAGAAAGCAAGTTGACATGAAGACTGTCTTCCATTGCTTTCGTATCTAGCTGCCCTACTTGACCAATCGGTGTTACAAGACCAGCATTTTGAACAAAATATACTTTGTTTACATCTTCATTGAACACGACGGAAGCTACTTCTTTAAAAACCTTTTCCGTTTCTAATCCTACAGACAAGTCACAAAAGAAATGCTGAAAAGGTAATCCTTTTTCCGCTGCCAGCTTTTCAAGTTGTTCATTTTTTGATCGAGAAATGGTAATTAATGCTGTATTACTTTCGAGAAATAGCTTACCGATGGATTCACCAAGACCTCTCGAAGCGCCAGTCACTATCGCATAATTCATTTTCATCCGCTCCCTTATTTAATCTACCTATTCATCTTAGAATTTTTTCTTTTTATTAAGCTCTTTTCTCATAGATTGTTGTTTTCAGCTATGGATTTTACCCGTTGATTTCCGATACGGGCACAAGACTCCTTGGGGAGGAATGGGAGCCTCCTCGGCTTCTCGCCTGTGGGGTCTCCCACTTCCCTCTCTTCCCGCAGGAGTCAAGTGCCCTCCGTTCCAATCAACTTAGTAGGTCCAACTTAGTTTTCAGTTAAAAAGCAACACTCTTTACGAAAAACTCACATGGTAGATGAAACCAAGCCGCCACTATCTAATATAAAAAAAGCAAATTTAGTGCCAAAGTGGTATAGAATCGATTCATTTTGGTTACCCTAAACGATTTTACGATGCTTAAAAATACTTTTTTTCATACAAACAACCTTTTATTAAAATGCACCTTTGCACTAAACAATGAAATTATATAAAAATGTATCGAACAATGGGAAGAAATATGCCTATTTTCTTCACGAGTTGGTCGAGCCGCTTCCGCTTTTCTTTATGGCCAGCTTCAGCGGCTAGCTCGCTGTGAAAAAGATGATTTCCCTCTAAAGGCAAAAAGCGCCTTTTGAGGGTAATCCCTATTTTCTTCGCGAGCTGGTCGAGCCGCTTCCGCTTTTCTTTATGGCCAGCTTCAGCGGCTAGCTCGCTGTGAAAAAGATGATTTCCCTCTAAAGGCAAAAGGCGCCTTTTGAGGGTAATCCCTATTTTCTTCGCGAGCTGAACGAGCCGCTTCCGCTTTTCTTTATGGCCAGCTTCAGCGGCTAGCTCGCTGTGAAAAAGATGATTTCCTTCTAAAGGCAAAAGGCGCCTTTTGAGGGTAATCCCTATTTTCTTCGCGAGCTGAACGAGCCGCTTCCGCTTTTCTTTATGGCCAGCTTCAGCGGCTAGCTCGCTGTGAAAAAGATGATTTCCCTCTAAAGGCAAAAGGCGCCTTTTGAGGGTAATCCCTATTTTCTTCGCGAGCTGAACGAGCCGCTTCCGCTTTTCTTTATGGCATGCTCTCATCTATTAGATGATATTCCTGGATTAGGTCTGATAATGGTACGATGTTGGCTTTTTGTTTATATAGCGGAAGAAACTCTGCTAAGGTTGTAGCAACTTTTTCTCCTGGTATGCCAACATGTCCGATTGCAATTGCTTGAACATCTTCCTCTAAATTTTGTGATAGCTTTCTTGCTTGTTTCACTATATGTTGAATCGTATAAATATCGTCAAAAAATAAGTTATTTTCTAAATAGGGTACTCCTAGTTCTTTTGCCATTTTAGGGATGACACTTTTCCCTGTTGTTTTACTATCAAGATAGTAAAATCCACGTTCTTTACAAACTTCAAGTACTATTCTCATTACCCTTTCGTCTGCTGTTGCTTTTGATCCCATATGATGGTTAATTCCTACCGCGTGAGGAACCCCATCTATAGCGGCCTCTACTCTTTTTCTAATCTCCTTATCACTTAAGTCAGTTGTGATGGCACCTGGCCCTAACCAACTCTTCTTGCCAGAAATTGGCTCCATCGGTAAATGTACAATTACTTCATGACCAAGTTGATGGGCTTTTTTTGCATCTTTCTCTGAGGTCGATAAAAAAGGCATAATCGCTACCGTTAACGTCACAGGAAGCTGTAAAATTTGATCCGTTCCTTTCATATTATTGCCAAGGTCATCAATAACAATGGCTAACTCTTTTCCATGTGCCTCGTGCAGTAATATATTTCGTGCAGAAGCTGCAGAAGAAAAACAAGAAAAGAACATGATAATTAAAAGGAAGTATTTCATCCAAGTCACTCCTTAAATGAACAACTTAAGTGTAAGCTGCTTTTTCTTTTATCATGCCCGCATTAATAGAAACCTTGCAGTTATTTACTTTTCAAAGTTGTTCGAGTTACTTCCACAGCTGACTTGCATCACCTTGACACATACTGATTATCCTTCACCCAAAATCTCCAAGGATAATCACGTGCCTCTCCTGTATTTTCAATGCCTACTCTTTTGCCTACTGCAATTTCTGTTGGTTTATATCCTTCTGCTAGGAATAGCGGAGGAGCTGTAAAATGATGACCGTAATCTTCCATTGTAATTCCTAACGCCTTTGTTAGTTTCCCAGGTCCGTTTGTCCAATTTTTTCTCGGCTGTTTTGCTCTTCTCTTTTCCATTAATGGTATCCCCTCGTAAGGTTCCACGGCACGAATCAACACTGCTTCTGGTTTTTCAACTGGTCCACTTACCACATTTACAAGACAGTGCGTATGCATGGCATATGTATACACGAATCCCGCTTCACCAAACATTACTTCTGTCCGTTTCGTGCGTCGATTTTGATAACTATGTGCAGCCCGATCCTCTGGTCCTAGGTATGCCTCTGTTTCCACTATATACCCCGAAGCTGTCCCTTCAGGTGTTTCTTTTATAAGTAAACAACCTAGGAGCGATTCTGCCAGCTGCAATGTCGGTTGCTCATAAAACGACTTTGGTAAAATGTTGTACATGCTGCGTCCCTTCCTTTAGAGTAGTCTTTAGTTAGTGATTGCCTCATTTTTTACGCACTTCGTTAAAAAAATTCCAGTCATCTAATAATTCATATGGAAAAGCTTCAACCGTTCGTCCTTTTCGTCCCGTAATCGTTTCCGCCTTACAAAGAGAATTCCAAATAGCTTCTTCTACTGTATCTACGGTCATCTCAAATAATTGCGATATATACTTCCCATCCTCTCTTAAAAAGTTGTAACTCATTGTATTTTCATTCGTTGATGGTTGGTGAGGGACTTTATGTGCCGTTGAAAAGGAAATGACAATATCTCCGCTGCCATGCGTTGCATATGACCCTGTTCTCGAGAGACCAAAAGATGCTCTTTTTGCTAATCGTTCTAATTGGCGGTCATTTAAAGGGGCATCTGTTGCTAAAATAATCATAATGGAGCCATCCGGAAGTTGTTTTTCAGAAGTCTCGTCGGATACTGTTGGAATTCTTAAATCCTTCCTTTGTCCAAAATTAGTGACAACGAGTGCTCCTACTGTGTACTTTTCCTGACCAAATAGATGAATTCGTGAGCTTGTCCCAACCCCACCTTTAAATCCTAAACAAAGCATTCCTGTTCCTGCTCCAACACATCCTTCTTCCACAACCCCTGACTTTGCCGATTCAATTGCTTTTTTCACATGCTCCCGACCAACATGAAGACCCCTTATATCATTTAGATAGCCATCATTACATTCTCCAACTACCGCATTTACCGTTCCAGCAGTATCACCTATTTCCGGTGTCTTCTCTAACATGTACTGGACCGTCCCTTGTAGTACATCTCCAACTGATAGCGTATTTGTTAACATAATTGGACTTTCTAATAAACCAAGTTCATTTATTTGAATCGTACCCGCTGTTTTACCAAATCCATTAATTACATGACTGCTGGCAAAAACCTTCTCACGAAACAGATTTCCGCTATGTGGAAGAATCGCTGTTACACCCGTTCGGATTGTGGTATCATCGCGATCTTCCCTTAATGTACAATGCCCTACTTTTACCCCTTCCACATCTGTAATGCTGTTATATTCACCTGTTTTATACTTTCCAATAGATTTTCCTAATTCTCGCAGTCTTTTTCGTGTCAAAACCATTTCCTCCTAAAAACCGAACTAATTTTTCATACCACTATCCTTAATTTATTCTTTTTATCCTTATTAATCCCTTTATTTATTTTTTAAAAATGAACACACTAATAACAAATGTGAAAGTGGTTTATCTATACGCTCTTCTGCAAGGCAAATGGGGCTGTCCCCCATATTAATTCCAAAAGAAATGACCTACATACCCTTCCAACAGGGTGGCTACATCCGCAGGGGACTGACACCGTAAATAATCAGCAGACACTAAATATGGAGGTGCAAAAATATGAATGTAAACATTGATAATTTAGCTGAAGAAATGCCAGACTTTCATAAGCACGAGGACGCTCAAGAATGGTTTAAAAATAAATTCGGAGATAAATTTGTTTTTAAAAGCGAAGATGTAGCAGAGGGAGAAAAAGTATTCTTTTATCATATTGTAAAAAATGATAAAGAGTATGAACAATATATGGAGTTTTTACAACAAGATACACACGAAGAGCTTCAGGATACGACTGCTTTTCATAGTTATACAACAGTGGAAATCTCAGAACATGGGGATGTTTCTCTTTCTATTTAACCCTTGTAACCTGCCTTATTTGCAAGGCAGGTTACCCCTACTTTTCACGACTTTTTTTCTGAACTGGTCGGTCATCTTCCACCATTCCGTTTAACGATTTACGATTATACCTACTCTTATCTTCTCCCATACTAGGCGCAATATTAGCCATCGGCAGTTGCTCAAGTTCTTTTCCTCTTGGCATTTAAAAACCTCCTTTCACATTAACCTTTTCTAAAAAGCAGCTTTTATTGATGGAAATATTTTTTTGGAGGAGACATTACCTTGAGTAAGAGTCTATTCCTTCTCTGTCTGATGTTTTCTGGACAAAATTTAAGTCTTTATGGACAGTTTCTCCTCCTTTCTAGACAATTCCCTGTGATTATTGGACATTTTTTTAATTTATCGGACACATCATTAGGTTTATTGGACAAACTACCTTTTTTTTGGAATCCCCTTTTCTCAGAGATTGTCGTTTTATTTATACACTCTACCCGTTAGGTTGCAGTTGAAAAGCAACAAACTTTACGAAACTAGCCTTTTGGAAAACAAACACCCCTATTCATAAGAAAAGAAGCAGAAAAACGTCACTTCTGCTTCCTTATCATATCTATCTTTCAATTATAAAAGGAATTGCCTCTTTATTTAAACACCGCACAATTCTATCTTGAAAAACCGCCACTCTAATTTTACTCATCGCTTCATCAATGCTAAAAAAACCTACGTCTTTGCTCTCTTTTGATGTAGCAAGTTTTCCACCGACTGGTACGCCCTGAAAAATCATCACACTTTTCATCTTTGCAATTTCTTGCTCTATTCCAAGAAAAGTAGTTAGATCAATTTCTATCCCTGATTCTTCTTTTACTTCTCTAATGGCTGCATTTTTTATTGATTCACCTTTATCAACAAACCCTCCTGGAAATTCCCAGCCTCGATAATTATTTTTCACTAAGAGGAGCTGGTTGTCTGCATCGGTAACCATTACGGCTACAGCTAATTTTTGATTTAAGATGATTCCCCCCTCCCTTGTATTTCATGAAGATATTCTTCCAACAGGTCAATAAACTTTTCGATATCTTTGTACGTGATAGCACCGATATTTGCTACGCGAAAGGTGTTTTGACTGCTAATTTTCCCAGGGTAAATGGTAAACCCTTTTTTATAAAAGTAATCATGCATCTCAGTAAAATTGTAGTTTTCATTAGTAGGTTCAATAATGGACGTGATAATTTTAGAGTGGTGTTTTTTGTCAATTAAGTGCGTTAAACCAAGTCGGCTAATATTACTGATTAATGTTTCCCATGATTTGGAGTACCTTTGATACCTATTTTGAATTCCTTCCATTTCGGTTTCGATAATCGCTTGTTTTAATGCGTAAAGTGTCTGGACTGGGGGAGTGAATCGCATTTGCTTATTTTTTTTAAAATAGTGATACTGATCGTATAAATGAAGATACAAATTTCGAGGTTTATTTTGTCTTGTTTTTTCCAAATGCTCCTTTTGTGCAATGACAAATGATACGCCAGCCATTCCTTGGAGGTTTTTATTAGAGCTAGCTGCAAGATACTGAATATTCATCTTTCTCATATCAATTGGAATTGCCCCGAAGGAACTCATTGCATCGACTATCATCGTGATACTATATTTGTTACACAATTCCCCTACTTCTTCGATATTATTAAGGAGACCTGTTGATGTTTCACAATGTACAATAGCAAGATAGGACACTTTCGTAGCTGCATTTTTGATAAACTTTTCTAAATCATCTAGATCAATTGCTTTATCTTCAGGGCTCTTATATTCAAGGAAATCCAGTCCATAAATAGTAGCTATTTTACACATTCGCCCGCCATACGCTCCATTATTTACAATAACGACTGTTTCTTGGTTAATAACCGAACTAAATATCGATTCCACCGCTGCTGTTCCAGAACCACCTAATAATACAGTTGTATAGTCTTCGTTCGTTGCAACAAAGTCCGTTAAGCGAGTGGAGACAAACTCCATTAACTCACCGAATTCGTTTTCTCGCGGGCAAATATCTGGCACTACTTGCGCATTTTTCACCGTGTCCGTCGTTGTTGCTGGTCCAGGATTCAATAAAATATTTCGCTTTACAGACGGTTGGGAAGTATCCCTAGCTTTTATCATCGGATAAACCGTCTGCATGGCTCTCAGCCAATGTTCTTCATTATCCACCTCACACCAAGCTAAATCATTTAGCTTATGAACAAATATATTGACTTCCTTGGCAATACTTACAAGTCCATCCTCATAATCGACCTTTTCATCGGTACTCAAACGCTCCTTTACATCGTTACATACCTTTTGAAAAGTAGAATAAGACAGTTTTGAAATACCGACTAATTCCGCAAAAATACTTTTTAATTGTTCTTGTTTTTTGGATAGATTAACAAGATGGTTATACTCATCTACTTCTATATACACCTCATCACCAGAGTTCGTTCGATTACTTGCTAGTATCACATCGGGTTGTTCGCATTCGATTACTCTTTCCAAAGCCTTTTTTTCGTATAATAAGTCCGATTCTAATAATAAAAAGTCCTCTTTAATAGAATCCTTTACTTGATAAAGGGTAGACATGCTTCCGGTTATTGCATATTTCGGATTGTATACACAATGAATTTGCGGATACTTCAGGGCTAACTTTTCATATTCTTCTTTCTGATACCCTGTTCCAATAATAATCTTGGTAATACCACTATCTAACAATTTCAATATAGAACTCTCAATAATTGGTTTTTCATCAAAAATTAAAAATCCCTTCGGACGCTCTTTTATTCTATTGCGAATTCTACTTCCCATTCCTGCAGCCAATATTATTGCAGTTTTAACCATTTAGAAACACCTGCAATCTTTCTTTTACTTCATAAGGTTTTATTGTTGGCCGGCCTAGGTCCTTTTTCGAACCCGGTGCTATTTTTAAGTGCAGCAATGTGAGACCTTTATGTTTCTTCCAATCCTTTATACACGTTTCCAACTCTTCAAGATTATGAACATAGATTGAGTTCGCATAACCACAGGCAGCAGCGATATCAACAAAATGAACATTATTCGAAACCGTACTTTGTCCCCCTGTAGAATCATGTGTCTGATTATCTAGGAGAATATGAAGTAAATTAGAAGCAGAGTAGGTTCCATTTGTTGCTAAATTACCTAATCTCATTAGCAAAGCCCCGTCTCCATCCAAGGCAATAATATCTTTTTCCGGTCTACATAAAGATAATCCCAGCCCAATTGAGCTTACACATCCCATCGAACCTACCATATACAAGTTATTGGACGCATCTTCTATTTCATAAAGTTCACGGCCTGTTTTCCCTGTCGTTGCTAGTTGCACAGTTTTATCATCTTTTAATCTGTTGATTACTTGCAACGTATTATATCGAGAAGGAAGCTGGTCATCGTTTTGCTTTTGTCGCTTTTTATAATTAGCATGTTTCGTTAGTTGTTTTTCTTGTAGTTCCACCGATTCAAACGTTCCCTTTTTTACAATAAAAAAGAAGGGGTCATTGTCCTTTATATATTGATCCGCTCGCTGTAATTGTTCTTTCACTTTTTCAAAATTGGAAGATAGGTATTCCCATTTAATATTCATCATCCCCAACATTTCCGGTGTGATTTGTCCCATCAACTCATGCTGGGGTTCATCAGGGATTCCTGGTTCACCTCGTAAACTAACAAAGCCTAAAACGGGGATTTTAAAAGGATGAATAAGCGATGTCAGTGGGGAAACAGCATTTGTTAGTCCTGAATTTTGCATCAATACCACAGATTTTTCCCCACCAATCGCTGCCCCAGCAGATATCGCTACAGCTTCACCTTCATTTGCAGCCGTTACATAGTCACATTCATTAATAGCATAGTTGATAAGATGCTTTAAATAGGAACAAGGTACACCACTGTAAAAGGTAAAACCTCTCTTTTTTAATTCAGCTCCAAATAAGGAAGTGTTGATCATGCATCTTCCCCCTCTTTTTGGACTTTTATGAAGGTCTCATAATCTAGCCATGATCCTTTAATATATTTAATGGCAATTGGATGAAAAGACTGGATATGATTGAATAAGTCAGCTAACATTAGTTGGTTAAAATCTTCCCTTTGTGCAAGCTCTTCTAAAGCATCTTTTACAATTACTGCCCCTTGATCAGATACTCTCCAAAGGCCAATAAATTCTCCATGTATGCTTTGTTTATCCAACCTAGCTGACATTTGGACAAGTTCTACTGTTTTAGAGTAAAGTAACTTCGAATAAGGAGTCTTTCCTTTTACAAAAGGTCTCGACTTTCCATCCATTTCATAATCAGCATCTACGACAACCGTAATATCGTTCTTCGCTTCCGCTAGCTCCGTCAGAATATGTGTTTTATAGAGTATGTCATCGTAACTAAAAATTGTATTCTCTCCAATCGTTTCTTTTGCCTTATATAGTGAACCTAACTCTCCATCCTCCTCTACTTCTAATGTAACGGTTTCCTTTACTCCAACCGCTTTGAATTGATCAATTTGTTCCTTTACTAGCGATTGCTTATCTGGGCTTCTCACTATTATGATGGAGTTTTCACTTTTCTCCGTGGACTGCAAGTAAATTTCTTCCGCTGCTGCTAATTCTTCTGCTCGTTGAAGTCGAAACACTTCTGCTATAGGGGAAACACTTTTTTCTACATTCATTAAACCCCCATCTTGGAAAATTTGACTAGATGTTTGTTGCATCGCCTTAATGGAAGCACGGAGATTATGATTTGCCCAAATCGTTAAGCTAATGCCCATATCACGAAAGCTTTCGGTTGGAACGGAATAATATTTGGTTGGAACAATAACAACCGGATGCCTTCCACCCCACTCCTTCATAAATGCTTCGATCTCTTTGTGATCAGATCGTTTACTGTGGATAAGAACAGCGTCTGCCCCAGCCTGCCGATAAGCCTCTGCTCGCTTCAATGCCTCTTTCAATCCCCAACCTGCAATAAACGCTTCTACTCTTGAAACAACAACAAAATCATCATCTTCTTGACTGTCCTTCATCGCTTTGATTTTGCCACAAAATTCATCTATATGTGCGAGCGGTTGCGCCTCACCTTTTATAAATGAATTCGTTTTTGGAAATAATTTATCTTCAATACAAACTCCGGCAACCTCGCGCTGCTCCAGCTTTTTAACTAATCTTCTTGCATTATTAAAATTTCCATAACCTGTATCCCCATCAAGAAGAATCGGGATAGCTGTCGCATCACTCATAAACTCTAATACCTCTAGCACTTGAGTCCAAGAAGCCTCGTTATTATCCCGCACTCCCAATGCTGCTGAAATAGATAAGCCGCTCGCCCATATTCCTTTGAAGCCAGCTTCTTCTACAATCTTGGCAGACAGGGCATTATGAGCCTCCATAATAGACTCTAACTGACTACTAGTGATTAAGTTTCGTAGTTGTGTAGTCTTTTTCATTTCTATTCCCCTCTATTCACTTATCGTTATCCACAATAAGTTTTTCTCTTAGTTGTTTAAAGGACGTCTGCTTCATGACCCTATGTGTGACCTTTAGAAGGATGACCGTATTTTCCTGTAAGTCCGGCTTCAAAGTGTCATACACTTCCTCACCGGTAGTACAAAAATGAATATTTTCTTTATCCATTCCGTATTTTGCAGCAGCCTTGCCAATCTCTTCTGCTCTTTCTCCTACTACGATTAAGGAATCAATCTTTGCCTCCGCCGCTTTTTTCCCCATATCTTCATATTGCCTACTTGCATGCTTCCCTTTTCCTAGCTGAGGCATATATCCTAAAAGAGCAATTGACTTTTTCCCTTTAGAAACATCTTTCAGTACTTCGATACCAGTAGACATCGAAAGGGGCGAAGAATTCCATGTATCATCAATAACCGAACATCCATTCACTCCCTTTTTAAACTCTAAATGTTGTTTCACCTGTTTAAACACTCCTAGGCGTTTTATAGCAGTTGGGATATCAATATCTACAAACGATACAGCAGCGATTGCGGCTAGCGCATTATAAACATTGTGTTCTCCATACCCAGGGACAAATGCTTCATACAATTCCCCTCCATGCTCTAGGGTAAAATTCATTCCTCCATTGGCATATTGAATATTCTTTGCACGAAAATGAGACCCGTCACTTTTGCCAAAGTATATGACTCTTTTAAACTTACTACTGTCGACTACTTTTCTAATATTCTCATCATCTGCATTCAAGATGAGTATTCCATGCTCTTCATCTAATCCGTCAACAATTTCTCCCTTTGCCTTCATATACGCTTCAGGTGTTTTACTGCCAGTCAAATGATGAACGCCTATATTTAACAAAATTCGTATTTGTGGTTGAAAATAGCAGCAAGCCACTTTCAAATATCCCGGATAGGCGACAGGCATCTCAAACACAGCAACTTCTGTTTCATCATCAATACCAGTTAAATAACGTAAATTGACAGACATTGAGTTCATGCTTCTCCATGTCGCTTTTACCTTATAGTCTTCCACTAGAATCTGCTTCATCATTTCCTTTGTTGTTGTTTTTCCACAAGTTCCTGTTACCCCAATGACCGGAATATCAAAAAGACCTCGATAATAGTTAATAAAACGCCAATACGCTTTTTCAATATCTTCCGTCTTCACAACAATGATTTGCTCTCCTAAATTTGTACATAAGTCAGGTTTATCGGTGACAATGACAACCGCCTCGTGGTGATTCCAATACTTCCCTCTAATTTTCTCTTTATCCATGTGGAACACCAGCGAATGGTCATATATTTCTTTTTTCGGATAGTTGATAACATGTTGAATAATGGGGTTTCCGGAACCGTGAATTATTTCACCGCCAATCTGTTGCAAAATCGTATTAAACTCTATGTTCTTCATGCTAATCACCTCATTAATATCTAATTAAATGATTCTTCATCCATATAGCCTGCTAATGATGCTCCATAATCGAGAAGGCGAATACCTGCTGATTTTCGTAATTTATACGCCTTTATTTGAGAAAATAAATTATCAGGCTTCGCATTTATTTCCAACAATTTCATGGAGCCATATTGGTCAATACACAGATCAACAGCCAACTCTCCAAAGGAGCCGACTTCTTCTTCCAGCGTTAGTACAATATCTTTGGAAATCTTCGTCAGTTGGTTATAAACGTTTCTTCGATCTGTTGGATTTGGATACAAGTGATGCAACACCTTACTCAAGCGAACATTCGATTCCGATTCTTCCGTCAACACATGGTCACTTGTCAAACGGGACACCATCCCCGTTCGCAACCAAGTTTGCTTCCCGTTTTTCTGCATATAAACGCGGATCTCTACATTTTTATCCTGAAACTTTTTCCTTCTAATCCCTTCTTGAATAAGATAAGGACTCTGTTCCATTAAAGGTGTAATAAGGGAAAATAGCTCATCGATACTAGCAAGTTTTTGATGTGATTTCTGATTGAGATTCAGCACATGGATTCCAGATGGCTTACGTATTACACGAATAACACCTATACCTAACTTTCCGCCGAGCGGTTTTAAAAAGATTTCTCCATGTTCGTCTAACATCTCGGTAATAGTAGAAGGATGTTTTAAAAAACGAGTCTCTGGAAGGTACTCTTCATGTTCTTCTGCAAGTAGTTTGTGGGATTTCCATTTGTTACTTGTAAGGGTAGTTAAATTTGGTGGATTGATGAAGGGAATATTATAAACAGATAAAAGTTTATATCGTATTTCGTCCATTACAGCTTTTTCTTTTCTCTCATGAAAATAACGATCGTAAATAACTGCTGGAAATGGGAAGATACCTTTCCCATCCATCGTCGTTCCTTTGATCATCATTTGTTCCCAGTTGATATCCTGTGGCTCAAAAACATATACGAGCATTTGCTTTTCCTTCGCGATTCGGAACAAGTGTCGAAAATAGGTTGTTTGCCTTTCAAAAGGGCGTCTAGCGAGGATCCCTAAAATAGGGCCAAGACTAAGAACACCATTAACAGCTGTTAACTTGGGGATCCAATTGTCTGGTAAATTTAGCTTTTGCCTTAGCGACTTCGAGAGCTTTACCATATTGGAATGACGGAATGTAAATGGGTATGGACGAATGATGGCAGAAGAAATTGCCTTTCCAGCTATTACTTTTGTGCTCTGTCCCTCTTTAAGATTATATTTTAGTCTCATTTTTTTGGGAATCTGAATCATCAACCCTACATCGTAGGATTGCTTTGGTTGTTCTAGTCCCCAGTTTCTACGAATATCACTTGACTCATCGAATGAATATCCTTTTTCAATCGCCTCAAATAGAAAAGATAATTCCTTCTCATATAAAGAATAGCTTGAAGTTGCCATTATCCTTGGTTTTATTTTTTCCCACAGCTGTTTAAGAAAAAGTTGATTCCCGTGATAATAGGCTCTCTGAACGAGCGGATGAAATAAAAAGTCACTTTTTAATTCATGGTAATGCGTCGCGACAAGTTGGGTAAGACATAAAATAGCCATTGCTAATTTTGGTTCAATAATCCAAGAACTCAAGGACAAATACTCTATTCCATAGGGTTTAACGCGATATCTTCCCAACCCACCATGTTTGGTTTTTCTTCTAAGCTTTGCAGTTCTAGGCTCCTCTATCATCGCAAATGGTAGCGCAACGTATTGGTCCAAAGCTCTTAGTAATGCTAATGATGGTGGAATTCCAAGATGAATATGCCCACCGCATTGATATCCAGTGAAGGGCATACTACCAGCATGAAATTTAACATTGTCATAAGGGGCTTGTTCCGACGCCTCTTCTATCAGCTTTCTTATATTGTTAACAAGCTCCTTTGGTGTCTTTGCCTTTTCCGGTCTAATCTCTGCCAACGCATACTCCCCACTGTCCCGCTCAATCTGTCTTTCATCACAGCCGACAGGACCATCATTTTGGAAAAAGGTAGATGCCGGTAAGAGCTCATCATCACAACTTAGCATAAACTCCACGTCTGCCCCTATCGTAAATGGTAGTGCCGGTTTTGTGACAGGTTCAATACTAAGCATTTTAGGTGAGTTAATATCTGTTACAATAATCGTTTCATTCGGCAACGTCCCGATTTTCACAAACCCGTGTGTTGCTCCCGTAACGTAGAGAGCTCGAATCGCTATATTTAACCAATCCGTTGGTACACTGCTCGTTTCAATATGCTTCCAACTCCATCCGAACACTTCTGTACGAATTGGCAATTCATTGTAGATTACCTGATCACCTTCTGCAATTTGCACCCCTTTTACCTCTAGGGCTTCGATTTCAAAACAATATTCTTTTTCAATTGCATACAATTTTGTAAAATAATCATACCCTTCATCCTTTGCCTGTTCTGGTGTATTAATGATTGAAATATCCTTGCCTTTATGTTGCCCATACATTCTACCTATAATAGGATATTGGCAGGTTTTAGGATCAACTAATGCAACAGACGGGACTTTGTTTAAGTTTAGAATTTGTAAGGTTAATTCTTTATCCGATACCATACAGAATCTCATAGGTTCCATATGTAAACCTCCATTGTTGATAATTTTAAGCATACCTCATCACTTCATTTATACAGATGTCATTAGGTAATAATATACTATGAAAAGGCGATTTTGTTTCCTGTACACCTATATTATTAACCGCCCATTTACCTAGTCCTCACCAATCCCACTTCTTTTGCATTTATTAGTAGGAAAGGGACAGGTTTCGCATAAGAATGAAGGGGGGAAGCAAGTGACATTAAAATTTATCCATCAACAGTATTTGAAATATAACAAAGGAAAAGGGTTTATCAGTTGTCATGTCGAGGCCCTACACGCTATTCCGCCCTATGCGGAACTAGCTACTGATCACATAGTAGAAAACCTCGTTGAAGAAACGGGTTGTGCTGGAATTATTAGCACTGTATCTAGAAATAACGCAGATTTAAATAGAGGTCCAAATGAAAGCAATACAGAAGGAATTATCGAATATAGAAATGCCATTAAAGATATCATAGAATACTTAGACATACTTGATTGTGGTTCTAACTACTTAGTAATTCCTTACCTTCACCTATCCTTTCACGGAATGAAGGATGACCACCATGGGCCCTATGCAATAGAGGTCGGAACGGTCAATGGTCGATCTTGTTCACCGGAGGTTAGAAATTGGTTTAAAGAAACAATTTTGAAGAAAACCCAAAAAATCTCCCCTAAAATAAAGATAATTTTTGATGAAAAATTCACCGGGGATCCCTCCATTTTGTACCACCGACTTGGTGACAACAATGCCTATCATGGATATGGCCAAAACTTTCATTCCTTTCAACTAGAAGTATCTCGATCTATTCGCAAAAAACATTATCCTAAAATTATTACTATCTTTTCGCAAATTATTACCGAATTCCAAGAAACATTTATCAACTAAGAGGTCCGTCCCTCACTGTGTTAACGCAGTGAGGGACGGACCTCTATTCTGAACTCGCTTCCACAATCTTTTCTACATACTTTGGTAAAACAAAGGAGGATGTAAAAATCTCTGGGCTAATGTATTGTGTATCTTGATGCTGCAGCTTATTTATATTTGCTTCAAGAGGGTCCCATTTCTTTGAGGCAATAGTAAAACTCCATAAGCCACAAGGGAATAAAGGAATGGTAGCCAAATACGTTTTCACAATTGGAAATAATTTACTTAAATTTTTTACCGTACCTTTTAAAGTAGAGACATTGTAATAAGGAGAGCCTGACTGAAATACGACCACACCATCGTCAGTAATTCCATCATACACACTTTTATAAAAATCGGATGAGAATAATTTCTTTGCTTGCCCTACTGGATCTGGTCGATCAATCATAAGGACGTCATATTTACCTTTTTGCTCCTGAATCCATTCATATCCATCCCGATGAATCATTGTAAAGCGTTGATCGTTCTCATAGTAAGAGTTAGGGGTTAACCATTTACGACATAGTTCTGTAACCCGAGGATCAAGTTCCACTACATCAATTTGCTCAATTCCTTTATATTTCATCGCTTCCCGAGCTGGACCACAGTCCCCTCCACCAATCATCGCAACTTTCTTTGGATTAGGGTGCGTGACAATAGGAATATGACTAATCATCTCGTTATAAATAAACCCTTCTCCTGTTGATACTTGCGGAGTCCCATCCAATACTAACATCTTCCCAAAACCTTTCGTATCGACAATACTAATTTCTTGAAAAGGGGACTGCTCATAATGAAGTAAGGCTTTGATCTTGTAATCCATTTTTACCCTGGCATTTCCCACATAGCTCGATATCCAAAGAACACCTTTATCCTTCCTATATCCCGAAAGAGGTTTTTTATCCGCCATATTACTCCACCCTTATTAACTATTTTTTCAGTACGTGTACAAAAGCATTTAGACGTAGAACATTTTCTTTCTTTTACTTCGCACGCACTTAGTTTTTTAAACGACTTCTTAATAAGCTATGAAAAAATTCAAGGCTTTGTCATCCGCCCTTCACGTTTTATCACCTTAACATTGCTAATCATTCTTTGACGTTGCTGTTTTAGAAAATAGCTATTTTTTGTAAAGTTTGTTGTTTATGGAAAATGCCCTCTTCCCTTCCGCTTCAATCCACTCTGTGTTTTCAACTGTTATTAAAGGCAATAACCTTTTAGAAAACGGCCTTTAAAATCCACTACCGATGATTGGAACTATATGTATTTTAATGGAAGGGATAAAACAACTCCCCCGGTACATATTAAAAATGGTCAAAGACCTAACTTTTAAATTGGAGGTTACCGATGAAAAAAAACTATTATGTTTATTTATTCCTTTTGTACTTTTAGCAGCCTGTAATACAGAAGAACAGGGGCAAGATGTACAAGAGCCTGATAACGTCAGCTATAATCCCGTATCATATGGTCCAAATAATGACCAGACACAGGATACAAAAAGAGGCAATGTCCAAGAAAATGCAAACATTATCACTCGCAAATTTGTTATACCAGGCAAACCTAATAATACAAATCAAATGACTCAGATTGACCCAAATCAAGGGGTTAATCCCAATCCTAATAACAAGCAAAATGATCAAGCACAACAAGGTAATGAGGCAACTCGAAACGATCAAACTACGGAAAGAAAAGAAGGAACAACAGAGAATAATGGTGGGAATGACCAAGGTAATGCGAGTAAATTTGTGCAACAAGTAGTAGACCTTACCAATAAAGAGCGCCAGAAAAATGGACTAGGAAATTTAAAAGCTGATTCAGAACTGGCCAATGTAGCACAGATTAAATCAGAGGATATGGTTCAAAAAGATTACTTTTCCCATACATCCCCAACATATGGATCTCCATTTGAAATGATGGAAAATTTCGGAGTAGATTATTCGACTGCTGCTGAAAATATTGCGATGGGACAACGTACACCAAATGAAGTCGTATCGGCTTGGATGAAGAGCCCTGGTCATAGAAAGAATATATTAAACAAAAAAGTAACCCATATTGGAGTAGGAATCGCGAACGATAATTCACAAGGTATTTATTGGACACAAATGTTTATTGCAAAATAAAATAGAAAGCCTGTCGCTTTATTTATAAAAGGGCAGGCTTATCTATCTGTAAAGGCTGTTTTCCATAAACACAGAACAAAGTCCAAAGTAATAGAGCAATCGCCAATTCATTGATCACCTCATTTACTCTTCCCCTCCTCAGAAAAGGATATAGTAAAAAAAAAACACCGGGTTTCCCGATGTAGTGGTACATTATCGTACGGCTTCAATAAGTCCCTCCTGCTCTGTAACTGCCTTTGGAACAGTAATCGAAAATGTCGTACTTTTTTCATCTGATGTGCAGCCAATTTCTCCTCCATGGTTTGCTATCAGTTTTTTACATACGTATAGACCAATTCCAGTTCCAAGCTCCTTCGTTGTAAAAAATGGTTCAAATATTGTTGCTATCTTATCTTTATCAATGACGGGACCATTATTAGAAAGAAGAATTTCTATTTTGCCATCGACAACTCTTCCATTAATGGCTATTCGTCGCTCTTGTTTTACAAGTTGCAACGCATCAATTGAGTTGATGATAATATTTAAAAATACTTGCCGAAATTCATCTCTATTTCCACTAATTCTAATCGTAGGGTCAATATTTTTAATAATTTCCACATCGTTATCCACGATACTTGGATATAGGAATTGTATGAGGTTGTCCATTAACCCAATCAAAGAGAAATCCTCTATATTTCTCGCTGTTACTTCCTTACGAGAAACATGTAGGAATTGCGAGATTCGATAATTAAGTTGATCTAATTCATGACTGATAATATCAAGATACTTTATATTCGGGTATTCATTTTCCATTAACTTAATAAACCCCATTACAGCTGTAAGTGGATTTCTAAATTCATGGACAAAACTCGATGACATCTGCCCAAGGATTGTAAGCCTCTCTTTATGTGTTTCATTAATAAAATCATCCTTTTCCTGTAAATGTTCCTCTTTTATCTCTGTATACCTTCTAACTGCATAATGGGAAAATTTATCAAATAAAATATTGATTTCTTTCAAAGGGGCTTGCAAGTGCTCTACTGGTATTCCGGAAGTCATCACCCAATCTAATATTTCACTTCTTCCTATATTAACGTTATAAACAAAATCTCCAATATTTACATCGGCTTCTGCTCTTTCTTTTGCAACTTTATAAGCCAATGCTTTAATTTTATCGTCTGTTAGTGGATTGCGAATTGTTTTCTTCACTAATTCAAACATTTTCAATCCGTTTTCTACTACTTCTTCTGTATATATATCAAGTTCAGTAATAATTGCTTTTTCTCTCCAGTAGTCAATAAACGTAGAGGTATTATTTTCTAGATAATAAATTAGATGATCGGCAATGGATGTCATCTTTCATTCCCGCTTTCTAAATAAATTTATTTTGGAAACTGCTCCTAAATTAGCACACCTTTTATAATATCAGAAATTTTAAAAATATTATATTGAAATTAGCAAAATTACCACTTATCTCTACTTTAACGAAAGAAGCAGCTGATCCAAAAACCAAATAACTAGTATTTTAGATTAGCTGCTTCTTCTATATTTTATTAGGTGCTTCAGAGACTATATCATGTTCACAGCCCCCGTTAAGAAGCATCCGTCTCTTTTCTTTTTTCTTGTAAAATCTTTTTTAACTGCTGCTTATCTTTTCGAGCAGATAAAATGTAGAGAAAGTCTCCCGGTTGAATAGTCGTGTTTCCGCTTGGCGTAATAAGCGTTCCATTTCGAATAATGGCATTTATTAATGCACCAGTCGGGAATGGGATTTCCATTAAGTTTTTCCCCACTATTGCAGCGTCTTCCTGCATTTCATACTCAAACATTTCCGCGTCTGCCTTTCCTAAAGAAATAAGCTCTAATGAATGTATCGGCATTGTTTTAGCAGGCCCTGTTAAGTTTAATTTAGCCGCTAGATTGGTGATCGTGCTTCCTTGGATTAAACAGCTCGTTAAAACAACGAAAAATACTACATTAAATATTAAGTCACTACCCTCGACTCCTGCTAATAACGGGAAAGTGGCGAGCACAATCGGAACTGCCCCTTTTAGCCCTGCCCACGATAAAAATATGATTTCCTTATGAGAATATCCCATTTTTATCGTGGACAAATAGACAGCAGCTGGTCTCGCTACTAGCAACAGAATCGCTGAAAGACCTATCCCCTTTAAGAAAATGTCCCATGTGAAAAGTTCTGACGGGAAAACAAGAAGACCTAAAATAACAAACATCAAAATTTGCATCATCCAAGCAAAACCTTCGGAAAAGCGAAAGATTGAGTGACGGTAGGCAATTTCAGCATTTCCAATCAAAATCGCAGCTACATAGACCGCAAGCAATCCGCTCCCACTTAAAAAATCAGTAATTCCATATGTTAATAGTGCAAAAGCTGTTGCAAATACAGGATAAAGTCCGCTCGAATCTAAATTAATTTTATTCAATCCCCAAATAGCTAACTTCCCTAGCACTAAACCAAATAGTAAACCAAGTCCCATTTGTACAAAGAACGATCCAATTAATGTAAACACACTGGAGTCAGGAATTGTAATCAGTTCTATCATTGCGACTGTTAAGAAAACTGCCATCGGGTCATTAGATCCAGATTCTGCTTCCAATGTTGCACCGATCCGAGGTTTTATATTTTGTCCCTTTAAAGTAGCAAATACAGCAGCTGCATCTGTTGAACCAACGATGGCACCAAATAATATTGACTCGAGCCAACCGAGATCCAAAATTAGCTTCGCCGCTAGTGCTACAATTCCCGTCGTTAACAGAACACCGATCGTCGCTAGTGAAAGAGAAGGTTTAATAACCGGCTTCAACGTACTCCATTTCGTCTGAATGCCACCCTCAAACAAAATAATAATGAGTGCTAAAATACCAATCATTTGAGCTAAACTAGCATCGTCAAAATAGATAAAGCCTAATATGTCACTTCCCATTACCATTCCAACCATCATAAATAGCACAAGGGAAGGTACTCCTAACCGAGCAGAAAATTTTGTTGTCAATACACCTAAAATTAATAGCACAGCTGTGAGCAAAATAAAGGTGTCTGGTTGCTGTAACTCTGACATCAAAAGCATCCACCTACTTTCTATAAATTTACATCCAATTCAATTTCCGTTGATTTATCCTTTTTCAATCCTAAGTAATGAAGGGTTTCGGATGACGTGCACTGTTGAAGTCTTTTCTGAATAAGAGAGATTGCAATTCCTTTCTTGAAGGCGTGGTACCCAAATGTTTTTCGGAGAGTGTGTGTACCAATTGATTCTTCTATGCCTGCGTCACGAGCGGCATCGTTAATGATGCGATACGCTTGCTGACGTGATATGGGATGAGTTGTTTTGCGTGATTTAAAGAGGTAGTCATTGTGTTGAAGCTTTTCTACAGCTATGCATTGCTTGATTGCGTTTCGCACCTGTTCATTTAAATAGATGGGAGGATAATCTATTGAATTAGAAGGTAAATAATGAAACACACTGCCTGAATCGGACAAAACATCCTTAACTTGCGTATGCAATAACGTATGAATTCGGATTCCAGTATTTATTCCAAGTAAAAATAAGCAGTAATCCCGCGAAGAATGAGACTTCAAATATTTTTTCATGTTCAGAATCTGTTGTTTATCTTTTATCGCTTCTACTGTTTTCATTTTTCACCTCTCTAATGTTACATAAATATATTATAACACTAATTTATGTAACATTAAAATAAAACAGTCCTAAAAATCAGAAAAAACCTCCATCGCTTATTCGAAGAAGGTTTTAGCTATCACTCTTATATACAATTATTCTATAATTTTATTCTTATCTCTTTTGATTTCTCTATCATTTTCTCTTCTTTATCAAAAACATCGCTCGTTATCAGTTTTACCCAGTCGGGTAGCTCCTCTGTGTGATTTTCTTCTGAATGTTCTTCATCGTGCGAGCCCGCATTTAAGATAAATCCAAGATTCCCCTTTTTCACAGCACGAGCTTCCAATTTTCCATTAAGTCCCTCTAAATAAATATCCTTTTGCCAATCAAACTTCTCTCCCGTACTCGTTTCGAAAAGTGCAATTGGAGCAAAATGGACTGGCTGTTCCGATGTATTTTCTATTTCTACCCACACTTTCACAAAATTAAATTCTTTTTTATGTGTTAAGACATGAAAGTAGTCGATCATACTATAATCAGGTG
Source organism: Bacillus seohaeanensis (assembly GCF_042684945.1). Classification (NCBI taxonomy): domain Bacteria; kingdom Bacillati; phylum Bacillota; class Bacilli; order Caryophanales; family Bacillaceae; genus Bacillus; species Bacillus seohaeanensis. Next base: position 74,486 of record NZ_JBHUMF010000001.1, on the reverse strand, counting down.
TTAAATGAATAATCTTTGCTTCTTTTACCGTAAGCTTAACAGGTCCAATCATATAGGTCTTATTAATTTCATTTATCTGCTTTAACGTCGCTTCTCCTTTTGCATCACGATGCTTTTGCCCCTTTTTGGTAAGCATCTTGTCATCGGTTACTTGTGGATTAGATCGATAGCTAACAGCTTTCGTTGCCTCTCCTGTCGCTTCCACAGACTCACCTTCAACAAGCGGGGCTTCTTTCTTTTCCTTATTTTCATTACTTCCGGCAGCAGCTGAGCATGCCGAGAGAAAACAAATGATTACCGCCGGCAGGAATAAAAATAAATATGTTTTCTTCATCAAGTTTCTCCCCTTTATGTAAGGTTGGACTGACCCATGAGTTTTGTCTGTCAGCTTTTTCCTAGTTTATGACTGTCACACCACACTGGGTCAGCACCAATTTTGTCTTAGTAGGTTCTATTTATCTTCTATTCTAATTTTATATTTCAGTAAATCATAAAGAATTTTGGCATTATCCGTGTTATCAATAGTGCCGATAAAATTTTCACGACCAGGTCCATAAGCATAAACAGGAACGTCTTCACCTGTGTGGCCGCCTGTTGTCCAGCCAGTATTACTTCTTACATCAAAAATCGTTTCAATTGCATTATCAATAGCTGTTTGTCCGTGCGCTACTGCATCCTTTACAGATTGAATTTCTTTCGGTGTAAGAGCAAGCTTATCTTGATTGATATACTTTTTCAGTGTCGCCTCTACCGCTTTTCCATTAGCAATTTCAGCAGCCATAAAATCCGGAGTCCGCTCTGCCGCTTTAATTGGTTCAGGATTCCAATTGTAGTCTCCGTTTGCTGCTACCGAAAAACCACCCGTAGAATGGTCAGCTGTTGCAACAACAAGGGTATGCTTGTCCTTTTTCGCATAGTCAATTGCTGCTTGGAAAGCTTTTTCAAAATCTTTCATTTCACTCATTGCTGCAACAATGTCATTATCATGACCCGCCCAGTCAATCTGGCTTCCTTCTACCATAAGGAAAAAGCCGTCTTTATCAGATTTCAAACGATCAATTGCCTGTTTTGTCATATCTTCTAAAGAAGGTGTCGAGTCTGGACGGTCAATCATTTTAGGTAGTCCACCGTCTGCAAATAAGCCAATAACCTGCTCATTATTATTTTTTTCAAGCTGTTTTTTATCCTTCACATAGCTGTAACCGTCTTTGGTAAATTCATTTGCTATGTTACGGTCTTCACGCACAAAGTTCGTCATGCCGCCACCGAGCATCACATCAATTTTATGATTGCCCTTAATTGTTTCATCAAAATAATCTTCTGCAATGGCGTCCATGTTTTTGCGGTATTCATCATGAGCACCATAAGCAGCAGGGGTCGCATGCGTAATTTCAGAAGTAGCGACTATTCCTGTCGATTTTCCCTTTTCTTTTGCTGCTTCTAAAATTGTTTTCACTTCAGAACCATCATTATCAACAGAAATAGCATTATTATACGTTTTAATGCCCGCAGCCATCGCCGTTGCAGCGGATGCAGAATCTGTCACACTTTGGTCTGGATCTTCCGGATACGTCATTTGCGTACCTACTGCATAAGGATCAAATGCAGTTCGTTCTGCGCCCTTAGTAGATGGATCATCCTTTAAATAACGATAGGCAGAAGTGTAAGATACACCCATTCCATCACCGATTAAGAAAATAACATTTTTAACTTCAGGTCCTTTTTTACTCATTTTTGCTTCAGCTGTTGACATACTTCCAGACGTTAAACTTCCAAATGCAACCATTGAAAGAACAGCAACAGGAAGTAGTTTTTTACTAAACTTTTTCATTTACCTTCGCCTCCTAAACTATTATTGATTGCTTCGTATACAATACAAGTTTAGGAGGGAACTATTAAGCTAGATTTAGAGAAATGTAAAATTAGTGTAAATATTAGGAGTGTTCGACACAAAACACACCATCCCAAATGTAAGATGGTGTGTTTCGTCACTCCTTATTTAATTAAAATACCTTCTTTCGGTCGCGTTCTTCTTTTAAAATATCAACAGCTTCTCTAAACCTCTGTGAGTGAATGATTTCCCTCTCTCTTAAAAAGCGAAGGCCGTCATTCAAATCCGGGTCATCCGACATGTCAATAATCCATTGATAGGTCGCTCTTGCCTTCTCTTCTGCGGCAATATCCTCGTATAGATCTGCAATAGGGTCACCTTTTGCCTGAATATATGTAGCAGTAAAAGGTACCCCTGCTGCATTATGATAAAATAACGCACTGTCATGGTCAACGTAATGTGGCGCTAGACCAGCTGCTTTTAATTGCTCCGGTTTGGCATCCTTTGTTAGCTTATAGACCATTGTTGCAATCATTTCTAGATGAGCAAATTCTTCCGTACCTATATCTGTTAACAGTCCAATTACCTTGTCTGGAATCGTATATCGCTGATTTAAATAACGAAGGGCAGCTGCTAATTCCCCATCTGCCCCTCCATATTGTTCAATCAAAAACTTAGCTAGAGTAGGGTTACATGTACTAACCTTTACGGGATACTGAAGTTTTTTCTCGTAGTTCCACATTCATGTCTCTCCCCTTTTCTTTAAACTTGCCATGGCCACGGGCCGCTTTTCCACGTCCAGTATTCGTGAGAAGGGTTTATCCCACCAAAGCTTATCGGACCAAAGGACATCTCAAACTTTTGCTTAAGTTGCTTGCTAAACTGAGCGTATTGATTATATTGTTGAATCGCCCCCGCATCAGTAGGATGGGTATCGAGGTACAAATTTAACTCGACTAATACAAAGTCAACGGCCTGAATTTCTTCTAACAGCTGATAATACTCTTTCGGCAATGTTTTGGCCATATCCCTTATTTCCCTCCTTTTTCATAGGGGTTCTCATAAAAATCATAAAAAACAGGCCATAGCGTTCCTCGCTTTAATGCCTCTACAGGAGAATATTGTTGAAGATTTGGTGGCTGGAATCCTAGATATAAATTAGGTGGGGTACTATAATATTTTTTACCAATTGGAGGACAGGGGTCAAAAGGGCTGTGATAAGGCTTATACGTCTTTGTTTTCGTAAAGGACTCTTGATGACTTTTCATGTTTTGAACACCTCACCAAATTATTTCTCTTATGACTATATTCAAGTATAGGTGCAGATATCCATCATTTTGCTAATAAAATGCAGACAGGGGCTGTCTCCTTTCTCTATTAGAGCATTAGCCGATTACCTTGCGTGGTCAGTTCCCAGCTAATGTAGACACTTTGTTTGAAGGGGATGTAAATCATCCCTTTTAGGAATAGACATGGGGACAGACCCCGTTGCCTCTTGGAAGAGTATGTAGACTGTCTATTCAAATGCAGAACGGTGTCCGTCCCCTTATCTATTAATAGAGCCAATGAATTGCTCCCTCCGCTTACCGGATTTCTTTGTAGATAGGGGACTGACACCGCAGTGTATTTGCAATTACTAGGTTAAAATGAAACGTAATTACTCCATGTATTTATTCAAAATGTTTTCACCATACTGATTTAACTCTTCCATATTAACATCTTGGGCTTTTTCACGATTAAGATTGTATTTCTGTTTTAATTGAATAATTCTACTAACACTCTCATTAATTCTTTCTTCTGATATTTCTCCGGTTTCCACCGCTGCTTGCAATGCATCTATCGCAGACACTACTTTGTTATAATCATGTGCCACCATAATAATATCACTGCCCGCCTTCACCGATTCCACCGCTGCTTTCCCGATTTCATAGTTATTTGTTATCGCCTTCATTGTCATGTCATCCGTCATTACCACCCCATTAAAACCGAGTTGCTCTCTTAAAATTCCAGTAATAATATTTTTTGACATAGAGGACGGAGACGTAGCGTCGAGTTGTGGTAATAAAATATGAGCAACCATAACAACATCAGCCCCATTATTAATGGCGCGTGTAAATGGTATTAATTCCAGATCTTTTAGCTCTTCCAGGCTTTTATTAACCCTCGGTAGATCCAAATGCGAATCAACGGAGGTATCACCGTGACCTGGAAAATGTTTTATTACCGAAACAATATTTTGCGATTGAATTCCTTCCATCGTTTTAATTCCTAACTCACTTACAATGTCAGCGTTATTTCCAAATGAGCGGTCTCCAATAATTGGATTATTCGGGTTGCTGTTCACATCAAGTACTGGCGCAAAATCAAGATTGAAACCAAACGCATTTAACTCCTTGCCCAACAAGGTCCCGATTTCATATGAAAATTGGGCATTATTGATGGCTCCTATTTTTGCATTTGTCGGCGTATCAATTAAATCTCCCGGCAATCTAGAAACCTTCCCACCTTCCTGGTCCACACTTAACAGAAGGGGCAAACGGTTAGGAGCATTCTCAGCTTTCATTTCATTTAGCAATTGCACAGTTTGTTGAGGGTTTTCCAAATTATTTGCGTAAAAAATAATACCGCCAACATGGTAATTATTCACCAAGTCTTTTGTATTTGACGTGAGACTAGTTTCAGAAATTCCAGCCAAAATCATTTGGCCAATTTTTTCCTTCAAACTCATTTCCGATAGAATTTCAGTATCTTCTTCTTGATTGTTTGGCTTTGTAAAAACAGAAACATGATGAACTTTCGGGTTAGGCTCGCTATCTGTTGGTTTAGGTAAAACCCATTTCAATTCATACATGTCATTCACAGCATAAACAAGGATAATTTGGTTAGTCGCCTCATCTTTGTAATAGCGAACTTCATCTGGTTCGCCTTTCTCCTTCTTAACATCTTCCATGTGTATGCTTTGTAATTCCGAATCAAACGACCTGACATCGAAAATAAGCTGGTCATGATAACCGACCGTCACCTTATGATCTGGATACTCTGCATAAGAACCATTTTCTTCCTGCATTGTTTTTTCCGCTTCCCCCCACTTTTTCGTCACTTCTTCTACTTCTGTCTGTCCCGCAATAAATGGTGCGTACGGTATCTTTCCTTTTTTAGATTCTGAAAAAACAGTATCTACCAATGTCTCTGGGCTTACACCTTTATTCTGAGCAGGTTCTTCCTCTTGACGCTTTCCTTCATCTCCTTTTCCAAAAAAATAAATTACGGCCACAGCGACCAAAAGAACGATAAATAAATATCCAAACTTCTTCAACATTATGATTCCTCCAAATAAGCATTTCCCACTTTTACTAGTATTCTATTTCATTTATCATCTATCTTGATGTTTTGATTTATCTTACATAGTATCAGTCGTAAATTATCCCACAAAGTTTCAAAAAAATCAGCTACTTTATCAGCAGCTGATTTTTTAAGGATTTCCAGGTATTATGTAAATCCAATACTATGCAGACGGGTCTGTCCCCTTATTTATAAAGCCGATGACTTACTCACTTCTGTTATCGGCTTTCTCTGTATGCCGGAGACTGACACCGTACAGTAGTTTGTACTCCCTACATTAAACACAGGATTTTTATTCACTAGATAATTGCGGAACTTTTATTGGCGTATCTAATGTATAGTGATCACGATAAGAACGATAAGAAACTACACTGTGGTCTTTTGTGAGAACATTTAATTGTAAAATATGAGAGCCTCTCATTTCTAAATAAAAATGAACGTCCTCAACATTCAATTGATAAAAAGAAAAGTTGAGATTTAAATAACTTTTATTGCTTGTTATTGTATCAGGGTGCTGTTGAATATACTCAGCCAAATCCTTCACAGTAGACCAAGATGTCCCTGTCATCGAAAACACCTTTTCTTTCACAAAAGAACTCGCCTGATTTAGCGTTGTTTTCGCTTTATGTGCCATATTGCTCAAATTCTTATTCATAATCGTCCTCCTTTTTTTCTAGTATATCCCCTATTCAAATGCAGACGGGGTCTGTCCCCTTATCTATTCAAAGAGCCGATGAATTGCTCTCTCTCTGCTTACCAACTTTCTTCGTCCGCCGGGGACTGACACCGCACAGTAATTTGCAGATATCAAGATAAAACACCGGAAAGGTCTATCCAATCTTTTATTAACAAGTTACCTGCAGGTTGCCTTCGGTGTCAGTCCCTGCGGGCGTAACTACTTTGTTTGAAGATTGTGTAGATCACCTCTTTTTACAAAGGCTCTTTTCTCATAGATTGTTGTTTTTACTTATAAATTCAGCCCGTTGATTTCCGCTACGGGCACTTGCTTTCCGCGGGGAGGAATGGGAGCCTCCTCAGCTTCGCCTGTGGGGTCTCCCACTTCCCTCTCTTCCCGCAGGAGTCAAGTGCCCTCCGCTCCAATCAACTCAGTGGGTTAAACTTAGTTTTCCGTTAAAAAGCAACAAACTTTACGAAAACAGCCTTTACAAAAGGTTAGGGGCAGCCCCCGTTGTCTCGTGAAAGAGTATCCAGGTCAACTCTCAGTAATCAAATTCTACCCCTTCCTTAAACGTTCCTTCACTTCATCAAACTGTTTTTGAACTTCAGCACTAGGTTCCTTCCCTACAAGACTAACTACTACTATAGAAATAACAGAAAGGATAAATCCAGGGAGGAGTTCATACATCTCAAAGATACCGCCAGTTAAATTGGACCAAACGACTACTGTAACAGCACCAACAATCATTCCTGCTAAAGCGCCATTTCTTGTCATTCGCTTCCAGAATAAACTTAAAAGAATTAACGGACCAAAAGCAGCACCAAAGCCAGCCCATGCATAACTCACTAGTTCTAATACTTTACTGTCACGATCGTAACCAAGGAATATCGCTATTACGGCAATTGCCAGGACAGCAAACCGCCCAATCAGCATCTCTTCTTTTTGGCTGGCATTTTTTCTAAAGATTGATTTGTAAAAATCTTGTGTAAGCGCACTAGAAGAAACGAGTAGCTGTGAATCGACCGTACTCATGATAGCTGATAAAATTGCGGCAAGAAGAAATCCCGCAACCCAAGGGTTGAATAGTACTTGTGAAAACATAATAAACACAGTCTCTGAGTTATCTAATGGAGCATCTGCAAAATAAGCAATACCGGAAAAACCAACAATAATCGCTCCAAACAAGGACACAACCATCCAGGTCATTCCGATTAAGCGGGCTTTCGGAACTTCTTTTGTCGATTTAATTCCCATAAATCGAACAACAATATGAGGTTGACCGAAATAGCCAAGCCCCCATGCCAATAAGGAAACGACACTAATAAAAGTAGCTCCGGAGTATACATTTAAATAAGAGGTATCCATGTTTCCTACCGTAGCTACCGTTTCGCTCCAACCACCTAATTCATTAATAGCTACCATTGGAATAATAATCAACGCTAAGAACATTAAGATCCCTTGTATGAAGTCCGTCCAACTTGCGGCAAGAAAGCCACCGAAAAATGTATACGAAATAATAACAGCAGCACCTACCCAAAGGGCAAGTCTATAATCCATGTTGAATGACTCTTCAAGCAGAATTGCTCCTCCCACCAAACTAGAGGATGTATAGAAAGTAAAAAATACTAAGATTACTACAGCAGAGATAACACGAAGAACTTTTGAATTATCTGCAAAACGGTGTTCGAAGTAATCTGGAACAGTAATGGAGTCATTTGCTACTTCCGTATATACTCGGAAAGGTTTCGCAACAAACTGCCAGTTCAAATAAGCACCTGTTGATAACCCTATCGCAAGCCAAATTGAGCCCATTCCACTAGCATAAACAGCACCAGGTAACCCTAACATGAGCCAACCACTCATATCAGAAGAACCAGCACTTAACGCTGCTACACCTGCTCCAAGGCGTCTGCCTCCGAGTACATAATCTGATAAATTACTTGTTAGCTTTGCAGCCAGGTAACCAACAATTAGCATTCCTACTAAATATATTATGATCGAAATCAATGTAGGTATATTAATATCCATATACTATTCGCTCCTTTTTTCAACTACATACGTGATAAGGGATAAAACGATTAACAAAGGCATTGGGACCAATAACCAAAACCATGTACCAGTAGTTAAGTCCATTTCCACTTCCCCTCCTCTACAAAGCAACTCCTACCTATAAATTTAAATTAATCATTCGGTGCCAACTTATTTTTTACAAAACAGACCAAAATTATTGATACTGAAAAAATAGAAATGCGCCCATTAAAAAAGACCCCCTGTACGGAGGTCTATCATTCCATCATTTTATCCTTCTATACCTTTTTCCCTGTTTTTATCCTTCTCAAATAACACAAGCAAACTTGGCAATAAAACACCTCGAATTAAGAACGTATCTAACAAAATCCCAACTGCAACAATGAAGCCGAAAACAAATAATATTTGGATTGGCTGCGTCATTAGAACAGCAAAGGTTGCAGCAAGTAAAATTCCTGCTGAAGATATTACACCACCTGTATTCGACACGGCCATTTCCACTGCCTTCCGAACTGGATGCTTTCTTCGTTCTTCCATAAATCGTGATATTAAAATAATATTATAATCAATTCCAAGTGCTACTAAAAACACAAAGGAATAAAGTGGTACTCGATTACTAATCGAATCAATATCAAAGAATAAATTACTCAAAAACATCCCTAAGCCAACTGCCGCTAAGAATGACAATAATATTGTCCCCATCATATAAATTGGCATTTTGATTGACTTCGTTAGGAAAATTAACATAACTAAAATTAAGATCGTCTCTAGCAATACAATAACAATGAGGTCTCGGTTGTTGATGGACCGGTCATCCACTTGTGTAGCTGTTTCACCAGCGAAATACAAGTCACCTTCAAGATTACTAGCAGCTAACAGTTGAGTAGCATCATCTCTCATGTTCTCCAAAGCATCCATCGTTTCGGTAGAATATGGACTTTCCTTAAACGTTAGACTAAATGTCAGAACTTTTCCATCTTCCGTGCTGTTATTTAGCCGAACATTACTTACAAGTGGTTGAGACGCAAGTTCGCTTCTCAATGCTTCTTGCTCTTCTACCGTGATAGCCTTTTCTGCTTCAAACAAGACAGTTGTTGGTGCTAAATCACCTTTTTCAAACTTTTCTTCTAATATTTCATATCCTTGTCTAGAAGGCATATCTTCCGGAAAGGACTTAATCGTATCAAACTGATAGTTCATATTAAACATATTACTTGCTGATAGGAGTAGAATGAAACCAACTACACTAGCAGATATTGCTGGCTTTTTCACAACAAAACGACCTACTTTTCCCCAGAAGGAACTTGTTGCTATCCTTTTATCCCCTACTCTTGGAACTTTAGGCCAAAAAGATTTTCTACCGAAGAGTGTGAATAATGCCGGTACAAGCGTTACAGATGCTAGCATAATCACAACCATTGTCGTACTAAAAATAGGAGCAAAGTTTTTGTAATCACCAAATTCGGCAAAGAATAAAATAAGCATCGCTGCTAAAACGGTTCCTCCCGAATAGAAGACAGGTATTCCTGTTTCCCTCATCGCCGCTTTCATAGCATCAAACTTATTCTCATGATTCTTTAACTCTTCACGGAACCGCGAAAAGACAAACAAGGAATAATCAATAACAGCAGCGAATAGTAGAATACTCATAATGGATAACGTCTGTTTATTCAAAAGCAATCCAGCCTGACCCATTAATCCAAGTGCTTGATTCACTACTTCGTACACAAAGCCTGCAGCTAATAATGGAATTAACGCTAATAACGGCGAGCGATAAATAACGATTAATAAAACTAAAATAATTCCTACCGTTGATAGCATAAGAACGATGTCCGCTCTAGAAAAGAGATCCAAAGTATCTGTCGCAATACCTGCAGGACCTGTTATATTTAACGTTAAATCCGTCGACTTATCCGCTACTTCCATGACCTTTTCTTGTGACTCTTTGATTTCTTTTGATTCCAAAGAAGAATCAAAAGTCAAAGGGATAACAGCAGTAGTCTTGTCTTCCGAAAAGAAACCATCGATAGCTTGTGGAGGTAAAGCGGCCAATGGAATAACTTCTTTGATTCCTTCAATTTTTTCTGTTTCAACCTTTTCTAAGAATTCCGTCAGGTTAGTTAGCTCCACTTCTCCTTCATCGGATTGAAAAACTAACAGTGCAGGAATCCCATCATTATCTTGAAAATAATGATCAACCTTATTTTGTGCAATAACCGATTTTGCATCGTCAGGAATAGAATCAATACTTGAAACCTCATAATCCTTCGCACTTGGGGCTAAAACTGCCAAAAGAATCGTCACAATTAACCAAGCTCCAAACGTTATCCACATTCCCCTTTTCGTTGCGACGAAATCGGTAATAGTATTTAATAAATTTTTCATCCCGTTCTCCCTCTCTCATTGGTAGAAAGTCCATTTATCGTACATGAATATGATAATTCATGACACAAGTGTCACTTTAAGCAAAAAATAAAGTGACACCTCCGTCACTATTGATTATCTTTCAAAGTGACGTAAGTGTCAATTACTCGCTTGTGAACATTCCATGACTAATTATTTCCTTTATGGAAGATACCCACTCTGTATGTGTGATACCAAAATGATTGGGAATTTCAATCGTTTGAAAAATAAAACCTAAAATCAACCCGTCTGGAATCGCTTGTTTTAAAACCTGTTCTTCTCTCCCTAAATTTATAAAATCTTGTAGATATTTATACATATCAAGATGAAGTTTTTCTAACTGATCTATATTTTCTCTTACCTTTTCATTTGCGTTTTTCGGAATTTGATAAATCATCCTTCGAATTGGCGGAACTTCACTATGATTTAGAATAATGGTTAATAAGAAGTCAAATTGAGATTTGAAGCTTGTATAGGTACTGATTTGTTGTAACTCTAATAAAAATTCTTGCATTTCATAGACCATATACTCTGTAATTAACTCATCTTTATTCTCGTAATATTTATATAACGTACCTCTTGCGACATGTAAACGATCAGCTAGTAGACTAAACGTAAATGCCTCATATCCATTATCAAGAAGCAAGTTTTTTGTCATTTTAAATAATTCTTTTGTAGAAAACTTACGCTCGCGTGCCATTTGTTCACCTCATTATTAATTATAGTACTACGGATGAACAATGGAAATAAAGTTTTGTACTCTAGTGGAGTTGGAGACGTTAGATCTGGTACTTTAGCTCTTAGGCTAATCGAGCCAGTACAAATAAAAACACAAAAAAGAGGCCATAAGCCCCTTCTTCCTTTTAAAGTAATAAAAACGCAAGTGGTGTCACAATAATTAATGTAAGAACCGTTCTTTCAAACCAAATAATTAAAAGGTTTTTGATGCTAATCGGAATATCTGTTGACAAAATGCACGGGATACTAGCCGAGAAAAACAGAATAGCAGATACAGAAACAACCGCTGTCACAAATTTCGTAACTAATGGTGCCTCGACCACAAGAAGAGCTGGCAGGAACATTTCTGCAATTTCAACGGATGCAGCTTTTGCCGCAAGTAATGGTTCCGGTAATTGCAATGCCCACGTAAATGGATAGAAAATATACCCTACCACATCAAAGAAAGGGGTAAATTCTGCTAAAACTAGCCCTAACAGACCGACAGACATAATCGATGGTAAAATACTCATTGTCATGATGAGGCCGTCTTTAAAATTCATGAAAATATTTTTCCCAAGAGACGGGGAATTTTCAGCAGTGATCATCGCACTTTTCCACGCATTCTGCACAATATTTTTCTTTACAATTACTTCTGGTTCTCCTTCTTCTGTATAATAATTATTGCTTAATTTGTTGAGTGGCCATATCCGAACAGTTATTGCGGTGACAAGGAAGGTTACGACCAAGGTAAGCCAAAAATACAGATTCCAAACATCCATTAATCCTAATGTTTTAGCAATGACAATCATAAACGTCACGGAAACAGTAGAAAACCCAGTAGCGATAATGGCTGCTTCTTTTTCCGTGTATTTCCCTTCCTTGAATACTCTATTCGTTATTAACAAGCCAATAGAATAACTTCCGACAAAGGAGGCAACGGCGTCAACAGCCGAACGACCAGGTGTTTTCCAGACGGGTCGCATGACTCTTTGCATTAATACCCCTAAAAACTCTAGAAGTCCATAACCAACTAATAAAGCAAGGAATACGGCTCCTATTGGAACGAGTAATCCAACTGGTATAACTAGTTTTTCCAATAGAAACGGCCCCATGTTAGGTAGCATTAACCATGAAGGTCCTACTTCAAATACAATCATGACCGTTGCGACGACTCCCAATACCTTAAAAATGGAAAATACTAACTCTACTATACTAGTATTCCACTTTCTACTAACAAAGGGGTAAACAGCCCCGGCTATAATGATTAATAAGGCATAATAAGGAACAGCAGTGGGGAAGGAAGTGCTAATCCAAGTGACAATATGATCTAAAATAATCGTTGAGTTTCCATTAATGGTTAGCGGAATGAAAAAGACGAGTACACCAATCAAACTATAAATTAGAAATTTAAATAAGGATGATGTAGGGGCTTCTGGTTTCGGTTCCATTTTGTTGTGTTCCATTTTAACTTCTGACATGAAACGCCCTCCTTTTATTGAAAATTCCGTCAAATCAGGTTGCAAATTCTAGCTAGTCCTCATTAAATGCTAAGGCCCTTTTGGACCCTAGCTTTTTTGTTACAATTATTCCATTTCATCCGTGAATTCTCCTATTTTATTGGAGAAAATAAGGATTTACCGATAAGTCGACAAATACTAACTCTTTTCGAAACGAACACCAAGACACCCCACTGTTCACCGTGCAACAAACCCACTCAAAAACGAAAGCATCACATGAACGCCTGTTTTAACTGTCGCCTGCCCAACATCTTTTACGGGGTCCAAGCAAACAATATCCATTGCTTTTACTTTTGGATGTTTTCCGGCTATCGTAACAGCCTCCAATAACTCATGCGTGTACATACCGCCAGGCGTGGAAGCTGGTGCTCCTGGGGCTACCCCGATATCGAGCACATCCATATCTACGGTTAAATAAATCGTATCAACTTTTGCAGCTAGTTCATTCAAAGCACTAGTCACTGTTTTTTCTATCCCTGCTTTTCTTGCACTTCGAAGTGTTACGTAATGTAGACCAACAGAATCGGCGTATTCTTTTAACGATTTCGCATTAAAGAAACCATGTAATCCAATATTGTAAATATCTTCGCCTTTCACTGTTTCGCTTTCAATTAGATTGCGCATCGGTGTACCGTTTGCTGGTCCTATTTCCGTTAAATCCCGCAGGTCGAAGTGAGTATCGAACTGCAACACTCCGATTCTTTCTGTTGGGTGAGCTTCTTTCCAACCCTTCACGAGCATAGCCGTGATGGAATGGTCACCTCCTAGCGTTATTGGAAAAATAGTTGGATGATTTGTCTGCATAGCAACCATTGCCTCTTTAATGTTTGCATGTGTTTGGCTAATATCTGTCACATGTTCGCGTACATTCCCTAGGTCAAGTGCACGAAGCGTTGATAAATCGACATCCTCCTCTAAATTGTAAGTAGAGAATGACTTCCATGCTAATCGCATCTCATCAGGTGTGAGGCTAGCGGACGAAGCGCTAATGGACGATCGTGATAATGGCACACCTAGTATGGCAACATCAAATTCCGACCAATTGGGCGAAGTATCCGTCCACTCTACTGTCTGAATCCATTCATGTACCTTAAGTTCTGCTTTCTTTTCCTTCTGCCAAGAAAAAGGTGGTGGCACTAGCATCGGATAAGGATAGTTGGTCAAGTTAATCTCCCTCCGTACACAATGGTTTCCCCTTTTTTCAACACTCGTTCAACGTGGTTGACACCGTATTGATATTGAAGTCTCATATAGTTCGGCACATCAAAAATAACAATATCCGCTTGTTTTCCTTCTTCGAGACTTCCGATGGTTTTTCCACGATTAATGGCATGTGCTGCATTAATTGTAGTCGCAACCAACACTTCTGCTGGTGTCATGCCCATTTTTAAACACCCTAAATTCATAATAAGTTGAGAGGAAACCGTTGGCGATGACCCAGGATTGCAGTCTGTTGACAGTGCAACCGGAACGTTTGCATCCACCATTTTTCTGCCATTAGCCGATTCAGCCATTAGGAAAAAGGCTGTTCCCGGTAATAGCGTGGCAATGACTCCTTTATCCGCCATCATCTTGATTCCCTTATCAGATGCTTTCAATAAATGATCCGCCGAAATCGCTCCAATTTCTGCAGCCAACTCTGCACCTTCATACGGCTCAATTTCGTCAGCATGGATTTTTGGAGTTAAGCCATGTTTCTTGCCAGCCTCCAAGATGCGCTTCGATTGTTCCGGATCAAAGACTCCCTTTTCACAAAAAACATCATTAAATTCCGCTAAACCTAATTCCGCTACTTTTGGTATCATTTCCTTAATAACTAACTCAACAAATTGATCAGGATTTTGCTTGTACTCCGCCGGAACAGCATGTGCTCCCATAAAAGTGCTTACGACGTCTAATGTGTGATCTTCATGGAGCTTCTTAGCAACTTTCAATTGTTTACATTCCGTTTCCCAATTAAGCCCATAGCCACTTTTTGCTTCTACTGTCGTTACCCCATTTAAAGCAAAACGATTTAGTCGCTCATAGCTTTGGTCATAGAGTTCTGCTTCTGTTGCTTCCTTTGTTGCTCTTGTTGTAGCATGGATACCACCGCCAGCATTCATAATTTCCATATAAGTAGAACCGTTGAGGCGCATATTAAACTCGCCCTCTCTCGTTCCTGCATGAACTAGATGTGTATGCGGGTCAATTAATCCAGGTGTCACTAAGCGGTTCGTCGCATCAATTACTTCTACACTTTCTAACTGACTTTGATGTTTCTTTCTCACCTCTTCATCCGTTCCAACCGTGACGATAACTCCCTCTTCAATCCAAAGAGAGCCATTTTCAATAATGTGTAGTTCATTCATCGCTTTTCCTGTTACCGGAGCATCTGAAGTTCCTTTAAGCGTAACCAGTTGACTAGCATTTCGTATATAAAGGGCTTTAGTATTCATCCGTTCGCCTCCATAAAAATTTTTAATAACCGCTATCCATATTTCGATGCGGATAGCGGCTATAGTTGATTAGTTATCTAACATTGGCATTTGAATTCCTTTTTCTTTCGCTGTTTTAACCGCTAAATCATAGCCAGCGTCTGCGTGTCTCACAACACCCATTCCTGGATCTGTTGTTAATACTCGCTCTAATCTCTTTTCTGCTTCCTTTGTTCCATCCGCAACAATAACCATTCCAGCATGAAGCGAGTATCCCATTCCAACGCCACCACCATGGTGAAGTGATACCCAACTTGCCCCGCCAATACTGTTAATTAACGCATTTAGGATTGGCCAGTCAGCAACTGCATCACTGCCATCTTTCATTGCTTCTGTTTCACGATTTGGAGATGCAACGGAACCAGAATCCAAATGGTCGCGTCCAATTACGATAGGTGCTTTTAATTCCCCACTTGCTACCATGTCATTAATGATTTTTCCAAATCGCGCACGTTCACCGTAGCCTAACCAACAAATACGAGCCGGAAGTCCTTGGAATTCAATTTTTTCACGAGCCATTTTAATCCAGTTACATAAGTGCTCATTATCGCTAAATTCTCTCAAAATAACTTCATCCGTTTTATAAATATCCTCGGGATCTCCAGATAGTGCTACCCAACGGAAAGGTCCTTTTCCTTCGCAAAACTGTGGTCTAATATAAGCTGGAACAAATCCTGGGAAGTTAAAAGCATTTTCTACCCCTTCATCTTTTGCTACTTGACGAATGTTGTTTCCATAGTCAAACGTAACAGCACCTTGTTTTTGCATTTCGAGCATTGCTAGAACATGTTGTTTAATACTATTTTTTGACTTTTGAACGTAAGTGTCCGCGTCACTTTCACGAAGTTTAGTTGCTTCCTCCAAAGAGTACCCCACAGGAACATACCCATTAAGCGGGTCATGAGCAGAAGTTTGGTCCGTTAAAATATCTGGCACAAATCCCTTTTCAAGCATTTCGTTTAATACTTCTGGGGCATTTCCTAGTAGACCAATAGATAGCGCTTTTCCTTCTTTTTTTGCTTCTAATGCCATTATGATTGCTTCTTGAAGATTATCTGTCATCGTATCCAAATATTTCGTATCAAGTCGACGTTGGATTCGGGAACGATCCACATCAATACAGATGGCAACTCCGCCGTTTAATGTAACCGCAAGTGGCTGAGCTCCTCCCATTCCACCAAGTCCAGCGGTTAGTGTAATCGTTCCTTTTAAACTACCGTTGAAATGTTGGCGACCACATTCCGCGAAAGTCTCATATGTTCCTTGTACGATTCCTTGACTTCCGATGTAAATCCAGCTACCGGCTGTCATTTGTCCATACATCATAAGACCTTTCTTGTCTAATTCATGAAAATGATCCCAGTTTGCCCAAGCTGGCACTAAGTTAGAATTTGCAATTAATACTCTCGGAGCATCTGTATGTGTTTTAAAAACAACTACCGGTTTCCCTGATTGAACAAGTAATGTTTCATCGTCTTCTAAATTATGAAGCGCTTTCATAATTGATTCATAAGATTCCCAATTTCTTGCTGCTTTTCCGATTCCTCCGTAAACAACTAATTCTTCTGGATATTCCGCTACATTTGGATGTAGGTTATTGTTCATCATTCGAATAGCTGCCTCTTGAATCCACCCTTTCGCGTTCAATTTGGATCCACGATATTGTTTGATTTCTATTTTTTCATGCGTTCCAGTCAAACCCCATCACCTCTTTAGAATTTTCTGATTACTTAATTAAATTTTAACGAAAAGAAGGCTGGGAAAATAGATAATATAAATTTGAATGATGAAATATATTTTAGGTTTACTCTTTAAGTAAGGTATTCATTTAGGTATAAATGAAAGTATTTTTAGGTTTTATGTATTATTTTTTGCTCGATACTCACGAGGGGAAACACCATTTTTTTGTTTGAAAATACGACTAAAGTAATTTGCATTCTTAAAACCAGTCTCAAAACAGATTTCTTGAATACTTAAACGGCTATGCAATAAAAGCCGCTCTGCTTCCATTAATCGCAGTTGGTTAAGGAGGGAACTAAACGTTTGCCCTTGTTTTGTTTTTAAAAGATGGCTAAGATAAGAAGCATTTCGTTCCACATGGTTAGCAACTTCATCGAGACTAAGGTCTGGATTTTTATAATGCGTTTGAATATATTGGATACTTTGTTCCACGACATCAACGGTAGCATTTTGCTGTTGCAGAACGGAACTGTCAATGGTGTCAAAGATGAACAACATTAAATCTTGCACAATACGATATAGAACCGTTTCATATAAAATTGTTTGAAATATCTTTTGGTAAGACGTTTCAAATGGTTCTGTATCTAAATAAAACTTCTTCATATAGCGACGAACTTGCGCTAATATGCTTGTGAGTCTAATCCGAAGTAATCCAGGTTCAGGGTGTGGCTCTCTTAGGTGAAGAAATTGCTCATACATCCAATGCTTGATGCCTGATTTGTCGCCGCTTTCTAACATCGTAATCCATTGTCGTTGTTCTGATGAGGTTAAGAATGGATCAATCGATTCCCATTTTATCTCTTTCTCTACTAATATAATATTACGGGTGCCTTTGAAAAATTTCATTTCCATCGCATTTCGAGCAGCGATGTATTTTTTATGTAATGAAATAGAAGAATCATTCGACGAATACACAACAATTGACAAAGGTTCTTTATATAGTTCATTCCAATCTCTTAATAGCCTGTTTGCTTCCTCGTATTGATGTATGTTCTTGTCTTCTGGGCGCTCATAAATAACAGCAACTTCATTATTTAACGGCCAAACCGATACTTTCGAGGAAAACTCATATTCTTTTAAAAAAGGCATTAACGTAGAAAACACTTCTGTATGCATTGGTTGTATTAAGGTAATATGTTGAACAAAAGAAGTTCCTTCGACTTCTTGTAAAATATCTTCAAAATGAAGGAGTGGTTGCGTCAAATGACTTCGTTCCTCCGTCTTCTCTCCCTTTTGCCTCTTAGAACTTTCACTATATAACGCTCGCAAACTAGACATGATTTTATCCGGAGAAAGTGGTTTCACCCAGAAATCAAGCGCTCGTAACTCTAATGCTTGCAGAGCTCTTTCAAACGTCGCCTCCGCCGTCATAACAATCGTTTTAATATCATAACGAAGAATTAGCTTTTTTATTGTACTTAGCTGCTCTTTTGGTAGCATATCTATTTCTAAACAAAGAATAGAAGGAATCTTCGTCTCTATCGTCGTCAAAAGCGAATCTACAGAACTAGCAAAATAAACATCCGAAAATGAAATTGAGTACTTCTGGGATAACCATTTAATACCGACACATTCATCGTGATCTCGGTCGGCAATTGCTAATGTAATCATGTGGAATCCTCCAATCTGTTTCCTTTAACAACCTTTACAAAAATTTTATCAATAAAACAAAAAATAGACTATTGCTAGTCTACTTTTTGTTTCTATACCATTGGTTGGTTAAAAAGGATTTGTCGCCCAAAGACTAGTTGATTTAATAAAAATACGTGGATGTAATTTTAATTGAGCGACCATATATTCCGCTCACAAGGTTACCTCAGCTTGCCTTCTTATGGGTGCCTAAGTAGTTACTATTACTTTTTTATAATTTTAACTACTAATTTAATAATTAAACCTAATAAAAGGAAAATAGGTAGTGTGTAGTTCAAATAGATAATTATCAAACTACCAAAGGAAAAGTAGGCTATTTCATCCTGTCTTTCAGATATAGGGGTATATTCAAGAAAAGCTAAAGCAATAGAAAAAATTAACGCAACTAATAAAGAAGTTAAAATGATCATACGGATTTTCATAATTGGAATGCTTCTCCTTATTTATAGTTTTTCTATTCAATTAAGTATATCCTATTCACTACTAATCGAAGTTATCGAACATAAACTTCTATTTTGCAAGATTAAAAAACCTGCACCTAACACAATAAAATAAAAAGAGGCTGAAGATTAATTCCTTCATCCTCTTTTTATTTTATATAATTTTAGTTTACTTGCCAGTACTCATTAGGAAATATGGGTATTAAGTTTTGAAAAGCATCTTGATTTGGTATTTCATAAGTATGCAGCGTCACCGCAGGAAGTGAGGAATAAGCACGAGCTAAGTATACTTCATGATTAGGTGCTTTATCATGATTCCCCGATGCAGTAATATTACCGTTTTTATACATCCTAGCATCATATCGATAATCAATATTAGGATAGGTTGCACTAAATGGAACACCTACACTTGCTATTTCATGCCATTCAATATAGGTTGAGGTATTTCGTTCAGGATAATGTTTAATACCATCTGTCGAAGCAGTACCTCTTGTGATTTCATCATAATCATTATCATATAGTATAGACACCCCGACATCTGGGTATTGAATACTGTAAGCACTTGAGCCAGACCATTCTGCATAAACGTCTGATCTTGTTTTGAATGAATTTTCAAAAAAACCAAAGGAACGGTTATTACCATTGAGGTATGTATCATACCCATAGCCACTCAAAAATTCATCAAAGGCATTAGGGTTTTTAACGTGTTTATAAGGAATAAATGTTTGGTATCTAAGAATATAGCCTGTATAATCTGATGCTAAGGCATTTGCTACTGTTGAATTACCTTTAATTTTGCTTGCTCCAATTGGATCTAGAAGACCACTTTTGCTTAATTCATCCTCAGAAACTTCACTTAAAGTTTCTACAATTTTTGTTAAACTCTTATTATAATTATAAGCCTCCTCAGGTACTTCGTCTAAATCAACATTAGCTTTTAAGAGACTTTGATTTATTTCTTTAATTTCTGATTCAGATGCTCTTTTTGTAGCAACAATTTTATAGCTATAATCCTTTGCCATTTGAATAGTATTATCTATAAATTGAGTTTCTTGAGTTTCACCTACTTTTTTATTATCACGATAGATTTGATATACTCCATCACCATCTACCATAGGTTCCCAGTCTAATATAACAGAATCTTTAGAGACTGTTGAAGTAAGAGGGGTTTCTTTTTCGTATTCATTTTCAATACTATTTTCTTTAGACATAAGCCTTAATGAATTAGAATCAGTATTTTTTGTTTTTACATCATACTTTATAATGTCTACTAATTTATTTTGTTTATATGTGGCTAATTTATATGTATATAAATATTCCGGCTCTAAATTAGTATCTTGGAACTTTGATTGTTTTCCTGAGTAAATAATATCTCCATCTCTATATAACTTGTAAGTTACATCTCCTGCATCTCCTCAGTCCAAATGAACTTCATTTGCACTAGTTTTGCTAGCAATTTTTTGAGCTACCGATGCCTCTGATACGTTCATAAAAACCCCTAAAGAAATCACACTAACAATTAAGGAGTTTAGTAAATATTTCTTCATAAAAGTATTCAAATCCTTTCCTTATATTCATTTATCTTCCATACATAGTATAGGTTGGATGGTATTTGATATAAAGTCCCAGTTTCCAAAAAAGGAATATATACCCGAATAGACTTTTTAGTAATAATATTCAGATATTTATTGTTTAAAGTGTTAACTTAGCAATATTAAGATTATACATACCCTAAAGTGGTATATAATGGGGTATCGCTGGAAAAGTTGGATTTCAATCCGATCTAAAATATCTATTTTAAATATTTTAGACCGGATAATATTCTCTGGTATCAATACAAAGCATAATGTTGAATGTAAAATCCGAGTTATCCAAGGAGAGGTCCCTTGACTTCAATCTTTTTATTTTTAATTCAGAAAATACATTCTTATTCATGTTTTTAACTCCTTAGAAATTGTGTTAGTAACATCCTCGTTCTTTTACTGGAATAACCTCCAAAAAGTTTAGTCTTTGAGTAACCAACTTTGATTCAAATAGAAAAGAAGCTACAGTAAGCAGCCCCTAAAAGTTAACTTCAAATAAAGTCTTTCACGATTCTTGTCTTAAAAAAGAACCTCCATTGCCGTTATTATCTGCATCTGACTCCACATACAATCTCCTACTAGGCAACGCAATCGACACTCCTTCGTTTTCCAATATCTCCATAATGCTAAAATTAATCTCTTCTTTCACCTCTAAAAACTCTCCCCAAACGGTTGTTTTTGTAAAGAAGTATAGGAAAATATCCAAACCATTCTCCTGATATTGATCAAATGTTACAAAGATTGTTTCTTGATGGATTTCCGAATGATTTTTCAGTAAATCCTCTATTTGTCGTACAACTTCTTTTAATTTTTCTTTGGAAGTATCATGGGTGACGCGTAAATTGAAGGTGATTTGTCTTTTCCCCATTTCACTCCAGTTTATTATCGATTCATTTGCTAATGTTGCATTAGGGACAGTGACGAGCGCTTGCGCAAACGTCCTTATCCTTGTGCTCCGGAATGTAATATCTTCTACTGTCCCTTCTACACTAGGAGTAGAAATCCAGTCGTCAATCGAAAAAGGTTTTTCGGTAATAATGACGATTCCTCCAAACAAATTACTAATGGCATCTTTTGCAGCAAGGGCAAATGCAAGCCCTCCTAACCCTAGCCCTGCCACAAATCCGTTCACATCATAATTAAATTCCTGTGCAATAATACTAAAACTAATCGCTACAATAACTACCCGCAATGCTTTAGACAAAAATGGAATTAATATCTCATCAATTTCAATATTCGTTTTTTCATTTATCTTTGAAAAAAGTAACGAAGAGGAAGAAGATAAATTAAATAATCCCCAACCAATAATAAAAATAACAGACGACCTTATTATTCTTAAAAATAACGGGTTCGTTTGTTCCAAATACGGAAAATACCGCACAGATATATAAACCCCGATAATGATAAATAACCATTGAATCGGCTTTTCGAATGCTAAAAATATACTTGATAACAGTTCACTTGATGTTTTTTTACTGAACTTTAAAAGAAGAGCAAATACATACTTTGCAAAAATTCTTCGAAAGAGTAAAAAAAGCAATAAGATCCCTAGTGAAATGGCAATATTCTTTATTACTTCATATGAAAATAATACTTCCCATGACATAGTGTTCTCCTCCTATCAAAACTATAGTAACATAATAGCCTCATAAGGAAGATACAATTCCATCGGCTATTCTAATAGCCAGTGATTTGGGTGAGTTGATAACGTTGTAGGGCGGCCAACTAGCGAAGGCATTTTACAGAAAAAGTCAGTTTGTCCATTAACCATAGCAGTTTGTCCAGTAAATAAAAAAAGTGTCCAGTTATCCCATCCTTTTGTCTAGTAAACCAGAAAATTTGTCCAATAACCTTGGCTTTTTGTCCAGTTCCTCACGTGTAACCTAAACAAGCCCCTGTTCAGAAAGAATCCTTCCTATACAATCCTCCTTCTTTCCATATAATGTTTGATTACCAATAAAAAATACCCTGCAGACTAAAAAAGTTTAGTCTGCAGGGTATTCATTAATATCCACTCTCATCCGAAATCCATTTTGTTACGTCATCAACAGGCTTTCTTTTTCCAGCAGGTACATCTCTTGTTGGATGCCCAATATAGAGAAATCCTAGTACCTCCCCTTTATCCGATAGTCCAAATAACTCTTTCATTAATGGATCATAGCAAGGCTTACCTGTTCGCCAAAACCCACCTAATCCTAATTCGTGAGTAGCTAGTAGCATGTTTTGAATCGACGCATACACCGCTCCATACTCTTCTTCTTCGATTACTTTCGGATTATCACTTGGTTCAACTGCTGCAACAATAATTGCTGGAGCACGAAATGGCTTTTCTAGCGTTTTTTCAAGCTTTTTCTTATTGGAATCGGTTGATGGATCATCCATCCCTTTTTCAGCAATTTTCGCTAACGTTTCTCCTAGAGGCTTTCTTCCATCACCAGTCAACACAAAAAAACGCCACGGCTCTGTGCGATGATGACTCGGTGCCCAAGTACCTGCCTCTAAAATTTGTTCCAATAAATCTTTAGAAACGGGCTCATCCGATACAAATCCAATACTTCTTCTCGTTTTAATCGCTTCTAAAACATCCATGCAACACCCTCCAAATTTATATTAGTAGTTAACTATATTTTACATGTCATTTGTAGAAAAATTCAATCAAATTAAACTACAGGGGGTACATTATATTAAAGTTATTCTTCTTATATGATAAATTGCTACGTTTCACTTTAAGTAATCCACTGTAAAATAATTGATGTAAACAAGATCACCTCCAAACGGAGAGCTCTTCCTGCTTATTCAACTGCTTATTCAACTGCTGAAATTGATGCAAAATTCAACAGTTGAATCCGTTCTGAAATTCACCTGTTGAATTTTAACCACAGCACCAAGCTTCATCAACTTCTTATCCCTCTACACAAATCGAATCTAAATGGTGTGTTAATACATTAATAATCCGTTCTTTATTCACACGCTTCGATTCTAACATCGCATGTAACGCGATACCATCAACTAAGGCATATAACCTTTCCGTTTCTATCTCCTTATCAAGGTCTTTTCGCAGCAATTGATGCTGATCTAAGTAATGGATTAAATTTTGCATTCCGATAAAAATCCCGTCATGTTGTGCATCAAATATATCTTCTTTATGTCTCGCATGAAACGTAAAAGCAAACCAAACTTCCATTTCTGCCATTGTTTCCTCATTTACCGGTACAATTTCAAGTAAAACTTTTAATATTTTTTCCTTTGGAGGCAGTTCACTCATTGTAATTTCATTAATGCGAATTGTTGCCTGTTCTTTTACAAGTTTCATCGCATAGACAAGTAATTCATCCTGTGTTGAAAAGTAATGACGTAGTGCACCTAGTGATACGCCTGCCTCTTTAGCAATATTTCTTACACTCGCCCCTTCCATTCCTAAATCTAAAATCACTCGCCACGTCGCTTCTGCAATTTGTTTTTTTCTTTTTTCATGATCCACTATTTTTGGCATAGCTTTATTTTAGCAAGAAAAAAATGACTGTGCAATTAAATAGTACAGTTGTATTATTTAAAAACAAATGTTATACTACATTTAAATAATACAACTGTATTGTAAAGGGAGAGGTATTCTGTTGAACTTTGTTGCTTGGATGATTGTTGCAAGTGAAATTGCGTTTTGGGTCGTTATTCTATTAGGGTTAGTTATTCGATATGTATTTAAGCGAAAGAAACTTGGGTTATTTTTCTTAGCCTTAACCCCCGTCATCGACTTAATCCTATTAATCACAACGAGTGTTGATTTGTATAGAGGAGCAACTGCAACAAAAGCACATGCAATCGCTGCGGTGTATATTGGGGTATCCATTGCGTTTGGGAAAAGTATGGTGGAATGGGCAGATGAACGATTTCGTTATTATGTGACAAGGCAGGGCCCGAAGCCCCTAAAACGGTTCGGCATGGAATATGCTAAGCATTATTTAAAAAGTTGGGGAAAACATGTGCTTGCCTACTTACTTGGTGCCGGACTACTAGCAGGGTTAATTTACTTAATCAATGACCCTTCTCGAACAGAAGCATTAAGTGCGGTAGTAAAACTTTGGACACTTGTGTTAGGTATTGATTTACTTATTGCTCTTTCAAATTTCGTTTGGCCGAAGAAAGCAAAAGCTTAATTTACTAAAAACATTCTATTTGTAAAAAAGAAGGCGCAACGAATAAAGACTTGCCCCTTCTTTTTTAGATTCATTATTTTTATGTTACTCCATGAAAAGAGTCAATAGAAACTCTAGGAAACTTTTTTTCGTCTTAGCATCGTCTGTTGAATAGTGTAGGAAATAATCTGCTTCCAAACTCTTTCTTTTGCGGTGTTTTCCATCAACTCCTTTTTATTAGGTGGGTAATGATTAAGTTCTCCTTTATAAACTAATTGAAGTTTGTCTAAATTCATTAAATCTTGAGGTGTTACCAAACAAGGGATTTTATCTAAAGCATCGATTTTCTCACTTATAATCGTTGCAACAAATTGAGAGCAAAAGAAGGCGTTTTTTCTATTAAAATTTAAATTTAGGATAATGGCAAAAAGCCCTATGAAATTATATTTGTACAAATCCTTCTCTGCTTCCATTTTTCTTACTTTTTTTATCATCTGATTATAATCCATTTCAGAAATTGTATAGCTATAGACTTCACATCTCGCCTTTTTAAACAGCCCTCTCCCCAACTTCTCACTAACAAAACCACCAATAAAAGGATTATACTGCTTTTTCCGTTTCTGTTAACTGATGATCAAAGGATAACGAAACATGATTAAATGGTTTTTTCGTATATAGTTTTATAAGTTTAGTAAATAATGTTCCAGTATCCGTAAATAGGAGATAAATTTTCTTTTCCTTCATACCTTCTGCTTTAAATTTCCGAGTCACCTTTCCATTTTCCTTTTATAAACAAAATAATACATACTCAGCGGCCACCATAGCACACAAAAAATCGGATAAACTGCCCATATTGTTCCTGGAGAGGAGATAATGTTAACAATGATAAAAAATACACTAATGAATAGGCTCGCATACATGGAGAAGCTAACAAATGTCTTTTTCTGTGCATGATATAACGAAAGTGGCCACCATAACACTGCGAATGCGGGATAGATTACCCAAGGATACCCAGGCGCTAGAAGCACATTTAAAATTGCATAGTATAAAATAATACTTGTGCTTCCAATCCATGCAACGGGCATTGTTTTTGCCCGTTCTCCCAAAAAGATGAGAGTTGGCCACCAAATAATCGGAAAGATTGCATATAAAGACCATGGATAATTAGGTGACTCCATTAAATTTTCGATAATAAGAAAACCAATGGTAAGGGTACTACAAACAATAGCTAGAAGTTTATGCTTCTTATTTTTTATACTATATAAACCTATAGGCCATACAAGTACCGCCAATAGAGGATAAATAAACCAGAGATAGCCAGGACTTGTTAAATAATTGACAAGCGTAATAAAGATGATACACATGACACTTCCTGCTACTGCAAAACCAACATCAAATCTCTTCAATTTTTATCCCCCTCAGTTTGCGCGTTTCCATTTAAAATACATCGTTAATGGCCACCATAAAACAGCAAATGTTGGATAAACAAACCAGATAATTTGAGGCGTATAATAAAAATTAATAAAAATAAAGAGTGAGATGATTAAGAGACTCCCCCAAAGAGAATAACCTAAATTCAATTTCGACATATCCTTCTTCTTCGGCTGCTTTACGCCTAGCTCTTTTGTTAATTCCCCCACATCACCAAATTCAACAATTGCTTTATTAATGGCATCTTCCTCTTCTTTTCCTTGTGCTGTCAGATCCCATACTTTCTCTTCAAGATTTTCTAAAACTTCCTGCTTAATGGCATTTTTCTGTTCACTCTCTGGAATATCTCTGAATAACTCATCAACATGATTTTTTAGTTTCTTCATTTTAATCCCTCCAAAAATAAATCAATAATCTCTTTTATTTCTTTCCACTCACTAACCATCTCCCTTAAATAGGCTTTTCCGAGTGTAGTAATGCGGTAATATTTTCTTTTCCCACCTTGAGAAACACTGCCTAAGTAGGATTCAATTAGTTCCCTTTTCTCTAGACGCTGGAATACAGCATATAGCGTTGCCTCTTTTATCTGGAATCGATTGTCTGTCCGTAAACTGATTTCCTTCGATATTTCATACCCGTATCTGTCTTCCTCTAAAATCAATCGCAAAATAATCGAATCCAAATGCCCGCGAATTATATCGCTTCTGACCATATTGACACATCCTTGTACATTCACTATTCTATCTGATAGAGTAATATTACTCGATATTACTCTATCTGTCAAAGTAATTTAGCAAAAAAAGATCCCACTGGGCTCCAGATGAGTATGTAGATTATCCTTGTAACAACAAAAACGGGGTCTGCCTCCATAACTAGCAAGTTAACTTGCTGGTTATGGAGGCAGACCCCGTCACACATACTGAAGGAGTATGTCTATTATCTCTCCGTTCAGTACTATTTCCCTTTATACAAAAACACCCTCACCCAAAATCTCCGGTATCTGAAGGATATCAAATACCTCCATAACTTCTTCACTCACGTTCAAAATAGTCACATTTGTTCCTTGACCAGTTAATGTTTGCACTAACGTTAACAAAAGTCCAATACCTGATGAGTCTACAAAAGGAACTTGTTCAAAGTTTATTTTGACATTTTTATAGTTTGTTATCGTAGGAGTTAGTTCATTTTCTATTATTTCTGTCCCTTCAATATCTAAGTCTCCCTCTAATACTACTTCTAGTGCCTCATCTGTATTCTTCGTTGTAAAACGAAACATTTTTGTTCCCCCTATTCTCCATTAATCAAATACAATCCGCTCTTCTTCATGCAGTCGAGCACGAACGTTATATTTTGTTTCTTGGAAGGTATGCTTGATATTTCCAATCTTTATAATTGTTCCTTCCATCGCTTTATGAATAAGGATTTTTTGGTCGTTTGGTACAGCAATTACAGTTGCCGTTCCGCTTTCTGCTCCTACTTCATTAATTTCTGCACCTAGCCTACCGTAAACCTCTCCGCCGCGTACAATACCACTTATTTTTAATTTCCCTCCAGAATGAACCTTTGAATTGATACATCCTTGCCCTAAAACCGAAACATCCCCGCTACAGTAAATACGGCTATTAAGTGCGTTAGAGATAGTAACATAGGAATCTGGTTCAACAGGAGTTTTACTAAACTCATAAAGTTCCTTCATCTTTTGTGATAATGCCATAAGCCCCTCAAGAGAAGCAACTTCATTAGATAATGATAAGAAAGTTCGAGACAATGAAGTCGCCGTCAGCCTCCACGCATCATCCGCTAAATAATTTTCTCCCTTTCTTACTACATCTACATATTTTTTTACTAAAGGAGGAAAATGTTTAAATTTCTTTTCTAGTAATATTCGTATTAATGGTTGTAGACCACCTCGGGAAAAATCATTTGATTTAAACGCAGCAGATTGAGTTAGTTGTGTAATGAGCTTAATAAACTTTTCTACATTTTGGTGAATAATTCCAAGCAAATGACCTAATTCTGCTACTAACATATTATTTTTCCCTGCTGAAATTTCCGAACCAAATATATTACCATCTGTAATGATAGCTCCTGAAGCAGTAAGATTGGCAGCATTCACTGTTTTCCGTACAATTATGTCACCTTCCGCTTCGACTTTCATACGCTCTTCCACTTCACCTAAAATTTCAACATCTCCCATAAAGCGAATATTACCTGAAGCTAAATCTACATTTCCGTTATGTGTTAGTTTTGGCATAATAGAAGCCTTCACTAGTTGTCCCCTTTGTTCTATGAAAGGACGCCCAGATTCCGTCGCAACAATCTTATCCTCCACCTGCACTACACCACTACCGACCCTAAGCTTGATTGGAAAAGTTTGTTTGGCAGGTAAAGGTTCATTTGTCACCGTATATCCCATCTGACCTGGAACAGGAGGATGAATAACGGCGATTACTTTTCCTTTCTCTGCAGTTGGAATGGTTTTAATCTCTCGAAAGTCCACACGACCATCTTCTTTTTCTTTTGGCCCTTTTTGAATATTCATATCTACCTTTACTTCCACCCAGCCATCTTTCCCTGGCTTCGCTTCGATACCCTTTGCGATTTCAAACGTACTTGGTTCCGTTGTCTCTATCGCCTTAAGTATTTCATTTTGATGAAAACCATGCTTGACCCTTAATGATTCAAGTTTTTGCATGACTTCTCCATAGGAGAGGGTATTATTTATTTCCTTCTGTTCTTCGACCGTTAATTCAATATGATGGTCAGCCTTTATATCAGGAACCTTACGAGTAATCTTATAGCCCGGCTTTACTTCAAGAAAAACCTTTAGTTTGGTTTGATCCATCGTAATGTCCCATCTTGTTTCTTTTTCTTCATTTTCCACTTTTATTTCATACACATCTTTTTCCGAAACAAATGTAGTAGCTTCTTCAACAAGTTGATTATTTTTATAAAGTCTAATCCCCTGTTTTACTGTTACTAAAGGGACCTGCATAGGGGATGACATACAATAAAGTCTGCCATCTTTCACCCATGTTTTCCCCTCGAGAGAGTCTATTTCATTACTATCTTCGCTACCTAATTGTTTTTGCATGGAAGAAGACGCGACCACTTCAACCTGCTCTTCATCGACTAATTCTGTAACAAGTTGCTCCATTAAATCCAGTGGTTGACTATCACTTTTTTCATTTTCTGAAAAGCTGGATTCAAGCTTTGTCAGTTTTACAATCGCTTCCTTCGAGCCTAACCCTAGGAACCTTTTTGTTTCATGTTGGATAATTTCAATATCGACTTCTTTTTTTGTTGCCTCTAATAAGTCCAATCCTAATTGAATAGCTTCATTTATATTTTTACCCTTCGAAACAATACTTCTCATGATTTAATCATCCTAACATAATACTGGAGAATTTAAGCTTGTGATATCGGTTTTTTGATTACTTATTTTCAAAATAACCATCGTTATATCATCTTTTTGCGAAACACCTTCTGCAAATTGGTTTATCGAGTCCATCACACTTTTTTCAAGTTCTCCGACACTTTGATCCTGATTAGCTAATAATGTTTGCGTAAGACGATGTAGTTTATATTGTTCGCCCTCTTTATTTACAGCCTCTACAATCCCATCTGTGTAAAAGAATACCGTATCGTTATCATGTAACTGAATTGATGTCTCTTTATACATTTGATTAGGGAGTCCTCCTACCATGATTCCTTTTATCTTTGGAAGTTCCTCTACCGAACTATCTTCCCCTTTGATTAATAATGGAGGATTATGTCCTGCGTTTGCATAAGTGAGAAGGCCTGTCTCCGGATTCCAATCAGCACAAAATAACGTTACAAAAGACTTCAAAGTCCGTAAATCCTCATATATGGCTTGATTCATCGCTGTTAACGTTTCTCCGGGACTTTGGGTACTTTCAGCAGCACTTCTAAAAGCACCTCTCGTCAGAATCATCAGCATCGCTGCTGGAATTCCTTTCCCCATTACATCACCAATCACAATACGAATCTTCCCATTAGCTAACGGATAAAAATCATAATAATCTCCACCAATTAACCTAGCAGGAAGCGAAGAACCTGATACTTCTCCTCCTTCAAAAGTAGGTGTCTTCCCGTTTAGTAATGAAGTTTGGATATTTCTCGCTAAATTTATTTCTCTTTTCAACGTTTTATCCAGCTGCTGCTCATCTTGGTCGTTTGAATAGTTGTAAGATAGACTATCTTTATACATCAAACTACCTCCCCTTGCATTGCTTTTAAAATTTGATATAGGCCTACTGTTTCAAAAATTTGGTCCGTTAATTCGTCAATGCCTTGAAGTTTAATTTTAAAGTCTTTTTCCTGCGACAAGTAAATCGCATTCATAAGAGAACCAATCCCAGTAGAATCAAGAAACTCCAATTGAGATAAATCAATGACTAATACTTCAATACTATCTATTTCTGCTAAATAAGGATCCATTACATTGGCTGTCGTGATATCTAGTATCCCTTCAAGTATAAAAGTTATCGTCGAACCTTTCACTTCCTTTTTTACTAGTAACTCCATAACATTTCCTCACTTTACAGTTTGAATTTACTCATTTGGTCTAGTAGTGTATTCGATATTTCTGATAAATCACTTGATTGATTATGCAAGGAATTTAACAAATCTGAAAGTGTAATCGTAATATCCGTTGCGATGGAAGTACGTTCATTTGCAACATCTCTCATTTGCTCCACCTTATCTATAACGGAAAGAACAGCTTCATTTTCTTTATATTCTTCTAGCACATCCACAACTTCATCTAAAAAGGTCGTAATCTCAAATAGCTGATCTCTCGCCTTCATCGTTGCTTCAGTTGACACTGCGTATAGTTTTTCTACTGATTGAGATGCTTCTGCTTCTAATAGAATAGAAAGTTTCTGTGTCTTGCTTGCTTGTTCTTGTGTGTCTGTAACAAGTATGTTTAATTGGTCTACCATTCGGTTTGTACTCTGAGATAATTTTTCTAATTCACTTCCATCATCAACTTTACTTTTTGCAGTTAGATCTCCGTCTTCTAATAATTTAATTTGATCTTTTATCTTTTGGATATTTACATAGATACGATTAAAGAAACGTGCAGTTAATAAAAAGAGAACTAGTAATGAGAGTAAACCAGAAATAATTAAGATATATGAATGACGGTATAGTGGACCACTCATTTCCCCATAATCCAATGCTAAATATATGACACGATTCTCATCTAATGGAAGGAACATCTTATAGACCTTTAATCCATCTACCTTATCTATATAGGATGTTTTATTCATTTTTTTACCTGTTAACAACTCTAAGTCTTTATCAGTTTGCAAATTAAAATTTCCAGATTCTATCTTTCTTAACGGAGGATAGAGCTGTTCTTCCAGAGATGGATCAGCAAAAACCGCGGGATTCAAAATAGCGATTTCTTTTACAATATTATTTTCCGTTACCAATTCATTGATTGTTGTGTTTGGACCTACATTCGCGGTAAAGTTATGCACTTCATTTGCTTGAATATATGGATTTATCATGTAATCTTTTGTTTCAGGTACATAATAAGCATATTTAAAGAATAATGGACTATCTTCATGTGAACCTGATTGTGCAATTGATAATACAATGGTATGTTTATCGATATAGGTAGCATCTGGAAGAGATGGTTCTTGACCATTTAATAAGCGTTTAGCCACCTCGTAATATCCAAACTTTTTAAAACTAAAACCGACTTCTTGTTCTTCTGTAGCAACCACCCCTATAACGTCGTCTTTAGATTTATCTTCTTGAAAAATAGTAATTCCTGTTAAACCTAATGCATCACGAATTTTTAATAACTCACTTCTAGTAATTTGGTCAGCAGATTTTCCTTCTAGTAATGTTTCTATATGTTTGGCATATGACACTAGTTTTAAATCAATTTGATGTTCAATTGATTGTGTTCCTTCATCAGTTTGCTTAATTCCTCTTAATACATTGTTTGCGATTGCCTCTGCTTGTTGCTTTGTTTGGCTTATTATTTGTTGATTCATCATATAAATTTGGACAACACCAGTAAACACAGCGATAATTATTAATACCGATAGAAGTCTGATGAGAAATTTCCTTCGCAATGTTATCGTTTTATTCATATTAGATTGACCTCTCTAGCAATAGATTTATTAGAAAACCACTGTAAAGATAGTTTTCTAATTTCATCTAGTTTGTTATTACAACAATGCCCCTCATTCTCATATTCGATCCAGTGTTTTTCTACTTCTATTTTTTGAAATAAGTTATCCATTTCATCATTAGGAACCATCATGTCTTTCTTTCCATGAAATAGTAAAACATGAGATTGATAATTTATTTCATCAAAATACGGAATTGGTACATCTTTATCTTTTAGAATAATAGAACAGTCCATTCGTTCCATAAAATAAGTTGGCATATTCATTTTTTCCAGTTCTATAGCTGGACTAACCGCTACGGCTTTAGAAACTTTTTTATGGGAACTTCCATATAAAACCCAGGATGCACCTAGACTTGTCCCAAATAAATAAATAGGTAGTTCTTCAAAATAGATACTTGTATAATCAATTAATTGATTAATAAATTGTTCCCATCTATTCCTAGTACCAATTACTTCATTCACAATAAATGTTTCTCCTTGCCCCGGGCCATCAAAGCTTAGTGTCGCAAACCCTGCTTCCACAAATTCCATTTCATATTTGAAAAGTTCTTCCTTTGAAGAGTCGATAGGATTAATTATTAAAATACATCCTTTTGGATTGTTTGGGATACGTATTCTTCCACTACATTTACTACCATCGTCAATATTAATGGACTTATATAATGTTTTTGTGTCCGATAGCTCGTCTGCCTTTTTAATAAATTTTAAACTTTTGTTATACCAATATTGTTTTTGTTCGGAAAACATCGGATCAATCCAATAATTGAGATTATAATATAAGGATGTTTGTCTATACAGGTATTCCGCTTCTTTAAAAAATCCCTGTTTTTCTAATTTCTTTGCCTGTAATTCTTTTGAATGGGCTAGCTTTTCCCAAGATAGCAGCCAGTGTTCAAGGTTTTGTAAATCTGATCGAATTTTATTTAAATCCATTAAACCCACACCATGTACCAACCATCTCTCCCAAAAGGCATCAATTAATTTAGCTGTTTTAATCGTTCTGTTGATGGTTTTGACTATCGGTTTATGTTCATCATTTTCTATCGTCTTTTTATTAACCTGCAGCATTTACATTCCCCTCCTTTTCCTTACTAGAATCAAAACATAAAATAATAGTGGAGCCTTCTGATGAAGTATATAATATGACCTGTTTTGTCATTTTCATCATTAGCGTAAACCCTTGACCCATTGACCTTTTGGTCGAGTAACCTGCTAGAAGCGTCATATTAGGCAAGTCCTCAAGAGAAAATCCAGGTCCATTATCTTCAATGATAAAGCGGATTTCGTTACTATCTAAGTCCTCTATCAACATCATTTTGCCACTCTCCGCGTGCTTAATTGTATTTGTTATGGCCTCAGATAAAACTAATAACCAACTCATCACTTTTGATTTAGTAAATCCTCGTTTTTCAAGGCTTTCTTTCGCATTGTTACGGCATATAGGTATATCGGATCGTTCTCTTATTTCTCCTTCACAAAACAAGTTACCCGTTTTATATTTATCTAGTTCTTCCTCTGAAATTAGTAAAAAGTGACCTTGAGTGGCAGCGAAAATAACGTCTCGATGAACCTTCCATTCCGTATTTTCTAGTTGTTCCTCTGATCTAGTAAGGTCTTCCTTGTGAAGAGGCTGCGAAAACAATTCATGCTTATATATTTCATAAGCCTTTAACATCGCATTCTGAATATCATTTCTTAAATGGGTGTTTTTCACTTGGTGAGGGATATCTTGTTTTTGTTTACTCCACTTCAACATTAATTCGCTTAAATATAAGATAAATTCTTTATGGGTTTCTTCATCAAAATTCATAAAAGATGAATTATATAACGACTGATGAAACAAATATTCCCCATCATCTTTGGGTAAATGAAGGTATTGACTTATCTTTATTGCTAGAAAACCCCGCTTTGTAAAAAAGTCGAGGTCTGCATACGATAAATCTGTTGGAAGAGAAGGAGACGATGGTTGGATTTGAATACCTTTAACAGGTTTGTTTATTACTTTATCTAAAAATCGCCTCAACCTTGTCCCTCCTATAGAATCCCTAGAGGTGGCATTATGGTAATTTCATCAACAAAAGCACCTGTAGGTTGGTTAATTAAATAAACGATATGTTTAGCAACCGTTTCAGTAGGTATCATATTAGACATATCTGGTTTTGGTTCAATTTTCTCCCAAAAACTACTGCTTACTGCTCCAGGAAGAACAGCTGTTACCTGAACACCTTTCTGACGAAGCTCTACCTGTAACACTTTTGTTAAGCCTAAAACACCAAATTTTGAAGCAGAATAACCTCCGCCCCCAGCTAGTGCTGTATTTCCTGCCATGGAAACAAGGTTTAGAATATGCCCCTTTGATTGCTCTTCCATATGCTTTCCGAAATACTTACAAGTCAAATAGGTCCCTCGTAAATTCACTGCGATCATTTGGTCAAAGTCGTCGGTAGAGGACTCTGTAATACTTGCAAATGTTCCCACACCTGCACTATTAATCAAGACATCTACTGTTCCAAAATGTTTAATCGTACGCTCATAAAACTTTTTAACGGATTGTTCGTTCGTCACATCTAAAGGAAGCTCCAGTATAGTATCGCTCACTCTCTCTTTATTACTGCGGCTACCTAAAGCAAGATTCGCTCCTAAATCTTTCAACAAGGAAGCTGTTTCTTTCCCAATCCCTTGACTAGAGCCAGTAATAGCAATTGTTTTTCCTTTTAACTGCAACGTATTTTCCATGTTCTACTCCTCTTCCGTTCCGTAATATTCAAAGTAATTCTTTTCCGTTTCATACAAGCCAATTTTGTAAAGGTTTGTTAGTCTCGGTGATAGTAACTCCCAAGCAACAACCGCAACATTTTCCGATGTAGGATTTAATTCTTTAAATTCTTCTGTATCTAAATTTAAGTGCTTATGATCAAATCTCTTCATAATCTCTTCTTCTACTATTTGATCCATGTCCGCAATATCAGCAATCATTCCTGTTACTGGGTCTGGCTTCCCACTAACCGTTACTTCTAAATAGTAGTTATGGCCATGACCATATGGGTTGTTGCATTTACCAAACAGTTGAAGGTTTTCCTCATCACTTAATTGGTGGCTATGTAGCCGGTGTGCCGTACAAAAGTGGTATTTTCTTGTTAATTGAACCATTGGTGATTCCTCCTTCTCTGAATATAAGAAGTCATTTTCTTTTAAGCGAATTTTATGAAGACGGCAGTTATCGATTTTTCCATCTAAAGAATTCCAAATATACGAAACGATATTTTCTGTTGTTGGTATATTTTCTTTAAAATAGTGATTTTCTTTATTTAAAAACTTCCCATCCAGTTCTTCTTTCATGAATTGCTTTACGACTCTATCAATATCCGTAATATTTACGACAATGCCGGATTTCTTATCTAACTTTCCTTTTACCATGACCTCTAACGTATAATCGTGGCCATGACCATGAAGATTACTACATGGCCCAAATACTTCTCTATTTTTTTCCTCACTCCACTGATCGATACGGTAAGAATGAACGGCGGAAAAATACATTTTTCGTGAAAGATAAAGCATAAACGTGTACCTCCTGTCTCCATCAGAGGAAATGAACATTTTGTTCACTCCTCCTGATTTTTCTAACTCAAATGCTATTAATCTCTTGAAAGTGCATTCTCAAATTCTTCCACTAATGCAACACGTTCTTTAAATGCACCTTTTTTAATCGTTGTTACTGTTGAACTCCCAGGTTTTTTCACGCCTCTTGCACACATGCAAAGGTGTTGACCTTCTACACTTACGATGACACCTTCAGGCTTTAGAACATTCATAATCGCATCAGCCATTTGTTGTGTCATACGCTCTTGTACTTGTGGTCTCTTGGAAATAAGTTCCACTAAACGAGCAAATTTACTTAACCCAATAACTCTGCCATTCGGAATGTATCCAATATGAGCCTTACCAAAGAATGGAATGAGATGATGTTCACAGAATGTGTAATACGTAATATCTTTTACAACGACCATCCCTTCATAATTCTCTTCAAACGTTGTTGTTAATGCCGTTTCCGGATCCACACCGACACCTTCGAATACTTCGCCATACATTTTCGCTACTCGTTTCGGCGTATCAAGTAATCCTTCACGATTGGCATCTTCCCCAATAAGTTCTAAAATCGCACGGATATGTTCTTCTAAAAGTCCCTTTTTTAATTCAACTGTCATCACTTTTTCCTCCTAATTTAAATTTTTTATCTATTAAAAAGACTCTTTTCGTAAACGTTGTTGCTAGTTATTTCAGTAAAAGTGTCCCTGTTTTATTAGCACGAATGCTTAACTGTAAAGGGATCCTCTCCTTCTCCACGGACAAACTGTCAAACCTCCTCGTTCCGCCAGGGGTTTGCCAAGTCCGTTTTACCGTAGGAGCCTCGTAAATTCCTTTACAATCGTTAACAAATCCCAAAAGAAATGTATCGCAAAGCAACAATACTTTAGAAATCAGCCATTAAAAAAGACCACCAAAAAGTTGGTGGTCTTTACTCTAAAAGGGTGTACTTACTAGCGCCAGCCCTAAGACCCCAATCGACTCTGGATAAAAATACTAATAATAAGAAAAGATTTATTCTCAACCCTTTTCTTGTAATTAATATAAGTACTCAGAGGAGACGGGTACTAGAGCTAGACGTTGACTGTCCTCTATGAAAATTATTGACACGAATAGTTTTTATAATTTTCCAACAGTTTAAGCCCCTAATAGATATATCCAACCCTTTTCGGTAACTCGGCTATCTTAGTTCGACTCGAACCTTAGACCCGTAGCTTTGCGTCCTTGCCTTTCAACAAGTTTGCCATTATCGAAGGTATTTCTAACCCAATAATAAGACTATATTCCCACAACACCCGACAAAATTCAACATTTTTTCTTCGACATTCTAGTATTATTGAATCACTTATTTCTAATTTTATTATAGTTATATAATGGTTTCATTTACTACAGTTAATATTAGGTAATTATATAGCATGAAAGGATCAAAAAAGCTACATATCAGCTAGTACTTGTACCAAAATTACACGTTCACATTTTTGTCACAAATAACCTTTTCGTATGGTGTCCTTTTTCACTCCGAAGTTCCTATATAGGCAGTGAAAGGGCGGTGCAAAATAATGAATTTAAAATCCGGTAATATAAAAACATTTGAACAGTACTCACCATTTTCAACTCTAAAAGAATTTAATAATCATATAGAAATGTGGATGGTAGAGTATAAAAAAGAATTTACGAAAGCTGAATTGGTCGGGTTAAAACGGTTAGTTCGCTTTTCCGCAAAGTTTCCTGGTGTTTGCAATGCGAAGATTGGTACGATGCTAAAATCCATTCATGAAGAATATCACAATAACGGAATCTCCCGCTCGAGCTTTAAACGAATGATTGGCAAAGCAAAAAAGGTAGGAATCCTTACAGTTCATGAAACAGAAAGAAAGAATGGATCACAGTCTAGTAATCTCTATATTTTCAATCGCTTTCCTACAAATGAACCACCTACTAGCGAAAAGTTGAACCACCATAAAACTAGTAATCCTTCTAAAACTAAAAATAAAATTATAAAAAAACGTAAGACCAACGAACTCGTTAACACTTTTTTAGCCACTACTGTTTCGGATGCTACCAAAGACATAGCGACAAGCGATGGTGAGCAACAAGTAGCTGGTACTAATGAAAAAACAACAGTCATCGCAGAACTAGATCACACGTTTACAAGTGAGAAAGTCCCTCAAGCCTTTTGCCGACTAGTGAAATGCTTCTTTGATGATGCAAAAACGATTGAAGAATATTGGAAAATGACACAAATAGCTGCATATCGAAATAATCGCGAAAATGAGAAAGAGAAGGTTCTAGGTATTGCAATTCACTCCTTTAAACAGATGATCAATAAGCTAAAGTCAACGAATGCTGTGAAAAATCCGATTGCTTACTTCTACGGGATTTTGAACAAAAAATTTGACTGTCTTTATTTTGACGAGTTAGTTGAAATGCAAAGTAGTGGTGAGAATAGAGATGAGAACGTTACATATAGCTTGGAGTTAGCAATGGAGATGTTTTCATGATGATTGGAGATTTATAGATATCACGCTTAGAATTATTTTGGCTATTTGAGGCGTAGCTATATATTTCGTAGGATAAGGTAATACAAAGAGTGGCAGACATCCATAAATTGATAACCATTCCCTACTGCTTTAGCTTTGACATCTAGAATTGGATACTTATCCGTAGCTCCCTGTTGGCTAATTAGCGAAGTACTTAGCACCTAAAATTTCCTCTACTCAATAAAAAACCAATCGCCATTTACAACGACTGGTTCCTATACATATTTTTATTGTTACCCTTTATTGTTCCGTATTCAGAGCTACTGTCTCTCTTTGCTGTTCTTCTTCCCACCCTTTACACACATCAACCCACTCTTTCGCAAATGAGTATTCTAATAACTCATCACATGTCAATTCGATAGCAGAGTTAGTGCTTCCACAGGCTGGAAAAAGGGTGTCGAAACGTTTCATGGAGACATCTAGATAGACATCTAGTTCATTGGCCAATCCGAATGGGCATACCCCGCCGATGGCATGTCCAGTTTGCTCTAGTACTTCATCAGGAGAAAGCATTCGGGCCTTGAAGCCAAATGTATGACGAAATTTCTTGTTGTCAATTTTGGCATCTCCCGCAGCAACAACGAGAATAGCCTTGTCCCCTTCTCCTCTAAAAGACAATGTTTTTGCAATTTGAGCAGGGATAACACCAATTGTTTCCGCTGCCTGCTGAACCGTTGCACTAGATGTTTCAAACTCCATCACGTCTTCTTCCCGATTCCACTGTTTAAAATGAGATTTCACACTTTCCAATGACATCTTTACCCTTCCTTTCCCTACCAATATTAGTAAAATAATAACACCCTTTAACACAGTAGAGCAATGAAAATAGGGTATTATTTTCAATTTTTTATACCTTCATTTATTGGCTTCTCTTTACACTTTATTGACATTAAACAAACAATGTATTAATATGTTTTTAAATAAACAAACGAATTTAGGATGTGTTTGAAAAATGGAGATTTCAGAAACCTTTTGGAATGCCTCGATGGAAGAATTAAAACGAGGGTATATCGAAGAATCGGATGCTTATCTATGCCTACTATGCGGGGAGGAAGTAGAAAAAGGGATTGTTTACCCCCATGAAAATATTCTTTACGAAGCAGAAAGATACATGCGTATTCATATTGAAGCGAACCACCAATCGGTCTTTGACTACTTGCTTGGACTTGATAAGAAACTAACAGGTCTTACGGATCATCAAAAGAAACTCCTTCGTCTCTTTCACCAAGGAAAAAGTGATGCAGACGTTCAAAAGGAACTGGGAATCGGTAGTGCTTCCACTATTCGGAACCACCGCTTTGTATTAAAAGAAAAGGAACGCCAGGCAAAGACATTTTTAGCAATGATGGAGTTATTAAAAGAAAAAGACGAGCATGCTCCAGCCTTTGTACCACTTCATAAAACAGCTCGGATGATTGATGACCGCTATAATATTACGCAAGAAGAACAAGAAGAAATAGTGAAGAAATTCTTCCCGGAAGGACCAAAGGGACACCTGGAGAAATTCCCACCAAAGCAAAAGCAGAGGCTTGTGGTTATTAAGGAAATTTCCAAGCATTTTGATAGTGAACGGACATACGATGAAAAGGAACTGAATCAAGTATTGAAACCTATTTATGAGGACTATGTCATGATAAGAAGATATTTAATCGAATACGGATTTTTAGATAGAAAAGCTGACGGAAGCAGGTACTGGTTGAAAAAATAACAGGAGAAAGAAGGGAAAAATAAATGGACCGCAAGAAAGAACTAAAACAGCTTTATAAGGAAACACCAATTAAAGCAGGAATTTACCAAATTAAAAACACCAAAAACCAAAAGATTTTTATTGGCAGCACCAACAATTTAAAAACGTTAAACGGGATAAAGTTCATGCTTGAAAATGGTGGACACTCCAATAAAAAACTTCAAGAAGAATGGAAACACTTTGGGAAAGATGCTTTTACTATTGAAGTAATAGAGAATCTTAAAAAGAAAGATGATCCCCATTTTAATGAAAAAGAAGAATTGGAAAAACTCGAAGAAAAATGGTTAAATCAACTTCAGCCATATGGAGAACATGGCTATAATAAGGAGAAATCTCTTTAAGGTTTTTTTACGAGTAACCTAAAACCCTCTTTCGAATACGGGGAGCCGCACCTGAAAGAGGGTTTTATAAAAGATTGTTGTTGTAAAGTTTGTTGTTTATAAGCAATAGACCGTTCCTTTCCACTGCAATCCACTTTATGTTTTCGATTGTTGTTAAAAGCAACATTTTTTAGAAACTAGCCTTATAAAATAATAGTTACACTTCTACAGTTACAGACTGTTCAATCGGTAAAATAACATCAATAGTTGTTCCGCGATTGACGATACTTTTAATGTGGATAGTTCCCTGGTGCTCTTGGACAATTTTATGACTAACCATTAGGCCTAAACCTGTTCCTTTTTCTTTTGTACTGTAAAATGGTTCACCTATATTTTTTATTCGATCTTCTGCGATGCCGCACCCTTGGTCTATAAAACAAAACTTTATACTTTCTAAATTATTCCTCATTGCTTGTATTGTGATGACTCCTCCACCCATCATTGCCTCTACTGCATTCTGAAGAACATTAATAAATACTTGTTTAATTTGATGTTCATTGCAATGGATAAGTGGTAAATCTGAATCAATCTCTTGTACAATTTCAACATTTTTCAGTGCAGCTTGTGCCCCTATTAATGTCACGACATGTTGTAAAAGAGCAGTAATATCGGTTGGTGACATTTTACTTGCTTGTGGTTTAGCAAGCGACAAGAACTCTTCCACAATTTCTTCAACATCCTCAATTTCCGATAACATAATATCAACATAGTTAGGCTTATACGATTCCTTTTCCATGATTTGAAGAAATCCCTTAATTGACGTAAGAGGATTTCTAATTTCGTGTGCGACACTTGCAGCTAATTGCCCTACAACAGATAATTTCTCCGTTTTTTGTATAAACTCATCCATCTTCTTTCGTTCCGAAACATCACGCCCTACAACAACAAATTGCTCCACCTTGCCATCCTCACCAATTACAGGAGTTGCCTGTGTCTCCAAGTAAACCCATTCACCATTTGCATGTTTCGCTCGGAATTCAACTTGACTCGGCATTCCTGTCGATATCATATGAACAAATAGTTTTTGAAGACGGGGGATATCGTCAGGATAGACCCATTGGTAGCCTGCCTCCCCTTCATATACCTTTGGTGGAAAACCCAATACCATCTCATGGGACGGCGAAGCATACTTAACTCTACCATTTACATCCCAAACTCCAACCAAATCTGATATGTTCTCTGTTATGAAACGATAATTGAATTCACCCAATTTTAAAGCTTCCTCCATCTGTCTTCTCCCTGTATCATATATCCAAAAGACTATTCAAATTCGCTATATTAACTTTTGCTATTTTTCCTATTAAACAAATATAATTCTCCGTTGTAGCGTGACTAAATCCTAAAAAGATATAGTACCTTCTAGCTATCTAGCCATTCCTACTTCATAATCAAAATACCCACTACTTACTTCCTGTTACTTCTGTATGGATTATGTATACATATGACTATATACATATAGTACAACAATTATCATATACATTCGAGGAATTTGGACAAACTGCTAGGTTATTATGAACGGAAAAAACGCTAGCAATATGCTAGCGCAGGATTTTCCCTTCCCAAAAATATCTTGGTCTACTGTTTGAGTTTTGTCAGTAGAACCACTTCATACAATCTTCAACGAATATTTGTCTAACCTCTTAAAAAGGTAGTGTACCTGTTTAGGCCCACAACATATCAGTTGGTTGATTGCAAATTAAAATAGCGTTTAAGTTTTTCACGGCACGGCCGAACCCTTCGCCAATTGACATGATAGGATCTTCATGTTGAATACTTATGACATAATCGTCGTTGTATATGCGTAATGCACTTATGGTAAGACCACGAGATGTCACTGCTTCTAGGTCATCCTTTCTTTTTCTTTCATCTTCTAAAAGGATATCTAGTGCCAATGAGCATTTCCTGGATAACCACCTGTTCCAATTCGCGCTGCTTTTACATGGTCGAGCATGTCTTCTCGAATAACACCGTAAAGACACCAAGTTTCAATTAACAGTAGCTCCTTCCTGTAATGAAACAATTTGTTTCGTTTCATTGGATTGGAGTGCAGCCAAAACAATTTCTAGTGACTTTAATCCTTCTCTCCCTGTAATGAGCGGTTCTTTATCTTCTATAATACACTCTACAAAGTGTTCAATTACATGCGTGTTAGTTTGACCACCTTCTTTATTAGATTGAATTTTTTCTAGTTTATGATAGATTGTTTCCCCGTTTCGATATTCTTCAATCAATGAATACTCTGGATCGGCTTCAAGGCGTAGTATACCGTTCTCTCCATAAATAATGGTCGAATTATCGCCACCTGTTACATACGACCAACTTGCTGCCAATGTCCCAATAACCCCAGATGATGTACGTAACACGTAAACGGCATTATCATCTACTTCCGTATTTTTCTTTGCGTTCGTTTCAATAAAAGCGCCTACTTCCGTAAACTCACCGAGTAAATACCGCATTAAGTCTGCCTTGTGAACCCCAAGGTCTCCCATTGCGCCAATAAATGCCTGTTCTCTATCAAAGAACCAACTTGCTGCCCCGTCAATGCTCCATGCTTCAGGACCTGGATGACCAAATGTAGTTTTAAAACTGTATATCTTCCCAAGTTTTCCACTATCAATAAGTTCTTTTGCCTTTTGATGCGAAGCTACAAATCTCTGATTATGAGCAATCATCAACTTTTTACTGTTTGCCTTTGCTGCTGCAATCATTGCCTCTGCTTCCTCTTTCGAAGTAGCCATTGGTTTTTCGCATAGAACGTGTTTACCAGCATTTGACGCTGCAATAGAAACCGGTGCGTGTAAATAGTTCGGTAAGCAAACACTAATCGCATCAATCTCCTCTAATTGTAATAACTCTTTATAGTCTGCAAATGCTTTGGCACCATATTGTTGGGCCATTTCATTAGCACGCTCTTCCACAATATCGCAAACAGCCACAATGTCTACCTGTTCATTTGCAGCGTATTCAATTAGATGACGTCTTCTTGCAATACTTCCACAACCAATTACACCAACTTTTATTTTCCCCATACTGTTTCCCCCTCTTTTTCAACTAAAAGTTCTGGTTTTGTAAATGTGCTTTGCATATAATATCGCTTTCCACGCTTAGAAGAATCATGAATACCATGCATTATTTCAAGAACATGAAAAGCCATTTCTCCACTAGCTCGCGGTGTCGTTCCCGACTCGATTGCTTCTGCCATATCTGCTAACCCCACTCCTCTTGCATTATCAGGGAGCGTCGTTTCCCGCTTCATTTCTTTCCAGTCTTCTTCTCCTCGAAGTTTTAAAAGAAGTGGACGATGAAAATGATTGGGATCTGGAAGGCTGATGGTACCTTTCTCCCCATAAATCTCTATGTACGGCGTTCGAGATCCTGAAACATCAAAGCTAGTTGTAATCGTCGTTGTTGCTTCATTTTCAAAGTCCAGAATGCCCGTTACATGTGTTGGTACTTGTACAACAATTTTTTCTCCATATCTCTTTGGACTCGTAAT
Source organism: Bacillus seohaeanensis (assembly GCF_042684945.1). Taxonomy (NCBI): domain Bacteria; kingdom Bacillati; phylum Bacillota; class Bacilli; order Caryophanales; family Bacillaceae; genus Bacillus; species Bacillus seohaeanensis. Next base: position 30,592 of record NZ_JBHUMF010000001.1, on the reverse strand, counting down.
AGTCCGTTCTGAATGTGTAATGCGCGTGGAACCCATAATTCTTGTGACAGGTCCAAGGAGACTAACAAGTGCAGTTAAATAATAAGGTCCCATATCAAACATTGGACCGCCACCCACGCGATAAAAGAATTCCGGATTCGGGTGCCATGACTCCGGTCCGCTTGACATCATAAATGCTGTTGCACCAACTACTCTACCAATAGCACCATCTTTTATTAATTTCCCAGCAAGCTGGACGCTTTCTCCTAAGAAGGTGTCTGGCGCTACTCCTACCAGTACGTTTTTTTCCTTCGCTTTTTTAATGATACGTTTACCGTCCTCATAGGAGATTGCTAGTGGTTTTTCCGAATAAACATGTTTGTTGTTTTCCATCGCTTGAATAGAAATTTCTGCATGGGCTTGTGGCACGGTTAAATTTAGAATAATATCAATATCTGGTGATTTAATTAGCTCTTCCACACTCATTACATGTGGAATACCATAACGGGCAGCAGCTGCTTCTGCCTTTGTATAGTCAAGGTCAGCACAAGCAGTAATTGTAAATTGTGAATAATGAGAGCTGTTTTCTAAATAAATTCCACTTATATTTCCACAACCCACTAATCCAACATTTATAGACATCATTATCACCCCTTCTTATCAACCTTTTACGGAACCTCCCGCTAAACCTTTTACTACTTTTTCCTGTGAGAAGAAATAAACAATTAGAATTGGTAGACTGAATAGCGTTAATGCAGACATCAATCCAGGGATATTTACTGAAAACTCCCCGTAAAAGTCTTGAAGCCCCAATGGGATTGTTCGATTTTCTGGGCTTGAAATTAGGACTAAAGCAAAAATAAATTCATTCCACAAATGAATAAAGTTATAGATTAATACAGTCATAAGTGCCGGTGTCAGTATCGGTAGTATAACCCTCCGGAAAATACCAAATGGGGTGCATCCGTCTATTTTTGCCGCATCCTCCAGCGATTTTGGAATTTCCTGCATAAACTGAGTCAAAATAAAAATAGAAATTGGAAGACTAAAAGCAATATACGGACCAATTAGTGCCCATAATGTGTCATAAATTCCCATACTCTCAGATAGTTTAAAAATAGGAATCAATGTTGCATGAATAGGAAGCATCATCCCTGAAATAAACAATAGAAAAAGAGGTTTGTTAAATTTAAAGTTCATTCTACTTAAAGGATAACTTGCTAGTGCTGCAATAAACATAACGACCGCAACAGCAACAACGGATACAATCAAGCTGTTGAAAAAGTATTTACTAATTCCCATTTCAAAAACAGAGGAATAGTTACGAATATCAAAAGAACTAAATAGAGAGAAAGGCTTCTCAAAAAAATCACTCTGTGTTTTAAATGATGTGGAGACCATAAAAAGAAATGGAAAACCGGTGAAAACGAGTAGTAATAAAGCTAAGATATACAACGGTAATTTTTTAATAACTCCCATTACTAGTACCCTCCTTTTCTTTTTCGTCCGTATTCTAATGCTTGAATAATAATTGTGACGATTAGCGCTATAAAGAACATTAAGAAGGCAATGGTACTGGCATACCCCATGTTAAAATTGATGAATGCTTGCTTGAACATATACGTTCCCATTAATTCTGTTGAGGAATTCGGTCCGCCTCCAGTCATGATATAGAAGATGTCGAATGCTTTAAGTGATCCAACAATCGCTAAGATGGAGGAACTAACAATCGTTGGCATTAATAACGGGAGTGTAATATTTCTGAATTTCTGCCATTTATTTGCCCCATCAATTTGAGAGGCCTCATATAAATCTTCCGGAATCCCCACAAGTGCTGCTTTAAATAAAATCATATAGAATGGCGAGAACTGCCAAACAACGACGAGTAAAACAGACCACATTGCTGTTTTTTCATCGCTTAGCCAAGCAACATTTTCAAACCCTAGAAGATTAACAAGCTTATTAATTACACCATTGATAGGGTCAAACATTAGTACCCAAAGAATACCAATAGCAACTGTAGACATTAGAAATGGCATAAAATAAACACTGTTAAAGAAACGAATCCCTCTAATCGGTGCAAATAACATAAGTGCCATAATCAACCCTAATGGAATCTGAACAAAAACGGATGTAAGGACGACCCAAGTATTATTTTTTAATGAAGTCCAAAATACGCCATCATGAAAAAGCTCTACATAATTACCTAGACCAATAAATGTTTTTTCCGTTGTACCATCCCACTCATAAAAGCTGTAATGAAACGTTGCTAAAATCGGATAAACAACATACAGGAGGTAAACAATCAATGCGGGTGCAATAAACAAAGAAATAGTAATTATATTTTTATTACGTGCGACTTTTCTCGACTTTTTCCTATCAATTTTATGAATCGCATCCACTCTTTCTGTTTGAACTTCCACTAAGACTCCTCCTTTTGGTGATAAGGATTCAGTGGGAAATGAATCATTCCCCACTGAATTTTTTACTTATCAAGTAATTCTTTCGCCTTTGCTTCCATCTTTTCTGCCGCCTCTTCCGGCGTCATGGAGAGACCAAAAAGTGCCTGTGTTGTGTCCTTATGAACTTCTGCAAGCTCTGGAGGTAATGTTTGATCGTAAGGCATTTGCATAAATGTTGCATTTTGCACTAATTCATAAATTGGTTTCAAAAACTCGTCGTCTGGAACTGCACCTTTAACTCCTGTTAGAGCTCCTGTAGTATTTGTATAGATTTGCGCATTTTCTTTTGTTGTAAAGTCGTTTATTAGCTGAACGGCAAGGTCTTGTTTATTTGCACCTTCACTTACAGAAAAAACAGGGCCTGTTGCTGCACCGATATCCGTTATTTTCCCTTTACCATCAGGTACTGTTGGGAATGGGAAAAACCCTAACTTTTCTTCAAAATCTGGACTTTCTGCACGCATATTATTAATAAAAGAAGTAGTCATATCCATCATTGCTGCTTCTCCTGAATACATAAGCTGTCGACTTCTTCCTTCATCATAAGGAAGACCATTTGCTCCTGGGTTAAATGCTTCCATCTCCACTAATTCTTGAATATATTCTCCAGCTTTTACATATGCAGGATCGTCAAATCCACGACCTTCACGGTTAAACGCACTGTCAAACAGTTCAGGTCCTGCAATACGAGTTGCAAAGTTCATTAAATAATAAGCCCCAGGCCACTTCGTTTTGTTCGCTAAAGCTAGTGGAATAATATTATTTTCTTTTAGTGTTTCAATTACATTAACGAATTCTTCATATGTTTTTGGTTCTTCCAAATTGTACTTTGCAAAAATCTCTTTATTATAGAAAATGAGATCTGTTGAAAGCCCGAGTGGCACACCGTATACTTTTTCATCAAATGTTGTATTAGCAATGGCATTCTCTAAGAATACATCTTGGTTTACCTCCTCTGTAATATCTAGTACATTGCCTTGGTCAACAAAGTTCTTTAACCAACCCCCGCCCCAACTTTGGAAGATATCCGGCGGATTACCACCTGACATTGCAACAGCAAGTTTTTGCTTATACGCATCGTTTGGTATACGAATAAGTTTCACTTTTGTGCCTGAATTTTCTTTTTCAAATTGAGCCACTATATCTTCTAAATACTTTGCTTTCTCTCCAGTTTCGATATGCCACATTTCAATAGTATTTTCATCGTTTGAACCATTTCCCCCTGAAGCCCCTTCATTTCCGCCACAAGCTGCAAGCATAGATACCATAACAATAGCAGTTAGCATTGCAAGAAACTTTTTCATGATTTTCCCCCTTATTTTATAAAAAGTAACTCCTTAAGACTTCACTAAATGAGGTAATCGCTTTTTCAAATAATTCATGCTGATTTCAACACTTTCAAAAGGTGAGCATTTACTTTTGTCTTGTTCTACAATCCACCACTCGACATTTGCCTGTTCCCCCTTTTGTAATACAGAATCAATATCAACACCACCAGTACCCAGTTCAGCAAAAAACTGCTCTCCATCTGTTGTCATGTCCTTTAGATGAATGAGTGGGGTTCTATTGGGGTATTTCTCAATCCATTCCAGTGGATCTTCGCCTGCTTTTGTTAGCCAATATATATCAAATTCAGCTTTTACCCAGTCTGGATTCGTTTCTTCAAGAATTGTTTGTAGGGCTGTACGTCCATCGGAGAGAGTTTCTAATTCGAAGTCATGGTTGTGGTAGCAAAGGGTGATGCCCTCCTTGCTGCATGTTTGTCCAAAAGTATTTAATAAAGTAATGAGTTCTCGATAATCTGCTTCCGTCCTTCTTTCTGGGGGAAGAAACGGGCAAACAATCTTCGTACTTTCGAGTTTGTGTTGGTTATCAATTACCTTAGAAAAGTCCTTCTCCATATCAACAAGAGGTATATGACTAGATGCTGCACGAAGACCTAGTCCATCAATAACGGTCTTTAACTCTGTTACATCAAGACCACCATATCCAGCAAACTCAACACCTTCATACCCAATCTCTGCTACTTTTTTTAGCGTACCGATAAAATCTTTGCTACTTTCCTCACGTAATGTAAACATTTGAAGAGCAACTGGTTTTTCTATCATTTACATTCTCCTCCTCTTTCCCCTTTTTGTAATCGATTACATTTTTTAATACTAGAAAATTATTTTCCTGTTATTTTGGCACCACAGGAATCACGGACTACAAACTCACTTTCCAAAACATATTTTTCTGTTTCTAGTGGTTCACCATCCATGATCTTTACAAGTAGCTCCATTGCTTTTTTTCCCATTTCATGAAGTGGCTGAGAAATCGTTGTAAGGGGCGGATTATAAATAGCTGAAAATTTAATATCATCAAATCCAACCACAGCTAAATCCTCAGGGACCCTTATTCCCATTTCAGTCGCTGCTTTTATCCCCCCCATTGCCATTTCATCATTTCCAAAGAATATAGCCGTAGGGTTGCTCTTTTGTGCCATTAACTTCTTAACGGATGAATAGCCCCATTCGATGGAATAATCCGCTTCAATGAAAAGGTCTGAATCAAACGGTATATCATAATGGCGTAATGCTTTACAATAACCCTTCACTCGCTCTTGGCTAACAGAAACGTCGGCGGATCCGGATACATGGGCGATTTTACGGTGTCCTAATTTAATTAAATGCTCCGTTACTTCAAAACCACTTTTTACATTATCAATAGTAACAGTAGGGACCTTCATATCTTCAACAAAATCGGAAGCGAGGACTATAGGATAGTGATTAGCAATTTCTTTCCATAGGTCCTGATCTAGTCGAACGGTTAATAAAATAGCGCCATCTACTTGTTTCTGCTTTAAATGATTAATAAAGTTTTGAGCTTTTTCTAACTGCTTATTTGTATCACCTAATAAAACCTGATAGCCTTGTTCCATTGCAACCCTGTCAATCCCTGCAATAATTTCTGAGAATACAAGATTCGTTAGACTAGGAACAACAACAAGGATTGTCTTCGTTTGATTTGTTCGAAAACGACGAGCGAGAATGTTAGGTTGATAATCTAGTTGTTTAATTGCTTCGAATACTTTTTGCTGTGTAGACTTTTTTACCGTCTTAGGGTTTCTAAGCACCCTTGAAACAGTAGCTGTTGATACATTTGCTAATTTTGCAACATCACTCATTTTTGTCATCTTTTTGCACCCTTACTAAGTAAAAACAAAATGTAATCGATTACATTTAACTATAATTGAATTCTAGCTTATATATGATTATTTCGCAATACATTTTTTAATTTTTTAAAATATTTAAACTATTTAAGAGAACATCCGTAAAACTATATGCCTAAAAGTATGATTAGACTACTATTTTAAAGGAATTTATAAAACTTTCAAATCCCTTTTGCACAGTATGGATCTATCCTTCTTTTAGAAACTCCATAGCACCGTTGTCACTTCCCTAGTTATCACCAGACCTCTAGCCTCAGTAACCAGACTTCCTAGTACGTGGAATCTTTGAACCCGGCTGCTTCCTTATCCACTTCAAAAACTTTCTCATTTTTTCATTTTGACGGAGGGCTTCTATGCTAGTAATGCCCAGTACGATGAGTTCCGTGTTCGTAAAAAGGGTATGAATTTGCTTATGACACGGAATGCACAGATAGGCAGTCGGCAAAAATGTTCCACCTTTTTCCTTGGGGATTAAATGATGAAGCGTCGTCTTCACCCCTTCCCGTTTACACAACTCACAGACCGTTGGATTTTGCTTTCCCACCTGAAACGTCCCTTTCCTTTCTTAGTACTATCAGTTTGGCTTTTGATGTAATTATTATACGTAGGCCGCTACCAGTAATTATTACATAACAGTTGAGAATCCAAAGTGGAATAGAGCCAAAAGGCGTTTGACTTCTGCGGTATACAGAAGAAAAGTTGAGACCTCGCAGACGAAACGAATGTCTAGCTTCAGTGGAAAATAACAGTCCATCACCCCAAAACAACATTTTCTTCGTTAATGTATTCTATCTTTTTGTTACAAAAGCAAAAGAGACAGCTAATTTATATAACAGCTATTTTTCATTTTTGTTAAACTAAAAGATTCTTCGTTTTACTTCATTTCTATGTGGAAAATTTAATGCTGTAAGACATCAACTATTAGAAGGAGTGAGGAAACATGTTAAAGCAAATAACAAGCGCAGGATTAATTCTAGGATTATCTTTTGGTTTTGGAGGTGCGGCATTTGCATCTGATGAAAAAGAAACTTCTATTGACCTTCCCACACAGCTTGCTGATGAAGATTTGATGTCAAATGAAGAACTAAAAGTAATGTCAAAAAAAAGTGACTGGAGTTCTGAAGATTGTCGAATGACAGAAGTAGAGCTACAGGACCGGGCTAAAGATTCCGGTCGGAGTGAGGAAGACCGCACTGAACTTAGCTTAAATACAAGTGCAGATGCACAACTAGATTCGCTTCTGGATTCACCTAGCAAAGAGCACAAAGACGATAGAGAAGAAGGGTTATTAAACGATCTACTCAACAATCTATTTTAAAAATATAACGTAATAACAGAATAAATGAGATTTAGAGAAAAAGCGCCGTTGTTACCTTCGGCGCTTTTCTATTTGAAATAACAAAAGGTCCTATAATCAAAATAGAAATCTATATTGGAGAAATACTCCTGCAATAAACTGTCCTATTTCATGAATTAGTAAACCCAAGTACATAATGAGGAAAGCTAATAGAAGTATAATTAAGTAACCTAATCCATTATTTATTACTATTGCTATAAAGGGGAGTTCGATGCTGAAAATTACCTTTTTAACCTCACACTATAAAATCTCATAGCTTTCAGACTACCTTCTACCTCGAAAGCCCCCTTTTCTATCAACTTCCTTAGCCGGTATTCCAAGAACTCATCACCTACATATTGATCTAAATGTCCTAACACTTCTCCAATTAATCTGGCAGATTTCATGAAATCTCTAGATTCCCGTTCACGTTGAAGTTTCTTCGCCATGTTGACAATATATTGGTCATAATAGTCAACATTAACACTCTTTATCCTTCCATTCCGCCAAATACGTAATGTTTCCTGATTTTGAGCAAGAGTCAACCATTCTTGTTCAAGTTCTTCTCTTTCATGTTGTGACAAAGGAGAGTTCGATTTACTTTTCCTATAAATAACTTGAAGTTTTTCTGGTGAAATCTCCCCTGTCTTTAAAACGGTGTATGTTATATCTGGTCGGGTAAAATTCTCAGCAAATGACTTTGTCGTATTAATTACTTGGATATCATTCATTTTGTTCTTTAATAAATGCAAAACATATCGAAGTCCTGTCTGTTCATGGGAATTTTCAGCAACCCATATGGTTATAGGCAAGCCTTCTGGAATGCTTAAAATTTGGTGAACAGTCTGTTGAAATCCCTGTTTATAGTCCTGAAAATCTTTATATTCATCATTCATAACACTTTTCATCCAATCAAACCTGGATTCTTCACCCGATTTCTCATGCAATTCCCAGACTGGGCCAATAGAAAACATATCCCAAAATGCAATGACTCTTTCCTCTTGGTATATTCCCATTTCCTTTAAAGTTACTTTTAAAGTCCCTGCAGGAGAATCACCAAATAGAAGATGTACCATTTGAAAAGTCCCCTCTTCTTTCATTTCTAATCGTTCTTTTGAAATATCAACAATAGTTTCGTATATTTTTTCCAGATCTTTTACAAATTCTATATGTGAATAGTCCGTTTCTTTTAAAAGATCCATCCGTAGATAAATTTGAAATAATAATGACCTTGCTTCTGCATCAGGTAATTCTTGAATCTTCTTTCTCATTTCTTCTATTCGCATAAGTATAAATCTCCTTAAATTTTCTTTATTAAAAATAAGCACTTATCCGTACTATAAGAACCTATTTAATTTTTATCTAAAATAAGAAGAAGATAACTACCCGCCCAAAGCAAGTATGCAAGCTGTGTTATGATAAACATTGAATATTCAAAGAAGGAAAGTTTTCTTTCTCGCTTTATTTTTTTCAAATGCCTATAATAAAAAAAAGAACATAAGAGTAGTAGTAATACAGATGCTTCGTGTATGTTTTCTAACAGGCCAACCAAATTAATCATCCCCTTACATTGATGATATGAATTTTCTTATTTGGGTATTCTGCTCGCTCGTGAAAGGCTATGATGTTGTAAGTAGTAGTTATCTAAACCAAACTTTGTCTTTGTAAAATTAATTAATTCTTATATGTTTCTATCCATTTAAATGTCCCTTTTGTTCTTTACATTCCTGAAATAATATACGAAAGGGCAATGACAAACATTACCAAGGCAAACACAACTCCTACCGCAATAGCAATAAGGTTTGACTTCCAAGTGTAGCCTTTAAAATCCAATTCTTTAGTGGCATGATCAACCTTTCTAAAGTGAATAACCAAACTAATATTTATCATAACTAAAATAAAAAAGGTTATGATGAACATAAACATAAATTCTATTTGAAAACCATTATCTGTTGAGTCTTGGTTCAAGTAAGATTGCAAAAATAGGAGACTACTCAATATTAGCTGCCAAACATATCCTACTTTTCGTTGTTTATACCATTCATTCCCCATTTTTTGTTTTTCATAGATTGCTACTTTTTCAAAAGTAGGGATAATTGATCTCGTTGAGTCCCCCTTTATAAATCCTAAAACACCTTGAATCAATAAAATTACTCCAAGAACGAAGAAAATGTGTGCAAATGTTATAGTAAAAACACTAATTAAAATAAAAAAGATAATGATGGGTATTACTATAAGAACGTTGCTAATAGTAAGTTGCTTCAATCTCATATTACCTAACTCTTTTGGTTCCATTTATATCCCCTTCCATTACCGAAGTTACCCGTTCTAAACTGGGTTGATCGTTAAACTAACACCATCGATATTCGCTTTCCTACTAACCATACTGATATATACTTTGTTGTCTAATAAGATAATTCCTTTGTTAATTACTCCTACCTCACACTAATACGAAATTCGTTTCAAGTTGGTTCCGAATATTTTAGATGTTCGTGCCTAGTCACCACCTAAAAGGTCCTGTTTCACCCGTACTTCTCTACATCCCCTCCCCGCTTAGAAACAACTTAGTTACAGCAAGGAAGGATAAAAACCATGAGAACAAAGAAGATTACAGGGATATAGATTTTTTATAGTATTAATTAGATAAAGAAAAAAGTCCTCCAAGGAATTTATCTTGATATTATCCCCTTTAAGTAGATATTCAAAAAAGCCTTAATGTTACCATGGAGGCAAGAATGATACTTGGAGGGGATTTTTCTATGGCTAAAAAAGGGCAAAGATTTAACTCTTATACTGAAGAATTCAAACGGAAAGCGGTAATGAAGTACATTAACGGATCAAAAAGCTATCAGACACTCGCGGATGAGCTGAGTATGCGGAGTTGTACTCAATTAAAGGTACGGGTTAGGAAGTGGAATTTCTAATCCTCTTAAGGGAAGGCCTCAAACAAAATAATATGGCTGAAATTCATAACATAACAAAACATCCCTCCAAAAAAATGGGGGGATGTTTTTATATCAAAGTAAATAACCTAGAAATAGGTTGAAATGAGATTGGGTATTTTCAAAGCGACAAGGTGTGCCAAACTGAATTCCCCTAAAGTCCTGAGCACGTGCTACCTGCTTGAACTTCGCAACATCTATACCTATAATTAGTGTTTAAGAAGTGATTTGAGCACTCTTTCTATTTTGATTATAATTCATCTTGGTGACCTCCTGATATATATGATTTTGTCCTTTTTGCTGGCCAGCTATAGGATACTCATATCATACCAAGAGGTTATTTTTTTGTTCAAACCTCATTTTTCTTCATTTGTCCACTCTGTCGAGCAAACCCCATATCGCCTTTACTACTGCACCTGAACAATCTGTATGAATCCAGCTGTGTCCAGCATTTTTAATGGCACGGTTCTCACCTTGTGGAACCGGTTTAGCGAATTTCGTATAGAAGTCATATTTTAAATCAACCATCTCACGCAGATATTAGTCAGGCAAGATAACAGCTTGAGATGGATGAACCTCCATTGCTGTTAGTACGTTGAATTTTGGGCGGTTAGTCTAGATGGAATATGATGAATTATGTTAATTAAGAAACTTATAAGGATGGGAATTAGGGAATCTCCCCCTTAACTTTTGCAAAACCATTATAAATAACCATTATTACTTTTTAGGTTCGCCTACCTACTTTAACATCACTAGATGTTATTCCCTCTTCAGTTAAATTCTCTGACTTTATATAATAACCTGACTTTTTCACACGATGTATCTCATCTTCAATTAAAAATCTACTTAGTTCAAACTCACTATAAATTTCATCTTTTGTTAATAACTCATAGGGCTCATTTTCTCTGAAAATGGATAAATGTTTTCCACATGTATCAAAGGTTCCATTATCAAATCTAATTGGGTTTTGCTTTCCGAAGGTAAACAGTGAACAGCCGTGTCCAGGGTCCAAAAACAACCTAATGGCTGGGTCTTTGTATCTCTCAGGGTCAATATCTATTCCACGATAGGGACCGAAACTACTTAAAGAAAAGGAATAAGTATAAAGTCCATGTCCTAAACATGGTTCTTCTAGTGCTACTTCGTCATGTAAACATGCTACCGCACAATAATCCGGAGATATTATACTATTTTCTTCAGCATATACTTTATGTAGAAAATCCACTAAGAATTTCCCTGAGTAACATGAATCTAGAATTAGACTGACTCTCAAACTATTTTGATCGTTTATTAAATAATTATTTAATATCTCAAATAAATCGGTTACAGATATCTCACCATCTTCTAATACCCAGGAACCATCATTATTTTTTCCATGACCAGCATAAACAATAGTTATATTTCCTCCTATCCACTCTTCCGATTCCTGATAGGAAGCAAACCATGCTCCAATTCTGTTCAATGCATTATTAACCTCTCTTAATTTTGGATTTCGTAAACGCTCATGATGTTTATATTTCGCGTCCCCTCCCCACTCTTTTTTCCAGTGCATTTCATAAAAATCTACATCTGCTGTTGTATATTTTAGGTCAGCAAATGCCCGCTCCCTGGCTTTCATTGATAAATTCTCTAATTCACCATTAAGAGGTCCACTAGCTGATATAGATAAGTAAGCAGTATGATTTCGGTATTTCATTTATACATCCCTCTGTGTTTTTAGTATAATCGCAATTTATTTTATTAACCTACCCTTTAACGGAATAAAAAAAAGCTGGAGATCAACTGTCTGATCTTTAGCTATCGTTCCGATTAAGGGATAAAGTTTTTCTTTCCAATTCAATATATTCTCTTTATTACTTCCACTGGGTTTCTTCTTTTCTCCATATAATTTGTCTAGCACAGCGATTTAAACACCCAGTTTATCATTCACTAAAATAACATGTCAGACGTAAGCCATAAGTATCTTTTAGGTATGAATCAGTTGCCAAAATAATTTGTTTCATTGAATCTGTGATTTTCATTATCGAGACTCCCGGCTGAACAATTGATATTTCAAATTCTGTTTCAAATCCAGATTTCACCATCTTTTTCAACATATGCAGAGTTTGTAAGTCTCCCTTCTCAAACCTGGTTTCATCATATTTTCTTTGCCTCATATTTTCTCGTTCAATCATCCGTTGAACAATTTGTAAGACATTATCATTCCACATAATGGACTTTTCAGCTTGTCCACATACTTCATATAGGTCACTCACACGGGCTCCGGGAAGTTTTTCGGCTGAATATTTACAATGATACAGATGAAATTTAACCTTTTGACTTTGAGAATCTATTTTGACCGAAACGACATCTGCAATTTCTCCGGCTCCATCATCATCAAAAATGATATCTGATGCCTGATCTACAATTTTATGTATCGTAGCGTATTGAATCGAATCAGTCTTTCTCCCTCTTCCTTGAGATTCAGATTTTATATCGACCTTAAATTTCTTCCAATCGATAGCAGTGAAAGAGCCTTGTGGCAAATCAATGCCACTTTTTGGTTTTATTACCGTTTGTAAATTTTCTTGTACTACAATAATAGTGCCATCGTTTTGAATGAACGAAACTTCCGGTGAGTGTTCGTGCAGAAACTCGGTCATTTTAACAGTTCCTTTACTGGATTTCACCAATAGCTCTTCACCTTCGATTTGCTTAAAACTATATGAAGTCTCATTAATTATCTGTTCAAAGACAAATTTTCGTTCATTTACCCAAAATTCAAAGCGTAGACTTTCATTAACTACACCAGGATTCTTTAAAACTGTTTGAAAGAACGGAAATTCCTTTTGTTCTTTTGATATATATAACTGTCTAGTGGAAGAGTTGGAAACTTCAATTATTTCGGGAAGTAAAATTTTATAAGGGATTCCTTCTGGAAATTCCTTAATAACCTCTAAAGCTAGGGAATTACTTAATATATTATTAGTATCAATAGTATCATCCATGACCTTTTTCCCTATTTTTTGACACCAATCTGTCCAAAAATTAATCCGCTCTACCCATCTCATCCAAACTTTCCCTTTATATGAACAACCAATACTTATTCGTTCTCCATTTTGATAGCCATAACCAAATAAATTAGATTTTGTAGAACCCGATGTAACAGCCTCACTAATTCCAGTCTTAATATCAGCACCAGCAAACATTCTAAAGCTAATCCTCCCACTGGGTTTTTGCTTTAATCCTAAGGTTCCAATCATTAATCGATTAACTCCTTCTAAGCTTCGATAGACTGAATCTCCCTTAATTGCTGACGCTTCTGAAAACATACTATCCACAAGACGGTTCCCTTTTCCAGTATCCGTCTCGTTTATATGAACGATTCCATTGTCCTTATCAAAGAACAGCACAAAGAAATCATAATCATATTGAACTATATCCTTTTGATCTGACCAGGCAACCTTTGTTTCAATTTCCTCAATGAAAACAAAAACGGAATCTTCTTCATTTATTAATGATGTAGTTCTATCTGGATTCAAAACTTGTTTCCATCCATTTACCAAAGTCCTTTTTGAAGGATGTAGGAACATCCTGGTACTTACTTTCATCTTTAGTTGGGATAAGTCTATCTCCTTTATATGGCCTTTTTCAAACTTATTAATAAACTCACCAAGCTCAACTTCCCTATTAATAGCTTGATTTGAATGGATATTAAGGAGTTGATTCCAATCAGCATCTTGATGATATAACTCTTCAATCGCTTCCTTCAAATCATCCATTGCCACATTTGTAATGAGTTTTGCATTTCCCAACTTGTTACCACTTGTTCTAGCAAATCGTCCAATGAATTGAAGTGTAATTGGAAGAGACTTATATTTGTCATGAATTGCCGCAATTTTCAATGTTGGAATATCTATGCCTTCCCCAAACATATCTACACATACCACAATTTTGGCTTTACCGTCTTTAACTTGCTGCAAGTATTTTTTCCTCTGGGAAGGGCGAATACCCGTGTGAATGACAACTGGATTATACTCTTTATATTGAGAGTAAATTTTTTCATACAATTCATCAGCCCGTTTTCGGCTATTTGCTCTCGCTAAAAGTACATGTTCAAATCCTTTTTTCAAATCTTCATTTAATTGCTTAATAGCTATTTTTGCAATTTCTTCATCAGACTTTCTCTCGTCAAATTCTTGTATTGGATAAAAATCTATCGGTTTGAAATAACCAGATCTTTGAGCCAATGACAGGCCATAATTGAAAATTATTTTACCATCCACCTTTTTTCCATCATTTCTATAAGGAGTGGCAGTAAATTGTAGAATTTTTTTCCCTAAAAATCTTTCTCTCACTGTACTCCAATCGGGAGCTGCAAGGTGATGAGCTTCATCAAATATTACAACTTCTACCTTTTCAATGAGTGTATCCAAAACAGCAGAATGCATATTTTTAATCATACCGGGAGTTGAAACCACTATATTAGCCTCTTCAACAGCATTAATCAGTGTTTTTTCATCCTCATTCCCTACTTTTGACTTATAAAGAAAAGTCGTTGGGTAAATAACCTTATCCGAAATCATATTTAATTTAGGAAGTATACCAAAATGTCTCACTCCTTCAAAAATTTGTTCCCTCAAAAGATTAGAGGGTACAATGATAAGTGTTGAAGGTATTCTTTCAGAAATAATAGTGGCATACATTGTTTCAGACTTCCCTGTTCCAGTTGGTAAGACAATTGTTGCTGGAGATTTTGATGTCGCCCAGTGTGCACGAATCGCAGATAATGCTCCGAATTGAGGTAAGCGTAAACCCATCTCATCTTCATTTCGAGAAACTCTCTCATGATATGACACTTTCCAACTATTAATGATTTCTTCTCGCTTGAAGATTTTATCTTCATCATCCGTGCATCGACTTAACTTATTATCACGACCGATTGTTGAAATTATATTTTTATACTTTCCCAAACAACCACTTCTTTCTGTTATAAAATTACAATTTAATAATTATATTGTAACAGAACAAAAGAAACTTTTAGGTGAAAAAATTTATTTACTACCCAAAAGATGTAATTACTACACTTCAAAAGGCTCCCACTAATTTAAATAGTGTACATTGATTTTTTTATGCTTCATACAAACCAATATAACTACAATAGTTAGGTTCATAAAGCCATTAAGTTCTCCACTTGGTCCATTAAGTAAATGCAGAATGAACACTGAAGTAGTTAGGATAAAAAGAATAATGTGAGTATTTAATCCTGATTAAATATCATACTTTTGAGCAATACTCTTATTCAATTAAAGGGACTTTCGTTGAATAAAAAAGGAATAGATTTAACCTATTCCCTTCCAAGTTGTTGATAACTAATTAACTTTATATCTTTTTTTCTCAACATAACAATCCAATTTTACCTATGAAAATAGAGTGATAAATCTGGGTTTGACTTTTTACTAAACTGCATCCAGATATTCGAATGATTTCAATTCTCGTGATTAATCACTTTCCTTAATTTTTAGGTTTAAATGATCCCAATAAATCCTTGGTTTCTTGAGGAGTAATTTCCTGACTAACTATCTCGTATTTATACTCACCTCTCTCCCCTATAAAATAGGAGTTTGAGGTATTTTTTATTTTATAACTTTCCCATTCAATGCTGTTTAAAGTAAACTTTTCAAGTTGTTCTCCTTTTTCCCTCTCAAAATCACCAGTGGAACGAATAATGGAATCCTTATGATAAGCCCGTACATAAAGTAATCGCCTGCCCGATCCCAATTCATTTTTATCCTTTTTATAACTATAAGTAAGGTAAGCATGTTTAAAATCTTTATATTTTTCATAGCTTGCTGAGAATATTTCAAGATCGGGATGAGTGAATTCATACAAGAAAGGTACGTCTGTACGAAGTAAATCCAAAACTGCATCCGTTTCTTCCTTAAATGTGTCTGCATGATTTACAACCTCTATTTCTTGCTCTCTTGGGTCATCATATGCTCTTTTAGGAATATCCATTTTATTATAACCATCTAAGTTTGGTACAAATTCTTTCGGGTCAATTGGAACATTCACTGCCAAGCTTTCCGGGTGGAGATAGCTTATAAGTTCACCGTCAGTACCGTATGTTTCATATTTAACTAAGATCCCCGTATCTTTATCTACCCAAAAGCGAAAAGCATCGGTATTTGCTTCCATCTTGTTTTTCACTTTCTCATCAAGTTTTCCGTATAAAACAATTGTATTATGACCTAACACTTCTTCATTTTGTTTTTCAATCTCCCAAAGATGCTCATTTCTTAGGTAGCTAGCGGTCACTTCATACGGAAACAACGATAGATTTGAATTACCATTTGGTGGTCGTTCCCTAAATTTGGAATCAGATTCATAGAGATCTTTCAAATCTATACTAAATGCTTGTTCTGGAGTAACTGTATCTTGACTTAGTTCCGGTTTATAATCACTGACTCGATAGGTTTTTCCAACACTCTCTTTTCTCCAGATTTTCTTGTCATTATAAATGAGCTCATTAATACTTTCCTCAATCCCCATCAGCTTGTCAACAAATGGACTTATTGATTTTTCATATCCACCAATTACATTTTTTGTACTTATTTTATACTCAGTATTAACTGTACTATCTGAACCATCATAGTAAGTGTTATACTCTTCAAACTTCCCTACCGCGGTATGAAAATAATCCACCGTATTTAATAGCTTTACAACTACTTCCTCTTTTGTCATATCCTCGTAAGATTCTTCCTTAGCAGGAGGCGTATATAGATTGGATTCATTTTGATGTTCTTGTTGAACATCCTCTTTCTTGTTATTTGAGCTTGCCATTTGTTCTTCTCCTGGTAAAATCTCCAATTTATCTGCAATATAATAACCCATTCCTAGAAGAAACAGACATGCCACACTGATACTTAATAGATACCTCAACGTTGGCTTTAAATGAAACCGTGTCTTTTTTCTTTTTTTGTAGATGGCCTGTCTCACTTTTTCTTTATTTTTATCATCAAAATTGATTTCTTTTAAGACCGTTTTATTCATGTTTTCTTTTATATTACTAAAAATTTTCTCCATCTTTAATGCTCCCTTCCAGTAACTTTTTTAACAAAAGGCGAGCTCTATGTAACCGGGACTTAATAGTTTGTAAGCTTACATTTAATAAATCTGATATTTGGTTATATGACATCTCCTCGTAATAATACAAAATAATAACTTCTCGATACTTGACTGGTAAGGCAAGGATTTTTTCGGAAATAAGTCGTTTCTCCTCTAAACCAACTAATTCCATTTCAGGGGATTTGTTTGTGCCCTTTGTCTTCAAGAAAAATTCTGTCAAGACGATATTTTTAAAGGACCAACTTCTTAACTTATCTTTACATAAATTAACTGTAATTCGATATACCCATGTTTTATAAGAGGATTCATTACGAAACTTGTCTAAGTTCTCATAACACCTAATAAAAACTTCTTGTGCAATATCTTCTGATAGCTGCTTCTGCTTAGTATATGTAAATGCTAAACGAGCTACATTTTTACCGTATTCATTCATCAACCATTCTAGTCTCTCCTCTCTACTTAATTCATTTCTGATTTCTGCCTGTTTTCTCTCTCGTTCAAGCATCTTCCACACCCTTTCAAATATTAGACGGAGTAGGTATAATTTGGTTGTAAAAAATTTACGCCAGAGTGCTACATTAAACACGTTAACTAACTCAATAAACATTAATAATATTACTTTTATCATATTTTTTCAGTGTATTTCTCTTTAAATACTAAAAACGAAACACCTTCCACTTTGTTTTAGGAAGGTGTTTTGATGTTGTTTCTCATTTATAATCCGATAATAAAGGTCAATATCAAAAGGATTCTTCCTTAATCGCACCCTTTAGTTGAAAAAGAAAAGAGACGCTAATTCAACAATCGCACCCGGATTGCTGAATAGTATGACAACTGGCGTTTTTTAAACAACATTATTATTTTTTAAACGGTTTTATTGTAAATTAAACAACTTTATTGTTACTTAACACCCCGATCCATCTCCCCCTTTTTTCTCAATCTCTTCTCCCTCTAAGGATCACGCCTTTTTCTCTCGCTTTTCCTTCTTCTGTTAAAGAATAATAACTTTCCCACTTTTTTTCGTTTTTTTCCCCTTCCTATATAAACAAAAAACACGAGGAAAACTGGAGGTTTTCTCCAATTTTCACTCGTGTTAGGGAACAATTAATTTTGCCCATAATACATATTATTTTGCTACGGAATACTTCTAATTTCCGATAACAGCAGACATAATGTTAATAAACAGTTACCGACTATAATCGTGAGTTACAAACTATAATCAAAAGTTACGAACTATAATCGAAAGTTACGAACTATAATCCAAACGAACAGACACAACTTATGTCTTATCGAAAAAAAGTTCTTTACTGACTGCTACACAAAACCTTGTAACTGCAGCACTCCATAAATTGAGTATAAAAATAAAGTCTTTTACTATACGTAATAATTGTAATAATAGATTGGCGTAACATAATAAAAAAGTTCTTTACTGAACAACCTAATTTTTAGAAACCATTATTCCATTAAAATGCCCCTTATTATAATAATATGACTGACTTTGTTAGTAACTTTAGTAGTTTTACTTGACGGTCACAACTAATCACTACAACCGCATCTTCCATAACTATTAGGGATTAGGTTACAGGCATTACATTTAGCCTTAAGAATACTTTTCACTTGAAAAGTTTATGTTTACGTTGTTCGCCTAATAACGCCTAATTAACCTTATTTTTATGTTCAACCACTATGTCATAATCAAGGACCTTTTCTTAGCTATCTCCCCGTACATTTGCTGTTTTAGCTTCCTAATGTTCTTCTTTGAAAAAATGTTTTTAGCTAACAAAAAACAACAGGCGTTGAGAAGTGGCTATTGTTTGCTCTCCATATAAGTATATGGAGAGGATTTCGTCAAGACTGAATGGAGGAATTATCCTTTAGTTTCAAAAAATTATTGGTGAGTTATATGCTATAGTTATCACCTTTTTATACCTATATTACCATTGGCAAGGGGATAATAAATAAGTTATTGTTATATCATGGAAGAAAGGGAGGGTATTATGGAAAAATTAATGATGAAATTAGAAAAATATAAGGGCTTACTGCCTTGGATTAATACTGTTATCCTATTAATTATTGCAATTTCCTTAATTCAAATAGGCTTTTCTTTAGAAGCTTTAATTCAAGGGATTAATGATTTAACTGGAATTTTAGCTAATCAATGAAAAAAATCTTTATTCCTGCCAGTTGATTTAACTTGCTTTTCTTTATTGATAATAAAAGTTTAGTACAAGATTAGTACTAGCATTTACACTGGATTTCCATCTACCACCTAAATAAATTGATTAAAAGAATATAAGCTAAAAGATGCTATAAATAAAAAAGCCCTCCAAGAAATTATCTCAGAGGACTTTAGTAAAATCACTAAATCCTTTCGTACATACATTGTAGAAATTGTTCCTACAACCCAAACTTAGTAATACTGATTATAGTTATTTTCTAAGGATTCCATTACCACTTTTTGTATTTTGAGTAAAAGAGTTTTTTTTCAAGTAAAGAACTTTTTTTTCAAGTAAAGGACTTTTTTTAAATGAAACAACTTACCTAAATATCTACTAATCCCTACTCCACCGTAACAGACTTCGCCAAGTTACGTGGCTTATCAACATCACAGTCGCGATGTAGAGCTGCGTAGTAAGAAATTAATTGGAACGGAATGACAGAGATAAGAGGTGTTAACATTTCGTTAACCTCTGGAATGACGAAGCGATCTTCTTCGTCTTCTAAGCCTTTCATGGAAATGATACAAGGATTTGCTCCACGGGCAACAACCTCTTTTACGTTTCCACGGATGCTTAAGTTTACACTTTCTTGTGTTGCAAGAGCGATTACTGGTGTGCCTTCTTCAATAAGGGCAATTGTACCATGCTTCAATTCTCCACCAGCAAATCCTTCTGCTTGAATGTAAGAGATCTCTTTTAGTTTAAGTGATCCTTCTAATCCTACATAATAGTCTAAAGAACGTCCGATGAAGAAGCAGTTGCGTGTCGTAGATAGATATTCGCGTGCGATCTCTTCGAATACCTCTTTTGAATCACATAAAGCTTCCATAGCTGTAGCAACAATTCCAAGCTCTTGAACTAAATCGAATTCCAGCTCTTCGTTACGAGATTGAGCTGTAACATGAGCTAAAATGGCAAGTACCGCTAACTGTGCTGTGTAAGCTTTTGTTGATGCAACGGCAATTTCCGGACCAGCGTGTAGTAGTAATGTGTAGTCTGCTTCACGAGACAACGTAGAACCAGGGACATTTGTAATCGTAAGCGCTTTATGACCAAGTTCTTTAATTTGAACTAATACGGAACGGCTATCCGCTGTTTCTCCACTTTGAGAAATGAAAATGAATAATGGTTTTTCAGATAGAAGTGGCATATTATAACTGAATTCGCTTGCTACATGTACTTCTACAGGAATTTTTGCACTTTTTTCAATGAACTGCTTACCAACAAGACCTGCATGGTAGCTAGTTCCAGCTGCAATGATGTAGATGCGATCCGAATCGTTCATTGCACCAATAATATCTTCATCAATCATTAATTCATTTTGACCGTTTTGATACGCTTGAATAATTTTACGCGTTACTAATGGCTGTTCGTCAATTTCTTTTAACATGTAATGAGGGTATGTTCCTTTTTCAATATCACCTGCATCAAGTTCTGCAGTATAAGGAGCACGTTCCATTACTTCACCGACTAGGTTTTGGATTTCAACTTTTTCTTTTGTAACGATGACCATTTCTTTATCCATTAACTCAACAAATTGATCTGTTACTTGGATCATTGCCATTGCATCACTTGCAACAACATTAAAGTCTTCTCCTAAACCGACAAGAAGTGGGCTTTTGTTTTTCGCGACGAAGATTGTTTCATCATTTTCGGCATCTAAAAGAGCGATTGCGTAAGACCCTTTTAAAAGCATAAGCGTTTGACGAAACGCTTCTTCTACAGAACTTCCTTCGTTCACTTGCTTCTCTATTAATTGAACAATTACTTCTGTATCTGTATCACTTTTAAAAGTAACATCTTCTAGGTACTCACGTTTTAGAATCGAATAGTTTTCGATAACACCATTATGAACAATCGTGAAACGACCAGACGTACTTTGATGAGGATGAGCATTTGCATGACTTGGAACGCCATGAGTCGCCCAACGTGTATGACCAATACCTGTGTGACCACCAACATTGTCATCTACAGCATTTCGAAGGTCAGCAATACGACCTTTTTCTTTAAACACATGAATTCCATCATCATTTTTCACTGCAATACCAGCTGAATCGTATCCTCTATATTCAAGCTTCTCTAAGCCTTTTAGTAAAATTTCTTTCGTATCTTGATTTCCAATATATCCTACAATACCACACATAGTTTTTCTTCCTCCCTAAATGAAAAGGGGGCAAGAAATCTTGGGGGACCCTTGCCCCCTTATCTCTGTTAATTTTTTATAATGTTTGCCACATTTTCCGCTTCTTTGTACAGTCGAGTTGCCTCGATGCTTTAAAAACGAAATTAACGGTCGTGTGACCCGCAACCGGGAGGCATCCGCCGAACTCTCGATAAACCTCCACCTCGTCAACTAAGTATAACTTTGCCGAGCATATACTCAGTCCTGGCGCTTTATGATTAAAACAAAACTATCCACCTTTCTATTTTTTGAATAAAGTGACACGTCAATTAGTGGAGAGTCTTTCCACATTCATTGTACTAGTAGTCATCTTTTCTCTAGTAGGAAACTATAAAGAGATAAAACTACTTTGAAAACAAAATTTATCATACAACAGGGTAGAACATTTCGTCAACAAAAACGTTATAGAGTAATATTTGGTAAAGAAAAATGGAAGCTATTCATGCAACTCTGACAAGCAAATAACTGGCATAGGAGAAGGTTTACTAACAAACCTTCTCCTTGGATAGCCATTTAATCTTGAGAGACTAGCTGCTGGAATTAGCCAAGACAGTTGTTGCTTTTCTAACGTTGTATAAAATGCTATTTCCACTCTTGCATGGAAGAAACAGCCTTGCTATTACATATGCATAAAAGTTAAAGTTGTTACCCCTTGCGCATATACGCTTATTCCGCTAATCCCATTTCTGTTTGTACAACAGCTACAATTTCATTAACATATTGTTCGCATAGTTCTTCTGTAGGGGCTTCTGCCATTACACGAACTAACGGCTCTGTACCAGATGGCCTTACAAGAATACGACCATTTCCATTCATTTCTGTTTCTACCTTGTCAATTACCATTTTTACTTTTTCATTGTCTGTTACATGATGCTTGTCCGTTACACGTACATTCACTAACTTTTGCGGGAATTTTTTCATTTCCCCAGCTAATTCAGACAACGTTTTGCCTGTTAATTTCATTATATTCACCAGTTGGATTCCTGTTAAAAGGCCGTCGCCTGTTGTGTTGTAATCAAGGAAGATAATGTGACCGGATTGCTCTCCGCCAAGATTATAACCGCTTTTCTTCATTTCTTCTACTACATAGCGATCTCCGACAGCTGTTTGGATACTTTGAATACTGTTTTCCTCTAACCCTTTATGGAAACCTAAATTGCTCATTACCGTAGAAACAACTGTTGATTGTTTTAATCTACCTTCTGATTTCAAATGTTTCGCACATATGTACATAATTTGATCGCCATCAACTATTTCTCCCTTTTCATCGATAGCGATAAGACGATCCCCGTCACCATCAAAAGCAAGACCTATATCGGCACCTTTTTCTTTTACCATACTCGCAAGTGTTTCCGGATGAGTAGATCCTACCCCGTCATTAATATTAAGTCCGTTTGGTGATGCTCCCATTGTAGAAAGGTCTGCATCTAAATCAGCAAACAAATGTGTCGCAAGAGAAGAAGTTGCCCCATGTGCACAATCAAGTGCAATATGTAATCCTGAGAAGTCTTCATCGACCGTTTGTTTCATATACTGTAGATATTTTTGTCCACCCTCAAAGTAATCGCTAACCTGTCCTAAATCAGCACCTGTAGGACGCGGTAAGGAGTCATCTACTTGATCAAGTAATGCTTCAATTTCGTTTTCTTGGTCATCGGATAATTTAAAGCCATCAGGACCAAAAAATTTGATTCCATTGTCGCCAACAGGATTATGAGAAGCAGAAATCATCACACCTGCTTGTGCTCCTAAAGCTTTTGTAAGGTAAGCAACACCTGGAGTGGAAATAACGCCAAGACGCATTACCTCCGCTCCAATGGACAGTAATCCTGCCACTAATGCTCCTTCTAGCATATGACCGGAGATTCTAGTATCCCGGCCAATTAAAATTTTGGGACGTTGTGCATCTTTTGTTAAAACGTAGCCTCCGAATCGCCCTAATTTAAAAGCTAATTCTGGAGTTAGTTCCGTATTTGCTACTCCTCTGACTCCGTCTGTTCCAAAATACTTACCCATTTTCATTCGCTCCTTCTTCAGCCTCTGCTGTTGTTTTTTCCTTTATCTGAACTGTAACTGTTTTCGTTGATAGTTCCCACTTAACATTTTCTGGACCAGTGGCATCAATTTCCACTTTGTGTTCTCCTGGCTCTAAATCAGCAAGGTTTAAATCAAGTATAAAGTCTTCTGTTGATAAGGCAGCCAGTTCTTCACTGTAACCAGACACCACGATATCAACTTCCTCACTTTTAGGGGATACGATTGTATAGTCATACTCTTCCCCTACCCCGCCTAGATTCAATGGTACTCCAGATACTGTTTTTTCCTTGGTTGTGCTTACATCAATCGTTACTTTCACTTCTTCTGGTGCCACCTTATTGAGACCATCTTTCAAGTTAAGTGGCACGTTTATTACTGTATCTTTCGTAATTTTACTTAAGTCTACTTCAGCGATTAGCTCTTCTAATGTTTCCAATACACTTCCTTTACCATAAACACTTACTTCCTTCTGTTCCACCGATAGAGATTCCAGTTTCACCCCTTGAGGAAGTTCCCCTTTTTCCTTTATAACAACAGGAACTTTTTTACTTGGGTTAACAACCTTTACGGTGACATCTACTACTTCTGGTTCGACTGTTACATCAAGCTTATTCAGTTCCCTATCAAGCACTTGTACTCTGGCTTCTCGTGTAGTTGTTTCATGAATTGCATCCTGCACATCAAGGGTAGCTTTTACATACGTAATACTTTCGATAGCATCCTTAGCTCCTGTTACCTTTACTGTCTTCGGCTCGACAGATAGATTCTCTGCCTCAAAACCATTTGCTAACAGGCTCTCATCGAACTCCGATTCCACTGTAAATTCCTCTGTCACTTTTTCCTGAATGGTAATATTAGCAAACTGAGGCTCTATCTCCACTTTTAGCTTTTCCGAAATATTTTCTATTTCTATCGGAACCTGATGATCCCCAACACCTATATCATTCAAATCAACATAAACATTAAAACCTTTCAGTGTCTTTGTCTGCTGTACAATAGCCTTTGTTCCTTCAATTTCAACATCTACCGTGCTTGGCAGCCCCGATACAAATAAATTTTCTGCATCATAGAAAGCCTCTACCGGTACATCTTCTATCGTTTCTACAACATTCTGGGAATTATCGCTGGAGTTTTTATGGTCTTTGTCAGTAAGGTCATCAAAATTCACGGACGCATACAAAACGAGAGCCAATAGTAAACCGACAATTCTCATAAACCATTTACTTTCCATAAATTTATCCATTGTCTTTCTTCCCCCTAAAGCTCCATCTTGTTGAGGAAGTATTTGTTGTATCACCCATTAATTCTACCCTTAAAATCTCATTAAATCGTTCAAGTGTTAGGTCTCGGTGTAACTCTCCATTTTTCGTTATGGAAATCGCGCCTGTTTCTTCTGAGACAACAATTGTAACACTATCCGTTACTTCACTTATACCAAGTGCTGCCCTATGCCTCGTGCCCAGTTCTTTTGAAATAAACGGACTTTCTGACAATGGCAAGTAACAAGCGGCAGCAGCTATTCTTCTTTTCTGAATAACAACCGCTCCATCATGAAGAGGCGTGTTCGGGATAAAGATATTGATCAAAAGCTGTGAGGATATTTCAGCATTTACTGGTATTCCTGTTTCTATGTAGTCACTTAATCCCGTTTCTTTTTCGATGGACAGCAATGCACCAATTCGACGCTTAGCCATATAACTGACAGCCTTTGTCATCGACTCGATCATTTGCTCCTGCTCTTCCTCTTCTTGTAAATAACTTCTTGAGAATAATCGTCCGCGCCCTAATTGTTCGAGAGCCCGACGAAGCTCTGGCTGAAAGATAATGATAATCGCCAAGAACCCCCATGTAAGGGCCTGTTCCATCATCCAGCCTAATGTATCTAAACCAAAAAGACTGCTAAGACCTCTGACAATAATAATGACAAAGATCCCTTTTAAAAGTTGAACCGCTTTGGTCCCTTTAATTAACATGATTATTTTGTAGAATACGAACCATACTAGCAAAATGTCTACTATATCAGAGACATAGTCTAATACAGTATAATCCGTAAAAATATCGATAAACGGCATGTTACATCCTCCATAGCTTAATCGAAAGCGCAAGCCGCATGTGGCTTCTTCTTTTTATAATTTATTCATTATACCATAACCTTTTTACATAAAAGAAAACCGCCCATGGCAAACCCAATATTCTGTCTTTAATAAAGAAGACCTCTCTTATTGTAATCGCCGCAAGAGAAATGTTCTATAACATTCATATGACATCTTTATAACAAAAGGCAAAAAGTGAAATATTTATGCCCTCCTAACAGTTTAAAAAAACTGACATTGAAGAGCCAATTTGACTCTCTTCATGTCAGTCCATTATTGGGGACTGACTTACAACAATATCGGTCCCCTCTAGTTTATCGTAATTCTCATTCCGTTGCGAATTTCTGTTATTTTCTCATTCCAGTGGTTCAAGCTTTTCTTTCTAGTGATTAATAATTTCCTTTGTACCGTTCTTTATTTTATACCATAGCCACTCAAAGGCTTTGTCTATCTCTTTAATATCACCTGTTACACTACCTGCAGAAGCAAGATATTTTTCTCCGTTAATAACGGTTACATCCCCTTCAACTGTTCCTTCTATTTTCACATCACCATTTCTAACAGTTAGGTCACCCTGAATAACTTTTCCTTCCGGCACAATAACAGTATGATCCTGTACAATCAAATCATTGTTCTTTGTGAAAGAAAAGTCCTGGCCGTCATTCCATGATGTGAAAAAGGTCCCCGTCATAAGAATCATAAATAATGCAGCAGCTGTCAGCATTGGATGGTGACGGAACCATCGATTAACTCCTACCTTCTTCTTTTCCTTAGGCAGACGTTCCATTACTTTTTCCGTAAAATCAACAGGTGCTTGTATATGTGAAGTACTCTGAACAAGAGCAAGTGCCTTTTTCAGATCGTGAAAATGATTTTGACAATCTTCACATGATTGCAGATGACCCTTCAATAGTTCTTCCTTCTCTACAGATAAATCACCATCTAGATAATCATGCATATATTCTACCAAATCTTTAGGACAAGGTCTCATACCACTCACCCTCTCTACATATTGCGCAATTGTTTACGCAGAGCTTCTCGCCCCCGATGAATTCTCGTCTTCACAGTCCCTAATGGCAAATCTAAAATATCACTAATTTCTCGAAGCTGCAATTCTTCAATGTACTTTAAAACGATTACTGACCGGTATTTCTCAGGAAGCTTTGAAATTGCCCCTTGTATCGTTGCTTGCAATTCTAACTCTTCTACTTCATCTTCTGGCATTTGTATATCTGCAGCCACTTGCGAGTACATTGTCAAGCCGTCTGTGCCAGATACTTCTGCGTCAAGATAATAATCTGGCTTCTTTTTTCTAATTCGATCAATACATAAATTAGTAGCAATTCTAAATAACCAAGTAGAAAACTTCCGATTCTGATTGAACGTATGAATATTGACATATGCCCTTATAAAAGCTTCTTGTGCAATATCTTCCGATTCATGACGATTTCCTAGCATGCGATAACATATTTGAAAAACTTTGTCTTTATAAAGTTCTACAATCTCTGCAAAAGCATTTTGATCGCCTTTTAAAACCTGTTTTATTCTTTTCTTCACCAACGCGTCCATTAATTTACCTCCGCTCTATGCGGCTATACTTTAATACGAACTGTATAGCAAAAAGGTTTCAACTTTTTTATAAAAAATATTCGCATATAAATAACTGATTCACTGAGAGCTATTTTTATCTCGCCCCAACGAATAGAGTCTTGAAGTCCTAACGAAAAACAACTAAGGTCCCAAAAACGAACGCTTTCTTCTGTTTCTCGAAAATACTTGTCATCCTCTGTTTAAGCCGCTTCCACTTTTCTTTTTGTCCAGTTCCAGCGGCTAACTCGCTGTGAAAAAGATGATTTACCTCTAAGGGCCAAAAGCACCCTTTGAGGTAAATCCCTATTTTCTTCGCGAGCTGAACAAGCCGCTTCCACTTTTCTTTCTCCCCTATTAATCCTAACAAATTTCCTTAAAAATGTTTACAAATATTTGAAAAGGGGTATAAAAGAACTAACTATTAATAAAGAAACGGGGAGTTCAAATGAGCGTAAAGTGCAACGAGCTACTATACCAAATTGAAGAATGTCGTAGTCAAATGATTGCACTAGCTTTACAGTCATCCTTTGCAAATGAAAAAGTCATTCAATTAAGCACCAAACTAGACCATCTGCTAAACCAATATCAATATATAAGAACTGATTAAAAAACATAGAAAAGGACTAAGTATTTCCAAATCAAAATACTTAGCCCTTTTTATTATAAACGAATCGACTTACGGATGCCCGTAAATTTTTATAAAAGTTTCTCTCCAAACAATGAACCCATTAAAGCAACAGCCACTGTAGCTGTTTTATTTTTTTCATCTAGGATCGGATTTACTTCCACAAATTCTGCAGATGTAACAATGCCAGACTCCTCCAACATCTCCATTGCGAGATGACTTTCTCGATAACTAATACCACCAATTACAGGTGTTCCTACACCAGGTGCATCACTTGGATCTAAACCATCTAGATCTAATGATAAATGAACACCATCCGTTTTATTATTCTTCAGGTATTGAATAGCTTCTTCCATTACAGTCGTCATTCCAAGACGATCAACCTCATGCATTGTATAAACCTTAATCCCTCTTTCTCTAATCAATTCTCTTTCTCCCTCATCAAGAGAGCGAGCACCAATAATTACAATATTCTCTGGCTTAATCTTCGGACTAAACCCTCCAATATTTGTTAATGTTTCATGTCCAATCCCTAAGCTGACTGCAAGTGGCATACCGTGAATATTACCAGATGGAGACGTTTCACTTGTATTCAAATCTCCGTGTGCATCATACCAAATAACACCAAGATTATCATAGTTCTTAGAAACACCTGCAAGTGTCCCAATCGCAATACTATGATCTCCTCCAAAAACTAAAGGAAAATCACCCTTTTCAATTACCTCATTAACTTTACTAGCTAGAGTTTCACTCCCCTCCGCAACCGCTTTCAAATTACGCAAGTTTGTTTCTGGATCATTATGTATCCGCTCCGGCTGGGCAATCTCTATATTGCCTAAATCATTTATTTCATATCCAAGTCTTTCAAGTCTTTCCATTACCCCTGCATAGCGAATTGCACTTGGTCCCATATCCACTCCACGTCTCATCTGACCAAGATCCATTGGAACACCAACAATAGAAATATTCTTATTCATCAAAAATTCCTCCCTTTCCTCTATTATTTTATCCAAAAAAAGCATTATGACTCAACCGGACATATTCATGTATATATATACGTGGACATTCTTGTTTGGAATGATAGGTTCCTATATATTGTTTCCGTTAATAGGAATAGGCTTTTGTGATGATTATTTCTCAACAATAGTGTGTCTACTACAAACATTAGGAAAGGTTGTAAACTTCTAATTATACAAAGATGGAATGAGCGAAAGAAAAGTATACTTATTTTGAAAACTGACGAGTAGCTTAGCTGATATTGTCCTTTTTATAGCTAATTTTCTACATTGATATCTGGTTATGACGCTGCTACTCTCTGAGGTGGTAAGAAATTTCAAAATTAATGGAGTAAGATCTCAAGCTGATATTCTGAACTTCCTAACTCTATCGGACAAGTCAAGAAAGCCACCCAAATCCTTAACTAACAAAACATATACAAAAAAACCTTAAGCTATAGTAGCTTAAGGAAATTAGTCGTATGTATGGTGGAGCCTAGCGGGATCGAACCGCTGACCTCCTGCGTGCAAAGCAGGCGCTCTCCCAGCTGAGCTAAGGCCCCATATTAAAATATAAAACACAAGAAACCGCACATGCTTTGTGTGATTTCTTGTATAAGATGAGCCATGAAGGATTCGAACCTTCGACCCTCTGATTAAAAGTCAGATGCTCTACCAACTGAGCTAATGGCTCCTATGGCTGGGCTAGCTGGATTCGAACCAGCGCATGACGGAGTCAAAGTCCGTTGCCTTACCGCTTGGCTATAGCCCAATAAAACTAGTATTTAAAATAAAAATGGACCCTTACTTATAAGATGTCCTAATTTTAACTTATTATACATAATGGTGGAGGGGGGCAGATTCGAACTGCCGAACCCGAAGGAGCGGATTTACAGTCCGCCGCGTTTAGCCACTTCGCTACCCCTCCAAAACCAAAATGGTGCCGGCAAGAGGACTTGAACCCCCAACCTACTGATTACAAGTCAGTTGCTCTACCAGTTGAGCTACACCGGCATAATGGTGGAGGATGACGGGATCGAACCGCCGACCCCCTGCTTGTAAGGCAGGTGCTCTCCCAGCTGAGCTAATCCTCCACTATATAAATGGTGACCCGTACGGGATTCGAACCCGTGTTACCGCCGTGAAAGGGCGGTGTCTTAACCGCTTGACCAACGGGCCATAGTTTTAAAAATTAAGCTTCCAACCGGGCTCGAACCGGTGACCTCTTCCTTACCATGGAAGTGCTCTACCTGCTGAGCTATGGAAGCAATGGCTCCGCAGGCAGGATTCGAACCTGCGACCGATCGGTTAACAGCCGATAGCTCTACCACTGAGCTACTGCGGAACAATGCCTGGCGACGTCCTACTCTCGCAGGGGGAGATCCCCCAACTACCATTGGCGCTGAAGAGCTTAACTTCCGTGTTCGGCATGGGAACGGGTGTGACCTCTTCGCCATAATCACCAGACTATTTAAATTGCTTTCAAGGACAAATATTATTATATAATATTTTATGTATTTTTCAAGGGCTTTTTTAAAAAATTATTCCCTCAAAACTAGATAAAGTTGAAGTCAAAAAGATGGAGTATCGCTTGTTGAATTGTCCAGCTGCGGCTCCTAACTTCTCGAGTCGTTACAGCTCTTCCGATGAATTCTATCGAATTCCTCTACAGAGCTGTCAACGCTTGTCGAAGTTGAACAGTCGCCTTCGCTTTTCTATTTGGTTAAGTCCTCGATCTATTAGTATCAATCAGCTCCACATGTCACCATGCTTCCACCTCTGACCTATCTACCTGATCATCTTTCAGGGATCTT